>CBFDBQ010000099.1:0-1561 GCA_965603095.1 uncultured Thalassospiraceae bacterium | reverse complement strand
TGCGATTTTAATATTTTTATTTTTTAACAATTAGCATTCCTTGCTTGCTATCTCTATACAAATAAATATCCTAAATGCCATTAATTTACCCAATAAAGGCATTAGAAAATTTTCAATTTTTAATGTAATCGCAACCAATGAGGTTGGCAAAAGGCTCCATGGCTTGAAGCCACCCGAAAGCGGGTAAGCAAAAAGAGACATCGGTACAATCTTTTTGTTTATAAAATCTGGGTAACGCGATTTGAATTCATTGTTTTTACCGGAAAATAAAAGCGTAGGTATTGCCTGATTGGCATCAAACGGGTGGCGATTGGGAGATAGGGGCCTATCCTCCAGAGGGTTAACGGACATATCAACGGGCTCTTGATGGAAAAAGTTATAAAAAACCCAACTTATTGGCGTAATCATTGGCTCAACCATGACTATACGTCCACCCGGTCGAAGAACCCTTTTTGCTTCATCAAAAAATCTCGCGGGCCTTTCGATATGATGCAAAACATCCAACATGACGATGTTGTCAAAACTTCCATCTAAAAATGGCAGTGATTGAGCATCGGCGGCCACATCCAACCATGGTACGGCTTGGATGTCTGTGGAAATTACGTTTTCAAGAAACCCTTTAAGGTTTCCTGACCCACCACCTATTTCAAGTGTTTGCCCAGGTTTGCAGGCCTCAACAATTTTTTTGTAATAGTCATGATAGATTTTGCGCAAAACTGGCTTGTCTTGCCATATTTTTCTTGCGTCATCTAATGATGTGAGTGTTTCGGATTTTTTCATTTTTTATTTTGTTGCTTGAATAAGGAAATGCGAGGGAAAATCGTTATTTTTCTTTACGCACGCAATATCGTTGCGGTTTTCGGGGGTCATAACATTTCCTAACAGCAGGGCAAAGGAAGCCCCAACCTCATTATTTCTTGTTGCCATTATTGCTGTATTAGAAGGTAAGGATTTGAACATATCAATATGCGGCATCCATTTTTCCATATCGCGCCTGAACCTGTTTACCGGAATTGAAAGCGGGTAAAGCCGCCACTCGCCATTATCGGTAAGGTTTATGGATGCGGTTTTGCTGTAATCAGTTTTAAGCGCTATTTCATCATTTTTACACAACCCAGCCAAACTTTCTGATTTGTTGTCGTTGCTTCCCAAAAATGGTGAAAAAATAATGACCGCGATAAATGCTATTGAAAATAATGATGCGTCCATAGGTGGGCGTGCTGCGGTAAATGAATTTATTTCCACAAGAATTTTTAAATTTTTTGTAGAAACAATTTTATAAAGCGCTTCCGCCCCTATTCCCGCCACCACCGCCATCAATGCCGTTGCCGGAGCAAAGACCCGGTAGCCACCATCATAAACAATTATCGGTGCTGACAACAAAACACCAACCATAGTCAATAAAAGCATACCAATAACTGGGTTATCCCGCCTGCCCCATAATGCCCACATTCCAGTAAGCCATGCGCCAACTGCTATGATACGCAAGGGAGCGTAGGTATAAAACTTAAAAGCCTTATCAATAAAGTGTGCGTATCCCATTATATAGGATTTTGCTAAC
>CBFDBQ010000098.1:0-1691 GCA_965603095.1 uncultured Thalassospiraceae bacterium | reverse complement strand
AGGTGTTGAGGATGATGCTCTCGCCTGAAATTTTCCCAAACGCTTCAATCAAGCGGTAATATCTTGGGTTAACGTGCTGGGCTACGGTCTGGGGCCTCAATGTTCCATCTACATGAACAACTGCGGGTATAGCATCCATCTTGTTGTCTGTAACGTTGAAGGCGGCCATCATAAACGGCTCATCACGAGGATCTTCCATATAAATACTTTGGGATTCAGCGGTCATAGAAGGGCAAAACGGCCTAAACTTTTCGCGGTACTTAACGCTTTCGTTGATTATATCCTTGTTTTCGGCCCGAAGCGGACTCATTAGTATTGATCTTGCGCCAAGTGCGCGTGGGCCTGTCTCCATGCGGCCCTGAAACCACCCAACAATCTTGTCATCTGCGAGCAACTTTGCCACAGATACCTCAATTGAGGGCTCGCGTGTGTACTTAAGCTTGCGCGATTGCAGGGCGCGCTCAATCTCTTCATTGCTGAACTGGGGTCCTCCGTAAAGGCTCTCCAACTTATCAAATTTTCTAACTTCTGTGGTATCATGATAAGCAGCCAAAGCTGCGCCCGCGGCCAAACCGGAATCGCCCGGGTTGGGATACACCCAATGCTGGTCAATTTTACCCGACTTCCACATCAGCCCGTTAAGTTTGACATTCATGAAAAACCCTCCAGAGCAGCATAGGTTCCGCGTTCCTTCCTTCTCCATCCAAGGATAGATAAAGTTGCACGCCTGTTCTTCACTTATTCTCTGTGTTTCGGCGGCAAAATCTTCTTTTGACACGTTTTCTAAACATTTTGCAAAGTTGTCTGAAGCCGGTAGATGATAATGGTTTGTTCCATGGTCCGGGTAACGGCTGGGAGGGCTCCTTCAATCTTCCATCCTCAAAGACCGGGTGCATGCCCGCAAACAACCCTGGCTTGGGTGATCCATAAGGCGCAAGCCCCATTACCTTCCATTCATCACTTCCGTGACGCCAACCCAATGCCTCTGTAGCCGCAGCATAAAACCAGCCTAGCGATGCCTCTTGTCCGTGGCTGCACAAATTCGTCAGCCGTCCACCCTCGCCGCGCCAAAGCGATGCAGAAAGGTTATCACCCCGGCCATCGAGAACAGCAACAAGTGATTTATCGTCCCTTTTTAGGCCGGATGTATAATAAGCCGATGCCGCGTGGGCAAAATGATGCGACATTTTGACAATCCGGCACGCCCCCGAAAGCGTAAAGCGTGGCAAGTATCTAGCCAGAACATTTTGAGGAGCAGGTGTGTCGCCCTTGAAGATAAGGTTCTTTATGGCGCCCTTGAGCGATATTTGTTGCGTATCGCCTTTATATTGCTCACTTGAAACCCATTCTATTCGTTTGCTCATAATGTCATGAAAAAACATGGCAAAATCGTTTCCCATATCACTGGTCGGCACAGCAATAATGTCCAATTCTGATGATGATATTCCGCCGATTTCAAGACACTTTTCAATTGCATTGACGGGGAATGAGCCATCATTCTTTTTTCGCGTTAACCGTTCTTCGGCAATATCTGCTATAATGTCTCCATCGATGACAAGACATGCGGCCGAATCGTGGCCATGACGTATTCCAAGAACCTTCATTTATACATTTCCCATTGCTTTATTCAGTAGATAGAATTTTAAAGTACAGATCGGCAACTAATTTTGCATTTTTCTGTGAACAAAATT
>CBFDBQ010000097.1:0-1820 GCA_965603095.1 uncultured Thalassospiraceae bacterium | reverse complement strand
GGCCGATATAAACATTGCTGACAAAGTAGCAAAAAAAATAGGAATATTTGATGAAGTAATGGCCAGCGATGGTGCGGTTAATCTTTCCGGCAGGCGCAAGGCTGATGCCTTGGTAAAAAAATTTGGCGAAGGCGGTTTTGATTATGCGGGAAATGCGGCACCGGATATGAAGGTGTGGAATCATGCCAGGCGCGCCATAGTGGTGAACAATTCACCCGGGCTTAGCCTAGAAACAATTTCCAAAGCAGCTAAAATCGATGCCCACTTCCCCGAAGACTACAGTGCGTTATCCATAGCAAAAAACACGGTTCTGGCATTACGGCCACATCAGTGGGTAAAGAACTTATTAATTTTCCTGCCATTAATTGCATCGCATAGATTTTTAGAATTAGAAATTCTTGGTTATAATATATTGGCGTTTGTAGTTTTTAGCATACTAGCATCATCGCTTTACGTTCTAAATGACCTTCTTGATCTTTCCTCTGATAGATTTCATAATTACAAAAAGAACCGCTCCTTTGCGTCTGGAAAGTTGCCACTATTGCTTGGCTTGGCGATAGTGCCCATGGGGATTGTGCTTTCATTTTCTGCATCGTTATTATTGCCAGTTGAATTTATTATAACGCTAGTTGTTTACGGGGTTATTTCTGTTCTTTATTCTTTATATTTTAAGGCTATCGCCGTTGCAGACATAGTAATATTGGCTTTTCTTTATTCCATCAGAATAATCGCTGGTGGTATGGCCATTGGGATTGATATTTCTTTCTGGTTGTTTTCGTTTTCAATGTTTCTTTTTCTCAATCTTGCAATAATCAAACGATACGCCGAATTGCTTGATGTAAAAAAATCTGGTGGTCTTTCTGCATCAGGCAGGGGTTATCACATCTCTAGTCTTCGCACTCTTTCCTTGGCGGGTATTGGCAGTGGTATTACATCTGTTGTGGTGCTGGCGTTTTATATAAACAGCCATACCGCTGCTTACCTTTATGGTAGCCCTGCATTAATGTGGCTTTTTTGCCCACTTATGATGTATTGGACGGCACGAATATGGATAACAACTATTCGTGGTGATATGCATCATGACCCCATCGTATTTACACTGCGCGACACCGCAAGCGTCATGGTTGGTATAGTTGGCATTGCCATATTTGTGCTTGCGTTATAGGGATGAAAACCATGCGAACAAAAACTCCTAGCGAAATACACCAAGTAGCAAAAACCCTATATCAACAAGGAAGTCTTGTGTTCAGGGCCATGCAGGTTTTAAGGCCATATATATGCCCTTTCGGTGAATTGATTGATCAGGTGCCCGAAGGATCAAGCGTGCTGGATATTGGTTGTGGCGGGGGTTTATTTCTTGGCCTATTGGCTGCTGAAAAAAAATCTATAAAAGGCATTGGTTTTGATAGTTCGCCGCCAGCCATTGCTTCTGCGCAAGCTATGAAAAAAAACCACTCAAATAGTGATTTTATTGAATTTCAACTTAAATCAGTTGATGAACCGTGGCCGGATGGAATATTTGATGTGGTTTCAATGATAGATGTGGTTCACCATATTGACCCTAAATACCGACGCAAGGCAATTGCCGCTGCTTGCACCAAGGTTAAGCCCGGTGGAATTTTTATTTATAAAGATATGGCAACAAATCCACGGTGGATGGCGTGGGCCAACACGCTTCATGATATTATCATAGCAGGCCAGATAACCAGCGTGCAGGATACGAAAAAAGTAATTGAATGGTGTGAAGAATTAAACTTGATTCCAACAGGCACATCAAGAATTGATATGTTGTGGTATGGACATGAAATGACAGTTTTTAA
>CBFDBQ010000096.1:0-2042 GCA_965603095.1 uncultured Thalassospiraceae bacterium | reverse complement strand
TCCATACGTGTTTGGCCGTGGTAGCGAAGAAGCTATTGAACTAGTCCGCGCTAAAATTCCATTTGAGGTTATTCCCGGAATAACTGCTGCCGCTGGTGCTGCTGCATCTATTGGGGTGCCGTTGACCCACCGCGGTATGGCAAATGGGGTGCGTTTTGTTACCGGGCACTGCAGGTCTAATATCCCACTTGATATGAACTGGAAAAGCCTTGCCGACCCCAATACTACACTGGTGGTTTATATGGGCCTTGCCAATGTTGGTGAAATTACTGCTCAATTAATGCATGCTGGGCTTGATTGCCATACCCCTGTTATTGCTGTGTCTAAGGCAACAACGTCAGAGCAACAAACATGCAGAGCAACCCTTGCGACATTGGTGGAAAAATTAAACACCGAAAAGTTGAAAAGCCCGGTATTAATTATCATCGGAGAGGTTGCAGGCTTGGCAGATATCATAGGATCGGAGATGATATCCCTTGGAGGTAGCGACGATGATGAAGATATCCAGGCAGTTGCCAGCGCCTAGTCTATTAACCAGTATATTATTGGGCGTAAGTTTGGTTTTGTTTGTGTTGTCCGTTGGCTATTCAGCCAACAGCGCAGAACTAAAGCCTGAACCAAAACGCCAGCGCGAACTAATCCATTTACTTGTACAAGATTGCGGTTCGTGTCACGGGCTTACGCTTAAAGGTGGATTGGGCCCTGCGCTTTTACCACAAGACCTAAAAGGCAAGGACAGTGAATTTTTAGCTGAAGTAATACTAGAAGGTGTTCCCGGCACACCAATGCCACCATGGAATGTTGAAATAACCGAACTTGAGGTCAAATGGCTAGTCCAGCGTATGAAAGAAGGCGGGATAGATGATAATTAAATACCTTATTCGAACTTTTGTTTTTGCGATTGTATTACTTGCGTCTTCAGGCTCGTTTGCCGATATGCGCGGTAGTGGTGATTTGGGCATTATAATTGAACGCGCCAGCGGCTCCATCCAAATAATTGAAACCACCAACCGAACTAAACTATTTAGGATTGAAGGGCTGGGTGACCTTAGCCATGCATCTGTGGTTTTTTCGCGTGATCAACGTTATGGCTTTGTGTTTGGCCGTGATGGCGGGTTGACCAAGGTTGATGTTCTGACTGGAAAAATAGTTAAGCGCGTGGTGCAGGGCGGCAATGCCATTGGTGGGGCAATTTCACAAGACGGTAAATTGGTTGCTGTTTCAAATTATGAGCCCGGTGGGGTGCGGGTGTTTAATTCCCAAACTCTAGAAATGGTTGCTGATATTCCGGCTAAATATGACAACGACTTGCTTTCAAAAACCGTTGGTTTAGTTGATGCACCGGGAAACAAATTTATATTTTCACTTTATGATGCCGGTGAAACGTGGATTGCAGATTTTTCCAAATCCAATACGCCGGTAATTACAAAATTTAAAGATATCGGCTTACAGCCCTATGACGGCCTAATTACCCCCGATGCCAGATATTATATAGCTGGGTTGTTTGGTGAAGATGGCCTTGCCATGCTCGATTTATGGCACCCAGAAAACGGCATAAAAAGAATTTTGGATGGGTACGGTAGAGGCGAAGAGCCATTACCGGTTTATAAAATGCCCCATCTCGAAGGATGGGCTCAAGCCGGGGGAAATCTTTTCTTGCCCGCCGTTGGCCGGCACGAGGTTTTGGTGGTAAGCGCCAGCAGTTGGAAAGAGGTTGCCCGCATTCCAGTTCATGGCCAGCCGGTATTTGCCATGGCCCGCCCAGATGGCAGGCAGATATGGGTTAATTTTGCCCACCCATTAAATGATGTTTTGCAGGTAATCGATGTTGATTCCATGAGCATTATTAAAACATTTAAACCGGGCAGGGCCATATTGCACATGGAATTCACTCCCCGGGGTGAACAGGTTTGGGTATCGGTTCGTGACCGCAACGTGGTTGAGGTTTACGATACTGAAACATTGAAAAAAATAACTGAATTACCAGCTAACACCCCCAGCGGTATTTTTCTAACCGCGCGCGCCTCCAAGATGGGGCTTTA
>CBFDBQ010000095.1:0-2119 GCA_965603095.1 uncultured Thalassospiraceae bacterium | reverse complement strand
CAACGGTGCCGATGTTACAGTGCGGTTTAGTACGCTCAAACTTTTCCTTGGACATGCCTCTAATTCCTTAACAATTCGGTTATTTAACCAGGCTAAACAAAAAAAACGGTTTTACTCTTTAAGTATGCTCCCTTGAAACCTCAAGGTAGATGGAGCGGGTGAAGAGAATCGAACTCTCGTCGTAAGGTTGGAAACCTTCTGCTCTACCATTGAGCTACACCCGCGCGCGATCTCATCTCTTGTTCGTTTGCGACTTTCACCGACCCGTAGATGGTGGAGGGGGATGGATTCGAACCAACGTAGGCGTGAGCCAGCGGGTTTACAGCCCGCCCCCTTTAGCCACTCGGGCACCCCTCCTCATATTAAGTCGGGAAAACGCACTGCTATTCATAAACTTTATTAAAATCACAAAATAGCAGCGTGAACGGTGCGAACTATGAGCATTTGACAGTTATTGTCAACCGAGAAAAGCGTTAAAAGCCTTGGACATATGGCCTTTTTATGGTTTATGGCAACGGTCCCGGAAACAGGTACCATATTAGGGTAATGTTATCCCCAAAAACGCCTCAAATGGAGAAGGCAAAATGAGCCGCAAAAGCAGAAAAAAACTAATGCAACGGGTGCCACACAAGGCAATGGTTGAAGGCAACGAAACTGGCAAAAGCAGTGGCGGAGCACACCAAAACTGGATTTTTGGCCACCATGCGGGCCTAGCCGCCATCGCCAACCCAGAACGCAAGGTTTTGCGTATTGTGGTTTCCAAACAAAGCGTAGATGACGGGCTGATGGTTGAAATTAAAAATGCCGTAGCCGAGGCTGACATCACCCGGCCCGGCCCAGAACAAAAAGACCGCGCCGCACTGGACGATATTTTTGGCTGGGGTGCGGTGCACCAAGGGTTGGCGGTACAGGTGGCAAACCTAGAACAGCCAGAATTAGAAGACCTGATAGATTTGGCTCAATCCCAAGAAAGCGCCTGCATTGTAATTTTGGATCAGGCCACCGATCCGCGCAACATAGGCGCGGTTATGCGATCAGCCGCGGCATTTGGTGCCATGGGCTTGGTGGTACAAGACCGCAACGCACCGGAAATGACCGCGACCATGGCCAAGGCCGCATCGGGTGCCGCCGAAAGATTGCCATTGGTGCGGGTCACCAACATTTCGCGTGCCATTGATGATTTAAAAAAGAGCGAATTTTGGGCCATTGGCCTAGATGGTAGCGCAGATGAGGTTTTAGACAGAAAAGTAATGAAGGGCCGGATTGCGCTAGTATTAGGTGCCGAAGGTTCGGGCCTTAGGCGTTTGGTCGCAGAAACCTGTGACCGTTTGGTTAAAATCCCAATTTTAGGCAGTGTTGAAAGCCTAAACCTTTCCAATGCCGCGGCAGTGGCGCTCTATTCATTTTCTGAAAGCAACCGGGCCGAATAAGTAATACATGGAGTGAAATACCTTTATGACATGGCAACTTATAAAAACCGTAATAATCTTGCCCGGAACCGTGCTGGTTTATGTGCCTGCGGCCCTTTTATGGATACATGGTTGGGACATGGCCCAAATTGACCAGCCCCGTTTTTGGGTTGCTGTGGTTTTGTTGTTGGCGGGCGGGTCTATGGCCGGATGGACAATGTCTCTTTTCCGCCGTATTGGCCGTGGCACCCCCGCACCATGGGCGCCACCACAAAAATTGGTGGTAATGGGGCCGTACCGTTACGTTAGAAACCCGATGATAACTTCGGTTTTAGTATTGCTGGTGGCGGAAGCATTATTTTTTGCATCATGGCAATTGATTGGTTGGATGGCGGTATTTTTTATAGCCAACAATTTCTATTTCCCCCTATCTGAAGAAAAAGGCCTAGAAAAAAGATTTGGCGACGATTACCGCGAATATAAAAACAATGTGCCCCGCTGGATACCCCGGCTATCGCCGTGGACACAGCCATCTGATTAGATGCGGCCAGATAAGCTTAGTCGGCCTTGCGCTGGCAGAAAAGCACAGGTATATGATTGCCTCTATAATTGCCCTGACTTTTATGGGCCGGCTTAGCTCAGTTGGTAGAGCACCTGATTTGTAATCAGGGGGTCGCGGGTTCGACTCCTGCAGCCGGCACCATTTCCTC
>CBFDBQ010000094.1:0-2448 GCA_965603095.1 uncultured Thalassospiraceae bacterium | reverse complement strand
AAAGAAACCATTTTCCGCCATTCGTCAAGTTTATGATACTGTCTCGATGTCGGGTCTGAAATTCGTGCTAACACAGCATCAAAATTTCCATCTTCAAAATCCATAAGAGTTATAGAATAAAATCCGGTGCCAAAACCTCTGCCGGGCTGAAAGAGTTGTTGGTAATAGGTGTGCGCTAAATCACGCTGGCCTGCTTGTTCTAAAGCCGATGCATAATTGGCAATATACAAAGGTGCCAAAGGGTCCAATTCATAGCCTTTCTTGGCTGCGACAACGGCCTCCCTATAACGCCCTGTATGTTCTAAAAACTCGGTATAATCTTCTAATACCGCAGCCGATTGTGGTGCAAAACTCAGCGCCAATTCATATTCAGCTTCTGCTGCCAGCCATTGATCATTTCTACGATATAGATTTGCCTTCAAATGATGGGCTGTTGCATCACGCGGGTTTAAGGTCAAAGCTTTCTCAACAGCATCATCAATGCGCTTAAGGCGATGCTCAATAAAAGCAGGCGTTTCCACACTTTCAGGGCCATCCAGTTGCATATAAGCAAAGCCCAGCGATGACCAGGCGGCTGCAAAATTTGGGTCTAAGTCAATAGCGGCGCGAAACAACAATGCCGCATAAGCTACATTATCGCCCCGCGCTTTTAGTGCGGACAAGCCAGATAAGTAAAATTCGTTGGCGTGGGGGTTTTCGCTGCGGTTTGCGGCTAGCTCTGCGGCGCCAATATTTAATGATGTCTCCAGTGCTGCAGAAATCGCAGCGGCTATATCATCTTGTAGGGCGAATACGTCATCGAGTGTGCGATCATAAGTTTCTGACCAAAGGTGAAAAGCATCGGACGCTTTAATCAACTGTGCGGTCACTCGCACCCGATTACCAGCAGTGCGCACACTTCCTTCTAATATATAAGCGACTCCTAAGGCCTCACCTATGGCACGCAAATCTTGGTTCTGTCCTTTAAACTGAAAGCTAGAAGTTCGCCCCACAACCCGCAACTCATTGCTATGAACCAAAACATTTAATATCTCTTCAGAGATACCGTCGCCTAAATATTCTTGGTCACCAGCCGCACTCATATCCACAAAAGGCAACACGGCGATTGATTTATCCTCTGCTACCGGAAGCGCTGGCGCCATGGTCGTGGGTTGCACCACCTTAACCTCGCCAATATTTGGCTCATTGTTTTCGCCAAAATAATACCAAGAAAGAACTGCTAAAATGACAGTGACAAGCAACATCAAGCCGTAAGCGCTAATATTATCGCCATTGGTTTTTATAACACCATCAGGGGTCAACTCGAGTGCCCAGGTAAGTAGAACGGCAATAGGGAAGCCTATAATTAGAATATAAAGAACTAGCGGTCCCGTCCATTCCGGTAAGTTCATCATAGGTTGGAGCGTATCGGCCACGCTAACCAATAACCAGCCAATAACCAAATAAGAAATGGCTACCTTGAAAACGTTACGACGTTTTAATTTATCAGTAAAATTCACTATCGTCCCCTATTTCTCGGCAAGGTTAGCACCAAAACTATCATAAAGAAAGGGTATCTGTTGTAAGTAATGGTGCAGAATTTAGCGTGTTTTGGTCCGTGGGACTGGCTTCAAAATAGTTGCTATGTAAGCATCTAACTTACATGGTGAGATTGGTACTGCCGCCATCTAATAACAGGTTTTGGCCAACGATATACCCTGCCTGATGGGAGCATAAAAATGCACAGGCGGCTCCGAATTCTTCAGCAAGACCGTAGCGTCCCGCAGGTATGGTTGCAGCCCTCCGTGCCTGCGCATCCTCCATGGTTATCCCCTCTGCCTTAACTACCATGCTATCCAGAGAAATCGCCCGGTCGGTCGCATGTATTCCCGGTAATAAATTATTAATGGTTACACCACTGGCAGCTACCTGACGCGATGTGCCCGCCACATACCCGGTCAAACCTGTTCGCGCTGTGTTAGATAGTCCGAGGACTCCTATCGGGGCTCGTACCGACTGGGAAGTAATATTCACTACTCTGCCCCAGCCCCTTTCCATCATTGCTGGTAACACCGCCTTCATCAAAGCTATCGGAGTTAACATATTGGCATCGAGGGCTTTGATAAAATCATCCCGTTCCCAGTCTTGCCACATTCCAGCTGGTGGTCCACCGGCATTATTCACCAGAATATCCGGGTTGGGACAGGCAGCCAAAACTTCAGCCTGACCTTCCGGCCTAGTGATGTCACAACATACCGTCTTCACCTCTACACCTGATTCATCCCTGATTTCTTGTGCGGCAATTTCCAATGGACCTCCGGTGCGAGCATTCATCACCAGATTAACCCCTTCTGCTGCCAACGCATCAGCGCAACCTCGACCGAGACCTTTTGAACTTGCACAGACAATCGCCCATTTTCCTGAAATCCCCAAATCCATATTCAATCTCCCAATGATGAAACTACTACT
>CBFDBQ010000093.1:0-2496 GCA_965603095.1 uncultured Thalassospiraceae bacterium | reverse complement strand
ATGCGCGTAGCCATCGTCAGCGATTTCCTGGAGGTCTATGCCGGAGCGGAACGGGTGCTTGAGCAAATGGTGAAATGCTATCCCGAGGCCGACATTTTTTCATTGGTTGATTTCGTGCCCGCTGAAATGCGCGGCTTCCTTCAGGGCAAGACCGTATGCACAACGTTTATCCAGAAACTTCCCTTTGCCCGAAAATATTTCCGTCATTACCTGCCGTTGTGGCCGATGGCAATTGAAAGCCTGGACGTCAGCAGCTATGACCTTGTAATTTCAAGCTCGCACGCCGTTGCCAAGGGCGTAAAAACCGGATCCCACCAAACCCATGTTTGCTATTGCCATTCACCGGCGCGCTACGCGTGGGATATGCGCGAACAATACCTTGCGGGCAATGGCATGCAGTCCGGGCTTAAACAATGGATTGCGTCGTACATTCTGGAAAGGCTGCGCAAATGGGACCAGAGAACGGCAAACAGGGTTGACCATTTCATATCAAATACCAATTTCGTTGCCCAGCGCATTGAAAAATATTACCAGCGGCAAGCAGCGGTTATTTTTCCTCCGGTCAACGTAGACGGCTTCACCATTGGAACCGAAAAAGAACCCTTTTATCTGGCCGCATCACGGCTGGTGGCCTACAAACGCATTGACCTTGTGGTTGACGCATTTATATCCATGCCGGAAAAAAAATTGGTGGTCATTGGTGATGGGCCGAAGCTTGGCGATTTGCGCGAACGTGCGAAGGGTGCGCCCAATATCATGATCATGGGTTACCAGCCCTTTGCCGTTTTGAAAGACCATCTTCAACGCTGTCAGGCCTTTGTTTTTCCAGCCCTGGAGGATTGCGGCATTATCCCCATAGAGGCCCAGGCCTGCGGCACGCCGGTTATTGCCTATGGTGTGGGCGGTGTTTGTGAAACCGTTATTGACCATCCCGATGAGCAAGCCACGGGTATGTTTTTTAATGAGCAAACAGCCGCAGCAATTTCCGATGCGGTTATACGTTTTGAAAGCGAGAAGGGGCGTTTCAACCCCAAAACTTCAAGAAAAAACGCCGAACGCTTTTCAGAGGAAATCTTCAGGAAAAAGTTTAGCGGGTTTATTGATGGCGTAATGAAGCAGCCACATACGCCATAGCCGTACTAGTGGGCACCACGGGCGCGCAAAACACTCCATAGCGTCATCATCAGGATGTGTATATCCAGCCACAGTGACCAGTTGCGAATATAGTAACTATCCAGGGTTTCCTGAACGTCAATATTGCCGTTGCTGCGCGCCGTAACCTGCCATAAACCGCTTACGCCCGGCAGGACGCTTCTACGAAGCGCTAGAAAATCGGAACTGAATTCCTGCAAATGATATTCAGGAAACGGTCGCGGGCCGATCAGGCTCATATCGCCGCGGATAACGTTCCACAGTTGCGGCAGTTCATCAATGCTGTAACGGCGGAGAAAATGCCCAATTACGGGAATGACGCGGGGGTCTTTCTGTAATTTGAAATGCGCCTGCCAGTGTGCGCGGGCATCCGGGTTTTCATCAAGATGCTGTTCCAGGCGTGCCTCGGCATTCATAACCATGGTTCTGATTTTATAGACGTTTATCAGGACGCCGTTTTTGCCGGTTCTTTGTTGAATAAATAATGCCGGCCCCGGATTTGCCAGTTTAACCGCTGCCATGGCCAACCCCATGACGGTCATGGCAACAATAAATGCCGGAATTCCGATAATATAATCCATAACCCTTTTTATGATGATGTTGGACCTGAGTAGCAGGTTTTTTCGCAATGAAAGCCCGACAATCCCACCAAGGTCACGCGGCATAATCCATGCGCTCTGTATGCCAAACAGGTCCGGAATAATAATAATATTTTTGAACGGCAGTTCCTGGCAAATTTGGGAAAGAAACTCGGCGCTGGCCGATGGTATGCAAACAGCAACATCGGGAATCTGGCTCTTTAACGATATTGCGTGCTCCTTGCCGCCGAGCACCTTATACCCTTCAACTTCCTTACCCCAGGTTTCAGGATCATCATCAACAAAGCCCACCGGCATAAGGCCAAGGTCAATCTCTCTTTTTAGGACACCCGCAACAATGCGCCCGGTATTACCGGCGCCATAAAGCAGGATCGGTCTTCCCCAAAGGTTTTTTCTGGCAAGAATACGAATGGCAATAATTTCGGCAAAAACCGGAAAGATGAGCACGAAGAAGAGGGACACCAGCAATGGACCAGCCCACGGCCCGGAACCGAACACGCTAAAGTTAATAACGAACAGCAAGCCGAAAAAGAAAAACGCTGTGTAGTAACGAATACGAATCCGGTCAACCGCGGCCTTTCCGTAACCGGGGAATAAACCAGACAGCAAATGACTGATACTGATATTAAAAATCAGGATCAAGCACTCATTTGACTTGTGTAGCATAAGGAACTAACTTGCACATAATCAACCCAAATCCTACATGCCTGACAGCTCCAACAAACTATCCCAGTTCTGGCAGGAA
>CBFDBQ010000092.1:0-2832 GCA_965603095.1 uncultured Thalassospiraceae bacterium | reverse complement strand
GTTTGTGTATCCTTTTTCCCGATATCTTTCAAAGTGTGATGACACTGCTCCCGATATAAAGATGGTACCCAAAAACATTGCGCAAAATGTCTGGGCCGAACGTCAATCATCAAACTATGAACGATTAGCGTTGAGAATAGCCTTATTGGATAAATTTTTTAAATTAAGCACTGAGGGCAAGCCTTCAGGAACGGGATTTTAATGGAAAATACTTCTTTTGACAGTTTGATTACAGCCATGCACGCGCGTGCCGAGCGGGTAGGAAATTTTGTCGACCTTGAGCGGCGGCGTTACCTCAATGATTGGATTTATGGACCGCGTACAGAAAAACCATCACGCGTTCTTTATGTAGGCGTCGGCAATGGGTTTGAGCCTTTGTTGGCTCTTGCCGATGGCTTATGTGATGAAGTGGTTGGGATTGACCCCTATATAGAAACGGATGGCAATGGCGATGAGGATCATAAATCGTTACTCATCCTGATAGAAAAAATGGGAATGAATGATAGATTTAAGGTTATCCGTAAAACGGTTCAGGAATATTTAGAGGATGTGGATAATAAATTTGATTTAATTATTTTTAACCATGTTCTTCATCATATTTTTTGGCTAGATGAAAAATTGAGCGATAGCCCGGAATTTGATGATGCCAAAAAATTGTTTGCCGATCTGATTGATGTTACGGCAGATAACGGGGAAATGGTAATTTCAGAACTATGCCGTAGTGGCGTTAGGCCATTCTTGTCTAACCATAAACTGGTAAAGTCTTTTGTTAATTATCGCACCAAACAAGATTGGCAAGAATGGGATAAGGCAGCCAATACCGGGGGATGGAAAAGACGGTCATTGACCAATTATGTTCCATATAGGTTGCGTACAGTGCCGTGGGTTTGTGCTGGAAAACTTGGTCGAATGACCTTGGTTGAAACTTATTTGCTTCGTTATGGAATTTCATCAACTTGAAGTTAAAAGTAATCTATATATTGGGTTATGGCCGTAGTGGCTCGACCATTCTTGGATCATTGTTGGGTCAGCATGCGCAAGCCGTTAACGTTGGCGAAATGGTGCAGTTGCCCAATGAAGGATGGCGGTTAAATAATTATTGCGCATGTGGCCAGCGTGGCAACGATTGTCATTTCTGGTCCGAGGTAAAGCATCGCTGGTTGCAATTAAGTGATCTTGGCAGTGTCGATGAATATATTTCCATGCAACGACGCTATCTCGGTGTTTCTGCATCCCTGCCATACATTCGCCCAAACGCGGGGAGTGAACCTGAAAACCTTGCAGCGGCTCAGGCTACCGCTGCGCTATACAGGGCAGTAGCTGAAGTCAGCGGTAAAAATATTATTATAGATTCCAGTAAATTGCCGCAGTGGGCATTTGCTGTATCTGCCGTTCCCGATATTGACCTGCGTGTCATTCATCTGGTGCGTGACGGTCGGAGCACCGCCCACTCGTTAGCTAAAACCTATCAACGTGATGATGTCGCAGGGGTACAGATGGATATTTTGGGGCGGCCGGTATGGAGCACCGCATTTCGCTGGTCGGTTTACAACCTGCTTTCAGAATATTTTATTACGACTAGCCGGGTCCCGTCTCTGCGCTTGCGTTACGAGGATTTTACATCCAATCCGTCGGCTGCCCTAGATAACATCGGCCATCTGGCTGATATGGATTACGCTGCGGTCGCCGCTGATGTTAAGGCCGGAAAACCGTTGCTGGCAGGACATGCCATTGCTGGCAATCGACTTAGAATGAACAGGGAAATTCACCTGCGATCGGATGATAGTTCAATATCCAAGCTGAACACGGTTGATGAGATTCTATTTTGGGCAGCGTCCGGGTTAATGGCATTACGTTATGGTTACCGTCCGGGGTTATGGCGCAACATTAACACTAAGGGATCGGAATAAAATTGGGCAAGATGCTTTCCGTAGCCTTTTTGGTTCGTAAACTGGATGCTGGAGGGGCTGAACGGCAGTTAATAGCTCTTGCCCGTGGACTGGCTGCTGCTGGACACAAGGTTAGCGTCATCACACTCTATTCGGGCGGTTCATTGGAGGGCAGTCTCGAGGAATCTAGCGTCGATCTGCTTTCATTGGGCAAGCTTGGGCGTTGGCATTTGCTGACACCAATTGCATCACTTATCAGAATATTGCGCCATCTACGCCCGGACGTGTTGCATGGGTATCTGCCCGTCGCCAATTTATTAGCTCTTATGGTTAAAAGTTTTGTTCCAGGTATGAAAGTGGTGTGGGGTATTCGCAATTCGGTTACCGATAAAGGCTTGCGTCATTATGACTTTATGCGGCGCCTATCATTTCGGATGGAAGCTTTTTTTAGCCCATCTACTGACCTAGTTATTTCCAATTGTCAAAGCGGTAAAGTGGCAGCACTTGGACGCGGATTTAGAGGTGTTGATATTAAGGTCATTCACAATGGAATAGATACGCAATATTTTCATAATGATTCTACGCTTGGGCAAAAACTTCGCCGTGATTGGGGGGTTTCAGATGATGCAATTTTAAGCGGTGTGGTTGGACGGTTGGATCCGATGAAGGATCACAGAACGCTCCTCAAGGCCGCCGCTATCTTGGCAAAAATAGATAATAAAATACGTTTTATATGCGTTGGTGATGGGCCGGAACAATACCGCCAAGAATTATTATCTTTATCTGACGAGCTGGGTATGAGCGACAGAGTGATTTGGGCCGGTGTGCAACAAAATATGCCATCAGTTTATGCGGCGATGGATATGCTTTGTCTCAGCTCATCCTTTGGTGAAGGGTTTCCCAATGTTCTGGCTGAAGCAATGGCATGTGGAGTTCCGTGTGT
>CBFDBQ010000091.1:0-2849 GCA_965603095.1 uncultured Thalassospiraceae bacterium | reverse complement strand
TGGTTGGCGGCGACAACATTGATTGGGCCTTCTTTTGTGTTGCCATCCATTATAACCACACCATTAGCGGCCTCGACCAATGCGCAACCTGCGGCAACATCCCACGGCATGGTATTTTCCTCGCGGTAATAATCTGCTCGTCCGGCAGCTACATAAGCAAGCGCAAGCGCGGCTGATCCTATCATCCGCACTTTTTTCCATTCACCCAAATCGCTGGCAAATTCAACCATAGACTCAGGTGAAAAATCCCGTCTAACTGGAAATCCGGTCATTAATACGGCGTCTGATTTTTTCGTTATGTTGGATACTGTCATTTTACGACCATTTAATTTTGCCCCAACACCAACAATGCCTGCAAACATTTCATCGCGGTTAAAATCATAAATAACGCCAAGAATGCGTTTATCACCCTGAACCATGGCAATAGATACACATGAAACCGGAAAACCACGCAGGTAATTATAGGTTCCATCCAGCGGGTCAACCACCCATGCGGCGTCACTTTCATTGGCATTAACCCACCCAGCTTCTTCCGATAAAACCTGCACATCGGTTTTTCCGAGATGTTTTAATATAATGCTTTCGGCATTAAGGTCGGCCTCAAGCTTTACATCCTTGCCTTGATTTGCGTTTACCCGTTGCCAGTTTTCATCGCGAGCGTACAAAGCATTGCCCGCTTCTTTTGCTGCCGCGATTGCAATTTCCAGATATTGTTTAGAAGATGGCTTCATTTTTTATCCTGCCCATTTTCTGAAACATATTCTGGCACCACTTGAGAAATCACCTTTATTAATGCGCCTGCATCTTCATTTTTTGCAGCACTAAAAAAATCATCAATCCCATTGTTGATTTCGTCAATATTCAAAACACGCGGTTCTGCCAATAAAATTCCGGGTGAACTGGTTGCTACTGGCGGCTCGGATGAATGAAATATTTCTTCAAATAATTTTTCCCCCGGTCTTATACCTGTAAATTCAATTTTTATATCTTTGTCCGGCTCAAGCCCAGCAAGACGTATCATTTGGTTCGCCATATCAACGATTTTGACCGGCTCGCCCATATCCAGCACAAAAATCTTACCATCCATTTCATGGCTATCAACACCCATGCTTGATGCTTGTAACACCAATTCAACCGCTTCACGGGTAGTCATAAAATAGCGCGTCATATCAGGGTGGGTAACGGTTATTGGCCCACCATTATTAATTTGTTTTGTAAATAACGGCACAACAGAACCGGTTGAACCAAGCACATTGCCAAAACGAACTGTTATAAACCGGGTTCCCTCATCATTGCCACGATTTACGTCAAGCGCCTGGCAATAACATTCAGCCACACGCTTGGTTGTACCCATTATGTTGGTTGGGTTTACTGCCTTGTCGGTAGAAATCATCACCATTGCTTCTGCGCCCGCATTTACGCACGCATCTGCCACATTGCGAGTGCCAACAATATTGGTCATCACGCCTTCGAACGGATTTTCCTCAACCAACGGAACATGTTTTAGGGCGGCCGCATGAAAAACTAAATCAGGTTTATAATTAGCAAAAACCTGCTCCACCCGATCACGGTCTCGCACATCAGCTATAACCACGCTTCTCGCCACATCTGGGTGAATAAGTGATGTCTCACGGTCGATTTTATAAAGTGCGTATTCGGAATTTTCTAACAATAGTATCTCAGCAGGATTAAGGCCCGCAATCTGGCGAACCAGTTCTGAACCGATTGACCCGCCAGCGCCAGTTACCAAAACGCGCTTGCCGCCAACAAGTTTCGCCATTGCCGCACGGTCTAATGGTTGCTGCGGACGGCCCAGCAAATCTTCAATCGCTATGGGGCGGGTTTTTATTTCATTGCTGGTGCCAGATTTCAGGTCATGCGCACGTGAGGAACGAGCCAAAGTCAGACCCAAAGCTTCAGCGTCTTTTAAAAGTCCGCTTACCTCCGCACCCTTGATGGTATCCTTGGTTAGTACTAAACGCTGAGGAACAGTGCCCTTGGCATTTAGGTCGGTAATTACTTCCTTTAAATCATCAATGGTGCCTAAAACCCGCACCCCGTGTATTTCACGTCCAACCCGGCCTTTGCTTTCTGATAGAATTCCAACCGGGTAATAGTTGCTGCCTGAGCTGGACCTTGATGCCCGGATAAAAAGCTCAGCTTCATCTCCTGCGCCTAGCAACAATACTGGTATAAGATTGCTGGCTTGCTGGCCCTGCTTCCAATCAAAGCTTCTGTCTTTGTAAAGACGGTAAACAAAACGAGGCCCACCGAGAAGTGCCAGCAAAACAAACCAATTAATAAATGGAAGCGATCGCGGTATGCCCTCAAGGCGAATAAGCAGGAACATTAACAACGAAAACAAAATAACAATAATACTAACGGCACGGGCCAACTGCAAAAGGTCGCTCATGGATGCGTAGCGCCAGATGCCGCGATAAAGACGAAGGCTCAAAAAAACCAACGCAGATATTGCGGCAAACACGGCCGTTCCCGGCAACAATACAGCCGCCTGCGCCGGGGCAAAATCAAACCCCACCCTAAGCCCCATTGAAAGCCCAAAAGAAACTGCAGCCATAAAAACATCGTGGCCAAAAGCAATGGCTGCGAGCCTGCTGGGTAATATGCGTTTTATAATTGTGACCATAACTTGCACTTTTGATTAATTGTTTTTTTCAATGTTTTAGTAAACGGCAATTATAAAGTAAAAAGAACTACCGTATCGCCAATATACACAAAAGACCAAAATAGGCATAGCTCGTTAATAGTATAAATAATTAGAATTTATCCACTTTTCATAAAAATGGCGATCGTGATCCAAATCTATCCATGAGCTATAAATTTTAAAA
>CBFDBQ010000090.1:0-2896 GCA_965603095.1 uncultured Thalassospiraceae bacterium | reverse complement strand
GGGAGGTATTGATAAGAACCGCACCCGATTTAATCAATGAAAGCATTTGTTCATCAAAAAGATTTTCGGTTTCACTGTTAAGAGGAATATGAATTGAAACAATATGGGCAGATGGCAAGCATGCTGCCAGTGATGATTTCAAACCATCAATACCGCCACTATTTCGCCCGCATATTTCCACATCCATTGAAAAACTACGGCAAAGATCTGCAACTTTTTTGCCGATGCTACCCCCGCCAACAATGCAAACTTTCTTGGCGCATAAATCATCACCGTTAAAGTTGCTGCGATGCGCCCAATTATTGTTTTTTACTTCTGCGGCGCTGGAAAACCCTTTGCGTACGCACATTAACATCAACATTAATGTATGTTCGGCCACCGCCCCAGCATTAAGCCCCGGGGCAAATACCACGGGAATATTTTTTTCAGCCGCGGCTTTAAGATCAACATTATTTAACCCGGCACCACAACGGGCAATTACCTTTAACCCCTGACACCTATCCAATAAATCCTTGTTCAATTGACCCATGCCGCGTGTAATAATTGCGCTGACATCACCAAACGGAAGGTCGTGGGCAAGCGCATCGGGCGTCGGTGACAGCACAACGGTTCCTGCATTTTCAAGTTCAGGCATTGCGGCATCGTCAATTGTTTCAAGCATCAAAATTGTCATTGCTATCTACTCGCCCCGTCTGTGTTCATTGCGCCCAGAATGATAAAGATTGTTTCCAGCAGAGCTATCGACTAGGTCATCGTTGAGAATATCCCCATCAATCACTGTGTCCGGCAGGCTGGTGATTTCAACGAGGTTTCCGGAAGGGTCACGCGAAAACATCTGGACGGCGCCGCTATCAAGGCGGCGAATTTTCCCCCAGGGCTCTATATCAATAACGCCCGCCTTTTTCATGCGCCTGAAGACTTCGTTAAAATCATCAACAACAATGCAAAAATGGCTGCGGAATGGCTTTGCGTCCTTGAATTCATTCATATGAATTTGCGGGCCATTTGAAAACTTGAAAAACTGTGAAGGAAAATCATGGTCTGGTGTTTCGTCAAGTTCAAGACCGACAATATCGCGAAAAAAAGCGACACCTTCATCTAGGTCGTCCACCATTACATTAATATGGTGCAAAATTTTGCTGATGGTCATATCAACTCTCCGTAAATTCTGTTCATGGCTACATTGAATATTCAGAAACGAAATCTTCGTTTATCGACAGCCCCCAGCCAGCACCGGTGGGGGGATCAAATGCCCCGTCCTTTGCTGAAATATCCTCGTTTACCAGTTCGCTTAAAAGAGGGTTGGCCCCCAATGAATATTCAATCACGCGTGCGGCCGGGCTAACGAAGGCGAGAGTCAGGCCGGCGATAAACGAGAACGCCGAGCCCCAACAATGCGGGGCTAGTTCAAGCTGATTGGCCACCGCAAGAGAAGATATTTTCAAACCTTCGGTTAAGCCGCCGCAAATGGCCATATCGGGCTGCAGAATATCTGCGGCATCACGATCAATCAGGTCTTGAAAGTCAAAGCAGGTAAATTCGCTTTCCCCCATAGAAATTGGCATGGTGGCATCACGCTTTATTGACGCCATGGATTTTCGAGCATCGGCACTGACTGGTTCTTCAAACCAGCGAAGGTTGAGATCGGCTGTGCGGCGGCAAAACTCTCGCGCTTCCGGCGCGCTGAATGTTCCGTGAGCATCAACCATAATTTCAATGTTATCGCCTAGATGATTGCGTGCTGCTGTGGCGCGGGCAACGCTGGCTGAAACCGTTTCATCCATAACGCCGATGCGCATTTTCACAGCCCTAAAACCGCGGTCCACATATGACTGAAGCTGTACACCAATATTGTCGGCATCGGCCCAACCGCCACTAGCATAACCATCCATTGTGTCGCAGGTAGCCCCACCCAGAAGATCGATAACCGGGGCTTTGAAACGCTTTCCAGCTAAATCCCATAAAGCAAGGTCAATGCCGCTCATTGCAGATATAAGTAAACCGCGCCGTCCCAAAATATGAAATGAACGCCCCCTGCTTTCGGCATATTGTGACCGCGGCCCATTATAAAGCGATGACCATATCCGGTTGATGGATGAAGCATCCTTGCCAACCAATTGTGGTGCCAGTTCACGCTCTATCACCAGCGCAAGTGCTTCGCACGACCCTTGCGAACCAACGGCAGCTTTTGCCTCGCCATAGCCCTTCATTCCGTTTTCCAACGTAATGGTTACCAAGGTCATGTCGAAACTGGTCATCCGCCCAAAATCTGAGACATGTTGTCCTTGTTCAGGTATTGGGAAGCTAATCCATTTTGCTTCAACTTTTGTTATCTTCGAATTTGACATTGTTACCTTACTTTATGAGGGGAACAATATGTTCACATGAGCGTTTTACCATTTCGGTATAAAATTCTTCGCTAAGCAGACTGCTACCGTGATCTTCGATAAACTGAAGTTGCTTCCACCTGATTTGTCCATTTGGTAACAGGTGTGCGGTCAATGGGCGTAACAAATTCCAACGTCAACGCGTTGTCATAACCAACCTCACTAAGAGTTTTGACAATCTCGGCCCAATCCAACTGGCCCATGCCGGGAGGCATGCGGTTGTTATCGGCAACATGAAAATCAACTAACATGTCACCAGCGGTACGAATGGCTTCCATAAAATCAACTTCTTCGATGTTCATATGAAAGGCATCAAGGCACACGCCACAATTGGGACCAACGTCCTTTGCCAACGCGACGGCCTGTTCGGCGCGGTTCAGGAAATAAGTTTCGAACCGGTTTAGCGGTTCAATGGCTATCTTGATGCCGTAGGTTTCGGTAAGTTCGTAAACTTCCTTCAATCCATCAACTACCCACTGCCATTCTTCTTCCGGCGTTCCGTCCGGTGT
>CBFDBQ010000089.1:0-2922 GCA_965603095.1 uncultured Thalassospiraceae bacterium | reverse complement strand
GTCGTATTATTCATCCCTAATTCTTTTGCCCGTGCGTTCATCATGTTGACACAGGCTTCTGTATCGCCCGCCAAAAATTCTGCCACAGCCGCTGCTGCATCATTGGCCGAGCTAATAGCGACGGCTTCTAGATACTTCCCCTCCATGACCGTCATGACGACCAAGCCAAGTATGACAACGAAGCACAGGCCAACTATCACGCGCCAGATTTTAGCTTTGTTCACTTGTTTCTCCCTCGAACGTCACCATCCTGACGAAGTTTCACAAGCTCGTAATCACGCGCCAACTCATCGTCGGATACTTCCACTTCCGGGCCATCTTTTCCTTCGGGGGTTAGCATTACGAAGCCGCCAAATGTGCTCTTCCTATCATGGCTGCTGATGCCCGTAACTCCCACTTCCCATAACTCCCCCGTTTCCTTTTTGCGGTATTGGTCGAGGGAGTTTGGTTCGTATAATGCTCCATTGGATGTCTCGATTATGTCGCGCCCCTTTATTGACCCCGCATTTCCTTCGGGATCAATTTCTGCCATCTGCTTCTTAATCCTGCGATATCGCCAAAGAACCCTTACGATGAAAAACGCAGCAACACCGAGTAATACTAGATCGAACCAATCCATCATTTGTCTTTAAGCCGCACCCCAGCCCCCAAGCCGTTCGGATCGACGAAGTGAACGCCAGCCTTTTCAAGAGCGTCCTTAATGGCGTCCAGGGTCCGGGCGTAGGCTTTCAGTTCTCCTGGAATGGTTTCGAGCCTTTTTATTGATGGTAGAGACACGCCAGATTTCTCCGCAAGGTCTTTTTGCTCCCATCGAAGCAGCATCCTTGCTGCCCGGATTTGTTCACTTGTCATCATAAGCTTTATGCCTGAGGTATTGACTTGCTATTGTGAAAACATTATACTCTAGGTATCATTGGAAGGTGAAACAAAAGATATTGTAGCTAAGAGGTCCGGGTTCGGAAGAGCTGATACCTATGACCGTTCTTGATGCCGGAATTTCGATATCGGACTTATTGCCCCTTCACGGTCACCTTGATTGGAGATGGATTATATCCGTTGCATGGATTGTGCATCTGAGGGCAATTGGAAAGAACTGCGAGAACGTCTGTTTCCGCTTGAAGCGAGACATAACTGTTGGGTTTCAATTCTGCGTGGGCGACCCCGGCTGACCCGTCCTCCAAAACCGGTACACTCATGAACCAATTAACATTGGGTACGATAGCCTCCCGACCTAGACCATGCTTTTCCAGGGCTATCTCAAAGTTGGAATAACAAGACTCGCTTGTTTCAACTCCATATCGCAACATGTTGTTTGGGTTGCTACAGCATCCGTAGATGGTGTCGTGTTTGCCAACGCTGTCCTCGACCACCGTCATTAATGCATTGCCGCTATCGGAATAAAGAATGGTGTTAAGCCCGATATAGACATTGCCTTGAACTTTTAACGTATTTGTTGCCGAGTAACGGTCAGATAGGTTATTGGCGTCATAGCAAAGGAAGTCGACGGCTTGCTGTCCTTCGAGGTCGGTAATAACCAGAATACCCCCCGCCTTTATTAAGCCAGACCAAGGTTTCTTGGCAGGTACCATCTCTTCGTGAAGTGTATGCATGGTAGGCCGCTCCCCCTTTGTTGCTTTAACGCTGCGCTAAGGATGCACTAACGTGGTTAGTTTGGGAACCCAAGTACATCGGCAGACCTATTGGCGCTATTGGCCCGGACAGTTATACGAAGAACACGGAGCTATGAGGTCAAAGGCCGGAATGTGGAGTGGGAAGTGTGAACCGCCGTGGGAATGGCGAAAACAGGAGGGGGGTTTTCTTTTCAGGAAAGTTCGGCTCATATTGCCCATGGTCAAATTCCGCCTCTTCTCATCACTGCTTCTGGTTATCTGGCTTTTCGCCTGTCGCCATGACGCAACAGAATCGGGCGTCCGCACCCTCGACAGCAATCTTCCCCATGATGTTTTTCGGGCCCGCCTGGTCACCGCCATCACCGATAACGGATTACGGGTTCTCGACGGTGCCTGCGGAAAATGCAGCATCAAAACCATCGATGTGCCCGCGAAAGATACCGAAATTATTACCGTCTATGAGCCTGACCTGACCTTGCGCATGATGCAGGCCGGGGCCGCCGCCGGCAGCGATGCGCCGCTAAGATTCTACCTGACCCGGCTTGAGGGCGGCACAACGCGCCTTACCTATCACCTGCCCAGCTTTGCCCTGGCCGTATTCAATGCGCCGGACCTGAAACCCGTGGCCGAAGAACTGGATAGGGTTTTTGCCCATATTGTCGAGGCCGTGGACTGACGACAGCTTGATATGAACCGCGCAATCGGCCCTGTCCTGTTCCCGTTGGCGCTGGATTGGCTGGCGGAAGTGAACCGGTAGGTTGGTATTATGTAATACCTTAAAGGCTTCCAATCGTCTGGGGGGAATGGAAGGTAGTGTTGGTCTCTGGTGAATACTACATTGCAAAAAGACAAAGCCCCGCCGAAGCCAAGACATTTTGAAGATTGTCCATGAATACAGGCGCGGTAGTATTCGCCAGTAGTTATTTGAAGCAACGAGGCGCGGCTCGTTTCAAGTCGCGGACTTTGTTGAGCGACACCCCCGAAACTGCTCCGGGTAGTTGCTGATCGGCGAGAAAAAGGCCGCGAAACTGTCCCAAGATACGCCACAGTGCGACGACATCCGCTCACGCTTTCTGAACAAAATCTGGATAAGTTTTTGAAGGAGATGCGCTAAGTCATTGAAGAAGTTGGCGTCCCCTACGGGATTCGAACCCGTGTTGCCGGCGTGAGAGGCCAGTGTCCTAGGCCTCTAGACGAAGGGGACGAGGCGTGGAGGGGGAACTTTACTCCCAAGCTTGCCCTTTAATCAAGGGGTGGGGCGTTTTTCGTCTCTGAAACCACCCTGTCTGGT
>CBFDBQ010000088.1:0-2975 GCA_965603095.1 uncultured Thalassospiraceae bacterium | reverse complement strand
TGCCAGCATAAGTTCGGTTTCAATAATTTCCGCATCGCGAATTGGGTCAACCCCACCTTCAACATGGGTTACGTTGCCATCATCAAAACAACGAACAACATGTACAACCGCATCGACTTCTCGAATATTGGCTAGAAACTTATTGCCAAGGCCTTCGCCTTTGGACGCACCTTTTACCAATCCTGCAATATCTACAAATTCAAGCTGGGTCGGAACTACGTTTGCTGATCCGGCTATTTTTGCGAGCGTATCTTGGCGCAAATCAGGAACGGCGACTCGCCCGACATTTGGCTCGATGGTACAAAAAGGAAAGTTCGCTGCCTCGGCCGCGGCAGTGGCGGTCAGGGCATTAAAAAGTGTTGATTTGCCAACATTGGGCATACCAACAATACCGCATTTAAAACCCATTAGTTTTTATCCTCATTGTTGTTTTTGTTTTTAGATGTTTGCGGAACGGCCCGGGCAACGGCGGTCATGAAATCAGCGTCTTTTTCAGATAATACCAAATCAATGCTGTCTGCTACTTCGGTCAATAATGGCTCCAGCCACTTGGCATCATCCTTGGCAAAATCGTTTAACACGTGGCCTGTTACCCGGTCTTTATCGCCGGGATGGCCAATGCCTAGCCTGACACGCCCGTAACCCTCGCCAATTACACCATGAAGCGAGCGCAAGCCATTGTGTCCGGCATGTCCACCGCCGCGCTTTAGGCGGACTTTGCCCGGGGCAAGGTCAAGCTCATCGTGAAGCACGATTACGTCGGCCGTATCAATTTTGTAAAATTTTACTACTTCTGCGACAGAACGCCCAGAATCGTTCATGAAAGTTTGCGGTTTTAAAACCAGCAATTTTTCACCACCGATGCTTCCTTCAGAAAGTTCGCCTTGAAACTTTGCCCGCCAGGGAGAAAAGTCATGGCGGCGAACGATTTCGTCCGCCGCCATGAAACCAATGTTGTGGCGGTTGTGGGCATATTTATCGCCCGGATTTCCAAGCCCCACAACCAACTGCATTGATACGTGCCTCCCATGAAGCAAGGGTTTAAGAGAAGAGAATTATCCCTCGCTCTTTTCCTCTTTATTAGCTTCACCTTCAGCGCCTTCGGCGCCTTCAACACCTTCAGCACCCTCTTCACCTTCACCTTCGATTTCTTCATCTTCAACTGGTGCCACGGTTGGTGCGGCAACGGTTGCGATGGTAAAGTCGCGATCGGTAATGATTGGGCGAGTGCCTTCAGGAAGCGAAACCTGACTAATATGAATGGAATCGCCAATTTCCGTACCAGTCAAATCAATATCAATTGATTCCGGCATGGCCAGTGGGGAAACCATAAGTTCAAGTTCATGACGCACAACGTTGAGTACGCCGCCGTGCTTAAGGCCCGGTGATTCTTCATGATCGGTGAAGTTAATAGGAACTTCCACCGAAATTCTGCTATCTTTGGTTACGCGCAGAAAATCAAGATGTATAGGAACATCTGTAACCGGGTGAAGCTGTACATCACGTGGAACAACGGTGTGTTTATCACTGCCAACTTCAACGTTGTAGGCATGCGAGAAAAAACCACCACGTTTAACGTATTTGTTCAGTTCAATCGGATCGATAGAAATTGTTACGGGATCTTTCTTATCGCCGTAAATAACTGCGGGCACACGACCTGAACGTCGGGTCGCGCGGGCTGCCCCCTTACCTGCCCGCTCGCGCATTTCTGCGCTTATTGTTGAAATTTCAGCCATTGGCTTTACTCCTTTTGTATTTAACGATGACGCCAGCCTCCAGGGGTGCGGCGCCGCTTAAAACCTCAGGCCCGGCTATTAAAGCCTGGCCAGAGGATCTGGTTTAATCAAAGAGAGTTGAAACTGAGCTCTCTTCGCTAATGCGTCTTATTGCTTCGCCGATTAGCGGTGCAATGCTTAATTGTTCAACCTTGCTTGATCCCATTACGGCATCGGTTGCCATAATGCTGTCGGTAACAAACAATTTGTTCATTGATGAATTTTCTATTTTCTGTACTGCACCGCCGGAAAGAACACCATGGGAAACATAGCCCATAACCGACTTGGCGCCCGCCTCCATCAATGCATCGGCTGCATTGCAAAGGGTTCCGGCTGAATCAACAATATCATCAATTAAAATACAATTTTGACCCGCAACATCGCCGATGATGTTCATTACTTCTGAAACACCAGCCCGTTCGCGTCTTTTATCAATAATTGCCAAATCGGCATCAATCCGTCTGGCGACTGCGCGGGCACGAATAACACCACCCACATCAGGAGAAACCACAGTAACCTCGTCGGCATTGAGACGTTCTTTAATATCGCGAGTAAAAACCGGTGCGGCGTAAAGGTTATCAACCGGGATATCAAAAAATCCCTGTATCTGGCCCGCATGAAGATCCATGGTTAAAACCCGGTCAGCAGCAGCGGTGGTTATAAGATTTGCAACCAGCTTGGCCGATATGGGTGTGCGCGGCGCTGGCTTTCTATCCTGACGGGCATAACCAAAATAAGGCATAACCGCAGTTATTCGCCGGGCCGAACCACGACGCAGGGCATCAATGACGATTAACAGTTCCATCAAGTTATCGTTGACCGGAAACGACGTGGATTGGATAACAAACACATCTTCGCCGCGAACGTTATCTTGTATTTCTACAAATATTTCCATATCGGAAAAACGTTGAATCTTGGCCTGCGTTAAAGTCACTCCCAATTCCTTGGAAATTGCTTCGGCCAGCGGCTTATTACCGTTGCATGAAATAATTTTCATTTGTCTAAAACGCCTTGGTTTAGGTCACAAAAGACCCAAAAACGTAAAATCTTATTAAAGTGGGATAACCCCTCTTTGAATCGCGCGGAATGTAGCAGTCCCGGGGTGGGCTGTAAACGCACAATATGGCTAAAATCAGCGTATATTTCAGTGGTTTACGAGATAGCTTAGGAGGTGGTGTCTCAAGGTGGTGGTGGCAAGGC
>CBFDBQ010000087.1:0-3300 GCA_965603095.1 uncultured Thalassospiraceae bacterium | reverse complement strand
CCTTCTGGAGGCCTGTGATAAGGGGGGAATTTTCATTAACGGGCAGGATTGCTCAAATATGAATGATGATAAACGCACTGCCATTCGCCGCGAAAACCTTGGTTTTGTGTATCAGTATCATCATCTGTTACCTGAGTTCACAGCGCTGGAAAATATCGTTATTCCACAGATTGTGGGTGGATTGGGCCGAAAGGAAAGCCGGGAGCGGGCAACGGAATTACTGGATTGGATGGGGCTAAGCGATAGGGCATCACACCGTCCGGCGCGTTTGTCTGGCGGAGAGCAACAGCGCGTTGCGATTGCACGTGCTATTTCGACCCAACCCAAGCTTCTTTTAGCTGATGAGCCAACGGGCAACCTTGACCCAGGCACCGCCGACGAAGTGTTCTCGGTCTTGTTAAGCTTGGCACGTGGGGCTGGTCTTGCGGCTTTGATTGCGACGCATAATCCGTTGTTGGCGGCTAAAATGGACCGCACCGTCAAACTTGAAAACGGCAAGCTGATTGAAGCCTGAATAATTTTAACAGGATGTACGTATGCCTAAGGTAAACAACATTGCCATCTTTGGACTTGGCGCGATGGGTTATGGAATTGCATCTTCAATTTTGAAGGCCGGGCATCAGGTTTGGGGCTTTGATGTTGTTGCGTCTTCTGTTGAGCGATTTGTTTCAGAGGGCGGTAAGTCCGCGTCTGTGAAAGTTGTCGGCCCGAAAATTGATACAGCCGTTGTTGTTGTCCTGAATGCAGTACAGCTGGAAAGTGTCCTGTTTGGTGACAATGGAATTGTTCAACACATGGAGGATAATTCGTGCGTTATTGCCTGTCCAACGGTTGCGCCTGACTTTGCTAGAGAGATGGCAGCGCGGTGTTCTGAATATAACGTGTTGTACTTGGATGCTCCGATTTCTGGTGGCACCCTCAAAGCGGCTGCCGGTCAGTTATCAATCATGGCATCTGGAAGTGATGATGCTTTTCTGGCTGCCAAACCGGCATTCAATGCGATGGCAGAAAATGTTTTCGAAATTGATGCGGAGCCGGGCGCGGGTTCTGCCATGAAGGCAATCAATCAACTCATGGCAGGTGTACATATTGCCACAATGGGCGAAGCCATGACGTTTGGCATGACGCAAGGTGTCGCACCGGAGCAAATCGTCAAGGTGATCTCACAATGTGCGGGAACAAGCTGGATGTTTGAAAACCGGGCGCCGCATATTGTTGAAGGGGATTATACACCCCATTCCGCCATCAATATCTGGCTCAAGGATTTGGGGATTGTCCTCGATATTGCCAAAGATGCCAAATTCTCGGCCCCCTTAACCGCTGCAGCCTTACAACACTACATCGCTGCCGCCGGCATCGGTCTCGGCAATGAAGACGATGCCGCCATCGCCAAAGTCTACGCCCGTAACGCGGACCTGAAGTTACCGGGTGAGAGTTAAGCTTTTACGGCCATCTTGGCAGGCGGTTTCCACACGCTAATGGTATGCCCTATTACACAGAGTTTTGAGATGTCTGATTTGTACTGAAAAGCGGACTATCATTCCGATTTCCTGCATAATCTTTCTTGCTAACCGTAGCCGGTCCATACATTAGTGCCAAGAGGCGACATCGCAGCGCAGCAGGGTGTGAACTGTCCAAGGCATCATTTGAGTGCATGTAAGTTTCAAGTAAACAAGCCCACATGCGGGAGTTTATAAAGATAGCGCTAGGCAACGCCGGGACTTTAGGTGCAGAATATCATGTTGAAAGTATAAACAATTTGGGCTTTGAAACAATGAAACAGCCTCTTTTTACAATGAAATGCCTATCACTTTTGCTAACCATAACATTATGCTTGGTTAGCGTCGCTTCGCCACTGGCTGACGAAGCCTCATCTAAAGGTGCGCCTAATGCTCTCTCCGACCGGCCCAACAAGCACTTCGTAATTGCTTCATCCAATAATTTCCCTCCCGTCAACCAACTTGATAAAGGCGGCAATTTAACCGGTTTCGGGAAGGATATTTCCGATGCTGTCGTTGCGGCCATCGGCGGCACGCAATCGCGTTTCTATTCTTCGATTTGGACCGACGTCTTAAAAGCCCTTGCCGATGGCCGGGCCGACTTTATTCATGACACGGGATATAGCGAGGAACGAACGGCTTATCTGGATTATTCTGACCCGATACTGATTATGCCAGAAGAAATTTTCGTCAGAGTCGATAGTTTCAACATCTCGAGCCTGAAATCTCTAGAGGGGCATAAAGTAGCGTGTGTCAATAAACACATCACTCATATCTATCTGAATACGCTCCCGGGTATCAACTGCCATATTGTCAAGACACCTGTCGAAGGGCTTTATTCCCTTCTTAACGGAGACGTTGATGCATTCATCTTTCCGCGACAAGTTCTTCTACATATGGCCCAGGGTCTGCAGGTTACAAACCGCATCAAGAGCGTCGGCACTTCAGTCCGCGAACTAAAGTGGCATATGACGGTGCGCAAGGGCGACAAGGAGATGCTCAAATTGCTCAATCAGGGAATTTCCAAAATCAGGGCAAGTGGCCAATACGAAGAGATTTATGAGTATTGGTTTGGGCGGGTTCAGACCATTGGCTATTCCAAGAAGGAAATAACCGTCATTATCGGTTTTGTCGCCACCCTGTCATTGGTCCTTGGCGCATTGTTAGTCCTTTTCTATCGCATGAAGCGAATTTCCCGGATGCGGAGAGAATTGAAGGCTTCCCTTTGGGAAAAGGAAAAAATTGAGGTGTCGCTGCTCAACAGTGAGGGGCGGTTCAGGGACTTCGCCAATTCTACTTCTGACTGGTTCTGGGAGACAGACGAAAACGATGTATTCACTTATGTATCGAGTAGCTTTGAAAAGACTACTGGCCTAAATGCAGACATATTAATTGGCAAAATCCGCGTAGAAACAAAACCGCCTGGTGTCGACGATAAGCTATGGGAAGATATGCTGGAAGATATAGCGTTGCATCGGACGTACCGTAATTTCATCTTCTTGAGACAACGACCAAATGGTGAAGATATATGGATATCTGTCAATGGCACCCCTTACTTTGATTGTTCTAATAATTTTTTAGGCTATCGGGGAACAGGCACTGATATAACCGATCAAAAACGGGATGAGGCGGCAAAACAAGAAACTGAAGCCCGTTTTAAAAGTATCGTTGATAACACCCCAACTGCTATTCACCTCAAGGATACGGAGGGATGTTACCAGGTCGTCAACAAATGTTTCGAAAAATGGTACGGCTTTTCTGCTGAACAAGTTATTGGCAAAACCACGGGAGAACTGTTTGA
>CBFDBQ010000086.1:0-3435 GCA_965603095.1 uncultured Thalassospiraceae bacterium | reverse complement strand
GGCTTGGCGCCAAGGTTTATTCTTTTGACTATGACCCACAATCCGTGGCCTGCACGCAGGAGCTAAAGAGGATATATTTTAATGATGATACGCAATGGCAAATCAATAAAGGGTCGGTGCTGGATGTGGAATTTATAAAATCCTTAGGCGAATTTGATATTGTTTATTCATGGGGTGTGCTGCATCACACGGGCTCAATGTGGGAAGCGTTAGAAAATGCTACCATTCCTGTAAAGGATGGGGGGCAGTTGTTTATTGCTATTTATAATGACCAAGGGTGGATCAGTTGCGCATGGTTAGCAGTTAAGAAAATGTATAATCTTATGCCCACTACATTACGCTTCTTAATTCTTTGGCCGTCTTTTTTACGCTTGTGGGGGCCAACCACAATACGTGATTTGCTTCGTGGTCGACCTTTTACAACGTGGCGTAATTATGGTGGGGTTCGCGGTATGTCACCGTGGCATGATGTGGTTGACTGGGTTGGTGGCTTGCCGTTCGAAGTTGCCACACCCGAATCAATAATTAATTTTTATGATAAAAAATCTCTGTATTTAAAAAATTCATCAATAGTTTCTGGATTAGGCTGTAATGAGTTTGTATTTTTCAAGAAATTGCCCAATAACGGAACCAGCGAATGACATATTTTGATGACAAGCTAGGGGAGCTTGCTGATATCTTTGGGGTTGCCGAGGTTTCTATTAAAAATGGTCATTTGATTGTTTCTGAAAATCAATACCCAATTGTTGATGATGTTATTGTTCTGCTTGACCCCAAAAATTATACCAATGCATTAAAGGGGCGCTTGGGCATTGCTGAAAGCGGAGGGCGCCCGTCCGATGAAATAGCCGAAGATATTCAATTTACCTTTGGCGAAGAATGGAAAATATTTAATGAAATTTTGCCAGAGCACAAACAAGAATTCGCTGATTATTTTGACCTAATTTCAGATGATTTTGTTAAGGGCAAAAGGGTATGCGACCTTGGCTGTGGAATAGGCAGATGGAGCTATTTCCTTCATAAAAAATGCCGATCCATTGTGCTGGTTGATTTTTCCGATGCAATTTTTGAAGCTAAAAAAAACCTTAGTGGTGCTGATAATGCCATATTTTTTATGGCAGATTTAACAAGGCTTCCTTTCCGCGATGATTTCGCTGATTTTCTATTTAGCCTTGGGGTGCTTCATCATTTACCCATTAATGCCCTTGATGCTGTGCGGTCATTGTCCAAAAAATCACCAGATATTCTTATCTACCTTTATTATGCTCTTGATAATCGCCCAGCGTATTTTCGCCCGTTACTATCTATAATATCGGGAATTCGCATTTTATTATCTTCGGTGAAAAATGATATTTTCAGAGACGTGGTCGTTAGTATTTTAGCGGCATTTGTTTATGTTCCTCTTATTTTTGTTGGGTATGTATTGCGTCCAATCGGTCTTTCGCATTTTATTCCACTTTATGATGGGTATAAAGGCAAAAGCTTCGGCCGCATTCGCCAAGATGTATACGACCGCTTTTTCACCCGTATTGAACAACGGGTTTCACGCGAAGAAATTATGTTATTATCCGATACTTTTGCCGAAGTGAAAATTTCTGACGGTATTCCATACTGGCATTTCTTGTGTCATCGCAATTGCGTGAGCAAGGATAAATAACATGTGTGGCTTTGTAGGATTTCTTGATTTAAGGCGCTCCATGGCTGAGGCTGAGCTTAAATCTGTTGTCGCAAAAATGGCATTACAGATTGAAAGCAGGGGGCCGGACGACAGCGGCGAGTGGGCCGATGAAGCCGCAGGTATTGCCCTTGGCCACCGCCGTCTTTCAATTATTGATCTTTCACCCATGGGCCATCAACCGATGGTATCTGCCAGCGGACGCAATATAATTGCCTATAATGGTGAGGTTTATAATTTTGCCGATGTCCGTGCCGAACTGGAAGGGTTTGGCATAGCTTTCCGAGGACATTCAGATACGGAAGTATTGCTTGAAGCGTGCGAACTCTGGGGCGTAAAGCAAGCGGTATCAAAATTTATTGGTATGTTTTCTTTTGTGATTTGGAACCGTGAAGATAGAGCCTTAACTCTGGCGCGTGACCGTATGGGTATAAAACCGCTTTATTGGGGCAGGATTGGCGATGTTATATTTTTTGGCTCTCAACCTAAGGCCTTTGCACCCCACCCAGCATGGAAGCCTGAAATTAACCGTGATGCACTATCGGGGCATTCAAAAACTTGAACCAGGAACCATTGTAACCATTAATCATGATGGAAGTTTGCAACAAGAAACATATTGGGACCTTCGCACAATTGCTGGAAACGGCGTTAAAAATCGTTTCGTTATATCAGACGAAGATGCCATAGAGCAACTAGATACGCTTCTTAAGGATGCAGTGAAGAAAAGAATGATTTCCGACGTTCCGTTGGGTGCTTTTCTTTCCGGCGGAATCGATAGTTCCACCATTGCCGCAATGATGCAGGCGCAAAGCACAAACAAGGTAAAAACATTTTCTATTGGCTTTGCTGATGCTGGATACGACGAAGCACCGCACGCCAAAGCGGTTGCCAAACATCTGGGCACCGATCATACGGAGCTTTACCTAGAGTCATCGCACGTTTTGGATATTATCCCAAAAATAGCTGAATGGTATGACGAGCCATTTGCAGACTCGTCCCAATTACCAACGTATCTGTTATCAAAGATGACCCGTGAACACGTTACCACCGCGCTTTCAGGTGATGGTGGGGATGAGCTTTTTTCCGGTTATAATCGTTATGCCCTTAGCAATAATATCTATGGGGGTATTAACAAGATTCCCAGTTGGGCCAGGGCGCTAATGGGTAAAGCCATAACCGCAGTACCTACGGGTGGTTGGGATGGATTATTTTCAGTGCTTCCGCAAAAGATGCGGCCATCGCAAGCGGGAAATAAAGCCCATAAGCTTGCGAGCATTCTACAAATGACAGATGAGGGCGAGGTCTATCGTCGCCTATTAACCCAATGGGAAAATCCTGACAATATTGTAATGGGAGCATCTGAGCCCCGTGGGGTTTTGTGGGACAACAGCGTTGGCGGTGAAATTGAAAATTACTCTGAACGAATGCAATTTTTGGATGCGGTTACGTACCTACCAGATGATATTTTAACCAAGGTTGATAGGGCGTCCATGGCGGTTAGCCTAGAAGCCCGGGTGCCAATAATTGACCACCGCGTGGTGGAATTTTCATGGCAGCTACCGCAAAATATGAAAGTTCGTGGAGGCGAGGGCAAATGGATTTTACGTAAAGTGTTGGAAAAATATGTTCCAAAATCCTTGACCGACCGGCCCAAAATGGGTTTTGGGGTGCCAATTGATGGCTTTCTTCGAAATGAATTAAGGGACTGGGCAGAAAATTTGCTTGATGAAAAAAGGTTAAGCAAAGAAGGATTTTTCAAC
>CBFDBQ010000085.1:0-3595 GCA_965603095.1 uncultured Thalassospiraceae bacterium | reverse complement strand
GAACGTTGCTGGCAGATGACCCACAATACACTTGCCGGTTGCCGGGAATGGAAAACAAAACGCCTGTTCGGGCACTGCTTGATAGTGGTCTTAAAATTCCACTTGATGCGCAAATATTAAAAACCCTTGATAAGGGTGAGCTTTGGATTTTTTGTAGCCCCAACCCCGATATAGATAAAATATCAGCGCTTGAGGATATGGGGGCGTTGGTGATAGTCGCCGATAAGGTTGATGGCGACGCTAGACCAGACCTTGGATGGATAGCCGAATATATTGGTAAAAAAGGCATAACCCGGGTGCTGGTCGAGGCGGGCGCCACATTAAACACGGCCTTTATGAAGTCTGGTTTGGTTGAGCGTATTCATTGGTTTGAAGCACCCGTAGAGCTTGGTGACGGTTCGCTCGCAGCATTTGCTGAACTAGGGCAGGTGAAGGAACCATCAACGGATGAAATTTTTGGCTTTCATATGCTGGACAAGCGAGCCCAAGGGGGCGATACCTACATTACATATGAAAAAATGGCGCAAGGCTAAGGTGAGCTAATAGTGTTTACAGGAATAATCACAGACATCGGGTTGGTAAAATCAGTTAAAGAAACTGATGGCGGTAAAAGACTTGCCGTAACAACTGCGCTTGATCTTTCTAAAACTGATTTAGGCGCATCTATTTCATGCTCTGGTGCCTGCATGACGGTAGTGGAAAAAGGCAGTAACTGGTTTGAGGTTGATGTTTCAGATGAAAGCCTTTCCAAAACCACCATTGGTGGCTGGAACGAAGGCAGTTCGGTCAATCTTGAAATGGCCCTAAAAATGGGTGATGAGCTTGGCGGGCATATTGTATCGGGCCACGTAGATGGTCTTGGCGGTGTTAAATCCACCACCCCGGTTGGTGAAAGCTTGAAATTGGAAATCGAAGTTTCGCCCGAATTGGGGCGATTAATCGCGCCCAAGGGCTCAGTCACCATTGACGGGGTATCTTTGACCACAAATGAGGTATCTGAAAAAAGCCTTGAAAATGAGGGTGGAAGCCATATTTTTAGCATTAACATTATTCCCCACACCCAGCAAATGACGACCCTTGGAAAACTTTGCATTGGTGACAAGGTCAATGTGGAAATTGATACGCTGGCGCGTTATGTTGCCCGCCTTCAAGATACCAAGTAGATATTCAATCTTCCCCGTAACAAGGATAAAATAATTGCCTTATCGCGAAAAACTCTCATCCATTGAAGATATAATTGAAGACGCTCGCAACGGACGGATGTTCGTGTTGGTTGATGACGAAGATCGTGAAAACGAAGGCGATTTGGTAATTCCTGCCCAGATGGCAACGCCCGAGGTTATTAATTTTATGGCCAAATATGGCCGTGGACTTATTTGTCTTACGCTTAGCAGTAAGCGAGTGCGGGAATTAGACATTCCACCCATGGCTAAAAATAACGATAGCCGCCATTCAACTGCGTTTACGGTTTCGATTGAGGCGCGCGAAGGAATATCAACCGGCATATCGGCATCTGATCGTGCCCGCACCATTGCGGTTGCAACCGACCCATCCAATGGCAAAGCAGATATAGTTTCCCCCGGACATGTGTTCCCACTAGAAGCCCGCGACGGCGGTGTTTTAGTTCGCGCCGGCCATACAGAAGCGGCGGTTGATGTTGCCCGCCTTGCCGGGCTAAATCCATCTGGGGTTATTTGTGAAATAATGAACGAAGACGGAACCATGGCAAGAATGCCAGACCTAATTCCGTTCGCAGAAAAACATGGGCTTAAAATAGCAACCATTGCCGATCTTATTGCGTTTCGTTTGAAGCATGACCATCTGGTTGAACGACAAACAGAAAGTGATTTTAATTCTGTTCATGGTGATGGCTTTAAAAAAATTACATACAAAAGCTATCCCGACGAACTTGTTCACACCGCCCTAATTAAAGGCGATATTACATCAGATGGCACGGTTCTGGTTCGTATGCATGCCATTGATGTTGCCAGTGATATTTTGGGTGATGCAAACTCTGGCAAGGCAGGTGTGCTTGCAGGTTCAATTAAGGCCATATCCGATGAGGGCAGGGGTGCGGTAGTTGTTTTGCAACCGGGTGGATATAAAATGACATCTGCTGATAAGGCCGAAGACAAAACAGGTGCAGCCAGCGAACAGTTAAGAAGCTACGGTGTCGGCGCACAGATACTTATGGATTTGGGTATTCACGAAATGGAACTTCTTTCAAATACCGAACGCACCATTGTTGGCCTCGAAGGTTACGGTTTAAAAGTTACTGGGCGCAGGGCAATACCCGAAAGCACCTGAAGTTAATTTCAAGGAGAATAACAATGACTAAAGTGCTTGTGGTTCAGGCCCGTTTTTATGAACAAATTGCCGATGAATTGGTGGCAGGTGCAAGCGCCGCTTTAAAAAAAGCCGGTGTTGATTTTGATATAATGGATGTTCCGGGTGCGTTTGAAATACCCGGTGCGGTTATGCTTGGCGCTGAATCTGGTATCTATGATGGGTTTGTCGCCCTTGGCTGTGTCATTCGTGGTGAAACATCACATTATGATTATGTTGCGGGTGAAAGTTCGCGGGCATTGATGGATCTTTCCCTAGAAGGAGTTGCCCTTGGTAACGGTATCCTGACAGTTGAAAATTCCGAGCAAGCAATGGCTCGTGCTTCGGTTAGTAAAAAGAACAAAGGTGCAGACGTGGCTAACGCATGCCTTCGCATGATTGAAATACGCGAACAATTATTGGCTGATTTGGACTAATGACAAATAAAGAAAACAGTAAGCCTGGGTTTAGTCCTCGTCAGCGTTCAGCCGCAAGGTTATCTGCGGTGCAGGCGTTATATGAAATTGAAATATCCGGAGCCGAAGTTGACCCAGTAGTAGAAGATTTTCTTAATAAACGCTGGTCGCAACCAGTTGCGGGTGAAGACGGCAGCGAAATGGATTTAATTAATCCCGATAGCGCTTTTTTTGCTGATATTGTCAGAGGCGTTAGCACCAACGGGGCAAGTCTTGATGAAATGATAAATAACGCCTTGCAAAAAGATTGGACACTATCAAGGGTAGAGGCGTTGCTAAAATGCATTCTTCGTGCCGGAGTGTATGAGTTGAGCCGACATGCAGATATTCCAAAAAGTGTTGTAATCAACGAATACATGGATGTGGCAAACGCTTTTTATACCGAAGGTGAGCCAAAAATGGTCAATGGCGTTTTGGACAAACTTGCCAAAGTTCTTCGCGAACCGGATTAAATCCATGGGCGATAAAAAATCTCTCGGTTTGGGCGAGTTCGATTTAATCGCCAAGTATTTTACCCCGCTGTCCAAGGGTTGCGAAGGTGCGTTTTCGCTTCTTGATGACGGTGCGGTTTTGGATGTCGATGAAGGCGAAAGTCTTGTAGTTAGCACCGACTGCATGACCGCAGGAATTCATTTTCTTGAAGGCACAGCAGGCAACCACATAGCAACACGCATTCTTGGTGCAAATCTTTCTGACCTTGCGGCTATGGGGGCAACACCAAAATGGATATTTTTAAGCCTGCAGTTACCCAAAAACATTAGTGAAGATTGGTTGGATGATTTTTCAACCGCACT
>CBFDBQ010000084.1:0-3738 GCA_965603095.1 uncultured Thalassospiraceae bacterium | reverse complement strand
GGAGCGGCCACCACGACACGGTCTTGCGCGTTGATGGTGGCATGGTGGAATCGGACTGGACACTGCAACGTTTGGCCGACATTTTGAACGTCGAGGTAGACCGGCCGACCGTTCTGGAGACCACGGCGCTGGGCGCGGCATACCTTGCCGGAATGCACACCGGGTTTTATCCCGGCGCTGATGAATTTGCCAAAAACTGGTCGCTTGATACGCGTTTCAAACCCGCCATGTCGGAACATGAACGCGAACGCAAATACAGCGGCTGGAAAGATGCCGTGCGCCGCACGCTGGTTACTTGAAGCACAGCCTGAATTCATAGCCGCGGCTTTCCCATTCCTGATCGGAAGTGATTGGAAATCAGCCGGAGCAAAACCGCAGACTTGTTTCTTAAAGTCTCCACATATTCGGTTATGTAAGATTGGTAATAATTTAAGTCTGCCTAGCCTTGCAGATCACATTTTTGTGATTGGATTAACACTGAAAGCGCACCAATATTCTATTATTAAGTGTATACCGACCTGCATACTACCGCACTGCCTGGGGGCGCAAGTTGAGTGAAATTTCATTAGAAAATATATCGATTGAATTCGATCACAGGAACAAACGTACCTTGTTTGCCCATTGGGACATTCTTAATAAAGAGAATGTTATCGGGGCGAATGCTGCCCTGCATGCAATGGATGGTTTTGACCCCACCTACGATACGCTCGTGGATTTTAGGGGAATCAGCAAGGTTGATCTCAACGTCCATGATCTCACGGAGGTTTTAGAAGCCATAAAAAATACTGACAAAAGAACAGGGCTGGCTGCCTTGGTTGTTGGGAATAACTTGGGGCGTTTTGCACTTGCAAAGTTTTTTTGCAGTTTATCCGCAAGGTTTAGTCGTCCCAAGGTACGTTATAAGGCGTTTCGGACTGTTGATGAGGCAGTGGCGTGGCTGGACTCTGATAGATAAACTATCACTGAAGCATTCAACCCAGTTCTCGTTAGGCGGTATGTACGCTTCTGACCCAAAACTGAGGTTTAATACCTATAATTGAATATTGATTTATAGGTGCATAATAACAAAATATCCCATAATTCATTTATTAAGGGAAATCTAATTCATGGCGGCCCAACTGACTTTTAGTAAAATAAATTACCAGAGCTGGCTGGCTAAGGCGGTGTCCATTTTATCTGGCGTTGCGTTAGCGGTGGCATTGCTATCCATTTGGCTACTTTACGAAACCGCATACAAACAAGAAGCATTGCGCCTGGTCGAGCTTGCAAAAACCCAGGCCATCTTAATTGAATCCGTAGCAGCATTTGATATTGAGCATAGCCAAAACGCCCACCCCGGCGGTGCCTCGGCGGCAACTTTTTATCAACTTGAAGCCGCACATCGTAAATATCCCGGCTTTGGCGAAACCGGAGAGTTCACTTTAGGCACGCTTAAAGATGGAAAAATCATTTTTCTTCTTAGCCACCGCCACTTTGATTTTTTGGAACCAGTTCCTATTCCTTGGGCATCCGATCTCGGTGAGCCAATGCGTCGGGCGTTACGCGGGGAAAGCGGTATTGTCGTAGGTCTGGATTATCGTGGAGAGGTGGTGCTTGCCGCCCACGAACCATTACCCCTATTAAAGGCAGGGATTGTTGCCAAGATTGACCTCAGCGAAATCCGCGCCCCCTTCGTTTACGCCGGATTTCTGAGTCTGGCTGGCGTTTTTGTAATTGTGCTTGTTGGCGCCTTGATATTTCGACGCATCTCCATCCCCTTGCTTGAAAGGGATAAGGCAGTATTGGATTTAAACTTGCTTTCCCAAGCGATTGAGCAAAGCCCTAATATGATTTTTATCACCGCTACTGATGGAACAATTCAATATATTAATTCACGCTTTACCGAAATGACCGGGTATTCCGAAGAGGAGGCCATCGGCCAGACCCCGCGTATACTGAAATCTGGTGATACACCAATTAATATTTATAAGGGGTTGTGGGGCAATCTAACTTCTGGTCGCCCATGGCGTAGCGAAATCAAAGACAGACGCAAAGATGGCAGCATTTTCTGGGCATCAATGGTGGCGGCACCTGTAATTAATGATGAAGGTCTGATCACCCATTTTATTGCCATTCATGAGGATATTACACGGCATAAAATTGCTAAGGAACGCACGCGCAAGGCCCGCGTTCAGGCAAAGATTGCAAACCGCGCTAAATCAGAAATCATGGCAAATATGAGCCATGAGTTGCGCACCCCCCTCAATGCGATCATCGGCTTTTCAGCCACCATGAAGGATGAGGTTTTTGGCCCGTTGGGTAGCGACAAATACGTTGAATATATTGAGGACATCAATGTATCGGGCATTCACCTTCTCGAAGTCATCAATGATATTTTGGATGTTTCCGCACTTGAATCAGGTAAGTTGAAGCTCAATGAAGAAGATGTTGATTTGGTCGAAACGGTGGAGAGTGTGCTGCGCATCATTGGAGCCAAGGCGTCGGAAGGCCAAATCGCGCTCTCGGGCCCCACTATTGCGGATATACCCTCTTTGTTCGCCGACAAGCAACGTCTCAAACAAATTTTTATGAACCTGCTCAGTAACGCCGTTAAGTTCACACCCAAAGGCGGTATGGTGTCGTGCGATGCGTTCGTGGATAGCAATGGCAGTATAGTGGTTACAGTTACCGATACCGGCATCGGAATGGATGAGGCCGGGATGGCCAAAGCCTTCGAGCAATTTGGACAAGTTGATGGCTCACTGACTCGCACACATGAAGGCAGTGGTTTGGGATTACCCCTTACCATGGGCCTAGTTGAGGCTCATGGTGGAACCATGTCAGTGGAGAGTGAGCCGGAAAAAGGAACTAGGGTTACGGTCACGTTCCCCTCAGAGCGCGTTGTTTAGACTAACCTGTAAAATTCCCCTCTAAATTATCGGTAAATTGAGTATGTGGGTAGGTATGTGGGCACAAGGAATCCCCACCAAATATTCGCCGGGTGCCACGGGCACGCGATTTAATAACCCTCACCGGCGCAGCCATTGTGGAAAACTTCGGCTACCGCCAGCTGAATTCCATATGGCGGGCCATGGGGTTTTTTGAGTATTTGATTGGCCGCCGCCACGCCTGGGGGGTGATGACCCGTCGCGGCTTTAACAAGGTTAACGCGAAACCTTAATCTATGGCGTCGCCGCAAGCATCCAATGCCGAACCGATCGGCTCACCGATTACGGGGATCACCTTCATCACGGACCCGGTAACCCGGCATGGCGCGGCAAGCGCCGCACACCCGGAAAGAATGGCTGAAACCACCATCAAGGCGAACATGTTGCGTATTTTCATGATTTAATTTCCCACAATTGCTTACGGTTGAGCCCCATGTAATTCATTATACCAAGGCGTCCATAGGGGGCAATGGCGCAGAGGGTGGGATTCGAATCTTATTGCCCGCAGGGCGAATTGCCAAGTGCCCCGAATGACCCCCCCCGGGGGGCCCACCTCGGAATAGGGGTCCTACGCGGGTAAACAATCCATTTAGGGTGCGGTTACTTATCCGCCTTCACTTCCGCTTTCCGATTCAAAGCGGGCGTAAAGATTGGTGCGCTAAATGTCTGCTTATAACCCCAGGCGGACATAGACGAACACCGCATTCAAGCTTGAAGCAAGCGCTCGATCGGTAAATCAGACGCATCCTTCTTCGGGCGGGACAGATAGAACTCGGCTAGGAAATTGCCCTCAGCCTCCTTGCCGGCTGGG
>CBFDBQ010000083.1:0-4226 GCA_965603095.1 uncultured Thalassospiraceae bacterium | reverse complement strand
CAGGCAGATTCCCCCTTCTTAACTGGATTCTTCCATTCAGCTTAAAGCGTTGGTTATTGTCTGTTATTGGAGGATACTGGATTGTTGATCTTAAAAAATAATGGAATAAGCGCTGAAGGTGATGCCTATTAGGCGTGCGCGGTTCATGCCTGATGCGTTAATTGTCGCAAGCAAGTTCCCGCCCGAGTATTCGGGACCAGGACATCGCGTGCTTAATATGTATCGTCGAATGTCTGGCAATGAGTTCAATTACACTATTTCAGCAATTTGTAGCTCTGCTGAATTTTCCGGCAACCTTAGCTATCAATATAATGATATTGCTGTTCGGCGTATCTCATCTCGCTTATTTCATAATTGGAACCAGTTGCGGTGGAGTCCGCTGCGCAGGCTTGCCTATTTCTTCTAGTTTACCATCGAGGAACTGACATCACTGTGGGATTTAGGGCGCAGTTAGACAGATTTGGTTCATACATTGGTCGGATCGTCTGCGGTGGCAATGGCAACCTTCTGGGCGCGGTGGCGCAAGATTCCCTTGATTATAGAACTTGTCACAGATCTAGCCTCACCCTATCCGCAGATTCCATTGCTTCGCAATCGACTGGGGCCGGATTTAAGCAAGCGCACGCTTATTATCGCCATATCCAGTGATATTGGCGATCACTGTCGCAAATTAGGTATCGGCAAAAATATTTGGGTTCGTCCCAACCCGGTAGACGAAACAAGGTTCTTTCTTGACGCCGAAGCGAAAGACCAGTTGCGCCGGGAACTGACCCCGTTTTTACCTGAAGATATAGTTCTTTCAGCCGTGGCCAAGTTCATGCCGCCAAAAAACCAAGCTTTTTTGTTGGATGTGCTGGCCGAACTTCCGCCAGAATACAAACTGGTATTGGCGGGCCCTGTGGTTAGCGGCGGGGCATTGGCGGAACGAGATCATGATTATATTAATATGATACGCGAAAGGGCGGGCCAACCCGACCTTGCCGGTAGGGTGCATGTGGTGAGCGACTTTGTCGATGCCGCCTCTTATATGAAACTGGCTGATGTTTATCTGTTACCAAGCCTTCAAGAAGGACTGGGCACGCCATTGCTCGAAAGCCTAGCAACGGGAACACCAGTTGTAGCTAATGACAATGTGGCAAGTTTCCGTCAGTGGGTTGATAACGGTGAAAATGGCTACCTTTGCAGTCTCGACCCCCAGAAATGGGCTGGCGCAGTGAAAAAGGCCGCGGTATTCAGTGAAAGACAACGCAGTGAACTATCCACCAAGGTGCTAGACGTTGCATCTGCGGCCACGATTGATGCCCAATACCAAATACTTATGGAGGCGTTGCTCAATTTGCCCGAGGACAAAGAGTTGGATGTGGCTAGCGTTTTAAAACAGGAATCAAAATAGATTATGGATGGAAAATCCTTAATAATCGCGCTTCCCACCAATAGCTTCATACCCGTAATGGGCGGTGCTGAAATTGGGCTACATAATATTGCTCTTCGTTTGCAGCAAAAAGGGCACATCCCCATAGTCATTGCATCTGCTCCTTTGGTCGCACAGCTGCGACGCGAAGGTTGGGATTTTCCTTATAAGGTGATTTCGTTTCCACCGAAAATCTGGGGGGTGTTTCGTCATTGGCCTGCGTTGGGCTTTATGCTGTTTGATGCTTTTTATTCCCACCTGCAACGTCGCTACGGGTTTGATGTTTGGCATGGTACCATGGGTTTTCCCATTGGGGTTACCTTGACGCACTTTGCCGCGCAAAGAAATATTCCGCATTTGGTTCGTTGTGCTGGGGCCGATATTCAGGTTGAGAAAGAAATCGGCTATGGAATGCGTTTGGACCCTGCGATTGATCGTTTGGTTAGGGAATGGTTACCACGGAGTAATCGGTTGGTTGCTATTACCGAAAGCGTAGCTGACGAGTATCATAAAATAGGTGTTGGTGATGGGAAAATAGCGCGCATACCAAACGGCGTAGACTTAGCCCGTTTCAAAAATTCAACCGACCGGATTGCTATGCGCCGTCGCCTGGGTTTACGGGAAAATTCTTTTGTATTTCTGGCGGTGGGGCGCAATCATCCCAAGAAAAATTTAGCTGCTTTGGTGAGAAGCGCCAATATTTTACGCCAGCGCACGGAGCGGGATTTTACAATTTTGATTGTCGGGAATGAGGCAGAACAGCTGATCCCGTTGGCCGCAGAACTGGACGTTGAACGCTACATAAAGATACGCGGACAAGTAGGCCTTAGCGCAAGCCATGACGGTAGTATTCAGATTCCGACGGATGACCTAGTGGAAATATACAAATCAGCGGATGCCTTTTCGTTTCCGTCTTTGCTGGAAACATTTGGTATTGTTTTGGTTGAGGCCATGGCAGCTGGGCTGCCCATTATAACTACCGATGCGCCGGGCTGCAGAGACGTAATACGTTCAGGCAAGGACGGATTGTTGGTATCCGCCGATAACGATGAAGAGCTGGTAAATGCCATGGAGCTAATTATGGACGACGATAAATTGCGTCAGGATTATTCAGAAAAATCAAAAGCCCGTGCCAGTGATTTTTCTTGGGATACAGTTGTCGATAGTTATGTCGATTTGTATAAGCAAATTATCAGGGAAAAATCCAATCCCCGTTCTGAAACGGGGACGATTTAACGCCATGTGCGGTATTTTTGGATTTTGGCTTAACCGAAAACTGGACCCCTCAGATATTGCACTCGGTCGGCGTGCGACATCCATGCTGGAACATCGCGGTCCCGATGGAAGTGGAGAATGGCTGGACACTGAAAATGGCATTTTCATGGGGCATAGACGGCTCGCCATTATTGATTGTTCCGAGGCAAGCGCACAACCTTTTACAAAGCATGGCAGCGTACTTACGTACAACGGCGAGATATATAACTACCGTGAAATTAAAAAAGACCTTGAGGGTCTTGGGAGAAAATTTACTACCATTGGCGATACAGAGGTATTGCACACAGCATGGTCGGAGTGGGGTGAGAAATCCCTTGATAAATTTGATGGCATGTTCGCCTTTGCCTTTTTTGATGGAGATGTGCTTCACCTTGCAACCGATCCGTTTGGTGAAAAACCGCTCTATTGGGCAGAAACAAGCGAAGGGATATATTTTGCATCCGAAGCCCAGATTTTAACGGAATGTCTAAATCTTCAATTCAAGCCAAGGCAACAAGATGTAACCGCGTTCATGGCGCTTGGGTATATTCCCCCACCCGCAACCGGATACCCGGGTCTGCATGCAGTCCCTCAGGCTAGCCATCTTGTTTTTGAAAGGGGGCAGCTGAAAAACCAGCGACGGTACTGGCATCCTCCGGAAGAATACTTTGAAAGAGGAGATGTCAGGCCATTAAGTGAGATTGAGTTGGATGAAATACAATCGGTCTTACTTGAATCATTGCGGTTGCGTTTGCGCGCCGATGTAAAGGTAGGGCTGTTTCTATCCGGTGGGGTGGATTCTGCTCTAACCGCAGCGTTGCTAGCAAGGGAACTTAATTCGGACGTGTCGGCGTTCACGGTAGCATTCCCCGATGGGGTAGATGAAAGTAAGGCGGCTTCACGGATTGCTAATCATCTAGGAATGCGGCATCAAATTATTGATAGTCGCGAAGATGAAAGCTGGAAGCGCACGCCAGCTGAATTGACTTCGTTATATGGCACCCCCAACGACAATATGACCGCAATGGCTGTGCGGCAAATGTCATCTTTGGCGAGTAAACATATGACTGTGGCCATCAGCGGTCTTGGCGGTGATGAATTATTCTTTGGTTATGGAAAGCATTCATTCCTATACCAACAACGTAATGCATACCGATTTTTGCCGCCTTTCGTTAATGCATTAAAGATTTTTGACAGTCTCATAAATTCATCTTCAATGTGGCGCACAGCTGTGTCGCGACTTGGTGGCAATGTCGGGTGGCAGTATTTGTCTTTAAAAAATAATGCGTTGGGCGGACTGTTATCGCAATTACCTGAATTTGATATTCTTACTCAGGGCCTATTGCCTGATAATCAGGGTGGACTTGCTTTTCGTGTACGGGACTTTGATATTGAAAGCATGCTCCCCAACAGCATCATTCCTGCAGTTGACAGGGGGAGCATGCGCTCCAGCCTCGAAGTGCGCACTCCATTTTTGTCGCGCCCGCTTTTAAATACGCTATCGCGTTTTGATCAGAGGTCTTTTTTGGCCTATGGACAAAAAAGTGTTTTGCGCAGAATT
>CBFDBQ010000082.1:0-4286 GCA_965603095.1 uncultured Thalassospiraceae bacterium | reverse complement strand
ATCTCACCTTCATCCGTTCCGCATACCACCGCAGATGGGCCGCAATCAAAAACATCTGCTGGGGGAAACCCCATGGCCATTGATACCGCATCAATGGAAGAATTTTTTAATTTGCCAAGGTTCTCATATATGCTCTTGGCCGGTTCAGCCAAGGTGCTTTGCCATGCTAGCGGAACTAAAAACGATCCTTGCGCTAGCGCCACAAAGCGTTTTTTACCATCGATAATTATTTGGTTTAAAATATTTGCCGCACGCTCACCGGTTTCAAACATATCAACATGGGGGTAGGTACGATAAACAACAATACCATCAACCTGGGAACACATTTCGGGGCTGATGTTGGCATGAAAATCAAGGGCAACTACCAGTGGAACATCGGGGCCGATGGTTGCGCGAATACGTTTTAATATTTCACCATCGCCATCTGCAAAGCTTTCAACAACCATGGCACCGTGCAAATCCATGAAAACGCCATCTATGTTTTTGGCAATATTTTTTGCATTGTTTAAGCCGGAAATTATTTGTTCCATAACGGTTTCAAATGCATGGGCGGTAACTGGGCCAGAAGGGGGTGCCGCACACCAAACAAGACCACTTAATTCATGGCCTAAATTATTTGCTTGTTGGGCAAATCCAGCTATCGGCAGGTTGATGCCGTGGGTTTTTTTGAAAATGTCATTACCGCTACAAAGTCCGGGCCATGCATCGCTGGCCACAAAATCATCGTATGTGGCGGTGCTAGGCGCGAAGGTATTTGTTTCGTGATGAAAGCCGCCTACCGCAATTCGTGCCATTGGCTATACCTTTATTTTATTAAGGCTCTATCAATTCGCCGTGGCGCTTGTTTGATGTTTCCGCCAGTTCGACAAAATATTCGGTAATTTCTTCGGGTGGTTTTACGTTTTCGGGGTCTTCGCCCGGCATGGCTTCGGCCCGCATATCGGTGCGGGTACCCCCGGGGTTAATCAGGTTAATCCGAACGTTGGTTTTTTTTGTTTCTTCGGCATAGATGTTTGCCAGCATTTCAAGGCCCGCCTTGGAAATTGCGTATGTTCCCCAATAGGCCCGCGGCATATGGCCAACGCTTGAGGTAACGAAAATTACGCGCCCGGCATCTGATGCACGTAGCAGGGGATCGAAACTGCGGATAAGCCGCCAGTTGGCGGTTAGGTTTATAGCCATGACCTGATCCCATGTTTTAGGTTCAATATGGCCCAGCGGCGAAAGCACGCCCAACATTCCAGCGTTGCCCACCAGTATGTCGAGCTTGCCAAAGCGCTCATGCATGGCGGCACCCATGTGGTCGATAACATCAAAATCAGTTAGGTCGGCTGGCACCAGCGTTGATGGAACGCCACCGTTTATTTCCTGTATTTCATCGTCAAGTTCTTCTAGTGCGCCTTGGGTACGGGCAGTTAAAATTAGATGCGCGCCCTCAGTCGCAAAGCGTTTAGCAACCGCCCGGCCAATGCCCCGCGATGCTCCGGTAACAAGGGCAATTTTGCCTTCTAGACGTTTTTTATTGCTATCGCTCATTGCCCGCCTAAACCTCTGATAATAATGAAAGCTGTTCCGGTCCGGGATTGCCTTCTTTATCGACCAGCGCAATGGGGTATTCACCGCTAAAGCATGCATCGCAGTATTGTGGACATTCTTTATTGCGGCCTTTTTCGCCAACTGCACGGTAAAGCCCATCTTCGGAAATAAATGAAAGGCTATCGGCTCCAATTTCTTTGGCCATCTCTTCAACCGTGAAACGGTGAGCCATTAATTTTTCTTTGTTTGGGGTGTCGATACCGTAAAAGCAGGGGTGGGTTGTTGGTGGGCTGGAAATACGCATGTGAACCTCGGTTGCACCTGCGTTACGCACCATTTCAACAATTTTCATGGACGTTGTTCCGCGAACAATGCTGTCATCAACCAGCAATACCCGCTTGCCTTTTAGTTGGGCGATATTGGCGTTGTGTTTAAGGCGCACCCCAAGATTGCGAATGCTGTCGCTTGGTTCAATAAATGTACGGCCAACGTAGTGGTTACGAATTATGCCAAGCTCAAACGGCACACCTGACTGTTCGGAATAACCAATTGCCGCAGGAACGCCGGAATCTGGAACCGGAACAATCATATCAACATCAACGTGGCTTTCCCGGGCCAGTTCTTGTCCAATGCGTTTACGCACATCATAAACGTTCAAGCCGCCCATGACGCTATCGGGCCTAGCAAAATAAATATGTTCAAAAATACAAAATCTTGGCGGTACCTGAGGGAATGGCTTGAAGCTTTGCAGGCCGTGTTTTTCGCTGATAACAACAATTTCACCCGGTTCTACGTCGCGCACATATTCAGCACCAATAATATCCAGCGCGCATGTTTCAGATGCTAAAACCCAAGCATCACCCGAACGGCCCAGCACCAATGGGCGCACACCCAATGGGTCGCGCGCACCGATAAGTTTTTCCCGGGTTAAGGCCAACAACGAATACGCGCCCTCAACCCGTTTCAGGGCATCAATAAGGCGGTCCATAACCTTGTGGTAATCGCTGGTCGCAACCAGATGCAAAAATGTTTCACTGTCTGATGTTGATTGGAATATGCAGCCTTCTTCTACTAAATTACGGCGCATGGTTCTGGCGTTGGTTAGGTTACCGTTGTGGGCAATGGCAAACCCACCAAATACTAGGTCGGCAAACATTGGCTGTACGTTACGCAAAACCGTCTGCCCCGATGTTGAATAACGTACATGGCCAATTGCCATAGGCCCAACCAAGCGTTCAATTATATCTTCGGAGTTAAAGTTATCGCCAACCGGGCCCATGGCACGGTGGGAATGAAAATGTTTGCCATCGTACGAAACAACGCCTGCGGCTTCTTGTCCGCGATGTTGTAGCGCGTGCAGGCCCAATGCGGTAAAGGCGGAAGCATCGGGGTGGCCAAAAATACCAAACACACCACATTCGTCGTGGAAATGATCATCATCAATGTAGCCAGTGCTGCAGCTAGTATTTTTCATAGAGACCATTCCTATTTTTTCTCTCTATTTAACTGTTCCAAGGAGCTGATCCAGCTCTTTGCGTTGTTTGGTTTCGTATCCATCGCCATCTTTCCCGGCCGGGGTTTCGGCCTTGGGGGTTATGGCGTCTTTGAACATTTTTTGAACTTTATCTCTGGTGGTTTGATCTGTTTTTTTGCTGTCTTCATCAGCGCTATCATCATTAGGCGCTAAGGCTTTAATCATGCCCGAGCCAATTTCAACCATCTGAATTGCCTTGGCCTCTCGTACCCATGGGCCTTGCTCGTCTGCCGGAATAACCCATTCAAGCGCGATATAGGCAAGACATATTATAATAGCACCGCGAAGAAAACCAAACAAAAGACCTAATGCCCGGTCTAGTGCGCCAAGGGCGCTATCTTTTACCTTGCGTGATATGGCCTTGGTCAGCATCGATAATAGAACAAGGGTTGCAATAAAAATTATTGCGCCTAGGGCAAGTGCGGCGAAGAATTCATCTTCGATAACCTGCATCATGAACGGTTTTAAAATAGGCGTTGCGTACATGGTCGCAAATATGGCGCCAATCCAACCGACAATTGAAAGCACCTCGTGAACAAAGCCACGGGCAAAGGCCAATACGCCGGAAACGGCTAAAACGGCAATTACAGCAACATCAAACATTGTCATAAAAATTGATCTCTTACTGGTACTGGCCCTTAATTCCGGCCTTTAATCATCAAACAACTGCACAAGATCGGAAAGATGTTTTACTTCCTTAACGTTAATTTCCTTGGGGGATTTTTTAACCCCCTTGGAGCCAGCCGGAACAAACGCATGTTTGAAACCCAGTTTAGCGGCTTCTTTAATGCGTGCCTCCATATGGCTTACGCTTCTTATTTCACCCGATAGTCCGATTTCGCCAAAGAACACCGCATCAAGTGGTGCCGCTTTGCCTGAAAGCGACGATATCAGGGCGCTGGCAACGGCCAAGTCGGCGGCAGGTTCTGCCACCTTTAGGCCACCAGCGACGTTTAGGTATACGTCATTTGCTCCGATGGCAAGGTTGCATCTGGTCTCGGTAACGGCCATCACCTGAGCCAGCCTGCCGGAATCCCAGCCGACCACGGCGCGCCTAGGTTGCGATAGCTGGGTAGGCGATACAAGTGCTTGAATTTCCAGCAACATTGGCCTAGTTCCCTCCATTCCGGCGAATATGGCCGAACCCGAAACACCCTCGTCGCGTTCCGACAAAAACAGCGCCGATGGGTTGGCGACCTCGCGTAGGCCCACATCG
>CBFDBQ010000081.1:0-4302 GCA_965603095.1 uncultured Thalassospiraceae bacterium | reverse complement strand
ATAAGAAACCACTTTTTTATTCAAAATTTCACGAACTTGACCATGGTGAAATGGGTTTATTATTTGCGAACCAAGTTTTTTCAGATCTATATCGTTCATTATCATTTTTTTATTCCCCTAATGTTGCGCGGGTGTAATCCAACAACCAAAGTGCATCGGCGTGATTATCGTCTTGAATTTTCCAACCTTTGTTTCTGGCTGCCAAGATCATATCGCCTTTGCTGGCGTTGCCTTTGCCCGTAGCGTGAATTTTATTGTCTGAGACTTTAATTTCATAAACTACATTTGTTTGTTCTAAGGCGATTGCATCAGTAATACCGATCATACCAAGTAGAATTCTAGCGGTATTGGCATTAATTTGCTTAGGGATCGGCGCTTCAAAAACAATGATTGTAGGCTGAAAAACTTGGATCGTTTCATCTAGCCACTTTTTATAGAAATGCATCCTTCGCCCGGTCTTCTCATGAATAGCAAGAGAATGAACACCTCCCTTGGGTTGCTCGCATTTAAAGCCCGCCGCAACCTCTAAATCAGATGGGGCAGGGTCCGACAATGGACCCCACGCCCAACCAATTGTAGTGGCAAGATCAAGAGCTAATATTGATGCTTGCCGTTCCATTAATTTACCGCCTTCTTGCCGGCGTCTTTATTGGTAACTTTTGATCCAGCCATAATGACAGCTTGGCCTTGGTGCCAGCCATCAGCCCACGTATCATTAAAGATATCATTTTCAGGGAAAGGATTGTCTTGAAGGTTTCCACCTTCTTTACCAGCGCGGAAACCTTGACCCATTGCCAAATCTTCACGATCAACCGATTTTTCGCATTCATCGACCAAATCAAGCTGTTCAGTCCATTTGCCAATATCATGGAAATGTTGGGCGTAACCATTGAACGCACGCATATAATCGGCGCGGCCTTCTTCGGTCAACTTGTCCAGCTTCATGATATCTTTCAATGCACCATTATGGCAGCCAGCACTTTTTGCACCTTTCCATTCGGATGCGTTGGTTGTTGTGGCCTTCGCACAATCTTGGGCGGTTTCTTCAAGGCCCTTCAGCGTGCGAACAAATTGATCTTTAGGTGTTTTGTAAACCATTTCACCAGATGTGCCGGGTTGATCCGCTTTCATTTCCGGTTTAGCAGCTGCCTTTTTAGCTTTAGCCTTCGCGCCGGGTTTTAATTCATCAGCCATATTGTATTCTCCATTTAAAATGCCATTTAAGGCGGGGTTATCTCAGGTAGAGATTAGTTAAACGCGCTCTACAAAAATAGTATCGCGCTCAAATCTATCAAAAAGAAACCATGCGCAATTATCAAAACCGCTTGTGCCGTTGTCCATCCAAGAGACTCGGCCCACGCTTGCAATTTTCGCGCAACGTTTCATGTATGGGATCATTCTTTTATTGTGCATGATGTCAGCACTCAATAGCGACCATGTAGGCGCAATATTTGGCAGGTGATCCAATAGAGGCTGCAATATCTTCCATTCCCATGGAAAATTGGTAATAAAACAATCAGCCTCAGTTGTTTTTATATCAAGGGCATTGAATTTTGCAATGTCGGCCCTTTGCGGTTCAATGTCACAAGAATATGAACAACTGAAACCGTTAGATTCAAGGTGATCAACCAAACGCCCGTCACCCGCGCAAGGCTCTTCAAAAATAGTACCCGTATACAAATGCGGCAAAAGAGGAAGCACAGCGCTTAATGGAGTCGGATAATAATCCCGTTCGTTGCGTTTAAATTTACCATCTTCTCTTTTTGTCATGATTTTTTCATTTCATCTCTTTGAATACGCATGATCTTATGGCGCAATCTTTTGATTTTACGAAGGACCGAGCCAACACCTTGATTACGATCTTTGCGAGATTGCAGATCAGCCTGAAGGCCAAGCATCTTGTTTTGATAATCAGCTAAAACATGGTTCGCCATAATGCGCCCCTATTAATCAGTGATATTTTCATTCTGCCATTCAATGATTTGGCTCCAACCAACATCACCATTCGTGGCGATTTCGATCTTTAAAATCGTGCCAGTAGATGGCTTCTGATCTCCGCTAATCATATCACGGTATGTTTTAACATCTACGCCTATGTTTAACGCCATTTGAGCCTTTGATAAATTATATTCAGCAGCCCATATATGGCATGGGTGGCCCGGCTTTTTCTTTTTATCAATCGTTTTATCGGTCATTTTTCAGCACCTTATTAATTAAACTAAAAGAAACGTACCCTACCTATAAAAGTAAGTCAATAACCGAATAAAGAAAACAAATTACCTTTTTATGTAAAAAAGTTATTGACTATGTTTTTTCGTTGTGGCTATTATCAATCATCGAAACGGAGGGCGAAACAATGTCTTTACAATATGCAGCATTGCAAACAGCAAAAATCAGAGGCCACATCATAGGGCTTGGCTTTAAAACAACAAACGCGGCTGAAAAAATCTTAACTGAAGCTATTGATTTTGTTGAATGCCAAAAATGCCCCGACAACATAACTCACAGCCAGCGCCTTTTGAACATTGCTGTAAAAGAGAAATTTAACTGTGAAAACGAATGCCATGCACTTGACCGGATTGCTAACCAAGTGAAATGCGCGATCCCCCATCTAATTGACCTTCCTGAATAAGTCACTTGAGGTGAGCCGCTTGAATTGTGTAATCCCCCCCCTGTTTTACGCCCCAACAGTTTGAGCGGTTCCCCTGAAATGATTTCTTCACTTAAAGGGGTAAAAAATATGCCATGTGAAAAATCAATAACTGCCCTTCGTGAAGAAATCCAATTATGGGAAACGTTGCCAGAAGGTAAACTATATCCAGACGAAAGGCCGCTTTGCGATATTCATTGGAGCAATGCTTGCTGGCCTTGCCCGATATCGATGGCAAACGGTGAAGGTGGATGTGTTGGAATGCCATCTTACGCGATCGCGAATGGGGATTTTCGATTTACGAAAGAAGATCAGTTGGAAGAATTGAATTTAATACTTGTTGAATATGAGACGGGTGCCTTAGATCAAATGTTATCGAACGTTAAATGAAACCATTTGATCAACCTTTCCATGACATTGCATTAGGTGAAGAACGTTTTTATAAAACAAAACTTCATAAAGGCGGGGAAATTATAGCTTGCTCTATCTGGTTTCGTGATGGTGATCGAGACGAATTTGGCGAGTTGTCTTCAGATCAAATCTATGGCGCCACTTTCGATGGAGAGGACTGCACCATAATTGAAGTGATTGAAGATCGTTTTATATATATGCACCCCATCGAAGAATCAGAATACAAATATTTGCGAGCTCTCTCAGATTGGAGATTGAGCAATCCAGAAAGCAAAGGGCCCCCACAACAAAAGGCTCATGTTGATTTTAACACAATGGAATTACCGTTTTAAAAGGGAATGCAATGGAACACCGAAACGATCTAGACCCAAACCCCCGCGCCGTTGTTGGCGATAACAAGCCGCCCGCACACATCGATGATGAATATATTGAACTTGCAGCGCGTGGCAAAAAACTTGCAGATGCAAGCAAGCGCGTACCCAAAGCAGATGTTGAAGGCGCCGAGCTCAAGCTCGCAACATACATGAAGCAATGCAAAGAGTTTCAAAAATTGGCTAACAAATGGCGCCAGCGGGTAAAGCAGCCTTTTCTTGATGGCTCCGGTGAAGTTCAAACGCTTGGCAAAGAACTTGAAAACATCGTTTTAAGCGGCATGGGCGTTGCTTCGAAAGAATTAGGTATCATCGCAAAGGAAAAAGCAGAAGCAGAAGCTGAGCGCCAGAAAGAAGCCAGAAGAATAGAACTTCTTGCTCAAGAAAAAGCTGAGCGCCTACGCAAAGAAGCAGAAGCCGAAAACAACGCCGTTCTTAACGCTCAAGCCAAAGAAGCCGAAAAAGCTTTGAAGGTTGCAACGAAGGCCACCAAAGAACAATCGACCAACATTAAAACTGAGGATGGCGCGCAAATTGTCTTCAAGAAAGTCTGGGATTTTGATATCGAAGATATGAATAAAGTCCCCGTTGCAATTTTGCGCAAATATTTGGGTGATGCCGCATTTGAAAAAGCCATTCGTGCGGCTGTTAAAGCTGGCGAGCGCAACATCAAAGGCGTTAAAATATTCCAAAAAGATCAACAGTCCACACGGTAGGTAATATTATGGCTAAAGAACTCACTTTAATTCAGAAAAAAAACAAACTTGGTAATGATATTTCAGCCCGGCAAGAAACTTTTTCTAAATCCCTCCCCTCTTCGATACCATCCGACAAATTCATTGCAGCGGCTAAGGTCGCGGCTTTGGGTTC
>CBFDBQ010000080.1:0-4362 GCA_965603095.1 uncultured Thalassospiraceae bacterium | reverse complement strand
CATCGCCGCCACCAAATAGGCGCAGGAAAAATAGAACAAATCCAATCACAAGCGCACCCACACCCACACCAAGGCTTATAGCTATATCCTCTAACGCCATCCCTGCCGCAAGCCCCGCAATAAGAAAATCAACCAACAGTGCCAATGATATCCAGTTAGGTATACGCAATACTTTGGCGTCGCTTCTGGCCGCGATTAAAATAAGAACAATAAATGCAATAAATGTAATGTTGTGAATAATGGCCATTATGTATTCTAACCAAATCTACTAAGTGAGATGCAATAAATTAAATAAAAAAAACAGCCGACCCGTTAAGGACGACTGTTTTTCAATTATTACCCCTAAATAATGGGGTCACTGAATAACATTTAGCAGATTAAATTGCGTCGGTTATTTCAGCAAATTTGTTCTCTAGATCTGTGCCCACAAGGGTGAGAGCGGTGATCAGAACAACGGCAATAAGCGCAGCAATAAGACCATATTCAATTGCGGTAGCACCAGATTCGTCGTTCTTAAAACGTGTTAAATGGCTATAAAATTTTGTCATTTTGAAACTCCTAATTATAACTCAAGGCCAGATTATGGTTAAACCGGACGCCCTTTAAATGATTAGACAGATTGGCCTAACTATGTATTCAAGTCAAGATATAGTATAAAATTAACCTTATATAACAATAGATTAAAAAAACTATAACCTTACCTGAACGGTGCCCGATCAGTTTATTTTCCCGTAATTCAGAACCATCAAGGAACCAGAAGTTCGGGCATAAAAAAAACTAGATTAAAGTACATACTCTAATTTCTAGATGTTTTCATTATCACATATATAACAGAAATAAAATACTACAAGTATGACCCCCGTCACAGGTTCAAAAGCATCTGCAGACGGTCATGATCCTTTATTATCAATGACTTATGCTTACGATTAACAATACCTTCCCGCGCCAAGTGTCCAATTGCCATGGCCACATCTTCGCGTGACGTTCCTGACCAACTGGCAATTTCTTCGTGTTTGGGCAAATAATGAATAACCCACGTTCCGTCACCTTGTGGATTAGGCTCCGACATGCGGATAAGCTCGTAATAGACCCTTTGGTGCGGGGTCATGGTGCTAAGGGCCGTTATACGGGTATTTAAGGTGCGAATAAGGGCGGCAAAACGTTTTAGAAGCATAACCGCGATGCCCGGAACATCCATAAGCAGACGGCGAAAATCCCCACTACTTATGGTGGCCATAACGGTATCTTCTAGCGCGGTAACGCGGGCCGAACGCTTTGATTTATCCATGGCTGAAAGTTCGCCAAAACTAGCTCCCGGGCCAAGCTCGGCCAGGGCGATTTCCTGATCATCGGCCAAAAAATCCATAACCTTGACCTTGCCGCTAATAATTAAATACACATCAGTAGACTCGTCATCGCGGTCCACAATTATTTGGTTTTCTTCAAAATTCAGCCAATGGCATTTCTGTTCCAAGTCTGCCACAATTTCAGGCGGTGCTTCGGCAAGCAGTTCTGACCCCTTAAGGGTACGAACGTTATCATTTCCTTTTTTAGTTTCTTTTTTTATTTCTTTTTTACTCATTCTGGTTGCCAATTTATCCTTACTTGGTAGTGGTTTATGGCTAAAATCTTTTATACAACATCATCTTGGCAAAGGGTTGAATTACTTGCAATGGGCTAAAAGTGTTAGATTTTACCGCTCTCAGTGGATGTGCTGTTTTTCACAAGATTCCAGCGATTTGGCATAAGCGCCGATATGACGCGATGACGCTTTTTTTCAATATCGGAAAATCTAATTCCCATAGTTGCTTCTTCACCCTTCAGCCACATCATATTGCCATTTAATGATTTGTATTCACCCAAGCGATCAAAAATCAATTGCACGGGGAGGTCTGGAACTATGAAGATCTTATTTGCAGAATCTTTTAAACGTAACTTTGCCCCAGTTTCAGAAACATCTGAAATCACGCATGCATATGCTTTGCCAGCCTGACAAGCACGGCCACCATAAACCGTTGTTAGGCGAACGGCACCGCGGCGCCTAGATTGGTCATCTTGCGATGTTTTATCGGGATCTTGCTCTTGCTTGCTGTTCATTGATTGGTCCCCTCAAATCGACGATAAAAGCTAGTATTTGTCTCAATCTCTTTTTGATTAAGATCCATTGATATCAAGGTTTTAGCCTTTTCCTGGTCTCCGCTTATTCCATATAAAAGGGCAAGATTCTGCCTAATATGCGGGCTGGCCCTATTTAAAGATGCGGCTTTCTCAAGCGTGGAAATTGCTTCTTTTATACTTCCTGCCTGGGCAAGGGACATGGCCATATTATTCATTATAACTGGATTATTGGGGCTAATGGATAGTGCATTGGCAAAGCTTTTTTTCGCCATTTTATAATTACCCAATGAATCGTAAGTAATGCCAAGGGCTGAAAATGCCTGCCAATTATTACTATCTGCGCTTGTAACCGCATCTAACAAGGACAAGGCATTGCCAAAATTTCCCGAGGCAATAAGGGCTTTGGCATGTTCGAGCTTAATTGTAATGTTGTCAGGGTTTTTCTTTGATAATTCTGAAAAAATACTGACTGCCTTATCGGAATTGCCTGAATACCTAAGGTTGCGACCAAGCATTACTGTCGTTTCAATATTACCCGGTTTTAGGCGCAACAGGCGCGCATAGTACCCAGCCGCTGCACCAAAATTGTTCTTCTGTTCTGCCTCAACTGCGGCCTTTAGCATTGCACTTTCAATTGCATTTTCATCTTCTTTTGCTTTTGAGCTACCGCTACCCTTGCCTGTGGATGCGCATCCAGACAGAACAAGACCCAAAACAAGGACTGGGGCCACAATGGTGCAAATATTTCTTATTGCTGATTTGGGACGGCTTTTTGTCATTTGTGCTTATTTCTCACCAATCATTGTTATTTTGCCCTACTCATAAATACTCGCCCAAATGTTCGCCAAACAATATCACACACCAACCAATTACAGCCTACCTAGTTGAGTTTAAAGCCAAAAGCGCGTCCAGTACAGCGTACATCATTACCTTAAATGCGTCATTTTAGGGCTACATTTGGCCATATTTTAAGATTTGCCCCAAACAGCCTCATAACTAGCGCCAAGGCATTCAATAACCTACGATAAATAGGTGCTTTATTCCGTGATGCTCATCACTGTTATGGGCGCAAATATCCCAGATAATGTGGTACTTAAATTGGGTGTTATTATTTAATGTGGCCATGAAATGTAACATTCATAATTGCTTCATATTGCACAAACTGGTGAACACAATGGTTAATGGAAATAAGAAAAAAATAATAAGGCGATTTATTGGCGAAGAAAGTGGCGCCATTGCAATTATGTTCGCACTTATGCTGCCTGTAATAATGGGTTTTGTTGGCTTGGGCATAGATGCCGGTATGTGGTTCAAGGAACGTCGTAACATGCAAACCGCAACAGATGCCGCGGCTGTTTCGGCTGCCATTGAAAGTGCATTTGGTGCGAGCGGCGCAAGCATGCTAACGGTGGCTGAAACAGAGGCTACCCGCCATGGGTTTGATAGCACCGTTGATACCCTGACAGTTTCGGTTCCACCAGTTGCCGGTGCTTATGCAGGCAATTCAAGTTATGTCGAAGTAACAATTGTGCATCCACTTGATACGTTTCTTTCGCAAATAATTTCTTCGATTGTTCCAGAATCAACCACTCGCGCCGTTGCCACCACGGTTGGAGATGTTGATGCCTGTATGCTTTCGCTAGCCACTACCGGAACAGGCATAAATGTGCAAAATGCTACTGTTACTATGGATGGCTGCGGGGTGTTTGCTAATTCAGACGGCACAACCAACCCGAACCAGTCGATTAAAGTAAGCGGCGATACCTTGACCGTTGATTGCGTTTGGTCACACGGCGCAATTGACGCAACCGTCGGCACAGACATAATCGTTGACACTGGTTGCGAGGTTGTTGAAGAAGTAGCAACCATGGATGATCCTTTTGAAGATCTTGCAATTCCCACATATGCTGGATGCAACATTGGCACATCGGGGCAAAACAGCACAAATAATCTTAGCGGCACCCTTTCTAATGTTGGTGGCTCAGGTAACCTGTCGGCACCAACGGTTATCTGTGGCGGGATTAAAGTCAACGCTGGTAATACCCTAACCGTTGAGCCTGGTGTTTACATACTTGATGCAGGTGATTTGGATATCTCCGGTGGGGCGACATTAAATGCTACCGGAGTTACATTTATAATGGCGGGCAATGCTACAGATGGTTATGGCGGGGCCACCATAAACGGTGGGGCCACAATTAACTGGTCAGCCCCAACGGTTGCTAATTATACCGACAGTGGTTTGGT
>CBFDBQ010000079.1:0-4917 GCA_965603095.1 uncultured Thalassospiraceae bacterium | reverse complement strand
TATATCCAGTTGGAATTCGATTTCTAGGAAACGATGGAATGTCTGCTTTGGGTCAGAAGCGGACATAAAGACCTGCTCATAATGAGGTCAGCTTAGCGTATGAAAGCAGACATTATATATAATTCTAACCATAACAATAAGTTACACTTTTATTTGTAATGTAGGGGCTTGAACAAATCCTACCCCCGCAACCAAAATAAACCCGTAACCTCAATAGGTTACGGGTTTTTTGTTTGTTTGTATTTTGGTGGCGGGTGCGCCATGTAAGCACTGTGTAAGCAGATGGAATCAATTTCCAGCAAATGTGGTCAATGTATTATGGAAGATTTTCTCTTACAAATATCTCAACTCGTGGTGGGCCAAGTGCGGGCAGGGGGTTAACGTTCATGTGGTGTGCCATCAGCAAACGTAACGCCTCATTGGCTTCGTGGCTTACGTCCTGATTAATAACTGCGTCCATAACCCCATCTATAAGAAACTGGCGTGAATAGCTGGTTACCTCATGGCCGATGAAAATTGTATCTTCGGTCTTGCCTCGTTCGTGTAGCGCATTGCCGATACCGCGGTTGCCAGCACCGATGTTATATATGCCCAACAGGTCGCCATGGGTGTCGAGGATCTTGTTTGTTTGTTCGTAGGCTTTTTCATAATCATCCTTGTTATCAACCCGGTCGATAACAATGAGATTGGGAAATTGTTCACTTAGGGAATCGCGAAAACCAAACTCGCGTTCCTGATGATCACGGTAGCTGAGACCAATGCTGCCAGCAATAAGCACCACTTGTCCTTTTTTGCGTGAGGCAAAGCGCCCCATTAGATACCCAGCGGTGCGGCCGGCGGCGCGGTTATCCAACCCGACGTATCCCTGGCGGCGAGAATTTGAAAGATCAGAAACCAGCGTAACCACAGGGATGTTCTGGTCAGTTATGTCGTGCACGGCTTCGCGCACTATGGGGTTATCCAGCGCAACAACTGCAAGCCCATTTGAGTACGCACCGATTTCGCGAATACTTTCGGCCAGTGCGGTGGGGTTAAAGCCCTCGATGCGATGGCAGCGTACATTGATACCGCGGGAACTAATATGATCGGCTGCGTTGATGATGGCGTCGTTCAGGTTTTGCATAAATGTGTTGGAGCCGGCAGGCAAAATAAAATCAAAGGTTAGTTTCGCCGCACCGACAAGGGCCGCGCCGGAAAAATCCGCTGTATTTTCTAATCGCTCGACGGCCTCAAAGATGCGCTTGGCAGTATGCTCTTTAACACCGGGTCGCTTGTTAAGGACCCGATCCACGGTTGCCACGCCGACGCCTGCTTCTCGCGCAATGTCTGAAATACGGATTTTTCTTTTGCTCACTCGATTCTTCCTTTTGTAACCCCCTGTTAGCAGAAAACAGGGGAGGTATGGAAATCAAAAACCATCAAAATCACATCATTTATAGAATCGATTCTATCAGGGATGATTCAAATTATCAATCAAAAATCACATCATTTTGGAAAAAAATAACATTAATAATGTTATTTTATGATTAAAATCACATCATTATATTAGCAATAAAATATAATAAAATCAGTTAGTTAGTTATTATTTCGCAAAGTTATCCCACGAATTTTCAAATAATGATGTAAATAATCTTTAAAATGATGTTGACAATGCCACCATAAGAACGCATCATAATGATGGATTAAGGGAACATTAGAACATCAAAGTGACGTGTTTCCGGGGATTTTGGCACAGAAGAAGACGCTTTTTTGATTTCTAGAATGTGCATTATTGAGCTTCGTAAACGCCAATAGGTGCAAACAGAATTCAATATGGAGGGTAATCAAAATGAAGACCATCAAAGGACCAGCAATATTCCTGGCACAGTTCGCCGGAGACGAGACACCATTTAACAGTCTCGATTCCATCGCCGAATGGGCCGCGGGTTTAGGTTTTAAAGGGGTGCAAATTCCATCGTGGGATGGCCGCCTGTTTGATTTAGCCAAGGCCGCCGAAAGCGTCGATTACTGTGACGAAGTCAAGGGCACACTTGCCAAGCACGGCATAGAAGTAACCGAGCTTTCTACCCACCTGCAAGGACAGCTAGTTGCCGTGCATCCGGCCTATGATGAAATGTTTGATGGTTTCGCCGCCCCCGAAGTTCGCGGCAACCCAAAAGCACGTCAAGCTTGGGCCGTTGAACAAATGATGATGGCAGCCAAGGCTTCACAAAATCTCGGTTTGACCGATCACGTTACTTTTTCCGGTGCCTTGGCTTGGCCTTATATTTATCCGTGGCCACAACGCCCGGATGGTTTGGTTGAAGCCGCATTTGATGAGCTGGCAAAACGCTGGACGCCGATACTCAATGCTTTTGACGATGCAGGCGTAAACGTTTGTTATGAAATTCATCCAGGCGAAGATTTGCATGATGGCATTACGTTTGAAATGTTCCTCGAGCGTGTTAACAACCACAGCCGTTGCAACATTCTATATGACCCGAGCCACTTTGTGCTTCAGCAACTCGACCACCTTGCATTCATAGATGAATATAGTGATCGCATAAAAATGTTCCATGTGAAGGACGCCGAATTTAATTCGACGGCCAAGCAGGGCGTTTATGGCGGTTATCAACCTTGGGTCGACCGGGCGGGTCGCTTCCGTTCCCTGGGTGATGGCCAGGTCGACTTCAAGGGAATTTTTTCCAAACTTGCAGCCTACGATTTTGATGGCTGGGCGGTTATGGAATGGGAATGTTGCCTAAAGCACCCCGAAGATGGTGCCCGCGAAGGGGCCCAATTCATTAATGATCACATCATCCGGGTTACCGAAAAGGCATTCGATGATTTCGCCGATGGTGGTGCCGATGACGCGGCTAATCGCCGCATTCTTGGTCTGGATTAAGGGAGGGATGGATTATGAGTAACACAAACAAATCAACAAATCGTCGCCTTCGTCTCGGTATGGTTGGTGGTGGACAAGGCGCCTTTATTGGCGGCGTTCACCGCATTGCCGCACGCATTGATGATAAATATGAACTGGTCGCTGGCGCGCTGTCATCCGACCCCGAACGTGCCAAGGCATCTGCAGCGGAATTACATATTGCGCCTGATCGTGCCTATGTCAGTTTCGAAGAAATGGCTAAAGCCGAAGCCGCCCGTGATGACGGCATTGACGTTTGCGCCATCGTTACCCCCAACCATATGCATGCAGCACCGGCCAAAGCTATGTTGGAAGCGGGCATCCATATTATTTGCGACAAGCCAATGACGTCGACGCTCGAAGACGCGCTTGATTTGGTCAAGGTTGTAGAAAAAACCGGGTTGGTTTTTGCGCTGACCCACAACTACACCGGTTACCCCATGGTCAGGCAGGCCCGCGCCATGGTCGAAGCCGGGGAACTGGGAAAAATTCAGATTATACAAGTTGAATATCCGCAGGACTGGCTGACCGTCAAAGAAGAAGACGGTGATAACAAACAAGCGCAATGGCGCACCGATCCGGCACGTTCTGGTATTGGTGGCTGCATTGGTGATATCGGAACCCATGCTTTTAATCTTGCGTCATACATTACCGGCCTTGATCTACAGGAATTGTGTGCCGACCTAAGCACCTTCGTTGAAGGTCGGGCGTTAGACGACAATGTCAATATGATGTTGCGTTATGTCGGTGGCGCACGCGGAATGTTATGGGCCAGTCAGGTAGCGCCGGGAAATGAAAATGCCCTGAAAATACGCATCTTTGGCGAAAAGGGTGGATTGTTCTGGCAACAAGAACATCCCAATCAACTTTCATTTGCACCATTTGGTGAGCCACCACGGACTATTTCGCGTGGCGGGCATGGGGCAGGCGACGTGGCAGGTCATGCCACACGCATTCCGTCGGGTCATCCCGAAGGTTATTTTGAAGGTTTTGCCAACATTTATTCAGACGTTGCGGAAGTAATTTCCGCCCGGATTGAAGGGCGCGACGCCAACCCAATGGCAACTCATTTTCCAACCGTTATTGATGGTGCTAATGGCGTCAGGTTTATAACCGCTGCTGTTGAATCAAGTTCCAAAGGTGGCATTTGGGTAAAGGTTGGAGAAACCTAATGACCGCACTCACAACACAAGGGCTGGTAAAACATTTCGACGACATAAAGGCCGTTGATGGTCTTGATCTTTCTGTTGCCGATGGTGAATTCTTTGTGCTTCTTGGCCCCAGTGCCAGCGGTAAGACCACTACCTTCCGTACCATTTGCGGCATTGAGACCGCCGATGCCGGAACAATAACCTTTGACGGCGTAGACATGACCAATGCCGAAGTTCGCGACCGCGGTGTGGCGATGGTTTTCCAAACGTTTGCGCTTTATCCGCACATGACGATCTTTGAAAACTTGGCCTTCCCATTACGGGGCCAGGGGATGGACAACCAGAAAATTAAGTCACGCGTTGCCGAGATTTCAGAAATGTTGCGCCTGACCCATACGCTTGATCGCAAACCCGGAACCGCCAGTGGCGGGGAACAACAACGTATTGCTATTGGACGGGCATTGGTGCGCAAACCTAAACTGTTGTTGCTTGATGAGCCGTTGACCAACCTAGATGCCAAGCTTCGCCATGATACGCGCGCAGAATTCAAACGCCTGCATCGTGAACAGGGCATGACCATAGTATATGCCACCCCTGATGAGCTGGAAGCTCTGTCGTTGGGTCAGCGTATCGGCATTATGAATGAAGGTCGCATGGTTCAAGTCGGCACACCCGACGAACTTTATGAAAACCCCATTAACCCCTTCGTTGCGGCGCAGGTTGGCTCACCCCGCATGAACCTTATTCCTGCCATTCGTAAGGGCAGTGATGCGGATCCGGTTATTGAGCTTCCCTTTGCAGATATTGCTGGCGGGCCTTGGGCGAAAGCCTTGAAGGCATTCCCCGTCGGCAGCGAGCTTCTTT
>CBFDBQ010000078.1:0-4969 GCA_965603095.1 uncultured Thalassospiraceae bacterium | reverse complement strand
AACAAGAAGCGAGCGGTGTCACCGAAGGCTACATACGCCTGTCGATCGGCATCGAGCACATCGATGATATTTTGAAAGACTTAGATCAGGCATTAAGCACCGCCGCATCGGCATAATAATTTTTCTATTCAAAAGGCCGCATCCCGCGTTAGTGGGACGCGGCTTTTTTTGCATCAAACCTGCTCAGCCCAATGTTCGCTTGTGGCTAGAAGCGGATGGCACTGATGATCAAGCGCTTCGGCTGATTACATACCAGTTGCAAATACGCCTGCACCAAAACGCTTCCGCTTGATGAAAAACGATCCAATATTCATTTATGGAAAGCCTTGGCGACCCCTACGGGATTCGAACCCGTGTTGCCGCCGTGAAAGGGCAGTGTCCTAGGCCTCTAGACGAAGGGGTCGTATTAAAGGCGGGGACTTCGTACCCCCTTGGGGCAATAAAATCAAGCCTCAACTGCTAAAAATCACCCTTCCCACCACCCTCTCGCCCATAACCAATCCACGGCAAATCCACCCACGCCCCGCACACCCCCGAACATGGTGGAAATATTGACAAAAAACTATAATGCAAAAGAGAATGATTTCCGGATAAACTGCGACTATTGTTGTAAAATAAGCATCCCCGGTGGGGGAAACGGCCCAAACGGGTCCAAAAAAAGAAAATCAAAGGGGAGTAATTCATGTTAAGTGGCAAAGTTCTCATCGCCCAAGGCGGTGGGCCAACGGCTGTTATCAATCAATCATTGGTAGGTGCAATCTTAGAATCTAAGAAATTTCCGGGTGTTGAGCACGTTTACGGTGCACTACACGGTGTTTCCGGCATTATTAATGAAGACTTCCTCGACCTAACCAAGGAAACCAATGCCAACCTAGAGGCTGTTGCCGCCACGCCATGTTCGGCGCTGGGCTCAACCCGCGATAAGCCCGACCAGAAATATTGCGAAGAAATTTCCCGTGTGCTCAAAGCCCACGATATAGGAACATTTTTTTATATTGGCGGTAATGATTCATCCGATGCCGCTAGATTAGTTGCCGAGCATGCACAAAAAACAGGCCATGACCTGACCTGCATTCACATTCCCAAAACAATCGATAACGACCTTATGGTCAACGATCACACGCCGGGCTTTCCATCGGCGGCCAAATTTGTTTCAAGCGCCTTTGCCGGTGTCAATCAAGACAACGCGGCATTAAAAGGGGTTTATGTTGGTGTGGTAATGGGCAGGCATGCCGGTTTCATGACCGCCGCCGCCGCTGGTGGGCGCACATATAATGATGATGGCCCGCATCTAATTTATTTGCCCGAACGCACATTCAACACCAAACAATTCGTTAGCGATGTTAAAAAAGTTTACGACCGCCTTGGTCGTTGCATTGTTGCGGTATCCGAAGGCATCCACGATGCCAAGGGCGCGCCAATTATTTCAAAACTAATGAAAACCGTAGAAAAAGATGCCCATGGCAATATCCAGCTTTCCGGCACCGGGGCATTGGCTGATTTATTGTGCGATGAAATAAAAGCAAAAACCCCGATCAGTCGCGTTCGTGGTGATACCTTTGGTTATTTGCAACGCTCGTTCTTAGGCTGCGTTTCCGATATTGACCAAATCGAAGCTCGCGAAGTTGGTGAAAAGGCCGCGCAGTTTGCACATTTTTCCGGCAAAAAACACGGTACCGTTACCATTCACCGGGTTGGTGATTATGCGGTTGAATATAAATTATCAAAAATCACCGATGTTGCCGCCAAGACCAAGGTAATGTCGGCCAACATGATAAACAAAGAAGGCAACAACATTACACCCAAGTTCATGGAATATTTAACTCCACTGTTGGGCAACAACATGCCAACGGTTTCTAGGCTGGATACAGCAAACAAGGTTAAAAAAATTCTGAACAAAAAATAAATTTCCAAGCAGTGGGGTTTTGATTGCAATGAATAAAACCGCTTTAATTATTGGCATCACTGGTGGTTATGGTGGTGCCATAACCGAGGCGTTACAAAAACACGGCTGGACTATTAATGCCCTTCATCGCAACCCCGACAATGCCAAAAATTTAGTTTCAGACCCCAGCAATATAAACTGGATTCAGGGCGATGCCATGAATGCGGATGATGTTGTTGGGGCTGGAAAAGGCTGTTCGGTTATTATTCACGCCGCTAATCCGCCCGGTTATAAAAACTGGAAAGGTCTGGCCATACCCATGCTGGATAATTCCATTATTGCCGCCAAGGCCAATAATGCCCGATTAGTTTTTCCGGGAAACGTTTATAATTTTGGCCCAGACGCCGGGTCGGAAATAAATGAAGATGCGCCGCAAAACCCCATTTCACGCAAAGGTAAAATACGCGTAGAAATGGAACGGACCCTAAAACACGGAACCGATAGCGGGTTAAAGGTTTTAATCGTTCGGGCCGGAGATTACCTTGGTCCAAAAGCACCGGGTTCATGGTTTCAAAGCGCAATGGTAAAGCCCGGCAAGCCAGTTAAAAAAGTTATCTATCCCGGTGAATGGGATGTTGGCCATGCTTGGGCATACCTGCCCGATATGGCAGAAGCAACGATTATGCTGCTTGATAAACAAGATGACCTAGATGCGTTTGCAGTTTTTCATTTTCGTGGGCACGCTCTTGAGCGTGGGGTTGAAATTGCCGAAGTGGTTGCCAAGGTGGTTGGTGGAAACATTTCAATAGGCAGCTTACCATGGCCGCTACTGTATATAATTGCACCATTTTCAGAAACATTTAGAGAAATTATTGAAATGCGCTACCTGTGGAAAGTTTCGGTTCAACTAGATAATACTAAGCTCAAAAATTTTATTGGAGAAGAACCTCACACCCCCCTGCACGATGCCATTAGCAATACATTGGATGGTATGGGGTGTCTTGAAAAATAATTTCACCACGCAGGGGCTGCGTCTTCGACAATCAACTGTGCGCTTTCGCGTCCCTGCCAATCGTTTATTCTTAACTTGCCCGCCACATGAAACGGTTTACCGCCGTGGTTGAGCAACCCGGGGCCAAGGTCTGAGCTTTGTGCCCTAAATGCAATTCCGGTCAAACGTTTGCCGGTTTCGTCCGCCATTACCAACCTAACATGGCTTTGGTCTGCGCCCACCGGGCGGGCCTCGACAAACCTTACGTCTTTTATAATGAACCTTGGCTCGGCATTGCCAATCCCAAACGGGGCAACACTATCAAGGCTTTTAACCAACCATGTGTTTGCCCCGCTAAGCGCTATCATCCCATCAAATAATAACCCCGGTGGTGGCGGATTATCGCCAATGGCATCACGCATGCGCGCGCCAATGAACTGTTCTAATTTGGAAAGATTTTCACGTGCCACGCTAAACCCCGCGGCCATGGCGTGACCACCGCCTTTTATTATTATTCCCTGTTGTCGGGCGGCAATTACCGCCGCACCCAGGTCGGCACCACCCACCGAACGGGCCGATGCGGTGCCCACATCACCATCAAAACTTATAACCGCAGACGGGCGGTTAAATTGTTCTTTCAAACGTGATGCGACAATACCAATTACACCGGGATGCCAGCCTTCGCCACTGGCTACAACAAACGGTCCCGGGTCGCCATCTTCCATCCGTCCTTCGACCTGTAAAATAGCCTCTTCCAGCACCACAGCTTCAATCTCTTGTCGTTCGGCATTTAATTCATTTAGCCGGGATGCAATTTCCATGGCCTCGGATGAATTATTGCTGCTTAAAAGTTTTGTTCCCAAATCAGATGCCCCAACCCGACCCCCAGCATTTATGCGCGGTCCCAAAACAAAACCTAGATGGTATGCGCTGGGTGTTTCTTTTATGGCCGCTACATCCGCCAACGCCCGCAGACCAATATTATTTCGCCCGGCCATAACCTTTAGGCCCTGTGCCACCAGTGCGCGATTAACACCCTTTAGCGGAACAACATCACAAACCGTTCCCAAGGCAACAATATCAAGCAATCCGGTCAAATCGGGCTCGGTTCGCTCGGCCCCATACCAGCCCTGTTCGCGTAAAATACGGTTGACTTGAACCGCCACCAAAAACGTAACACCAACGGCCGCCATGTGCGTATGTGGGCTGGTTTCATCAATTCGTTTTGGGTTTACTACCGCCAACACTTCGGGCAGTGCGGTTTCTGCTTCGTGATGGTCAACCACCACCACATCCAGCCCCATATTGGTGGCGGCTTTTAAAGCATCGAACGCGGTGGTGCCGCAATCAACCGTAATTACAACCTTGGCGCCCTGTTCTTTTAGCTGTGCCATGGCCTCAGCATTCGGGCCGTAACCTTCTTTTATTCTGTCGGGGATATAAACAATCACCCTGCCGCCAGCGGCATTAATAAACATTTTTAAAAGCGCAGATGATGTGGCGCCATCAACATCATAATCACCAAACACGGCGATGAGCTCATCATTTATTATGGCATCACTAATCCGCGTCGCGGCCTTGTCCATATCCAATAAATGTGCTGGGTCTGGAAGGTGGGTTTTTATTTTCGGATCAAGAAAGCTTTCGGCATCTTCTAATTCGATACCGCGTCGGGCCAACACCCCGCCAACTATTTCAGGAACTTTAAGACGTTGGGAAATGGCCATGGCCAAGCGTTCGTCGGTTCCTTTTACCGTCCAACGTCTTCCGCTCAAGGATGTTTTGCCAGCTAGCGGGTCAACATCTGACATAAACGCGCCTTCCGGAAAATAAAATTATAAATCTTCGATACGAATCATGCATGGTGCTTCGGTAACTTTTTCCAAAGCAGAAATCTTGTCTAGGGCACTAACCATGTTGGATTCCAGCGTGTCGTGAGTGGTAATAACAACCGGAACCGGTTCACCCGGATCACGAACCCGTTGTAGCAATGATTCAATTGATACATCGTGGTCGCGCAACACGGTTGCCACATCGGCAAAAACGCCGGGCTTATCAACCAGCATAAGACGCAGATAATAAGCACCCGTGCG
>CBFDBQ010000077.1:0-5165 GCA_965603095.1 uncultured Thalassospiraceae bacterium | reverse complement strand
TCTCGTCTGGATAGCCACTACATCACCAGACAGGAGTCTGGTGTTTTATGTGGCTAGATAATTCCTATACGGCTTTACCATCCCACATGGCATGCGGGATGATTAATAAACCGTAGTTGGAGTGCCATGTTTCCAACTAACTCTAATATAAAAGGAGATAGTGAGAATGAAAAAGTTTCTAGTTTTAATCATGTTACTTGTTGTATGTCTGGTATTTACGCTTTCTGCTTATAGTGAAAGTGATGTTGATACCGAGGGTAGTATTTTTCGCGTAACCCAGACCATTATGCCCAAATGGGACCCGGCAGTAGGTTCAGACTATGCCTCCTGCGTCGTCTTGATCAATGTATTTGACAGTCTGGTATTCCCCATGGCCGACGGTAGTGTTGAGCCTTGGGTTGCCGAAAGCTGGGAAGTTTCTGAAGATGGTCTAACTTGGGATTTTAAGATTCGTGAAGATATCTATTTTCACAGTGGCAACCAGCTTACCGCTAACGATGTTGCCTATTCAATGAACCGCCTAATGGAAATAGGCGAGGGCTTTGCATTCCTTTTCTATGATTACATAGAATCGGTCGAAGTAATTGGCGATTTTAATGTGCGTTTCAACTGCACTATGCCTTATGGTCCGCTTTTAAACAGTCTGATTCGTTTCTACATAGTAGATCAGGCGCTACTGGAAACCAAATATGCAACCAGTGGTGATTATGGCGACAAAGGCGACTACGGGAAAACCTACCTGTTGGAAAATGATGCTGGTTCCGGCCCCTATATTGTAGATAGCGTAAGCACTAATATTTCGGTTGGCGGCAGCAAGTTCGACAGCTACTGGGCCGGTTTTAAAGAAAATAACCCGGAAAAATTCATTGTTTACGCTTCCAACGAAGGAGTTACAGTGAAAACCATGATGAGCCGACAGGAACTTGAATCTACCGATATGTGGCAGGCTACGGAAAATGTGGCATCGATGCTTGCTTCTGACGACACCTTAAAGATGGCCTACAACTATACCGGTGGAGGTATTAACCTGTGGATGAATAACCAAAGAGCGCCCATGGACGATAAATATATGCGCGAATGCCTTGGTTATTTAATTGATTACAAAACCGTTTGTGAACATATTGAGCCGGGTTCGATACAAAAAAATAGTATTATCCCTTCTAATTTGTTGGGTTTTGTCCCAGCGTTCGACTTTGAATTCAATTTTGAAAAAGCCAAGGAAGCCCTGGCAAAATCCAAATATGCCGCTACAATTGACGACATGAAAATAGAATTAATCTGGGTATCAGAAACACCCGCACGGGAAAAGATTGCACTAATGATACAAGCAGCTGCTTCGCAAATTGGTTTAAATATTGACATTGTGGAACTACCCTGGGCAACCATTGTTGCGAATTCTGCTAATATGGAAATGTCGCCGATGATGTCACTTATCTCTATTACCCCTGTTTCCTCCGACTCCGGCTCACAGTTTATTTCTATGTTGCGTTCTAAGAAAGTTGGCACCTGGCAAAATATGAACTGGGTTAACGATCTGGTACTTGATAAGTTAATCGACAATTCGATAACTATCGTTGATATCGATGAGCGTGCAGTTGTTTACGCCGAAATTCAGGAATATTGCGGTGAAAACTTTACTTTTGCGCCAATTGCCGAAACTCCGGAACGGCTTGTTTACCAGGCTTCTTATGTTGAACTTGAGCCGAAAATTGGCTTACAAGGCTTCTCTTTTTATTTAAGAGATATCAAGGTTTATCCGGAACTTAGAAGATAATTAATGGTGAATGTTGGCAACTGCGTTGGTCTATGAGCGAAACGGCTGGCTTTGGTCGTTTCGCTCATAGGGTTCCGCTATAAGTTAGTACTTTATTGGTTTTGTCCCCGCCGCCGAAGAGGTTTCATTTAGGGTGTTTATTTGGGCAGTTCTTAGCCATTGTGGCGGTGCTGGCGAATGGGTGCCTAAGAGAAGAGCATGTTCCCAAACAACCTACAATCAATTTATATGCAAGTATACAAGGAGGCAGAAAAAAATGCACTCATTATTGAAGATAATTCTCAGACGGCTGGGATGGGCTTTAGTAGTGCTGCTTGGACTATCTGTGATCATCTTTTCTCTGATGCGCATTATACCGGGAGACCCGGCACGTTTGGCCTTGGGTCCCACTGTTCCGGAGGAAATTGTGGAACAGTACCGGGAAAGAATGCACTATAATGAACCTTTGGCAATACAATATTATTATTGGATTGCCAGTGTGGTCAAAGGAGATTTTGGCAAGTCTACCATAACGAATCGTCCTGTTTCGAAAGACATTAAGGAATTTATATCTGCCACGGCGGAGCTGGTAATTTGGGCAGGCATTATGCCCATTTTTTTCTCACTGCTCTTAGGTGTGTTGGGGGCCATGTATAAAAACCGATGGCCCGACTACTTAATTCGCTTTAGCAGTTATGTTATCATTGCTACACCAACTTTTGTGTGGGCGGTATTTTTTTTACTTATTTTTGGTTATTGGCTCCCAATACTACCTTCAATTGGTGGCCGTTTAACCATGGGCTTTTCTGTTCCATCGGTAACCGGGTTAATGATATTGGATGCGTTCATTGACGGACAACCCGCTGCAGCTTGGGATGCGTTTCTCCATTTGTCGCTGCCGGCGCTGGCGCTTGCTCTGCCACATACCATGCAGGAAGCACGTCTAACCCGCTCTTATATGATAGAAAACGAGGGGAAAGATTATATCACCATGATAACTTCGCAGGGTGTGCCAAGAAATGTTATCAACCGCCTTTTTTTACTGAAACCGTCTGTTATTCCCACAATTTCAATTATGGGTTTGGATATTGCTTCAATTTTTGCAAATGCCTTCCTGGTTGAAACCATTTTCAGCTGGCCGGGCATTTCCCGCTATGCGTTGAAAGCCATTCTTGGTAAAGATATCAACGCTGTTTGTGGAGTGGTCATGCTTTTTGGTGTAATTTTCATTTTGACCAATATACTGGTAGACATTGTGGCAATGATACTAGACCCAAGGATACGACAATCTAGAAGCAAATAAAAAGGGAGAATAAAACAGTGGAAGCATTAAAAAGAAATTGGTACAAATTTTCGGAAAGCAAAATATCTGTTGTTGGACTTGTTCTTGCTGTTACCTTTATCTTTCTGGCTTTTTTTGGCAAATATCTGGTTCCCTACCCGGAACACATCGGCTCCTATGTCGATTTTACCAAGACTAGCCTTCCCCCCAGCAGCCAGTACCTGTGCGGAACAGATGTGATGGGCCGTGATATCTTCAGCCGCATCATCGGTTCTTTCCGTAATACCCTGATGATGGGCTTGATAGTGTTATTAATTTCTGCACCGGTCGGTTTTATAGTTGGTGTAATTGCCGGTTATCACAAAGGAAAGGCTATTGATACAATTTTGATGCGCATTACGGATATATTTTTGTCAATTCCTCCACTGATACTGGCATTGGCTATTGCCTCTGTGCTGGAGCCAAATTTGACCAATTCCATGCTGGCCGTTACCGTCATGTGGTGGCCTTGGTATGCACGTTTATCTTATGGTGTGACCTCCTCGCTGAGAACGGAAAACTATATTATTTATGCTGAACTTGCCGGTGCCAAACTGCCCCATATTATCTTTAAAGAGATATTGCCTAATTGTCTTTCCGCGATCCTGACCAAAATGACTTTGGATATGGGCTATGTGATTATCATGGGTGCCACCTTAAGTTTTGCTGGCATGGGTGAGCAAGCGCCTAAACCGGCGCTCGGCAGCATGATTTCCTCTGGAGTTAAATATATGCCGGCACAATGGTGGTTCACTATTTTCCCCGCTATCGCGATAATGCTAATTGTGCTAGGATTTAATCTATTGGGTGATGGTATCAGTAGTATGTTGGGAACGGAGGAGATTTAATGATAAATATGGATAATACACAGAAAGATATAATTTTGGAAGTTAGGGATCTTTCCGTTTCTTTTGATGTTTATGGCAGCGTAAGCCATGTTTTGGATGGCATTAGCTTTAAGGTGAAAAAGAGGGAAAGGGTTGGACTGGTTGGTGAAAGTGGTTGTGGCAAAACCACCACCTTAAAAGCAGTACTGAATGTGTTGCCAAAAAATGCCATTGTCAACCGTGGTGAGGTGTTCTTTGGAGGGCAGGACGTGTTTAAAATGAACAACTCCAAGCTAGCCACCATGCGGCGCACCGGCGCAGGAATGATTTTTCAAGATCCTTCCAGTGCTTTAAACCCTGTCTTTAACATTAAAAAGCAAATCATCACCGCTTTGAAATATGCCAAGCCCAAAAATACTCCCGCTCAGGAATTGCATGAAATTGCGATAGATGCTTTAAATAGTGTAATGCTTCCCGACCAGGAACGCATAATGAAGAGCTTCCCTTTGCAGCTTTCCGGCGGGATGAAGCAGCGTGCTTGCATTGCCATGACAATTGCCGCCGGGCGCCAGCTGATTTTGGCGGATGAGCCGGGCACCTCTTTGGATGTTACCATTCAGGACCAAATACTGCGGTTGATTAACCAGCTGATGCTGGATAAGGAATTGTCGGTGGTTATGGTTTCGCACTCTTTGGGTGTTATCCGAGAATCTACAGATTATATTAATATTATGTATGCTGGCACCATTGTGGAAAGTGGTAAAACCGACGATATTTTCCATAACTTCAAGCACCCCTACACGTTGGCTTTGATGTCTTGTGTGCCTAAGTTGACCGGCAAAGGCATTTCAAAAGGTATTCCCGGCCGTATGCCCGATTATATGATACCACCTCAAGGGTGTAGATTTTCTCCACGTTGTCCCTATGCACAGGAGATTTGCCATACCCAAAAACCACCGCATCTGGAGATTAGCCCCGGACATTGGGTGAGCTGTTATTTTGCAGGGGAGGTAACATAATGGTGGAAAAAATCTTAGACATTAAAAATTTAAAGAAATATTTTCTACTTACAAATGGCCAGTTGGTAAAAGCGGTAGACGGTGTGGATTTGGAGATTTTCGAGGGCGAAACGCTGGGGCTGGTTGGAGAGTCTGGCTCGGGCAAAAGTACCATTGCCTATGTGCTGGTTGGCATGTACGAAGCCACCGATGGCGATATCATCTACAAGGGCGACCAGGCTTGACAGGGAGACCCTTATTTTCAT
>CBFDBQ010000076.1:0-5699 GCA_965603095.1 uncultured Thalassospiraceae bacterium | reverse complement strand
ATACACAGCAATTTATGTAATTGCATTTATCGCAGGGCTAGCATTAATGGCCGGGCTGGTAATTTTGTGGTCGGTTGAGCGTAATTTTGCTTACTGGTTTATTGCTGTTTCTGCGATAACAATTTTTGCCCTGCGCCTTAGCGGCAAAGCAGTTGTTCGTATTGCCAAAAAAATTCCCCACTCAAAAAATGCAATTGTTAGATTGGTAATTGCCAACTTGCATCGTCCCGGTAATTCAACCGTCCGGGTTGTAACCGCATTGGGTGTTGGGCTTTCGGTTTTGGTTGGTATCGCACTTATTCAAGGAAATCTTTCCAACCAAATTAATGAACAGATACCCGAACGTGCGCCAGCTTTTTTCTTTATTGATATTCAATCGTCGCAAGTTGAAGAATTTGATCAAACACTTAATTCTATCGATGGAACATCGGGCTTGCGCCGGATGCCGTCCATGCGCGGGCGCATTGTAAAAATAAATGGCGTGCCGGTTGAAGATGCAGAAATTGCATCAAACGTTCGCTGGGCGGTTCGTGGTGATCGGGCGCTAACATATTCAGCCAAGCCCGCAGAAGGAACTGAAATTATAAAAGGTGAATGGTGGGATAAAAATTATTCTGGCCCACCGATAATTTCGTTTGATGCCGGCGTCGCCCGTGGTTTTGGCGTAGATGTGGGTGATACCTTAACGCTTAATGTATTGGGTCGTGAAATTACCGCAGAAATTAAATCATTGCGTAAAATTGATTGGCGCACGTTGCGTTTTGATTTTGCAATTATATTTGCACCGGGAACATTGGAAAATGCACCACAAACCCACATTGCTGCCATTGTCGCACCCGAACAAATTGAGGCTGAAATTGAACGCAAAGTAACAGATGCCTTCCCCAACATATCAACCTTACGTGTGCGCGATGCATTAGAGGCCGCCAACAATATGCTTGCTGGTATTAGCCAAGCAATTCAAGGAACCGCATCGGTTACAATTTTGGCAGGAATAATTGTGCTGGCTGGAACCATTGCCGCAGGCAACGCCAAGCGAGTTTACGATTCGGTTGTGTTCAAGGTGCTGGGCGCCACCCGCACACAAATATTGGGTGCGTTTGTCGCCGAATATGCTTTCTTGGGTCTTCTCACTGGAATTATTGCACTCAGCATTGGTGCGTTAATTTCATGGGCGGTGATTACCCAGTTGATGGATATGAACTGGGCGTTTTATCCCAATATCGCATTGCTAACCACGGCGGCTGGTATAGCATTTACAACCATATCCGGGCTGGTTGGCACCTGGGGGGCATTGGGCGAAAAAGCGGCCACACACCTCAGAAATGAATAACAAACCGATGATATGGGAATAATAACAATTTAAGGGCGTACAAATTACAGGGGTTTTTCTGTATTATTTGCTCTCCTGCCCTTGATTTGACCCAATTTCCTGACATATTAGGTCTAGATATTAACAAACAGAACCAACAAACGGAGACACCTTTCCCAATGGCTTTTGGTCAAGATTCTAGAGTTTCACTTAACACAGGTAGCGCCGCACAAGCGGGTAGCGCAATTGATGCCGGGCTTCGCGCGCATATGCTTAAAGTTTATAATTACATGGCATCGGGCCTAGCGCTTACGGGCGTGATCGCCATGATTACCGCAAGCTCTGAAACCATGATGGCAACCATATTTGGCACACCGTTGCAGTGGGTGGTTATGCTAGCCCCGCTTGGTTTTGTAATGGCGTTGTCGTTTGGCATTAATAAAATGAGCCTGCCAACCGTTCAAGGATTGTTCTGGGCATTTGCCGCCGTTATGGGCTTATCGCTGGCATCCATATTTATAATTTACACTGGTGCGTCAATTTCTCGGGTGTTTTTCATTACCGCTGGCACCTTCGCCGGCATGAGCATTTACGGCTACACTACCAAACGTGACCTAACCGCATTTGGTTCATTCCTGATTATGGGTCTTATCGGTATTATCATTGCATCGGTAGTAAACATATTTATGCAAAGCCCCATGCTGTATTGGGTAATTTCCATCGCTGGTGTTGGCATCTTTGTTGGACTGACCGCATATGATACCCAAAAAATTAAACTGATGTATCTGGAATCAGACGGTCACGTTACCGCTGGCAAAAAAGCCATTATGGGCGCGTTGACCCTTTACCTAGATTTCATCAATCTGTTTATCATGCTATTAAGACTCTTTGGTGAGCGCCGCTAAGCGGCTATGGTCGGCAAACGTATCTAAACAGAAACGTCAAACTAAATAAAAGAGCCTCCCATTTATGAGAGGCTCTTTTTTTGTGCCCAAACTATTTAATTCACCCGGTTGGGTGGTGTGTTGCCGGCAAAAAATGCATCGAGGTTATCCAGCGCCATAAAACCCATTGCGTTTCTGGTTTCAATTGTTGCCGAACCTAAATGTGGCAACAAAAATGTGTTGACCAATGAACGGTAGCCATCATTTAATTTTGGCTCGCCATCAAAAACGTCTAATCCGGCGGCCGCCACATGGCCGCTTTTAAGTGCGGCTATCAATGCATCGTCATCTATAACCGGCCCACGGGCAGTGTTTATAACCACCGCGCCCGCTGGCAGGGTTGCAATGCGCTCTGCGTTTATGAATTTTTTTGTATCAGGCGTAAGTGGGCAATGAACCGATAGCACGTCAGATACTTTTAATAATTCTTCGGCAGTTTCGTGATAGGTAGCGCCTTGTTCAAGTTCAGGCGCAAGACGCGAACGATTATGATAATGAATTTCCATTCCAAAGGCGCGTGCTCTATCGGCCGTTGCTTGGCCGATGCGACCCATACCCAACACGCCAAGGTGTTTGGATTTCATTTGGGTTCCCATTAACTGTGTGGGCGTCCAGCCGTTCCATTTATTTTCACGGATTAATCCCATGCCCTCGTGCGCACGACGCATGGCACCTAACATTAATAACAACGCAATGTCGGCGGTGGCATCGGTCAATACATCGGGGGTATTGGTAACCGGGATTGATTTTTTAGATGCCCCATCAAGATTGACATGCTCAAAACCAACGGAAAAAGTTGCAATTATTTTTATGCTTTCGTCCAAACGCTCGATGGTTTCAGCGTTTAATGGGTCTGCTGGGCTGGTAAGTATGGCATCAAAGCCTTTGCTGCCATTTATTATTTCATCAGCAGTTAACGTGGTGCCTTCGCTTTGCAAGATTACGTCATAATCTTTTTTTGCGCGGGCCTCTACATCACCGGGCAATGCACGGGTAATAAATAATTTTGGCTTTGTGTTAGTCATGGGAGATCCTTTTGTTTATTTTGGTATTTTTTTATAAAATTTTTATTTAACTTTATAGTCCGCTTTATAACCCACCGCGACTTAACTGCTCCATGGCCGCGTTTAGCTGGCTCATTCTTTCGTGGCTACCCAACTTTCCATCTGGATGATAAACCGTTGCAAGTCGGCGAAACCGCATACGAATTGTATTTATGTCAGGGATTGATCCCGGCGGAAAACCAAGGACATAAAGCGCCTGCTCGCGAGAATTTACCCCACCCCTCAACGGATCAAAGGTTATGGCCGTAACAACCTTTTTTAGGCTATCCAATTCATCGTGGGTATCGCGTAAAAGGGCGGTTTGGGCTTCTGCCTCTATCTCCCGGGACTGGTGTTGGGATGGGGTCTTTATTTCCATCTTCATCCGTCCGAAATGAACAGCCAGGCCCAATGCTAGGGCCCTACGTATGGTTACGCTATCAAAACCAGGGCTAAGGCGAACCTGCAGCCGGGGCTTCCTGCGCCATGGCTTACCCTTTGATTTTCCTGACTTTAATATGACCGTTTCGCGATCGTCACGGGCTGGTTCGCCGGGGTCGGGAAAGGAAAAAACAACATCTTCGGGCATGGCCAAAACAATGGAGCGGGCAATATCGGCCACATTACAATTTTTACTTTCCGCTAGTGAAATAATGGAATCTCGAAAACTGCTGGAACAGGGAACCGTGTAGGAGACCTTTTTTCTAGGGTCTAGGGCGGGGGTAGAATTTTTAACTTTTGTCATTTGCAGCCCTAATATTATTTAGGCAAACCTGATATTATTTTGATAGCGGCATTAATTTCAGAATTCTATCTGGCTTTGTGCTTTCGTCAACTGCATTTGAAGTTTTTTTTAACCCTTTTGGACGAAATTTCCCCATATTTCGTGAATGTGCCCTATTTTAGTTTATGATTATTTTAGGTAATGCCATTAAGTTTATGTTTTTATACAATAAAATACCTTTAAAACTTTATTAGTAGTTTCGCTGTTTTCCACCCCAATTCATCGTATTTGCTCTTGTGAGCTATGTTTTTTATCTCTGAACTGCCATTTTATTACTACTTTATACCTGAATATAATTCAAAACTTAGCTTTTAACTGCATATGTATTCGCTATTTTTATTCATATGCCATGTATATATTTGTGCCCAATGTTCAAATGATTATAAAAATTTATTTTAACTGCTGGCCTGCAATTTAATTAATAACCTTTCCAAACAAATTTTATTTGGGATGGATTTATTTTTAATTATTTTTAATTTTGATGGATCGGTCTTTCTTAAGAGCCGTCGTTACGAACATGAAAGGTGGCCAAGGTAAATCATCCTTTACCAATAATTAACCATAACAGCCCAACGGAGGGTTTTTAGACTTGGTTTGGTGGCCAGATACGGTTAAATCACAAACAGCCCGGGCCTAATATATTTTTCGTAATATTACTGGGTTTATCAATTACATTTCGATTATAAAACGATTTTTTTACCTCCATATGGGCCTAAATTTGATGCGACCAGCACAAAGAGCAAAGCCCCGGTGCGTTAGGCATTATGGCCCCGTTAACCATAGTCAGATTTTTTTTCGCCCGGCCCGGAGCCATGGGAAACATAAAAATATATAAATTAGTTTGGCAAAAACCCCCTAAAAACAGCCACGTGAATTGCGAAATGATTATTGCGACCATCCTTTGTCCACAATTGATGATCAATACGATAGCGATTTATTTATGTGCACCTCATCACTGGTAATGGGCCATGGAATAGTTAGAATTATCACCACGCCGCCATTTTGTTTCATGGGCGAATAGATTAAGGAACCTTGATGCTTGATTGCATTAGCCGATTTTCAATAAGCGGAGTTTGTTTTTTTAAATGTAAAAACGGATCAACCGCCCTTGAGTACGCACTTATTGCTTCGCTTATTGCGATGGTCATACTTGGCGCGGTTACCATGCTAGGTGGAAATCTTGCCAATAGCTTTGGTGACACCGCAAATGCCGTAATAGACGCTTAAGCTTGATCTTTATATGCATTGGGTCATATAGATTGGCACCGACAGTTGCGCTGATGCATCTGTTTTAACTCGGATACTTTATGACCTCCCCCAGCAACAGCCACACCCCTGCAGTCCCCGCGCTTGCTATTTTGATGATACTCGTAACCGGCGGTCTGTTGGCAGGTATGGATGCAACAGCTAAATACCTTACATTTGAAATATCAGTATTGACCGTTCTTTGGGGTCGGTATTTTTTTCATACTCTTATTACTTTTTCTGTTTATTCGGTAAAACAACGAGGCTTTAATTTTTTGCGCTCCCGAAGCCCGAAATTACAATTAATTCGTGCTGGCGCGTTGTTTGGCGCAACATCATTTATGTATGTGGCAATTACCAAAATGCCTTTG
>CBFDBQ010000075.1:0-6382 GCA_965603095.1 uncultured Thalassospiraceae bacterium | reverse complement strand
TTAACCCAGATGGGCGATACTGAATCCGCCGCCATGACCGATAGTTTATTTCCTGGTGGCACCTTAAAGCTGCCAACCGATGGCAAGGGCAGAATATGGCCCTATTTTTCCAAGAGCGATAAAAGCAAATACATTTCAGCGGTTGATGTTTTAAACAACAAGGTCGACCCCAAAAGAATTCGCGGAAAAATGGCTATAATCGGTACATCGGCGGTTGGGCTGCTTGATATTCGCGCCACCCCAATTGACCCGGTTATTCCAGGAGTTGAAATTCACGCCCAAGCAATAGAAGCGGCCTTTACCGGAAACTTTCTTTCCCGCCCACCGTGGATAAATGGTGCTGAAATAATGCTTATTGCCATCGGCGGTTTGCTTATTATTTGGCTGGTGCCAACCGTCGGTGCCAAATGGACGCTGGCTGTGTTTCTTTTGCTGGCAGGCGGAGCGACAAGCGGTTCGTGGTATTTGTTTACCGAAAAGAAAATGCTGTTTGATATGACCTTTGCTGTATTGGCAATGTTTTTTCTTTATTCAACGCTTACATACCTGAACTTTTCACGCGAAGAAGCACAGAAAAAACAAACCCGCGATGCGTTTTCAAAATATCTTTCCCCGGACATGGTTGAATCCGTTGCCGCCGACCCAAGCAAATTAAAACTTGGTGGCGACCAACGCGACATGACATTGCTGTTTTGTGATGTGCGTGGTTTTACCACTATTTCTGAACAGTTCGATGCGGTTGGCCTGACTGCGCTTATCAATAAATTACTAACCCCGCTTACCAATGTAATTTTGGAACACAAAGGCACCGTTGATAAATATATGGGTGATTGCATCATGGCGTTTTGGAACGCACCGCTAGATGATGAAGATCATATTCATAATGCCTGTGTCTCGGCACTGTTAATGATTGGTGAAATGGGCCCGCTTAATGACCGCTTGGAAGCCGAAGCAATCGAAGAAGGGCGCAAGCATATTCCACTGAAAGTTGGCGTTGGCCTTAATACCGGTGAATGCGTGGTTGGTAACATGGGTTCAGACCAGCGTTTTGATTATTCGGTGTTGGGCGATACGGTAAACCTTGCCTCACGTTTGGAAGGGCAATCGAAAACCTATGGCATGAATATAGTTCTTGGTTCCACCACCAACGCTGCTGTTAAAGACAGGTTAGCCACCATTGACCTTGATTTCATTCAGGTTAAGGGCAAAACCGAAGGAATTTATATTTACGGTCTTATGGGCGACGCCGATATTAAAAACTCTCCTGATTTTGTGCAGTTACAAAATAAAATCCATGAGGCCATAGAGGCATATCGTCAACAGCGTTTCGATGAGGCCACTGCAATGCTCAAAGAAATTAGGGCCCTTGGCGATGGCGAGCACAAACCATGGAACCTCGAGGTAACCTTGGATGTGCTGTGCGATCTGTATGACGAGCGTATTGCTGAATACAAAATCAACCCACCATCCGCCGATTGGGATGGGGTGTTTATTGCGACTACGAAGTAGGCGAACGAAGGTTCCGCCGGAGGAAGTGTTACATACGTTGGAGGATGCGCTAATGGAAGGCGACCATGATTTTAAAGCGAGCGGCGTGAGGCAGGTAAAGATTGATATGAAATGGGTGTGGATTGTCGCCGCCGCCACCATGGTATTACTTATAATAACCGGCCCCATGCTTTGGCTCGCATCCACCTCACGGCCCGCAACCGTTAATACCGGCGGATATACAAATCTTGAGAAGTGGTGATTTGTACGCCGAATTCATTGCCGAATATAAGGTCAACCCACCATCCGCTGATTGGGATGGGGTGTTTGTTGCGACTACAAAGTAAAAAATGGCAGACTAAGACTAAACTGCCGTCAACATTTCTACGTCATGTACAAACGTTGCCGCATCTATGGGTTTTTCGATGTAGCCATTAGCACCGGCTTCGCGGGCTTTATCTTTCCATATGTTATCGGTGCGGGCAGAAACCATTATGAGCTTGGTTTGGTTTAGGGTCTTGTCTCCGCGTATTTCTCGACAAAGCTCCAGTCCGTCCATTTCCGCCATTACCAAATCGGTTATGACCAGTTCAGGATTTTTTTTACGAATAATAGAAATGGCATTAACCCCTGCGGGTGATGTTGTGACGTCGTGACCAGCCTCGCTCAACAACAGGCTAATTATTTCAACAATATCAGGGTCGTCATCAATAATAGTTATTTTCATGGCGATAAATCTCCCTAGTATTATTTAGATTTCATCACCCAGACACCGTCCCAATCTTTGGGATCTTCGGCTTTCAGGTGATCACATCTTTCTATATAGGTATCGGAAAGCGCGTCTGCAGGATTTGCTTTTAAAACTTCTTTGAATGATGCTATGGCCTTATCCCAACTGCCTGCGCGGTAATTTTTGCGCCCGTCGGCAAAGTGATTTACCCCATCCATCAGGTTGGGGAAGGTGGCATCGGTGTGATAATCAAGCACCTCGTAAACCCGTACCGGTTCGGTTTTACCTTTAACCACCACATCATCGATGTCGCGGATGCGATAGGTGCCTTTAAGTTTGTCGTAGGTGTGTTCGGAAATCAGCAAATGCGCGTGGTATTGCTTGCAGGCGCTTTCCAAGCGCGCCGCCAGATTAACCCCATCACCAATCATGGTATAATCCATGCGTTTGGGGCTACCAATATTGCCCGATACCACGTTGTCGGTATTTAGGCCGATGCCGTGGTCAATGGCCATCAGGCCCTGTTCGCGGCGCACCTCGTTCCATTTGTACAGGTCGGTGATCATCTTGATCGATGCACGGACCGCGCGGTCTTCGTCGTCATCGTGGGCCACCGGCATACCAAATGCCGCCATGATGGCATCGCCGATAAACTTGTCTAACATGCCGCCTTCTTCGGAAATGCAATCAACCATGATGGTGAAGTATTCGTTGAGAAATTGCACCGTACCTTGCGCGCCCAGTGATTCGGTAATGGTGGTAAACGAACGGATGTCGGAGAATAAAACCGTGGCAACTGCGCTGCGCCCGCCAAGGAAATCATCGCTGTCGCCGGCATTCATTAATTGATCGGCGAGCCCTGGGTCCATGTAGCGGCTCATGGTTGATTTCATGCGTTTTTCAGATGAAATGTCTTCAATCATAATCATGGTGCCGAGCTTTTTTTCTTCGCCACTCAACAGCGGTAATATGGTTACGTTGGCAGAAACTTTTTCTTCACCAAATTCAAGTTCCGCGTCCATAAAGATATCCATTACTTGGGATTCATCAACCTTGTTGATTTTTTCCATAACCCAAGAGTTGCCATCGGTGAAGAAATCAGAAACTTGAGTACCAAGAATTTCCACATCATCTTCTAATTTCATAATGCGATAGCCAGCCGCGTTGCAGGTAACGATTTTGCCGTCTTCATCGGTGGTAACAACTGCGTTGGACATACTTTCCAGCATGCTTTCTGAATAGTTTTTCATATTTTGAACGTCGTTAAATAGCTTAGCGTTTTCAAGGCCGATGGCGATTTGCGCGGTAAATGCTTTTAGCCGTTGTTCGTCCTCATCGGTAAACGGGCCACCACGTTTGTTTAACACCTGGGTTACGCCGATTACCTTTCCCTCTTTGTTGACCACCGGGGTGCACAACATAGAGCGGGTAAAAAACCCAGTCTTTTTATCAAACGCTGGATTGAACCTAAGGTCGGCATAGGCGTGGGGAATGTTAATGCTTTCGCCGCTGGTAAACACGGTTCCGGCAATGCCCAAATGGTTGGGCATGCGTATTTCGGTAATATCCAATCCTGCGCCAACCATTGAAAACAATTCGTTGGTTTTTTCATCATTTAAAAATAACGTTGAACGCTCGGCGGTCATCAGCCTTGTTGCTTCGCCCATAACCTTGGCCAGCAATTTTGAAAGATCAATTTCAGATGTTACATCGGAAACAATGTCGAGAAATTCCATTTCCTCGGCACTTTTCTTTTGCATGTGTTCAAGATGTTGGGTGTTTTGCAGCGCAACCGCCGCTTGGGTGGTCATGGATTCCAACAAAACAAGGTCGGCATCGCTGAACGTTTGCGCTTTTTTGCTGGCTTTACCGGTTTTTTTATTTTTATTTAAAACTTGGGCAACACCTATGGTGTGACCGGAAACGGTTTTAATTGGAACGCAAAGAATTGCTTTAGTTTTAAATCCGGTTTGTTCATCAACTGATTTATTAAAGCGTTTATCCTTATACGCGTCTTTGATGAAAAGGCTTTCCCCGGTTTGAAAAACATGTCCGGCAATACCGCTGTCATTTAATATTCTAATTTCACGGCGTTGCTGGCCTTGGGCCGTGCGGGAAAACAGCTCGCCCGATTGTACATCATTAAGGAAAAGGGTCGAGCGTTCGGCATCAAGCTCAACGCTCATCATTTCGGTCATCATTTCCAATGCAGCATCAAGATTTTTTGCAGTTGATATTCGTCTGCCAATATCAATAAGCAAATCTGCAATGCCGTATTGGCTATTTATTTCCGATGCCCGCCTGCTTAGATAGGGGCGGCGTTCATCTTTGTTTTCGGGCTTTGTTGATTTAGATTCGCCGTCAGCCATTTTTATTTTTTCCCCGTTTTTTCACTTATATTTTTATTGGCAGATTCCAGCTTGTCGCGAAGGTCTGAAACAGATGATTGTAATTGTTTTATTTCATCTCTTGCTTGTTTATTGCTTTGCTCCAGCTTGTCTTCGTAAGAAAACTTTATTGCGTCCATTTCATCGCGCAATGCCTGAACCGCGCTTTGTAATTGGTGGGCCTCATCATTGCCATCTCTAATGGCGGCTTGAACGGCCTCGTCTTTATCAAAGCGCATTTTTTCTAGCTCGTCGCGAAGCGCGCCCGTTGCATTTCGTAACTGGGTTATTTCTTGATTGGCCTCAACCACGGCTTGTTGCACTGCTTCGCCTTGCTCAAAGCGCATTTTTTCCATCTCATCGCGAAGTGCGGAAATGGTATTTTTTAGATGCCGGATTTCTGTTTCGGCTTCCAGCAACCTGTTATCTTCGGCTTTCAGTGCACCCATAATTTAGCAAACGCCCCTAAAATTCATGCGTGACCGGCTATTCGGGCCACAGACCATTGATTTAAGCGCATTTTTATACACTTAGGCAACCTAGGGACAGTATGAGGGCCGGGAAGGGCCGGAAAGGTGGTGCGAAAGGCCACAAAAAAACCGGAACCCTTTGCGGGGCCTCGGTTTATAATTGGCTCCGGTGGCAAGAGCCAGAGCCAATTAGATTTGAACTTAACCTATTGAAAAATAAAAATAAATTAAAATGTTTTTTTTAAATATAGTATAAAATGTAGTGCAAAATTTTTTCTAATTTATTGCCGTGACTGATCAATACGGCTTAGCTCCTGATAGTGGATATTGGTGTATATGCACTGTGAATTCTGCTTATAGCCAAACCCGGACATCCCTTAAGCTCGATAAAATTGCATATGCCAGTAGGCATTGAACTGAGTTTTAATGTAAAACATTTGAGGTTATAGTGCTTATCATTTCAAGTTGAGTCCTGAGTACGGTCTTGTTTCCAAGTTGAGGGTTTATGTTCCAAAATTTATTTCCAACTTCCCAAAAGAAAATGATAGCGCTAGCTGCTCTTCTTGGTGCCATAACGCTCTCATCCTTAGCGATTCCGCAAAAAATGGCACTAGGTGTCGACCCGTTTACTATTAAAGGATTTATTGTTCCCATATTGTTTGGCGCACTGGCGGGGGGACTCCTTGGATATATCTATGCGCGAAATAAAGATCTTTTGCGTAAGAACTCTGAGTCACAATCAGAGCTACAAAAGACCCTAGTTGAACTTGAGCAACGAGTGAGCGAACGAACGAAAGAAGTAAAACTTAATGAAGCCCGTTTTAGAGCCATCGCAGAAGCTTCTCCAAACATCATCGTAATTACGCGTGTTTCAGATGGAAAAATTGCATATGCAAATCCGGCAACATATTCGGTTTCAGGTTATAAACCAGACGATATTATTGGTGATGTTGCTCCAAACTTTTATGTAAATCCAGACGAACGCGCCTTGTATGTAGAGGCACTCAAAGAGACCGGAAGTGTTCGTAACTTTGAAGTGCTTCTACAAAAGAAAGATGGCACGCCGTTCAAAGTAAAAGCTAATAGTCGCGTTGTTACCATCGACGACGAGCTGCACATTGTTGGCGAACTTGAGGACATCACCGAATACAGGCGCGCTGAACAGGCACTTTTAAAAAGTGAGGAACGATTCTCCTTGGCAATGCGTGGTGCCAACGATGGACTTTGGGATTGGAACCTCAAGACAAATGAAGTCTACTTCTCGCCGCGCCTGTGCCAGATGCAGGGCTTCGGACAGGAAGAGCTGG
>CBFDBQ010000074.1:0-7070 GCA_965603095.1 uncultured Thalassospiraceae bacterium | reverse complement strand
AGAAAATTAGCTTAAAAAAATAAAAAAAACCGACCTCTCCGACTACAAAAAAAGTAGCCGGAGAGATTGGTTAATTTAAGTCTTAGCGTACAGGTGGTGCATACATGATGCCACCGTTACGCCAGTTGGCGTTTAGGCCACGAGCAATTTTAAGCGGTGTGTTAAGACCAACATTGCGCTCGAACATTTCAGAGTAGTTACCCACTTGAGAAATGGCGTTAAATGCCCAGTCTTCGGAAAGACCAAGTTTAGCACCAGCATCACCTTCGGCACCAACAAGGCGCCTAACAGCAGGGTTGGTAGATTTTTTCATATCTGCAGCGTTCTTAGAAGTAACACCCATTTCTTCGGCGTTAATCTGTGCGAACAGAACCCATTTAACAATTGCGAACCACTGTTCGTCACCTTTACGAACAACAGGACCGAGAGGTTCTCTGGAAATAATTTCCGGAAGAACAACTGCGCTTGAAGGGTCTGCCATTTTTGAACGAAGAGAATAAAGCTGTGATTGATCGGATGTAAGACTATCACAACGACCAGATTCAAATCCTTGAACAGATTGATCTGATGTATCAACGGTTACAGCTTTGTACTTCAATCCATGCTCACGGAAATAGTCAGCAAGGTTTAGCTCGGTAGTGGTACCAGCTTGAATACAGAATGTAGCACCATCAAGTTCAAGAGCGCTTTTCACGCCAAGTGATTTTTTGGCCAAAAAGCCCTGTCCATCATAGTAGTTTACGCCGGTAAAGTTTGCGCCCAACGAAGTATCGCGGGTGTGGGTCCATGTTGAGTTACGAGATAACATGTCAATTTCACCAGACTGAAGCGCGGTCCACCGTTCTTTAGCGGTTAGTGGAACAAACTTAACTTTGCTTGCATCACCAATAACTGCTGCGGCAACTGCGCGGCAGGTATCAACATCAAGACCAGTCCAGTTGTTTTTGTCATCAGGGGCTGAGAAGCCTGGAAGACCAGTACTAACGCCACAGCTAAGGCTGCCACGTTTTTTTACATCATCAAGAGTTGTAGCATTTGCAGCGGTTGCAAACATGCTAACAGCAGCTATTGCACCCAAAAGGGTAATTGTCTTTTTCACGGTAATCCTCCCAAATATTTATTATTATTAGTTTGATTAATTATAGTTGTGGAGAGGAATTATATTCAGCGCCCCTCCCCAGTGGCACCTTATGACCAACAGGCGTAACATGAGTGGTGGCAACCCTCAAGCAAAATTGTAGCCAATACAATATATAACTATCTAATTTTACATGAAAAATTGATACTTTCGAGGTCAATATGTAGTCTTATAGTATTAGGTTATTTGCCGATTACACCTAGAGATTGATTATCTCTAAATACAAAATCCGCATGATGTTAACGTGACATTGCTACTTAAGGAAAACGTAATATGAGCGATGATAAAAAAAATAAACTAGACACCCAACTAAGTCTTGCCGGACGCAAGCCCGCTGATAATTTTGGTATCATCAACCCACCCGTCTATCACGCATCAACTGTGACGTTTCCAACTGTGGCTGAACTAGAGGCGTCCGCGCTTAACAAATTCGATACAACTTTTTATGGGTTATACGGCACGCCAACATCGTTTGCGCTTGAAGATGGATTAAAAAAATTAGAAGACGCTAACCACGCAGTCATAGTTGGATCTGGCCTAGGATCAATTGCCGTAACTCTTGCGGGCTTACTTAAAAGTGGCGATCACTTGCTGATAACCGAAAGCGCGTATTTTCCCACCATAAAGTTTTGCAACAATTTCCTTAAAAAATTTGGGGTTGATGTTACCTATTACGACCCAATGATTGGTGGAAACATTAAAGACCTTATGCGCCCGGAAACCAGCGTAGTATTTACCGAGGCCCCCGGCTCCATAACGTTTGAGGTTCAAGACATTCCTGCCATTGCCAAAGCGGCACACGATGGTGGTGCATTGGTGGTGATGGATAACACTTGGAGTGCCGGATATTATTACAAACCGTTTGATTTTGGTGTTGATGTATCCGTGCAGGCGGTAACAAAATATATAAGCGGGCATTCTGATTTAATGATGGGTTCCATCACCATGCGTGATCGCGACCTTTATGACAAAATAAAGCTTAGTGCGTCTTCGTTTGGGCATTCACCCCAGCCAGATGATTGCTATTTGGCTTTGCGGGGTTTGCGAACATTGGCAGTACGTCTAAAACAGCACAATGAAACCGGATTGATATTGGCAAAATGGTTGGCCGCCCGCCCGGAGGTCGAAGCGGTTATCCATCCGGCATTTGAAAATTGCCCCGGCCATGAAATATGGAAACGCGATTTCACCGGCGCAACCGGATTGTTTGGCGTGGTGTTAAAAGAAAAATATTCAGATGCTGATCGCAACCGAATGATGGAGGGACTAAAGCTATTTCCCATTGGCTATAGTTGGGGTGGCTACGAAAGCCTTGTGGTGCATGATAATCCAGCTGACACACGCAAAACATATAAGTTCCCGCATTCCGGGCCATATATGCGCATTCATTCCGGGTTGGAAGATCCGGATGACCTGATACGTGACCTTGAACAGGGCTTAGCGCTGCTTGGTTAAATAATCAGACAGATTTCTTAAAAGCACTTACTATATAAAGTATGGTTGCGCCCGCAACGATTGCCGGGCCGGCTGGCCAATCAAATTCCAGCGAAGCGCCTATGCCAATGGCCACCGATACAGCACCCAAAATGGCGGCCAGTATAATCATCCGTTCCGGAGTAGATGAAAAAGAACGCGCAGCGGCCGCAGGTATTATCAGCATTGAGGCAATTAACAGCACCCCCACTACCTTTATAGATAGCGCCACAACAATGGCCAGCAACAAAACAAACGCGGTTTCGGTTAGGCGTACATTTACCCCTTCAACCGCGGCTAATTCACTATGAACCGTTACCGCCAAAAGTGATTTATATAAAAAACCAAGCGCAACAAGAACCAACACACATCCGGCCCATATAAAATAAACATCGCCCGCGCTTACCGATAAAATATCACCGAATAAAAACGCCATTAAATCAACTCGCACGCCCTCGACGGTGGATGCAACTATCAGTCCCAGTGCAAGCGCACCATGGGCAATAATGCCCAACAATGTATCGTTGCCAAGATAGCGCCCGCGATATCCCAAAAGCATCAACCCAGCAACAACGCTAACCAAAGCAACACCAATTATGGGATTAATGCCCAGCAAAAAACCAAGCGCCACCCCAAGCAGTGCGGTGTGCGAAATTGCCCCGCCAAAATATGCCATCCGACGCCATACAACAAATGCACCCAATGGGGCCGCGGCCAACGCAACTCCCATACCCGCCATTACGGCACGAACAATAAAATCATCCATTCTCACCGTCCTTGATGTCGCCATGCCAATCACCATGCATGTCATGATGGTGATCGTGATGGTGCGGGTAAACAGCAATGGAGCTTGCAACCTGATCGCCAAACATCTGCACAAATTCTGGGTGCTTGCTAACCATTTCGGGGTGGCCCTCACAACAGACATGACGGTTAAGGCAAATAACGCGATCTGTTTCAGCCATAACAACGTGCAAGTCATGGGAAACCATCAGCACCCCAACCCCACGATTTTTACGAATGTTTCTTATGAGACGATAAAGATCTGCCTGGCCGGTAATGTCCACACCCTGTACCGGTTCATCTAGGACTAAAATATCAGGGTCACGCAATAAAGCCCGCGCCAACATTACTCGCTGAACTTCACCGCCAGAAATATTATGCATCTGGGAATTTGAAATATACCCAATGTTAACTTCGTCCAGCGCATTTTTTCTGCGGCCCTGCCCTACAAGCTTTGCCGAAACACCTAATGCCAAAAAACGATTAACCGTCATTGGCATTGTTGGATCAATGTGAAGCTTTTGCGGCATGTAGCCAATGTTTAATCCGGGGCGGCGATAAATATGGCCTTCGGTCGGGTTAACAAGACCTAGAATAGCCCGAACCAGTGTTGTTTTTCCAGCGCCATTAGGGCCGACAATTGTTACCACCTCGCCTTCGCTTACGCTTAGCGATGCACCCAGCAGTATTTTATTGCCGTTCATTTCAACGCTTACATTTTCGGCTGATACCAAAAGAGTTTTGCTTGGATCATTGCTGTGCATTTATAAGGGCGGCCCTTTTTGCTTTGTTCGGGTTGTGTTATAACATATTTTATGAATTAACAAAGAAACTACGCCAAAGTGAAAATCATGCCCCCCCTCAAGATTATAATAGCAATTTCCGCCTTAATTATTGTGATGGCTCAGTCTGCCTATGCCACAGCAAAGGATCTTAAGGTTGTTGCCTCCATCCGCCCCATATATGCGCTTGTATTGGCAGTCGGCGATGGAATTATTACCCCGAAATTATTAATGCCGGCAACCACATCGGCGCACGATTTCCAACTAAAGGCATCCGATGCAAGAATGATTGAAAAATCAGACATAATTTTTTGGGTTGGCCCAGAAATGGAAAAATCGCTAAGCAAATCAATCGCGACCCTTGCGGGCGATGCTAATGTTGTAACGTTGATGAACGAGCAATCGATGGTTCTTATTCCATACGATAACAGCAATACGCTTGATCCACACATATGGCTTGCAACAATTAATGCAGTGGCAATTGTCGATGCAATAGCAAAAATACTTATAAATGCCGACCCCGACAATAAGGGTGTTTATGAAAAAAATGCTCATGTTGCAAAAAACCGGATTAAATCGTTAAGGCGGCAAATGGTAAAATTTATAAAAACCATAAAAGACGTTCCGTTCGTTACCCAGCACGATGGGTTTTCATATCTTGTCCGCGAATTTGGCCTTAACCAGCGGGGCAATATTGTAAATATTCAAGGCAGTGATGCTGGAGCCCGACACATTGTTGAGCTTAAAAAACTAATAAAAAACGAGCAGATAAAATGCATATTTACCGAACCGCAAATGACATCTCAAATGGCTAAATCAATTTCACTGGATATGGGTGTTCGCCTTGGTGAACTTGACGCAATGGGGGTAGATTTAGATGAAAGCCCCACCCTTTACGTAAGAATAATGCAAAAAAATGCCCGTGCTTTGCTTAAATGTCTTAACCCCACGCTAAATTCGGGCAATGATGCAAAAACAGCAAAGTAAATGGAAATCTAACATGAGCGAGCAAACAGATATCCCCGTTCCCACAGATGTCATTGATGCGGTTATTAATGCCGTCAATTTCAATGACCAAGGTTTAGTTGCGGTCATCACCCAACAAGACGGTAGCGATGAAATATTGATGATGGCATGGATGAACGCCGATGCAATTCGCGAAACACTTTCATCGGGTCAGGTTTGCTATTTCTCACGTTCTAGGGGCGAGTTATGGCGCAAGGGTGAAAGTTCAGGTCAGACCCAAGCCTTGATTGATTTTAGATGGGATTGCGATGGCGATACAATTTTACTTGTGGTCAACCAAACTGGCGTAGCGTGTCACACCGGGCGGCGTAATTGTTTTTTCAATGCAGTGCGTGATGGAAAAATAACTACAATAGCTAAGGTCGAAATAGACCCAGAAACACTTTATGGAAAATGACCTCCCCGCCGCCGTTCCGGTTAGCCTGCTAACGGGTTTTCTTGGCAGTGGGAAAACAACGCTTTTAAATAAAATCCTTTCCAGCCCCCATATGGAAGAAACCGCCGTACTTATTAATGAATACGGTGATGTTTCTATTGATCACCTGTTAGTTGAAAAAATTGATGAAGACATTGTCCTGTTAGAAGGCGGATGTATTTGCTGTTCTGTCAGGGGCGATCTTAGCAAAGCCATGCGCGATTTGTTGGTACTGCGTTCTGATGGAGACATACCCCCCTTTCGTCGCGTCATAATTGAAACAACCGGCCTTGCCGACCCCGCCCCTGTAATTCACACATTAATAACAGACCCAATTGCATCTGGGCGTTACCGCCTTGACGGTATAATAGTAACTGTTGATGGGTTGTTAGGCTGGGAAACATTGGACAGATTTGACGAAGCAGTAAAACAAGTTGCTGTTGCCGACAGAATAATAATTACCAAAACAGATATTACCGATGCTGAAACGGTAAATAATTTACGCGATAGATTGGTATCGCTTAATCCCGGGGCAGCAGAGGTTGCTTATGATGGGGAAGGCCTTCGTGTTTCCGACCTGTTCGATACGGGGTTATTTGACAGCAACATAAAACCACATCCCAAAAGATGGCTTTCCTTTGATGCCATAGAGGGATCACACCGCCAACATAATCATGACCACGGGCACAACAAGGGCATTAATGCCTTTACCATAAGTTATGACAAGCCCATCAAATGGGAAGCATTTACCAATTGGCTGGATATGCTGTTGACCACACAGGGTGAAAATATTTTACGCATGAAAGGCGTGCTTGATATTGAAGGTCAGGAAAAACCTATCGCCGTTCATGGGGTGCAGCACGTTTTTCATCCGCCACAGGAACTTCCCTCGTGGTTAAATATTGGACCAAATGATAAGCGCATTTCACAATTGGTGCTGATAACAAAAAATCTTGGGTCCGATGCGGTAATCGAAACATTCAACAAGTTTGTTAAAGATTGATATATAAATTAATAAGGCTGGCGAGCACTTGATTTTATATCGGTAAATGCCCTCAGCAGGCCAAAAGCAGATTGGTCTAGGCCAAGAAAGTTTATCGCAATATATTCCATTTCCTGATCGCTTCTTATTACCCGCGCCCGAATACAAACATCCGTAAGATTTTTTACGTTTTCCCCAAGTGCGGCAACAGTGACAAGCGCCCCAGTTGTAAGCTCGCCCCTATATCCCTCTATTAATAATCCACCCATACTCCAATTAACCGTCTTGTATATTTTTCCATCAACCTTAACCACAAGCGCAGGATCGTCGGCACGCAGATGTTCGCGACGATTATCTTTAGGTTCTGGGGTTTTTTCTTTATCGGTAACTGGTGTTGTCATGATGTTTTGCAGTCTTAGCCTCTGCGCCCCGTAAAATTATGATTTATCTAATCGGCCTATCGCCCAGCAT
>CBFDBQ010000073.1:0-7218 GCA_965603095.1 uncultured Thalassospiraceae bacterium | reverse complement strand
AAAAAAAATGCGTCGAGATGGGTGTTTCGTTTCGCTATGGCGTAAATGTGCATGGCCTAAATACAGATATGTGGAAAGTTAAAAGTGTAATCACCGATACCCCAGAAAGCAGTGGCGAAATAAAAGGTGATGTTTTTGTTTTGGCGCTGGGTAGTCATTCACCAGCTGTGGTTAAGGACATGGGAATCAATTTACCAATTTATCCAATAAAGGGGTACTCGCTTACAATGCCCATAACAAATACCTTGGGCGCACCCAATATCAGCATTACCGACATCAAGCACAAAATGGTTTTTTCCAGACTAGGCAACCGTCTGCGCGCTGCCGGAACCGCAGAATTCAATGGTTACAATAACGAAATCGATGACAGCAGATCGAAAATAACCATGGATTTAACAACCAGTCTTTTCCCCAATGCCTGCGATGAAACAAAGGCCGAATTCTGGACAGGCTTGCGCCCATCGACCCCCGACGGGGTTCCGGTTATTGGGCGCGGGAGGCAAGAAAATCTTTTACTAAATACTGGGCATGGCACATTGGGTTGGACAATGGCCGCTGGTTCGGGGCGAATCATTGCCAGCCTTGCCCGCGGTGCCCACCCCGAAGTCGATATTAACGGCATTGGCTGGGAACGCTTTTCCTGATTTACCCATGATTTAATGCTATATTTCATATAGTTATATATTGTGGCCATTCATGGCTTGATTGCACGGCATCTTCACGCCAACATTGCATGCATGGATAATATTTTTCCCTATGTAAATTCACTTCACACCCTTGGCGCAGTTATTTGGGTCGGGGGAATGGTTTTTGCGTGGGGATTTTTACGTCCGTCGCTTGGCTTTCTTGCCCCGCCCGAACGGCTTGGCGTTTGGTCAAAAGTATTCCCAAAATTTTTCATGTGGGTGTGGATTTCAGTAATAGTCATGCCTGCTACCGGATATACAATGGTTTATTATGATTTCGGTGGGTTTGCTTCGGCCGGATATCACGTTGAACTAATGCACATCATCGGTTGGGTGATGGTTGCGCTTTTCGCCTATGTCTATTTTGTTCCATATAAAAAATTTAAAGTTTCCGTTGCCAGCGAAACATGGCCTGATGCCGCAATTCATCTAGGTGTTATTCGTCGCGCCGTTGCAACCAATATGATTTTAGGTCTTGTAAATATTACCATTGGTGTTTCCGGCAGGTTTTGGGGTTAAGGCCCGTGGCAGGTGACAACAAGCCTTATTCAAGCAAAAAATTCAAAGTAAATGATGTTGAGGTTGTTAAAAAAACTCGTGTCTGGGATGGCTATTTCCAACTAGATAAATACCTACTGCGCCATACCCTTCATAATGGAAATACAAGCGGTGAAATGAGCCGTGAAATATTTGAACGCGGGCATGCGGCGGCGGCAATTCTTTACGATCCTGATATTGAAAAGCTGGTTTTTATCGAACAGTTTCGCCCCGGTGCATATGCTGCATTAAAATCACCATGGTTTGACGAAAATGAATTCTCGCCATGGATTTTAGAAATAGTGGCGGGAATAATTGATGAAGACGAAACGCCAGATGGCGTAATAAAACGCGAAGCAATCGAAGAAGCCAATTGTGAGGTGCTGGATATGGTTCCCATTGCCCACTATTTAGTAACGCCCGGCGGCTCAACCGAAAGTATGTTTTTGTTTTGCGCCAAAATAAATGCCAGTAACGCCGGTGGCATATATGGGTTGGCAGATGAACACGAAGACATCCGCGTTATAGCAGTTGATGTTGCCGGTGCTTTGAAATGGCTTGATGAAGGACGTTTCATTAATTCAATGACGCTTATCGCCATGCAGTGGTTTGCCGTAAACCATAGTTCGCTAAAGGCGCGTTGGGCAAAATAACCACCATATATTCAACAGATGGCCGCCAAGTATCCAACAGACTTTCTTTTGCTAATTCCTTGATAATCAAGGGACTAAAGATTACATTCAAACCAACATTATTATTTGTGTTGGTTTGAATTGTTTCACACCTTCATAAATGTAGTAAAGAAAGTGACCATGCGAAATGAACATTAAAAAAGACTTGGCCGATGCCATAGGCAACACCCCGCTTATCCGTCTCAATGCCGCATCCAAAGCAACCGGATGTGAAATATTGGGCAAAGCCGAATTCATGAACCCGGGTGGTTCGGTCAAAGATAGAATTGCCCTGTCTATTATTCGCGATGCTGAAAAAAGTGGCCGTTTAAAGCCAGGCGGCACCATTGTTGAAGGCACCGCCGGAAACACCGGAATTGGTCTTTCATTGGTGGGAAATTCGCTCGGTTACCGTACCGTAATAATTATTCCCGAAACCCAAAGCGATGAAAAGAAAGACACTCTTCGTCTTTGCGGTGCTGAATTAATAGAGGTTCCGGCCGTTCCCTATAAAGATCCCAATAATTATGTTCATGTATCAAAACGCAAAGCAGAAGAGCTTGCTAAAACTGAGCCACATGGCGCCATTTGGGCCAATCAGTTTGATAATACCGCAAACCGCGATGCCCACATGCTGTCCACCGGGCCGGAAATATGGGAACAAACAGGTGGCCGTGTTGATGGCTTTATTTGCGCCGCTGGAAGCGGTGGAACCGTGGCTGGCGTGAGCATGGCATTAAAGGAAAAAAATTCGGACGTGGTTATTGGTCTTGCCGATCCCATGGGTGCTGCGCTTTATAGCTATTATACTACTGGCGAGTTTAAATCAGAGGGTGGCTCGATAACCGAAGGTATCGGCCAAGGGCGAATAACCGCAAACCTTGAAGGTGCCATCATTGATGAAGCTTTTCAAATCCCCGATGATGAAGCGTTGCCCATAATTTTTGATCTTCTCAAAAACGAAGGCCTCTGCCTTGGCGGTTCCAGTGGCATTAATGTGGCCGGTGCCATTAGGTTAGCCAAAAAAATGGGGCCGGGTCACACCATAGTTACAATTTTAGGTGATTTTGGAACCCGCTATCAAAGCAAACTTTTCAACCCCAAATTCCTAAAAGAAAAAGGCTTGCCCTACCCAGATTGGCTTTAAGAAGGCTGGCTTTAAAATTATTTTTAGGCCTTATGCTTAAAACGCGCTACCCTATTGGTGTAAAATATCCTCATTAAACTCATTAAAAAGAGAAATAAAAAAAATGGGCTACACCAATCCACAATCGCTGGTCAACACCGAATGGCTAGAAGAAAATATAAATAATTCGGCAGTGCGCGTAATAGACGCAACGTATCATCTGCCCCATGCAGATCGTGATGCCTATGAGGAATACACCTATCGCCACATACCCGGCGCGTCGTATTTCCCCATAGATGAAAACGCCGATACCACTATTTTATTACCGCACATGTTCCCCGGTTCAGAAAAATTCAAAGAAGCAGTTGATGAAATGGGTATTGGCCCAGAATCCCATGTTGTTGTTTATGACAGCAATGGAGGATACATGGCGGCGGCGCGCGTTTGGTGGATGTTTAGAACATTTGGGCACGAAAATGTTTCTGTATTAGATGGCGGGCTTTTAAAATGGGGTCGTGAAAAACGCCCGCTTGAACATGTTGAGCCAATATTGCCGCCAGCGCACTTTACCCCATCGATACGGGCGGAACTTCTAAAATCTCGCCAAGATATGTTGGATAACATCGAAAACGGTGATTTTCAGGTTATTGATGCCCGTAGCGAAGGACGCTTTGGCGGCATTGACCACGAGCCACGTCCAACCGAGCGCAAGGGCCACATCCCGGGGTCGATCAACATTCCGTTTACCCGCCTAATAGACCCATCAAAAGATTTTTCATTTAAAAATGCCGATGAAATTAAATCGGCTCTTAGCGAAGCCGGAGTTGATTTGGATAAACCAATTATTTCAACTTGTGGTTCCGGCGTAACCGCATGCGTGGTTACGCTTGCCCTTCATCTTGTAGGGGTGGTTGATAGTAGCGTTTATGATGGATCTTGGGCCGAATGGGGCAATAACCCTGATGTACCCATAGGCCCTTAACGCACAGCCGTGAGCTGCTTTATCTCACAGCCGTGAGCAAAAACTTTATCTCATTGAAGAAAGATTGGTCACCAGCGCGTTACGAATACGCCTGACCTCGTCAGCTACCTTGTGCGCTTTATCCTGATCTTCGGCGCAGCATTCAAAGGCCACCTTGGCACAACGTTCGCGCTCTTCTAAAAGCGCGGCAATGATTGCTTTTTCCACCGCAGAAGAAACTTCTTTGGAATGAGTTTCGTCTGAAACGCCAAGTATTTCCTGAATGGAAGTTGTGGTTTCGTCTGCGCGCTCTCTTAAACTTTTATGTGCTGACGGCATTTTGCTTCCCCTTACAGGTATCAATTAATGATCAAGTATTTGGCTCAAGAATAGCTTGGTGCGGTCATGTTGCGGATTATCAAAGAATTCGTGCGGATTGTTTTCTTCGACAATTTGCCCTGCATCCATAAATATAACCCGGTCGGCAACCATTTTGGCAAAACCCATTTCGTGGGTTACGCAAAGCATGGTCATGCCTTCGTTAGCTAGCTCAACCATAACGTCCAACACTTCTTTAATCATTTCCGGATCAAGCGCCGAAGTTGGCTCATCGAACAACATTATTTTAGGGTTCATGCAAAGCGAACGGGCAATGGCAACACGTTGTTGTTGGCCACCAGAAAGTTGGCCAGGAAACTTAGCTGCTTGATCGGGAATTTTAACCCTTTCCAAGAACTTCATTGCAACTTCTTCGGCCTCGGCCTTAGGCATTTTACGAACCCAAATTGGCGCAAGGGTGCAATTTTCAAGAACGGTCAAATGCGGAAACAAATTAAAATGCTGGAAACACATTCCAACTTCACGCCTGATTTCATCAATCTTTTTTAAATCATCCGTAAGCTCGATACCCTGGACCATAATCTGGCCTTGCTGGTGTTCTTCCAAGCGGTTGATGCAGCGTATAACGGTGGATTTACCAGAACCTGACGGCCCGCAAATAACAATGCGTTCGCCTTGTTTGACCTCAAGGTTTATGTCCTTCAGCACATGGAACTGGCCGTACCATTTGTGCATACCCTTTATCTCGATGGCGAGATTATCTCCATCAGGTGAGGATTGGATGTTAGTTGCGGTTGCGGACATTGGTTTTTCCTTAAAAATGTATATTCCGAATTAAAATTATCTTTTATGGCCGGTGTGAAGTTTACGTTCTAGCGACAATGAATAGCGTGACATACCAAAACAAAATACCCAGAAGCAGAATGCGGCAAACACGTAACCTTCGGTAGCCACACCGCGCCATGATGGGTCAACTATCGCAGACTGGACGGTTCCTAAAATATCGAATAGGCCAATGATTAAAACCAGCGTGGTATCTTTGAACAGCGCAATAAATGTATTAACGATGCCCGGTATGACCAGTTTCAATGCTTGCGGCAGAATAATAAATGTCATGGATCTCCAATAGCTAAGACCCAATGCACTGGCCGCTTCGTATTGACCTTTGGGTATGGCCTGCAAACCACCACGAATAACCTCGGCCATGTATGCAGATTGGAACATAACAATGCCGATGGTGGCGCGTAGCAGTTTATTAAAAGTTACACCATCGGGCAGAAACAGCGGCAACATAACAGATGCCATAAACAGAACTGATATAAGCGGAACACCGCGCCACAGTTCAATAAATATTACGCACATGGTACGGATTATCGGCATCTCTGAGCGTCTGCCCAATGCCAATAAAACCCCAAACGGCAACGCCGCAATAATTCCCACAAATGACAAAATAAGCGTAAGCGATAACCCGCCCCATGATTCGGTTTCAACATGGGCCAAACCAAGCACATCGCCAGAAATAAGAAAGAACGAAATAACAGGAAAACCGGTTAAGGCAAATATACCCATAATTTTTTTATAGGGAAAGGCATCAAAAAATTGCGGGACAAAAGTAATGGCCAATAATGCAAAAACCAAATTCATGCGCCAGTATTCAGCCGATGGATAAAATCCATACATAAACAAGGTAATTCGTTCTTTTACAAATACCCAGCAGGCGCCACTTCCGCTGCAGGAATCACCATCGCTACCGACAAAATTTGCACTAAAAATTGCCCAATCAAGCAGTGGCGGCAGTAATAAATAAATCAGATAAAGGCCTACAAACGTAAAGAATGTATTCGTTGGTGTTGATACAAGGTTTTGACGAACCCAGCCAACCACCCCGGTTGTACTAACCGGTGCTGGCATATCTGCTATTTCCTTAAAACCGGTCATAAGTTATCTCTCCACCAATGCTTTGCGTTTGTTATACCAGTTCATTAAGCTTGAAATAGTGAGGCTGATGGCAAGATAAACAGCCATGGTCATACCAACAATTTCTACTGCTTGGCCAGTTTGATTTAGGGTTGTTCCCATAAACACGGCAACCAAATCAGGATAGCCAATGGCGGTCGCCAATGACGAGTTCTTGACCAAATTAAGATACTGACTAGTAAGCGGCGGAATAATAACGCGCAACGCCTGCGGAATAACAACCAGCTTTAATGTGGGCGAATTGCGCAAACCCAGCGCATGGGCCGCTTCGGTTTGGCCGTGACTTACAGCCAGAATACCGGCGCGAACAATTTCAGCGATAAAAGCTGCGGTATAAAACGATAGTGCCCAAAGCAACGCCATCAATTCAGGAATTATTGCAATGCCACCTTTAAAATTGAAACCTTTTAATTCAGGGTATTGGAGGCCTATGGGCATGCCAGACAATAAAAATACAATTCCCGGTAAACCTATCAAAATGCCCAACGAAGCATAAACCGTGGGAAACTGTTGGCCAGTTGCTTCTTGTCTTTTACCAGCCCATCTGGCAATAGCAATAACCAAAACAACAGCTAAAACAAATGCTCCAATAACCACACCTGAGCCATCTTCAAATACTGGTGCGGGAATATAAAGACCGCGATTGCTCAAAAACATTGAATCTGACCACGACATACTATTGCGCGGCCCGGGAAGCAGTTGCAGCACGGCAAAGTACCAGAAAAATATTTGCAGTAGCAACGGTATGTTGCGCAATGTTTCAATATATACAGCGGCCAGCTTTGAAATTATCCAGTTGGATGAAAGGCGCGCAATGCCCATGATAAATCCAACTGTCGTTGAAAGCACGATGCCTAGAAACCCAACCAATAATGTATTTAAAAAACCGCTTTCTGATAATAATGTAGTTCAGTCTTTTCT
>CBFDBQ010000072.1:0-7456 GCA_965603095.1 uncultured Thalassospiraceae bacterium | reverse complement strand
CCGATGTTTCCCCGTTACCTTTTCGTAAAAATGGACACCAGTGCCTGTCGGTGGCGCGCCATCAACGGAACTATCGGGGTGTCCAATTTAATATGTCTTGGCGACGGGCCTACGGCTATGCCCCAAGGGTTGGTCGAAGAAATTATGGGCCGTGAAGGCGAAGGTGGTGCCATAGCACCGCCAGTTAGAATGTTCAACAAGGGCGATCGGTTGCGCGTGGTTGACGGCGCTTTTGCCGATCAATTTGGCCTTTTCGAAGACATGGCCGACGAGAAAAGAGCGATTTTGCTGCTTGACCTTCTTGGGCGACAGGTTCGGGTTAAGGCGCCGATTACATATTTGGCAACGGCTTAACATTAAGCCTGCGCAAATTTGGATTTTAATTTCAGTTTGGGTGTGATTTCACCCGGACTGCGGTAGCTTGCTTTAGTTAAAGCTTATTAATCATACACTTTTAGATCCTAACTTATAGAATTATAGGAAAGATGATGACTATACTTGGAGAAATTTCATCTTGGATAGAACCTGAGATCGATCCGTTTCTAGACCAAAGCATGCACCATGTCTTTCGCGATCACCCATTGGTTGTTTATGACGGCGGTGCAGCTGGCAGTATTTTTTCCCCATTAGAAGCCCCGGTCGGTTCTAAATTATTGCAGTTTTATGGGTTTGAGCCAGTTACGGTTAGCTTTAACAAGCTGGTCAAAAAATATTCAGATAACCCACAGGTTGAGATCAGGCAGGCCGCGCTTGCCATTAAAGATGCCCCACTTACTTTCTATCTACGCCCAAACCAGCCAACGGTTTCCTCATCTCTAGAAGATTCACGTACCGACCAAAAAGTGGAAAAGATAAAGGTTGATGGCGTTACGCTGGATTCTGTGCCTACCCATTTTGGTTTTGCTGCGGCTGATTTTATTAAGCTTGATACAGAAGGAACCGAGCTTGAAATTTTGCGCTCAGGACCAAAAATGTTGAAGGAAAACGTGCTAGGGCTGTTTCTGGAAGTTGGTTTTTGGCGTCACGGTGACGGGGCTGTACCATTTCATGAATTGGATAAGTTTTTAACCGAACGGGGGTTTGTGCTATTTGATTTGCAAATCAACCGAGCGCATTTTTCAGGAATTGGTGGAAAAAAAGATAAGCTGCGTGGTGGCGATGCGCTGTACTTGCGTAATTTTTCAGAATTTGTTGAAAGCAATGGTGAAAACATTTCCGCAGATAAAATGCGCTCAACGCTGCTCAAGCTTATTTGTCTTTCGGCGGCTTGGAAGTATCTTGATTATACTCTCGAATTGCTGGCTTACGGGCGTGAGCAAGATATTCTTAGTGAAGATGAATTTAAGCTTCTTGTCGGTCGCTATGCATCGGTAAAGGACGTTTCTGGATGGATTCCTGATTTTCCGGGACGGCGGACGGTGGCGCGTATTTTTGATTTCCTTTCTTACGTATTTCACGACCACGCAAGAAAGGGCGTTCCTGCAGCCTTTAATTCTATTGGTAACTCTTGGCCTCTGGTAGTTTCGGGCCGAAAACCAAAAGAAATTAAACTACGTTATCCCGTGTTGGGCCGGGGAAAAGTCAGCGAAAAACGAATTGACCTAGCGGACTAATTTAGCAAGCCAAAAATTAGTGATAGATGGATATTGGTATGATGTTTGAGAATATCTTCAAAAATAAACGCATAATAGTAACCGGCGCCGCCGGGTCGGTTGGCAGCGCTCTAATTCGTCGCCTGTTGACCTACGCCCCAGAAGGGGTTTGGGGATTAGACAACGACGAAACCGGTTTGTTCACCTTAGGGAACGAACTGGGACAGGGGTTCGTACCGGTTCTGGGAGACGTACGTGACCGCGATAAGCTTGTCCGATCCTTTCATGGTATGGATGTTGTTTTTCATGCCGCAGCATTGAAGCACGTGCCATTGTGCGAACATCACCCGCTAGAGGCGGTGCAGACCAATATTTTAGGTGTGCAAAATGTCATCTACGGCGCCATGGAAAAAAATGTCGGGTTGGTGGTTTATACATCAACTGACAAGGCTGTTAATCCCCCCAACGTTATGGGTACCTCAAAACTAATGGGTGAACAGTTGATCAAGGCCGCCAACGTGGTCGACAGGCGTAAGGGTATGATCTTTACTTCAACACGGTTCGGCAACGTACTTGGATCCAGCGGATCGGTGCTGCCTATTTTCCGTGAACAGATCCGCAAGGGCGGCCCGGTTACGTTGACCGATTCAGAAATGACCCGCTTTATCATGGATATTGATAAGGCGGTTGATCTTGTGCTGGAGGCGGCGATGTTGGCCCGAGGGGGTGAGGTTTTAATAACCAAGATGAATACCGTGCGCATTGCCGATCTTGCGCAGGTGATGATCGACGAATTGGCGCCAAAGTTTGGACTTGATCCTGCCAATATTGCGATTGAGGAAATCGGAACCCGTCCAGGTGAAAAACTATACGAGGAACTCATGAACAGCGAAGAGGTTCGCCGTTCCATTGAGCTGGAAAACCACTTTGTTGTGCTGCCTGCGCTAACCGATATGTATCAAAGCAGCCTTGACGATTATCCTGGGATTGTAAATTCTCGTGTAGAGCGGGAATATCACTCTGCTAATGAAGTGGCGATGAAGCCGGATGAATTGCGCCGCTACCTTGTTGACACGGGGTTGCTCGATTGACCTTATCAGCGGCTTTTTACGAGAAATATAACCGATGAATATCTTGATTCTTGGCGGTGACGGATACCTTGGCTGGGCCACGGCGATGCACCTGTCTGCACGTGGCCATGAAGTCAGCGTTGTTGATAATTATCTGCGCCGAACTATTTGTCGCGAGCTCGATCGTGACCCGCTTGTTGATGTACCCAAACTGGATGAGCGCGCAAAAATATGGAAGGTGGCATCGGGTCATAAAATTAATGTTGAGATCGGCGATATTACCGATTACGAGTTTTTGACAAAGGTGTTTAAGGAAACGGCTCCGGATGTGGTTGTACATTACGCCGAACAACCATCGGCGCCATATTCCATGATGGGGCGCGACAGAGCCGCGTCCACCGTTAGCAACAACCTGATTACAACCCTTAATGTCGCCTTTGCCATTCGCGATCTGGCTCCAAAGTGCCATCTGGTCAAGCTTGGCACCATGGGCGAATACGGTACGCCCAATATCGATATCGAAGAAGGCTATCTTGATGTTGTTCATAACGGACGCAAAGATACGTTCTTGTTTCCCAAGCTTCCCGGCTCAATCTACCATCTGACCAAGGTGCAAGACAGCGACATGCTGTATTTCTCGACCCGGATCTGGGACCTTGCGATAACAGATCTTAATCAGGGGCCGGTTTATGGTATTGAAACAGATGAGTTGGCGGCCGACGAGCGGTTGGCACCGATCTTCAATTATGACGATGTTTTTGGCACCGTTCTTAACCGTTTTGTGGTTCAGGCGGTATGCGGGGTTCCGCTGACGGTTTACGGCAAGGGCGGACAGGTACGCGGTTATCTTAACATTCGAGACACCTTGCAATGTGTTGAGTTGGCCGTGAACAACCCGGCACAGGCGGGCGAGTTTCGGGTGCTCAACCAGTTTACCGAAACCTTCTCGGTCAACGATCTTGCGGCCCATGTAAAAAAAGTCGGAGATGAGATGGATTTTGGGGTGAGCATAAAATCCATTGAAAACCCCCGGCGCGAACTTGAAGAACATTACTACAATCCAAAAAATACCGGATTGCTGGAATTGGGGCTTAAGCCACATTTCCTAACAGACGAGGTCATCGCCGGAATGCTGGAATATGTTGGCCGCCATAGCGGACGCATTAATAAAGAACGCATCATGCCCGAAGTGGGCTGGCGCAGATAAACCACGAGGTGGATGTGAACACAAATTCAAAACTTCCCCGCAACTGGCTGATTACCGGTGGCTGCGGCTTTTTGGGAACGGCCTTGTTGACGCGGTTGCAAGACGAGGGATGCAATTTTCGGGTGGTCGATGATTTGTCGGTCGGAACCGAAGCGGATCTGCCAGGCGCTGCCTGGCAGCGTAGCGAAACGGTGACGCAGCAGCAATGGGGCGGACGCGAACTGATCGTTGCGGATGTCCGTGACGCCGAAACCGCCATTAACGCCAGCAGCGGTGCGGATGTGATCGTGCACTTCGCCGCCAATACCGGTGTCCAGCCCTCGGTCGAAGCACCGCGCCTTGATTGCGAAATTAATGTCATGGGCACATTCAATTATTTAGAGGGTGCGCGGGCCAATCCGGGATGCCGTTTTGTCATGGCTTCTTCGGGCGCACCTTTGGGCGATGTCGAGCCACCGATGCACGAGGAAAAACCAGCCCACCCACTATCACCCTATGGTGCCAGCAAGTTGGCCGGCGAAGGTTATTGCAGTGCTTATCACGGCTCCTTCGGCGTTGATGCTGTGGCTCTTAGGTTCGGTAATGTGTTCGGCCCCGGCTCCGTTCGCAAGAACAGTATTGTGGCCAAGTTCATTCGCCGGGCACTGGCAGGCGAGATTCTCGAAATTTTCGGCAACGGCGCTCAAACGCGAGACTTTATCTATATTGATGACCTAATCAATGCGGTTATTGCCGCTGCATCCATGCCCGACATTGGTGGCCACGTGTTCCAAATTGCCAGCAGCAAGGAACGCACCGTCAACGAAATTGCTGAGGCCATTGCCAAACTTGTCGAAAGTCGCACTGATCTGCAGGTTTCAGTCAATCATGGCGAAGCCTTGGCATTCGAGGTGTTGCGCAATTTTTCCGATACATCTAAGGCTAAAAAAATGTTGGACTTCAAAACCGTAACAGACTTTTCCGACGGACTTGCCCTAACCCTTGATTATTTCCTTTCCCTGTCTGCAAGTGACTAAATAGGAACAATAGAATAACCGTGACGATTTCTGTCAGCATCATTATTACGGCGCACAACTACGCGAAGTTTCTGCCGCGGGCATTGGATAGCGCTCTTGCGCAATCATACGAGGACTTTGAAGTAATTGTTGTCAATGACGGTAGCACGGATGATACCGAAGCAGTGCTGGTAGGGTATGCAGACGATGCCCGTTTGAAGGTCATTACCCTTGACGGGGTCGGTTTGGCGACAGCATCTAACCGTGGCATTGCAGCATCCAACGGTGAATACATTGTCCGTTTGGATGCAGATGATTGGTTTGATGAAAATCTGGTGTTGGTGCTGGCTGGCTATCTGGATCGAAACCCTGACGTCGGTTTGGTATTTTGTGATTATTTCACCGTCGATGTTCACGGCGAGATGATACAAGCTGTTCGCCGGGCAAAAACCAATGACGAGGTCGAACTGCTTGATCGGCCATGCCTTGCGGCAGGTGCTATGTATCGCCGTAGCTGCTTCGATGAAATTGGTGGTTACAACGAAACAATTCGTTTCCAGGAAGACTACGACTTCTGGATCAAGTTTATCGAGAAATTTCAGGTTCACAACGTTTCCCTGCCGCTAATGTATTACCGCCAGCACGGGGCTAGCATGTCAACCAACCGCGATGCCCGGATGCGGGTGCGCCGCGAGGTTAAGCGGAAGTTTGTTTCCGAGCATCGCGATGAATTATCAAAGCGTATTCTTGCTGTTGTTCCCGCCCGCGCCGATTTGTTGGATGGCGAGAAATTTCCTCAGTTGAAATTGGGTGAACAGAGTTTGCTGGAACGCTGCGTTGAGAAACTAAAAGCTGTTGATATGGTCGATCGCGTGATGGTTTCGACCGAAGATACGGCAATTGCCGAACACGCTAGGGCCGCCGGTGCCGAAGTTCCCATTGTGCGTGGTAAAGCGACCATTAGCCCGCGGGTTACGTTTAGCGCGGCGTTAAAAGAACTTCTTGATCATTTGGACCAGACCGAGGGCTACCAACCCGACATCATCGTCCTTGCCTATCCCCACTCGCCATTTATCGATTCAAGTCATGTTGCCGAGGCCATCGACAGCCTTTTGATCTATGACACGGATTCAGTAATCGCCGTGGTCGAGGACCAGACTTACCACTGGATGATCGGTAAAAAAGGTTTGACCCCGGTGGGCTATCAAGAACGCGTGGTTCGCCAGGATAAGGACCTGGTCTTCAAGGAGGCGGGCGGACTTTATGTCATCCATTCGCACGACATGATTGGCAGCGACGATATGCTGGGGCACAGCATCGGCCACATCGAACTGTCGCAGGCGGAATCATTGCGCATTAACGGGCCTTGGGAATATCAGGTTGCCCGCAACATGGTAGAAAACGGATTCGGTAAATGAAAATTGGTAACAATAAAATAGGCGCCAAACATGATGGCGTCCATGTGGTTGCATATGCGAATGGAGAATATGAATGACAATCTTGACCAGCCTTAAGAAAGTTTTGAAGTCAAACAAGTTAACGTACGAAGTTTCAAAGATGATCTATAGGTTTATATGGACATGTTCCAGCCCGGCAAGGCTTAGAAAGTGGCACCAAATTCGTAAGTCAAATATAGATTTTCGCAATGGTGTGCGCATGGTTATGTCACACCGTTTAGGGTTTGATGTAAAATATGAAGCAATTTCCCCTCGCAACTTACGACAGCTTAGCCACAAAGGCGAAGAGGACAAATTTATGGCTTCCGTTTTTGAGGAAATCCGCGAGGGCGACACCGTTCTGGATATTGGCGGCCATGTAGGTATGTGGACAATATTGTTTGCCAAACAGGTTGGCCCAAAAGGATTTGTTTATGTATTTGAGCCCGAACAACAAGGGTGTGATGCAATTAAAAGAAATGTTGAGATCAATGACTTGAAAAACGTAGAGACGATAATGGCTGCTGTTTCTGACGAGAACACCACGGCCAAATTTTATACTCGTCCAGGCAAGGCAACCCATAGCATCTTTGAACAAACACCCGCGCCATCACCTACGGGAAATCAAGATGAAAATATTGTTGAGGTTGTTACCATTGATGAGCTTGTGGAACAGGGTCGCATCAAAATTCCTAATTTCATTAAACTAGATATTGAGGGCGCGGAACTCCTTGCCTTGGAGGGAATGAAAAATACATTAAAAAACGTACGTGCGATACTGGTTGAGCATCATGATGCCCTGAGATTGCAGGGTTTTGATGATCCGGAAAGCGCAGTAAAAGAAAAATTGCTTGGTCTTGGAGTTGGTGACGTAAAGGCTGTCGATCCGGATCATTTGTTGGGTAGAAATGTTTAATATCTGATTTTTGACTAGAGATTGGCAAATGAAAGCATATGAAGAATGATTCGTATAGGTGATAAAAATGTGTGTTATGCTGAGGAAAATAGCGGTGTTTATGTCATTGCTGAAGTTGGCGGCAATCACGACGGCGATCCAGAACAGGCTCACCGCTTGGTTGAAGAGGCGGCGCGCGCTGGTGCCGATGCGGTCAAGTTCCAGCACTACCGGGCGGAAACGCTGGTCCATCCCGATATG
>CBFDBQ010000071.1:0-7461 GCA_965603095.1 uncultured Thalassospiraceae bacterium | reverse complement strand
TTAAAATCATTCCAGCCCGAGCGGGGCAAATTAAATAAACGCTTACGCTCGGCAAATGTTGTTTTTATATCGGGATTGGGGTCAACAAATATGTGCATGTGATTAAACGCACCAACTAGTTTTATATGTTTTGAAAGCAGCATACCGTTGCCAAAAACATCGCCCGACATATCGCCAACGCCGGTAACGGTAAAATCTTCTGTCTGGGTGTTGATGCCCATTTCGCGGAAATGCCGTTTGACCGATTCCCATCCACCACGGGCAGTTATGCCCATTTTTTTATGGTCATAGCCAACCGAACCACCGGATGCAAAGGCGTCGCCCAACCAGAATCCATATTCATGTGAAACCGAATTTGCAATATCGGAAAATGTTGCGGTGCCTTTATCAGCGGCAACAACCAAATAGGTGTCATCGTCGTCGTGACGCAACACGCCCTTGGGTGGTATAACCCGTCCATTAGATCCAAAATTGTCAGTCAAATCCAAAAGTCCACGAATAAATGTTTTATAACATTCAATTCCGTGGGCCATAAATTCATCGCGTCCACCGTTAGGTGGCCGTTTAACAACAAAGCCACCTTTGGAGCCAACCGGAACAATGACCGCATTCTTAACCTGTTGCGCTTTTACCAGACCAAGTATTTCTGTGCGGAAATCTTCGCGCCTATCAGACCAACGCAATCCGCCCCGGGCAACGCTGCCAAAACGCAAATGAACGCCTTCGACGTCGGGTGAATATACAGAAATTTCAAACCGTGGCCGCGGCAATGGTAGCTCTTCAATATCTCTCGATGAAAATTTTATTGAAAGATATGGTTTAGATGTGCCATCGCTAGCATTTTGAAAAAAGTTTGTTCTAAGTGAAGCATCAATCAAATTTATAAATCGCCTTAATATTCTGTCTTGATCGGCGCTTTCAACATCATTGAGCATATTTATTATGCTTTTTCTAATGCGGGCGCATTTTGTTGCTGCTTTTTTTACTACATCGGATGACGCTTTTTTGTTTGCTGGCAATTCAAATTTTGCCTTAAACATATCGACTACGCCTTTGGCAATGCGTGAATTTTCAATCAATGTTTTTGCCATATAATCTTCGGAAAAACTTATTCGTGTTTGACGTAAATATTTAACCAACGCACGCAAAACTATAATCTCGCGCCATTCAAGCCCGGCAAAAAGAACCAGCGCATTAAGGCGGTCGCTTTCCATTTCGCCGCTCCATACTTTTTCAAACGCATTATGAAATTTTTCACTTGCTTCAGGCGTTACCTTTGGCAGTTCTCCCTTTGGCTCTAATCCAAAATCATGCATGGAAACATAATCACCACCCCCTTTGGGGTGTATGCGGTGGGGCATTTCTTCGATTACATTAAGGCCAAAATCTTCCAGCATCGGCAATATGCCCGACAAAGTTACCGGTTTTGCTGGATTATAAACCTTGAAACGAAGCTGTACCCCAAGTGCGCTTTCTTCAATTTTTTCCACACCCGCATCTTCAAGGTTGAGGGAGATGGTACCAATACGCAAGGCATGCTCGGCCATTTCAATATCTACAATGGATGTTTCGGGTGAAAACCGTGAACGATAGCCCGCATCAAATGCTTTGCTGTAAAGGCCGCCTAAACGGCTTCCTTCTTCTTCGCCAAGCTTCTGGTTTAGGGCGTCAATAATTTTATCACCCCAGGTGCGCGCCTCTTCCCTAAGTTTTGCTTCTACTTTGCGTTCATCATAAGCAGCTATTTTACCTGGGGTGGTTTTAATAACCAAATGTAACCTAGCCAATGCCTGTTCACCCAGCTGGGCATAGTGCGCGCCAATCTCGCCACCAATTGCATTTTCCAATACGTGCTGCATTCTTAAACGCAAATCGGTTGAATAGTGATCGCGTGGAACATAAATTAGACAGCTTACAAAACGCTGGAAATCATCATGCCTGATGAATAGCGCAACTTTCTGTCGGTCTTGTAGGCGCAGCACCCCAAGACTAATTTCCAGTAAACGTTCATCGGAAATTTGGAAAAGCTCATCACGGGGATATGTTTCAAGAATATTCAACAGCGCCTTGCCATCGTGGGAAAGCGGCGGTAGTTCAGAACGTTCAAACACCCGATTAATTTTATTTTTTAAAAGCGGAACCGACCGCGCACTGTTGGAATAAACCCCGGCTGTAAACAAACCAACAAATATTCGCTGACCAATTACCCTGCCATTTATATCGTACTTTTTAATGCCAATAGAATCCATCTGCACCGCACGATGAACCCGCGATAGAGTATCGGTTTTATTTACGGTTAAAATATCGCCGCCTTTAATAAACTTACGGATCTGTGGTGGCAATTTTGCAAAATTACGTATTTCGTTAAACACCACCCGGCTTTGGTCTTTTAATATACCAAGGGCGGTATTTGCTATTATGTTTACTTTTGCACCTTCGCCGTTCCCAGAAAAATCGTATTCACGATAACCAAGCAAGGTAAAGTGATTGTCGTGCAACCACATAAGAAACTCTTTTGCCTCAACTGCTGCTGATTCTGGCAGTTTGCTTTTTATTGCTTCCAGTTCGTCAATAAGCGTTGCCAACTGACCGCGAATGTTTATCCAGTCATTCACCGCCATATTGACTTCTGATAAAACCGAAAGTAAGTCGTTATTAATTTCAGCTAAACGTTCTTTTGGTTGTTGGTTTATTTCAATATGAATAAATGATTCGGCATTAACAATGGCGTCATCTTTGTTTTTTTTATCGGTAAAAATCTTTTCTAGCGCGCCCTTGCTTGAACGCCGAACCAAAACGGCCGGATGAATGGCAAGATGAATGCCAACCCCACAACGGTTTAATTCAGCCGTGACTGAATCCAACAAGAAGGGGGTATCTGCAACCACAATTTCAATGATTGTGCGTTTTGATTTCCATCCATCCTTTTTAACGTCAGGATTAAAAACATTAACTAATGTTTCGCCTTTGCGCCTGTTTTTTGCAAATTTCAAATGGTGGAATGCGCAAACGGCTAAATCTTTTGGCGCCCTTTTGCTAAGGTCTTCTTCTGAAAGTCCAGAAAAATAATGGCGTAAATATTTTTCAGCTATCTGGGAGCTGGACTTGGCGGCTGTTTTGGCCCCACCAAAAAGTCCCGCAGGCGGGCGCGGGTGGGCGCTCACAATTTTATTTATAAGATTAGCTATTGGTTTTTTTTCTACGGCCTTGACCACAAAATCCCTCCCTTTAATAGCCCCACTTAAAAAGCTAATAGCTTTTAGAAAAATTACAAATTATTCCTTATTTATCAGTGGCTCACGAAATGTTGGGGGACGCCTTGTTGACCATCCTTGCCCGCATGTGCCACGATTTAGGGGCAGGGGCCCAAAGAGGCACCGCAAACAAGGGAGGAGTTCTGAGGTGAGCAACACTGAAACCACCAATACAGCTAGCGACAGCCCGCAGGAATGGAGCGGCCATCCCGTAAACGTGCGCTTTTCATTGCCTTTTTTTACCAGGCGCTTTTATTTCACAATGGTGGCCGGGGGTGAACAGCGCAGTCATGCCCGTATTACCGAAGATCGCGCCAAACACCCGGTGCTAACAATTTCCAACCTGCTTTTTGGCTGTGGCGTTTCAACCCTGTTTGCTTTTTTTGCTCTGGTGGCGCTGGCCATGCAAAGCGCCATCATTGAATTTTGAATTAACTATTTCCGCTTTCGCAACGATATTTATTAATTCAATAATATCAATTAGTTAGATATGTAGTTTTGGCAAATAAAAACCCTCTCTCAATGATTGCTCAATATAAGCATGAGGAGGGATTTGGAGCGGGCGAAGAGATTCGAACTCTCGACATTCTCGTTGGCAACGAGATGCTCTACCACTGAGCTACGCCCGCTCAACACAGGAAATCCAGTGAAAGCGGCGCGATAATACGCCAAGTAGACCACTTTGCAAGCCCTTGCTGGCCTTTTTAATTTTTTTTACATATTTTACCTTTTTGCGTCGCCCACTTGCGCGAAGGAACAAAAAGGGCCATTTCTGTGACCTGATAATTAAACAAATAATAAAATTTTTTGCCAATTACTTTTGCCAAATATTTATGCCAAATATTTATGAACGGACCAACAATGAACCAAGATGGAAATCAGGGCGGATTTATTATAGAGGGTGGCGCAACTCAGCCCGCCGCCGCCAATACCCAGCAAGGACCGCTAATAATTCAGTCGGATGAAAATAATTTTGTCCGTGATGTTATCGAAGCATCTAGCCAGTTTCCGGTAATTGTAGATTTCTGGGCGCCAGAGGCCGCATCATCTGAGGCCTTGGATGCAACGCTAGAAAAAATGGTTACCCGTGCAGGCGGGTTGTTGCGTCTTGTCAGAATTAATGCAAATGAAAACCGCGGCCTAGCCCAGCAATTACGCATTCAATCCATCCCTACGGTTTATGCATTCAAAGACGGCAAACCAGTTGATGCGTTTCAGGGCGCACTGCCTGAAGCCCAGCTTCAGGCTTTTATTGATAAGCTTATTGGCGATGCAAAATCGCCCATTGATGCCGCCATGGAAGCCGCCAATCAAGCATTAGATGCCGGTGATGGCGCGGGCGCTGAAGATATTTTTATGCAAATATTGTCGCACGATGAAACTGTTATTGCTGCCCTAGGCGGTCTTGTCCGGGCACAAGTATTAAGCGGCAATTTAGAAGGCGCGCGTGAAACGGTTGGCGCGTTTGACGAAAAAACAAAATTAAACACAGATGTTGTCGCCGCCATTGCAGTTTTAGAACTGGCCGAAGAAAGCGCTAACGCCGCGATTAGCAGTGATGAAATGGGCGTACTTATATCAAAAGTATCTGCCAACCCCGCCAATATGGATGCGGGATTTGAATTAGCATTGGCGTATTATGCAAATAACGATACCCCTGCCGCAATAAACCAACTGCTGGAAATGATATCAAAAGACAATAAATGGAACGAAGGTGCGGCTAGAAAACAGCTGATAAAAATTTTTGATGCCCTTGGTGGGGCTAGCCCGCTAACCATTGAAGGCCGCCAAAAGCTTTCAATAATTTTATTTTCTTAAATATTGGATAGCTGATTGAACATAGGACACAACCAAACTGCATCGAAACCAAACCAGATTGCGCTATTTCCGCTTTCGGGTGTTGTGTTAATGCCGTTTGCCCATATTCCGCTTAACGTTTTTGAAGACCGCTATATTAATATGGTAAATGATTCATTTGCCAATGGGCATTACATGGGAATTGTCCAACCGCAGACTGATGCCAAAGACCCGGTTCTCGAAGACGCAGAAATTTACCAAATAGGAACCTTGGCCCGAATTTTTTCTTTTTTTGATCCCGGCGAGGGGTCATACCAAATAACCTTGCAGGGGGTTATGCGATTTAAAATTACAGATACAGACATATCGCCCAGGGGATATCGAACCGCCACGGTGGATTACACCCCCTATGTTGATGACGTTAGACATACCAGCGAAGAAAGCGGCCCCGGGCGGACACAACTGGTGGAGCTAATGCATAATTATTTAAATAGCCGTGAAATAGATGTAGACTGGGAAGCGGTAAATGGTGCGTCTTATGCGGCGCTGGTTTCATCGCTTATAATGACCTGTCCGTTTTCATCGGGTGAAAAACAGGCCTTATTAGAAATGACCGACCCGACCGAACGCGCAAGAATGCTTATACAACTATTTCACATGTCGCTCAGCGCCGATCAGGGCAATGCGGTCAGGCACTAAAAACATTAAAAGGATTTGAATTATGGCTGAACAACAAGCGGGTCCACGCAAGGCAGATCGTAAATTGCTTGAAATGCTGGTTTGCCCATTAACCAAGCAGGCCCTCAGATTTGATGAGGCGGCACAAGAACTGATTAGCGACAAAGCCGGGTTGGCCTATCCCATTCGTGACGGTATTCCCATCATGTTAGAATCCGAGGCCCGCTCCATAAAGTAATGCAATATAAGTACTTTAATTTTTTTATTGGCTCCCCATATTAAACCTAACTTAAATTTTCTAGGACACAAACCATGACAGCTTCTTCGCCAATAAATACAAACCCTCAGGGGCAGCAACACAAACCGGTTGAAATTCGCCTTAACCGCGAAGACAACAAACTAGAAGTTGATTTTGATAGTGGTGAAAAATTTTCTATAACAGCTGAATTATTACGGGTCGAAAGCCCATCGGCAGAAGTTCAGGGCCATAACCCTGATGAAAAGAAAATAATCGGCGGGCGTATAAATGTTGCCATCATGGAACTAAAGCCTATTGGTAATTATGCAATCGATATTAAGTTTGATGACTTACACGACAGCGGGATTTATACGTGGGATTACCTGTTTGAATTGGGCCGCGACCAAGATGCCATCTGGGCAGAATATCTAAAAAATCTTGAAAGCTCTGGTCTAAAGCGCGAACCGTAAATATTTACCAAAAAATAATTACCAAGAATATTTATAAGTCTTCGCCGCGCATTAGTTTGGGCAAATCACCCACCGTTCCCATGGCATGACGCATAAACAATTTTTTTAATGGCGGCATTTGGTTGACCGCGGCCAGTCCAATGTCGCGCGCCAGCTTGATAGGCTTTATGTCGTTTGAAAAAAGATGGGTTAGTGCATCGGTAACTGCCAACATCAACGTGTTATCAAACCTGCGCCAACGTTCATATTTTTCTAAAACCTCGAGACTGCCAATATCGAGCCCTGCTTTTTTTGCATCGCTTAGAACCTCGGCCAGCACCGCAACATCGCGCAAGCCCATATTTAACCCCTGCCCGGCAATGGGGTGCATGCCGTGCGCCGCGTCGGCCGCTAATGCTAGCCGGAGGGCGGTATAGCTTTCAGCAAATTGTAAAGTTAATGGATGGGCAAAACGCGGACCGATAATTTTTAGCTCACCTAAAAAATCACCAAAGCGTATTTGCAGTTCTTCTAAGAAATCATCATCGTCCAAATCCATCATTATGGGCGCAAGGTCGGCTCGTTCTGTCCATACTATTGATGAACGACAGCCGGGTTTTTTATCTGTGCCCGGTAATGGCAAAATTGCAAACGGGCCACTGGGCAAAAAATGTTCTTGCGCACAAAAATTATGCGGGTGCTCATGTTCGACCGTGCAAACAATGCCGGTTTGTTCGTATGACCATTTGGTGAGCTTTATTCCGGCACTTTCCCGAGTTGGCGACATGCGGCCTTCACAACCTATTACCAACGCTGCGGTTATTTCACTGCCGTCATTTAAGGTTGCACTAACTTGGTCAACGCCGCGTACCAATTCAGCTACCTCTGCCGGAGCAAAATGTTGAATTTTCTTTTCAGCTGGCAAAAGAGTTTGCAACGCTTTTCTAATGGATCTGTTTTCAACCATGAAACCAAACGGTTCAACGCCAAGCGCAGAATGGTCGTAATGCAAAAAAAGCGGAGAGTGCCCATCGGCAACACGAAT
>CBFDBQ010000070.1:0-7687 GCA_965603095.1 uncultured Thalassospiraceae bacterium | reverse complement strand
TGGGTCAAAAGCAGACGTGACCGCCAGCCCCATAATTAGTCTGCTTTAATCCACAAAAGAAAAATGGTGCCGCCGATAAGAATCGAACTTATGGCCTCACCATTACCAATGGTGCGCTCTACCCCTGAGCTACGGCGGCGTGGGTACTAAAATCGGGCGGAAGATGCCATAGCATTTCCACAAAGGCAAGCATGCCTTGGTCAATTTTTGCCTATTTGTCGGTTTTATCTTATGGGTTTTATCTTATGGGTTTTGTCTGGCCAGATACCATTATTTGGCACCATAGCCATTCTTTAGCTTGAAACAGCCCTTAAAAGGCCGCAAAACGGGTGTAGATGGTTAAATAGAGGCATACAGCATGACAGGCAGCAACGGCACTAAGGACAAGGAAAGCCCGGCCCACAAGCCCGGAGACCAGCCCGGAGACCAACTACGTGCCAACTTGAAAAAAAGAAAAGCGCAAGCAAGCAAGCGCGCAAATATTAAGGCAAGCAATCCCAATTCAAATGGGCCCAATTCAGATGGTAAAGCGGAAAAAGCAAAAGGTAAGTAATGGATACAATTCACATTCAGGGCGGAAAGTCTCTTAAAGGAACAATAAAAATAAGCGGTGCCAAGAACGCCGCATTACCGTTGATGGCGACCTCGTTGTTAACCAACGAAACCTTGCGTCTTTCCAACCTTCCGCATTTGGCAGACATTTCCACCATGTCGCATCTTTTATCGGAAATGGGCACAACCGTTTCTATGGAGGGTGATGCGCCCGGTGGTGGCCACATGGGTCGCGTTCTTGCGCTTACTTCGCCTGATAGTATTGAAACAACTGCGCCCTATGATTTGGTGCGCAAAATGCGAGCATCGGTTTTGGTTCTGGGCCCGCTGGTGGCCCGTTTTGGTCATGCCCGTGTTTCGTTGCCCGGCGGTTGTGCCATTGGTACGCGCCCGGTTGACCTGCACCTAACGGCATTAGAAGCCATGGGTGCAGAAATAGAATTAACAGAAGGCTACATCGAAGCCCGCGCACCAAACGGGCTGAACGGTGCACACATATTATTTTCCAATGTAACCGTTGGCGGAACCGAAAATATTTTAATGGCGGCAACGCTGGCAAAAGGCGAAACCGTAATCGCCAATGCCGCGCGCGAGCCCGAAGTTACCGACCTTGCCAATTGTTTGGTTACCATGGGGGCAAAAATAGAAGGCATAGGTACCGACACATTAAAAGTAATCGGCGTCGATGCTTTGCACGGTGCTGAATACACCGTGGTTGGCGACCGCATTGAAATGGGTTCTTACGCCATTGCCGCGGCCATAACCGGTGGTGATTTATTGTTAGAGGGCGCACGCTCAGATTTAATGGAATCTGTTACCGATGTTTTGAAAAAAGCTGGCGTCGAAATAGATATTGAAGAAAATGGTATGCGTGTACGCGCTAGCGGAGACCTAAAAGGTTTTGATGTTATGACCGAACCCTTTCCCGGTTTTCCAACCGATATGCAAGCCCAGATGATGGTGCTGGCCGCCGTGGCCGATGGGGCATCCATGATAACCGAAAGCATTTTTGAAAACCGCTTTATGCATGTTCCAGAACTTGTCCGCATGGGCGCCAACATCAATGTTCATGGGTCGTCTGCTATTGTTCGTGGGGCCAGCCATTTATCGGGGGCGCAGGTTATGGCAACTGACCTGCGCGCATCGGTCTCGCTGGTATTGGCGGGCTTGGTTGCCCGGGGCGAAACCGTGATTAACCGGGTTTATCATCTCGACCGTGGTTATGAGCGATTAGAAGAAAAGCTCTCAGCCTGCGGTGCGGTAATTGAGCGGGTAAAAGGCTAAAGCTACCCCATACTGGCACAACTCCGAAAAACCATTTATAACTCTGGCATTACCGGACAATTGTCTGGCAATAGTACTCAAAAGTACTCAAATTTTGGACCGGATAAATGAAGCAGACAGGTAAAAAAAAGCTGGTGCTGGCACTGCCCAAGGGCCGCATCCTAAAAGAAGTAATGCCCATCGTGAACCGCGCCGGTATAGAACCGGAAGCGGCATTCGATGACCCTGACGCGCGTCAGCTACGCTTTGCCACCAATCATGATGGTTTGGAAATAGTCCGCGTTCGCTCGTTTGATGTGGCAACATTTGTTGCCTTTGGTGCGGCCGATATGGGGGTTGCCGGTTCTGACGTGTTGATGGAATTTGAAAGCCCCGAAGTATACGCCCCGCTGGATTTGGGCATTGGTCGTTGTCGCATGAGCGTCGCCGAGCCTGCAAGCTTAAGCAAAACCGACGACCCCACATCATGGAGTCACGTTCGGGTTGCGACTAAATATCCTGAAATTACCAAACGCCATTTTGCCAAGCGCGGTGTCCAGGCCGAATGCATCAAGCTTTCCGGTGCAATGGAGCTTGCGCCAATTTTGGGTGTATGCCCACGCATAGTTGATTTGGTTTCCACCGGGGAAACATTAAAAGCCAATGGCTTGGTCGAGGTCGAAGTCATTTGCGAAATTTCTTCGCGTCTGGCGGTTAACCGTGCAGCATGGAAAACTCGCTCCGATGAAGTTAGCGGATGGATTGATAACTTCACTAAGGCGGTGAATAATGGTTAAGCGCCTTAATACCGCCGATGCAGGTTTTGCCCATGCGTTTGCTAGCGTGCTTAACGCCAAGCGTGAAAACGACGTGGACGTAAACCAAAGCGTTACCGATATAATAAACGACGTGCAACAGCGCGGCGATGAAGCGGTGCTTGAATATACCAAACGGTTTGACCACATGGAAATAGACGCTGGTGGTCTGGCCATCGGCGCAGACGAAATTAAAAAAGCAGTAGGCGAAGTCGATGGGCAAACGCTGGAAGCATTAAAGCTAGCCGCAGCACGGATAGAATCTTTTCATTCCCGCCAAGTTCCCGATTTTGAGGATTACGTTGATGGTGCTGGTGTGCGTCTTGGCTATCGCTGGACGTCGGTTGGGGCAGCTGGGCTGTATGTTCCGGGTGGCACGGCCGCTTATCCATCGTCGGTTTTAATGAACGCTATTCCAGCCCGGGTTGCCGGTGTTGAGCGTGTGGTTATGGTTGTGCCAACGCCGGATGGAATAATAAATCCATTGGTGTTGGCGGCGGCTGATATTGCAGGTGTTTCTGAGATTTACCGTATTGGTGGGGCGCAAGCAGTAGCGGCACTGGCCTATGGTACCAAAACCATAAACCCGGTTGATAAAATTGTTGGCCCCGGCAACGCCTATGTGGCGGCGGCCAAGCGCCAAGTATTTGGCACGGTCGGTATTGATATGATAGCCGGCCCCAGCGAGATACTTGTGCTGGCCGATGGTTCCAATAATGCCGAGTGGATAGCCTGCGATTTATTGTCACAGGCCGAGCACGATGTGGCCGCCCAATCCATACTCATTACCGATGACGAAGTTTTTGCAAGCGCGATTGAGGCCGCGATTGAGGCCGAGCTTAAAACGCTGGCGCGTTCAGAAATCGCCAGGCAAAGCTGGCGTGATTTCGGCGTTATTATCGTGGTTGAAAACCTAAATGATGCGGTTCCATTAATAGATGTTATTGCGCCAGAACATCTTGAGCTTGCGGTTGAAAACCCCGACGCTATTTTTGAACAAGTAAAAAATGCCGGCGCGGTGTTCCTTGGCCGTTATACCCCCGAAGCCATTGGTGATTATATCGCAGGGCCAAATCATGTTTTACCAACCGCGCGTTCGGCAAGATTTTCTTCTGGCCTTGGCGTGCTAGATTTTATGAAACGCACCACCTTTATCGGATGTGACGCGGATGCTTTAAGTGAAATTGGCGCCGCAGCTGTTAGGCTAGCCGATGCCGAAGGGCTGGGTGCGCACGGTAGATCAATATCGGTTCGCCTTAACAAGTTAAAGGAATAGAGGACGCTGGTTGTGACCAAGAAAGATAGCATAGAAAACATCTTTCTTGATGGGCGTTCGGTAATAAGTCGCAGCCCCCAGGTTGAACACGAACGCAAAGCGGCAATTTTCGATTTATTAGAAGATAACTCGTTCGCGTTGGAAAACGGGCCAGCGGGGCCGTATAACCTGCACCTTTCTATTGAAGAAAACCGCTTAGCCTTTGATGTTCGGGGCACCGACGACAAGCCTTTAAAAGGTTTTGTTTTGGCGCTTTCGCCGTTTCGTTCGCTTGTTCGTGAATACCTTATGGTATGCGAAAGCTATTACGAGGCAATTAAAACCTCTAGTCCATCACAAATTGAAACCATTGATATGGGCAGGCGTGGCTTGCACAACGATGGCTCGACCCTTTTGCATGAACGACTTGAAGGCAAGGTCAAAATGGATGGCAACACCGCCCGTCGCTTGTTTACATTGGTGTGCGTTTTGCACATTCGGGGCTAGGGGGCGATGGGAATGACAGAGGAAATAGAATTACCATCAGCCATACTTTTTTCTTGCACTTCCAATTCAATTCGCTCGCCCATGGCCGAAGGAATTATGAAGCATCTTTTCGGGAAAGATATTTATGTGGATTCCGTTGGTGTCAGGTCGTTGGAGGTGGATGGTTTCGCGGTTGAGGTTATGGCTGAACTGGGAATAGATATTTCTGACCATAAATCAAAAACCTTTGACGATCTAGAAGACAGCTCGTTTGATTTGGTTATCTCGCTTTCACCCCATGCCCAGCACAAGGCGGTTGAGCTAACAAGGTACATGTCATGCGAGGTCGAATTCTGGCACACCTTTGATCCATCGGTAATTGATGGCTCGCGTGAGGTCAGGCTAGATGCCTATCGCCAAGTGCGCGACGAGCTGTTTGAGCGTATAAAAGCGCGTTTTTCTTAAAAAATGCGCTTAAAAGCACCCTCAATGGCTGATATTGAACTGATTTCATGGTTTATTGTAAAATCACTTGACCTTGGGGGCGCATAAGTCTCTTATTTGCGCGTTTTACAAGGCAAAATAATATTTGAGAGAATAATGGCTAAAGAAGAAGTACTAGAATTTAACGGAACCGTAACCGAGCTTTTGCCCAACGCTATGTTTCGCGTAAAGCTGGAAAACGATCACGAAATACTTGCCCACACCGCTGGCAAAATGCGCAAACACCGCATTCGTGTTTTGGTTGGTGATGAGGTTACCGTTGAAATGACCCCTTATGACCTGACCAAGGGTCGGATTACATTTAGATTTAAGTAATCGCTTGCTTGAGGAATAATATGTCCACCTCACGCACCATAATACCTTCAGGTTCATCCTTAATTCTTGCATCACGCTCGCCCCGACGGCTAGAGCTTTTGGCGCAAATTGGTGTGACGCCAACTGCTGTTAGACCGGCTGATATTTCTGAAACACGCGAAGCAGGTGAAAGCCCACGGGCCATGGCAATGCGTCTGGCGCGTCTGAAGGCACGCGCGGTTTGGAAAGATGGTGAATACGTTATTGGTGCCGATACGGTGGTATGCGTTGGCAGCCGTGATTTGGGCAAAGCCTATGATGCATCTGAAGCAAGAAAGTTTTTAAAACTTCTTTCCGGCAGGTCGCACCGGGTTATCGGCGGCATTTGTGTAATTGCCCCTGATGGACGCGAGCTTGTTCGGGCGTCTGTAACCCGCGTTACATTTAAACGCCTAAGCCATGAAGAATTAGAAAGCTACATCGCATCAAACCAATGGCAAGACAAAGCCGGTGCATACGGCATTCAAGGCATGGCCGGTGCGTTTGTTACAAAATTATCAGGCTCATACCCCAATGTGGTTGGGTTAGATATTTACGATGTTTCTTCTATGTTGGGCGGGCTTAGCGTATGAGCGAGCAAACTATTTTAGTTCGCAGCCGTCCCGGCGAAACACGAATTGCTCGCATTGATGATAAATCGGTGTTGGTTGATTTTGCCGTTTATCGCGGTGGCGTTGATAACGGTGGCCAATTGGTGGGTGAAGTTTTCCTTGGCCGGGTTAGGCGGGTTGTCCCGGCAATGGAAGCCGCATTTGTTGATATTGGCCAAGAAAAAGATGCGTTTCTTGGGCTAGGCGATGCCCGCACCCAACCGCATTTTGGCCCAAATGATGCCAGCGATAAAATCTCAGATTATGTTCACGAAGGCGAAGCCATTTTGGTGCAGGTGTTATCCGATGCCCGCGAGACCAAGGGTGCCAAGATAACCGCGCGGGTAAATGTAACCGGCGATATGCTAGTTTTTTTGCCCGTTGGTGATGGTTCGGCCAGAGTTTCATCGCGCATAAAAAACAAGGCCGAGCGCACACGACTATTAGATCTCGCCGAAAAGATTATTGGAAATGAAAATACAATAATTGTTCGCTCGGCGGCCGAAAATGCAGATGAAAAAGATTTAACGACCGAATTAAAAATCCTTAAAAATAAATGGAACCAGCTTTTAGAAATGGCATCTAATGCCAAAGCCCCAGCCCATATTGGGATAAATGAAAATGCCTTGGAAAAATATCTAAAGGATACGGGCCGCAAATCAGTAACCCGCACAATAAGCGATGATGCATCTTTGGGCGGCACTGAACATTTTAACGGTGGAGCCAACGGGGAAAGTGGGGAAAATGATATTTTTAAAGCTTTCAATATTGTAGATCAGGTCGATGGTCTGCTCGAACCCGTAGTTGCCCTTAAATCCGGTGGATCAATAATTATCGAAGAAACCGCCGCCCTTACGGCCATTGATGTTAATTCTGGTGGGGCAGGTGGGTCCGCCCGCGACCTTGCTTTGGCCACCAACCTAGAAGCGGTGGCCAGCGCCGCCCGTCACATACGCCTGCGCAATATTGCCGGCGTAATAGTTATTGATTTAATGGCTATGCGTTCAAAAGAATCAGAAAATAAAGTAATGGAAGCTGTTCGCCGGGCTTTAAGTGATGACCCGGCTCGTACGCGTATTCACGGCATAACCGCCACCGGGCTTTTGGAAATAACCAGACCAAGAAGGCGCCCGCCGCTATCAAACATATTGTCTGAACCGTGCGGCGAATGCGCATCGGGGCGCGGGCCATCGGCCTTAACCATAGGGCTTGGTGCGCTAGATGCGGTGTTGGCCGAGGTTCGCGCAAACCCGGTATTAATGCCCACACTTATTGCCCACCCCGATGTTATTAGGGCGCTGGAGCAAGATGCCCCGGGTGCGCTTTCAGAAATGGAAACCAGGCTGGGCCAACCGCTTGAGCTTTTGCCCGATGGGGGGTTAAAAAAGGTATCATTTAGGGTGGATGCGGCCCAAAGATAGGCCAGAGCTTAGGAAGTTATGAGCTTAGGAAGTTATGAGGTTAGGAAGTTTAATGAGCCCAAAGTCAGCAAATTCACCTAATGTGGTTAGGCTTAAGTCATATAAAAAAGAAGATTTTGCCAAGGCCTGCCCCATTTGTGCCAAGCCTCAGGTGGGTGAATATTCCCCATTTTGCTCGGCTCAATGCGCCAATTCTGACCTTGGTAATTGGCTGGATGGCAAATATGCCATATCCACCGATGAGGCCTCAAATTATGACGATAATGATGAAGATTAAGGGCCCCGCAACACCGTCAAAAATGGCGTGCTGGACAGCCCCCATTATATCTTTTATAAGCACCCCCGGTTGCTTATTCCCATATGCCCGGATAGCTCAGTTGGTAGAGCAGCGGATTGAAAATCCGCGTGTCGGTGGTTCAAATCCGCCTCCGGGCACCATTATTAAAA
>CBFDBQ010000069.1:0-7706 GCA_965603095.1 uncultured Thalassospiraceae bacterium | reverse complement strand
GCAGCTGCCATCGGTGCCCCGATGGTGACCGTCTCATCGCTGACGACCATCGCGGCCTTCATGCCGATTTTCATGATGCCCGCTTCCAACGCGCATGCCCAAAGCGGTGGCGGCGTAATCCGTGAAATAGTGGTTGAGGGATCGGCTAGGGTGGAGCCTGAAACAATACGCTCATACCTTTTGGTGCGAGAAGGAGATAGCTTTGATCCGCTTCGTGTGGACAGATCGCTTAAATCACTTTTTGCAACCGGTCTTTTTGCCGATGTGGCCATATCTAGAGATGGCGGGACCTTAGTGGTTAAGGTGATCGAAAATCCGGTTATTAATAGGATCGCATTTGAAGGCAACAAGCGCATCAAGGACGAAGAGCTGGCGGTTGAAATATCATTGAAGCCACGCCTTATTTATACCCGCACCAAAGTGCAAAGCGATGTTAGCAGACTGCAAGACGTATATCGTCGCGAAGGAAGGTTTGCCGTTACCGTTGAGCCCAAGATAATTCAGCTAGATCAAAATCGTATAGATTTGATTTATGAAATTAATGAGGGGTCTCTTGCCAGGGTTCAAAATATTAGATTTATCGGCAACAATGATTTTGATGATGGCGACTTGCGCGAAGTTATTCGCACGGTTGAAACCCGCTGGTATCGTTTTTTATCATCTGATGATACCTACGACCCAGACCGACTCACCTTTGATAGGGAATTGTTGCGCCGCCATTACCTGAATAATGGATATGCAGATTTTAACATTCTTTCTGCGGTTGCAGAGATGACTCCTGACAGACAGAATTTTTTCATTACCTTTACCCTCGAAGAGGGTGAGCGTTATAAGTTTGGTGAAATAGGAACTAACGTTAACTTAAAAGACATGAAGCCCGAAAGCCTCGATGGTATAATTAATATTAAAAATGGATCGTGGTATAGCGCAGAACAAGTAGATAATAATGTTGCTTCAATTGTTGATGCCGTTGGAGAGCTTGGCTACGCCTTTGTTGATGTAAAACCAAAACCAAAGCGTGACGCCGAAAATCATGTTATAGATATTACCTTTAATGTTGCGGATGGCCCAAGAATATTTGTTGAACGCATAAACATAACCGGAAACTCGCGCACGCTTGATGAGGTTATAAGACGTGAATTCCGCCTAGTCGAAGGCGATGCGTTTAATACCTCAAAACTATCGGATACGTTCAAAAGAATAAACGATTTAGATTTCTTCAAAAATGTTACGGTAGATAATTCCCCCGGAAGCGCGCCTGATAAAAGCGTCATAAGTGTTGCAGTTGAAGAAAAATCAACCGGAGCATTAACCCTTGGGGTTGGTTATTCAACCGATAGCGGCCCACTGTTTGACATTGGCATTAAGGAAAAAAACCTTCTTGGCAAAGGACAGGCGCTTAGCCTTAATGGACAACTGGCGGGCAAATCAAGCAGTGTTAACCTAAGCTTTACCGAGCCGTATTTTTTGAACAGAGAAGTATCTGCAGGATTTGACATTTTTCATTCCACGGCTGATTTGCAATCTTCAAGTTCGTATGATTCCTCACAGACTGGGTTTTCATTGCGGGCAGGATATCCAATTACTGAACTGCTTAGCCAGAACTGGAGCTACACACTTAAATCAACCGAAATAAATAATGTTAAAAGCACGGCATCAACCTTTATTCAAGATCAGGCTGGAAGCACGCTTCGTTCAGAGGTTGGGCACGTGCTTTTTTATGATAAGAGAAACAGCAAAACCAGGACAACCGAAGGTTATTTTCTGCGGATGAATAATAACCTTGCTGGGCTGGGCGGAGATTCTAAATACTTAAAAAACCGTCTTAGTGCAGCCACTTATCACCAACTGGCAAAAGGATGGGTTTTATCGGTGTCAGGAAGCGCTGGCGTTGTGACCGGTTTGGGTGAGGATGTAAAGATTACAGATAGATTCTCCCTTGGCGGATCAAGCCTACGTGGTTTTGCGATTGGTGGGGTAGGCCCGCGTGACAAGACATCCCTTGATTCCCTTGGCGGTGAGTTCATTTATAATGGCAGTGTCGATCTTGAGGTGCCGCTTGGGCTACCGCCTGAGTCTGGGGTATCAGGTAAGCTTTTCAGTGACTTTGGCTCGCTAACAGAAGTTAACCCATCAAGTAGCAGTATTTACGAGGACAGCAGTGTCCGCGCCTCTGTTGGTGCAGGCATCGTGTGGGTTTCTCCAGTTGGACCAATAAGTATTGAATATGGGGTTCCCATAGCGAAAGAAGATTATGATAAACTACAAACCATTCGCATTAACTTTGGCACTAAATTTTAAATATTATATTTTCAGGAGATTAGCTTGAAATCATTGTCCCACATATTTTCAATTGCGCTGATGACCGCTTTGGTTGCCCTCTCATTTCCGCACTCATCAATGGCGCAGGCGACGACCGCAAGCAAAGATGCGACGCAAGACAAGACATTTATTAAGGTTGGAATAATAGATGTTGTTGGCGTGCGCACGAATTCATCTGCGGTAAAAGATATTCATAAGCAGATTGCAAAATTCAGAGATAATATCCAAGCAATTATACAAAAAGAAGAAAAAAATCTGCGAAAAGCAAATGATGAACTTGCCCGCCAACGTACAATACTTTCACCCGATGCATTTAATAATGAGAGGGTAAAGTTTGAAAAACTCCTTTCTGCATTGCAGAAACGAGTTCAAGATTCAAAGCAGTCTTTAGGAAGGGTGCAGGGCGAAGCCACCGCAAAAGTTGATAAGGCAATACTTGGAGTAATCCAGGAAATAATTAAAGAAAAGGGGTATACGTTGATTTTGAAAAAATCATCAACCGTCGCCTCCGCACAGGTTTTGGATATTACTGCCGATGCTATTAAGCGCCTTGATAAAAAACTTCCTGCGGTTAAGGTGTCGAACCCAAGTAAATGAACTGTGGTCAGGAGACATTAGGTAATGGCTGATCCGGTTTTTTTTAATCGAGCTGGACCTTTCCCCCTTCATGAACTAGCCGCTATAGCTGGGGCAGAAATTCATGGAACGGATGACAAAAATTCTATGTTTGAAGACGTGGCGGCCATTGATAGTGCGGGCAAGAGCGACGTCAGCTTTCTTGATAATAAAAAATATATTGAAGCATTTACCAAAAGCAACGCCGGGGTGTGTATTGTGCACCCCGATTATGCATCACGCGCACCCGATGGAATGGTTTTGCTTGTCACAGATAAACCATATCAGGCATACGCTAGGATAGCGCAGGCGTTTTATCCGGTGGAGTTATTTGAGGCTAAAATATCTAAAAATGCTGATATCGATAAATCTGCAACAATAGGTAATGGTTGCAGGGTTGAAGGCAGAGCCTATATCGGTGCGGGTGCAGTTATTGGTGAGCGCGTATTGATTGGACACGGAAGCTATGTTGGCCCCGGTGTAAAAGTAGGTGATGGTTGCGTAGTGTCGCCGGGGGTGACTATTCAGTACGCAGTTATTGGAAACGGCTGTATTTTACACCCCGGTGCGCGCATCGGGCAGGATGGTTTTGGTTTTGCTCCGGGGGGTCCACCAGAGGGCCACATCAAGGTGCCACAACTTGGCCGGGTTATTATTGGTGACATGGTTGAAATAGGGGCCAACACAGCCATCGATCGCGGGGCAGGGCCGGATACCATAATTGGTGACGGAACCAAAATTGATAACCTTGTACAGATAGGCCATAACGTTGAAATAGGAATGGGCTGCTTTATTGCCGGACTTGCTGGAATATCCGGAAGCACCAAGGTGGGAAATTTTGTTATGCTGGGAGGGCAATCGGGTTTTGCTGGCCACATTAGCATAGGTGATGGGGCGCAAATTGCTGCACAAAGCGGTGTTATGCGCGACGTAGAACCTGGTGCCAGGCTTGTTGGTGCGCCAGCAATACCGCACCGTGAATTTTTTAGACAAGTTGCGGCATTATCAAAACTTGTTAAACCAAAAAAGGAATCTTGAAATTGAATTCTGAAACAACTCTAGACCAAAATAGAATCAAAGACATGATCCCGCATCGTGATCCGTTTCTTTTGATAGACCAAGTTAAAGATATAAAACACAATGTATCTGCGGTTGGAATAAAAAATGTTACCGGTGATGAGGATTTTTTCCGTGGTCATTTTCCCGGCCACCCCATTATGCCCGGCGTTTTAATAGTTGAGGCAATGGCACAAACCGCTGGGGTGTTGGTGGTGGCGTCATTGGGCGACGATGCCGAAGGCAAGCTTGTTTATTTTATGACCGTTGATTCTGCACGTTTTAGAAAACCGGTTACTCCGGGCGATGTGCTGGAATTGAGTATTGAGCTTATTCGCTCGAAACGAAATGTTTATAAATTTAATGGCAAGGCCACGGTTGGCGATAAAGTGGTCTCCGAAGCTGTATTCTCGGCGATGATTATGGACAGGGAATAAAAAATAATAATGGCAAATATCCATCCCACGGCGATAATTGAAGACGGCGCAACAATTGGCGATAACGTAGAAATTGGCCCTTATTCTATTATCGGCCCCAACGTCACAATTGAAAGCGACGTTAAAATATTTCCCCATGTGGTTGTTAGTGGAGTTACATCCGTTGGCAGTAAAACCAGAATATTCCCATTTGCATCCATTGGTTCTGAACCACAGGATTTAAAATTTGGCGGTGAGGTTTCGCGGTTGGAAATAGGTTCCAACAACACAATCCGTGAACATGTAACTATGAACCCCGGCACCGAAGGTGGCGGATTGCTGACCAAGGTTGGTGATAATTGCTTATTTATGGTTGGCTCCCATGTTGCTCATGATTGCCAAATTGCTAATAACGTAATTTTAGTAAATAACGCAACCCTTGCCGGACATGTAGAGGTTGGTGAGTTTGCAATTATTGGCGGTCTTTCTGCGGTGCATCAATTTGTTCGTATTGGCAAGCATGCGATGCTTGGCGGTATGAGTGGTGCCGAAAGCGACGTCATACCCTATGGAATGGTTATTGGTAACCGCGGTGGCCTTTCTGGGCTTAATCTGGTCGGCATTAAACGTCGTGGGTTTGACAGGGAAACAATACATTCATTGCGCAATGCCTATCGCTTACTGTTTGCCAACGAAGGAACCATGGCAGAACGCATTAAAGATGTAGCGGAAATGTTCAAAGAGGTTGAGCCAGTTATGGAAATAATTGATTTTGTTACAGCAGACAGTTCCAGATCATTTTGCCAGCCGAAGTCGGAAGATGGATCCTGATAAAAACCACAAAATAGGAATAATAGCGGGCGGTGGTGAACTGCCACGCAGGCTCATTGATGCCTGTAAAAAAAATAATCAAGATTTTCATGTCATTGCTTTCAAGGGGCAGACTGATAAGGAAACAACCGCAGGGGATGTTTCCGTAAAATGCGATTGGCTACGTCTTGGCGCAATCGGCAATGCCATAGATATTTTAAAAACTAAAAACTGCAAAGAATTGGTTATGGGCGGAACGATCCGTCGTCCGGGGCTTGCCGCGTTATTGCCAGATGCCAGAACAGCAAAATTTTTTCTAAAAACCGGAGCCATGGCTTTGGGTGATGATGGGCTTCTTTCGGCAATCGTTAAAACATTGGAAGAAGACGATGGTTTTAGGATAATTGGCGTTCACAATGTTTTGCCGGAACTTCTTGCCCCGCTTGGGGTGCTGGGTAGTGTAAGCCCCAATGATAAAGATGCCGGTGATATAGCCATGGCCATTCATGCAGCACTTGACCTTGGGCGTAAAGATTTAGGCCAGGGCGCGGTGGCAAGTAATGGTAAAATAATTGCACTAGAAGAAAAAGATGGAACCGATGCCATGTTAGGCCGTGTTGGAAAAATGAAAATTGAAGTCGGGGGGGTATTGGTCAAGGTTGTTAAACCGGGCCAAGAACGTCGCGTTGATTTGCCAACCATAGGCGTTGATACGGTTATGGCGGCGGCCGCTGCAAAACTTAATGGTATTGGAATAGAAGCCGGTGGCGCCATAATTGTTGATCGTGAAAATGTAATTAATGCCGCAAACAATGCTGGCATATTTATAATTGGCTTGGACCCTGCAGAATTTAACAATTCTGATGTGGTTGGTGAATAAATATGGAAAAACAAAACCTAGCACCAACTGTATTTGTAATTGCAGGTGAGGCATCTGGTGATGCCCTTGGTGCTAACTTAATAAAGGCGCTAATTAAAAAGACACATGGAAAAATTAAATTTTGTGGCGTTGGCGGTGAAAAAATAGAAAATGCCGCTTCTGAAATGGGCATGCATAGCATATTTCCCATGTCAGAACTTTCAGTTATGGGATTTACTGAGGTATTGCCAAAAATCCCAAATTTGTTAAAGCGAATAAATCAAACCGTTAATGAAATTGAAAATATCAGACCGGATGTGGTGGTTACAATTGATGCTCCTGATTTTGTGTTCAGGGTTGCTAAAAAGATTAAAAAGCATGGTTTAAAAATTCCTATTGTTCATTATGTTGCACCCAGTGTATGGGCATGGCGTCCGGGTAGGGCAAAAAAAATTGCCAAGTTTGTTGATCACCTTTTATGCCTACTACCGTTTGAGCCAAAATATTTTAAAGATGTTGGTTTGCCTGCAACATTTGTTGGCCACCCTGTTGTTGAAAGTGGGATTGGCGGAGGTGATGGCGATGGTTTTAGGGGGCGCCATAATATTCCTGAATTTACACCATTATTGGCAGTTCTACCGGGAAGTAGAATGGGGGAAATTTTACGATTGCTCCCCATTTTTGGCGACACGCTAGGGCTTTTAAAAAAAACCTACCCAGAACTTGAGGCGGTTGTGGTTACGCTTGTGGGTACCAGGGATCACGTTTTGGCCGCCACTAAAAACTGGCCGGTGAGGGTAAGTGTTGTTGGCGAAGACGAAAAGGGTGATGCATTTTCAGCTTGCGATGCGGCGATGGCGGCCAGTGGAACTGTTTCTCTTGAGCTTGCATTGGCACAGGTTCCAGCAGTTATTGCATACCGTTTTGGCCCGCTAACCGCATTTATTGCTAAACGTGTAATAAAGGCCAAATACGCGAACATTGTTAATTTGGTATTGGATCGCCTCGCTATTCCTGAGTTATTATTAGATAATTGTCGACCAGATATGTTAGCAAAAGAAATATCAAAATTACTAGACGATCAAAATGCCAGATCAGAACAACGCAAAGCCTACGTTGATGCCATGGCGTCTCTTGGGTATGGCGCATCGTCACCGGGCGAACGTTCAGCCGATGTTGTTCTTGGTGTAATTGCAGATAGTTTAAATAAATAAAAATCCAAAAATAAAAGGATCATATAAATGAATGAACAATCATTTCGTTTTTTACACACCATGATACGAGTTAGGGATTTGGATAAATCAATTGATTTTTATACCCGCCACCTAGGGATGAGCGCACTTAGGCGCAATGACTACGCGGAAGGTAAATTCACCATTGCATTCGTTGGTTATGGCGACGAAGCAGACAACACAGTTATCGAGTTAACCCATAACTGGGATCAAGAAGAAGACTACAATTTGGGAACTGGGTTTGGCCATTTGGCTATTGCCGTTCCAGATATTTATGCCGCTTGCGATAAAATGGAAAAAGAGGGTGTATCAATACCGCGACCGCCGGGTCCCATGAAACACGGAACCACGGTAATCTCATTTATCGAAGACCCTGATGGTTACAAAATAGAATTA
>CBFDBQ010000068.1:0-7707 GCA_965603095.1 uncultured Thalassospiraceae bacterium | reverse complement strand
GGTGCGGGTATCGACCCAAAACCCCGGTACATCATATGATCCCCAATGAGTAACTGGATATGGAATGCACCAATCATTTGTGTGCCAACATACATACGGATAATCAACGGTCCACCCGCCCACCCAGTACCTTTCCCCGGTCATTGCACCAAAGCTGGCGCTTTCATTCCATGTGGTGCCATAAAAAGTTTTGGGAACACTGTATTCGTGAGGTACGTTGGCACCCCAGATGCTCTGATTATCCGATGAAAAATTCAAATCAGTGCTGCGCGAGCCATCATCGGCGGTGCCGGCGGTGGCGGTAAGGGTTTTGCTGGCGGTGGTGCTGGTGCCGTCCTCAACCGCGGTGCTCGCCTGATCGTAACGACCTAATGTAACCGAGCCCTGATCGGTTCCAGCCGTAAAGTTTGAATAATTAGCATCGGTCGATAACACAAGGTTATCGCCAAAATCATATGTCAGGGTATCGCTACCATCGAGCAATCCATTGGTATTGCCATCAACTTCATCAATAGTCAGCCATATTGGATCATTACCTGAGCCCGGCGTAATGGTGTGCTGGGCCGCAAAATCAATAGAAGATGGCGCCTGATACGAATAGGCACCAACGCTGGCACCAAGCATGGTGATGGTCATGGTGCCGCCCAAGCGTGAACCAATAACCAATTCTCCACTTGTGGCATCAAATGTAACGCCACTGCCGTCGCTGGCGCTGACGCTTTGCTTGTCGGCGCTAAGGGTATAGGTCACATTGCCGTGGTTAATTGACCTGAGCAAATGCCCGCCATCGGTCGATTGATTATCACCACCAAGTTTTGAATAAAAGTTTGTTGTGGTATCGCTGTCGGCGCCGCTAAACATGTTGCCAACCGTGGTCCCGCCTTCCTGCGCCATATCAATATCGTGAAACGCCTTTGGGCTGCCGGTATTTGTACCTGCAATAATAACTGTTGCGGTTGCGGTTGATGTGTTGCCTGCGCTATCGGTAACAACATAATCAATAATGGCGTTATCGCTTTGCCCGACAACCAAATGATCGAAAGCCGTACCGGGGTCAAACTGCAGCATATTATTTACTATTGTCACCGAGGCGCTTGAGGCATCAACCGCCCCGTTTACCGATGTGGTGCTTGAAATTGTTGCACTGGTTACGGTTGTGGTGTCTATGCGGTCAGGATCAGTGTCATTTGCCAGAACATTTATATTAAGCGCAACCCCTTCTGATGTGTTTGCCGTATCATCCACAAGTGTTGGGGCATCATTAACCCCGGTAACCGTTACGGTGGCGGTGCCGCTTGCTTCGCCGCCTTTTGAATCTTCTACCGTGTAGCCGATATCAACTGTCATGCTGTCACCCGGAAGCAAGAAATCAAAGTCGTTACCGGGGTTAAATAAAACTTCGTTATTGACGATGCTGGCGCTGGCGCTGGAGATGCCGGAGAAATCAGCTGCCAGTGCACCGGGGGCGGTGCTGTCAATGGTTGCCGTGGTTGTGGTTAAGGTGGTCTCGCCTTCATCATCGGTGTCGTTGGCATCAACGTCTATGCTAAGGCTTGTATCGCTAGGAGTGGTGACAATATCAACCACCGCAACCGGGGCATCGTTACTGCCGATAAGGGTAACCGTGGCGGTTGATGTGGATTGTGCGCCCTGCTCATCGGCCATCACATATGTAATTACCGCGTTACCGGTGCCGCCCTCTTGCAGATAATCAAAATTGGTGCCGGGATCATACCTGACCACCTGATGGTCAATCGAGTTACCATCCTTATCGGTAATCTGGATGGTGGTTATGGAGGCAGTGCCCAAGCCACCGCCAACCGAAGCGGAAATAATGGTAAAGCCGGTGGTGGCATCAGCATCGGTATCGTTCATCAAGACATCGACATCAACAACATCATTTTCCCGTGATAACAAGGTATCGGCCACTGCAATCGGTGCATCGTTGGTGCCGGTTACGGTAAGCACTATTTCAGAATCAACCCGCCCACCATTACCATCGGAAACCGCGTAAGCAACCTCAACCTCTTGCGTAGCATTTAGGGCAAGTTTATCGAAATCGGTTCCGGGATTAAATGTGATGGTTTTGCCGTCGGCGGCAATGGTTACCGTTCCGGCACCGTCGGGCACAAAGGCATGAACTATTGTCAGGTTATCGGTGGTGTCAACGTCGCTATCGTTAGCCAGCGGGTCTATCACCAGCGTGGCATTTTCACCCGTGCCAGCGGTATCGGCCTGAACAACCGGCAGGTCGTTGGTGCCGGTTATGTTAACGTTAAGCGTTGCCGTGCTTTGCGTTCCGGTGCTGTCCTTGACCGTATAGCTAATGGTGTCGGTGGTAACCTGCCCCTTGGCAAGATTTTCATAACCAGAACCAATATTGATGGAAACCAAATTTCCGTTTTGGGTAACCGTGTGGCCAAGGGCAGAAGTTCCGTCCACGCTAAGCAGGGTAATGACGTCGCCTTCGTAATTAAGGTCGGGGTCAACCACATGATTGGTAATATCAAATATTGCCGATACCCCCAAAAGCGATGATACATCGCCGGGGGTAAACGCGGTCATTTCCTTGGATATAACCGTTCCGTCCACATCTACCGTCCAGATGGAATCCGTTGTCGTGCTGTCGGCATCGGCATGATCGGCGGAAAATGAGGCTGAATCGGTTGAAAAGGTGACGGTTTTGCCGTTGAAATCAAACGAAACACTTTTCTTGTCCGCAAGGCCGGTTACCCCGGCATTTTCAGCCAATTGTTTTAATTGATACAGGCCGGCATTTTCATAAACCACCTGCGGGCCAACAGTGGCGACAGGGTCGTCGGCAACCGGGGCCATGTTAAGGCTTACATTGCCGGTTGTGTTGCCGCCAAATGGATCTGAAATAGTATAGGAAAACGAAGCTACACCGCTAAAATTGGGTGTCGGGGTAAAGGTAATGCCATCGGCATCCATGACCACATCACCGCCCCTTAGTGACTTAACGCTGGTTATGTTAAACGGGTCGGCGTCCCTGTCGGCGTCATTGCGCAACAGTTCGTCAAAACCAATCCGTACGGTCGTATCCTCAACACCGTTAAAGGTATCGGCGCCAACCGTTGGCGGAGTATTTATGAATATGGTGCTGCTGGAGGGGCCGTCATTATTATTGCCGCCATTCGGGGGTGGTGGCGAATAATTCGTGCCGTCAGTGCCGCCGGCACCATCGCCGGATCCATCGCCGGATCCATCACCGGACCCGCCCAGAGGATCGTATTGATCGCTATTTTGATCGCCCGCATAATTTCCGCCAGTTGCCCCACTACCGCTCGGTGGAGGTGGCTGATTTGAATTCTGGTCATTATTGGATGGCGGGGTATCGGAGTTATTATTATCTGAAGAGCTATCATTAGAATTGTCATCGTTGCCCTTCGGCGGGCTGAATGTGGGCATGTCACTGATGGAGCTAACAATGGAAAGCTGAACACCATCGGACGAAACAATTGAAAGGGTTGGCCCATCTCCGCCACTGGAGGGCCCCATTAAAGTGGCAAGCCTTGCAAGGGTCAGGTCTTGGGCTGAGCCATCAGCGGCGCTGACAGATACAACTACATCGGCGCCATTGCGGAAAAATTCAATCTGCTCACCGTTTTCGGCAACAAATTCGATCTTTGAATTTACGCTTATATTGGCGATGGCAAGATCCTGCGGAGAAACTTCCTGGACCTTTTCTACCCCATCTTCATCGATTGTAGTAATTCTAACCTTGATTGCCATGCGTTAACTCCCCAAAACGCCATCTTTAAAGATGACGCAAATAAACCTGTATCTCAGCCCCCGCCAAAACACCGCATCCAACTCAAGAGCAATCGTTTTTATGTCCGTGTCACCAAACTATATTTGCTGTGGGCCGAGGCCTGATGCACAAGATCATGTTTTATTATTATAATTCATAGTGCACACGTTTGCCGTGCCCGTAAACACTGCATACGGACCGAAAACCAGTATATATGTACTGGTTTATAGTCTTAATGGCCTGCTCTATTCAGGCGCTGGCCGATTGTTATTCATGTGCTATATCAATATGATAGTTTCTGATGCTGCACGATTCGAGTTTTTGGTTATGGTTTTTTGGGGGATCAGTTGAAAAGTTATAAATACAATAAAAACAAGTGCGCTCTGGTTTTGGCGCTATGCCTGCTTCCGCTTCAAGGGCACGCACAAAGCCTTGAAGAAACAGTGCGCACGGCGATTAGCTCGCATCCCGCTGTAAAGGGATCGGAAGCGTCTTATCGGGGAAGCCTACAAGGCATCCGCGAAGCCGAGGCTGGGTATTATCCAAGTGTTGACGTTTCTGCCGATGAAGGAAGAACCTGGACCATCGATCCATCGGGCGGCAGTGCCACAGAAGACAATATGCGCCAAAGCGGCAGCATTACCATTTCCCAGCCAATTTTTGATGGATTTGCAACATCCAGCCAAGTTGGTGCCGCCGAACAAAATTCAAAGGCGGCAAATTACACCCTGATGTCCACCAGGGATGGGATTATTATCAGAACCGTTGATGCTTATCTGAACGTATTACGTGATAGGGAAATTTTATCTCTTTCCAATACAAACGTAGATCTCCACCGATCCATACTTAAAGATATGCAGGCAAAGGCAGCTGGCGGAAGCGGTAACCAAGCAGATGTTTTGCAAACCCAAAGCAGGCTTTCTCTGGCAGCTGGACAGCAGGCACGACTGACCGGGACATTGCGCAATTCAGAGGCTGGTTTTCAGGAAGCCGTTGGGAATGCGCCCGGAACACTTGAAGGTGTATCATCGCCAGCGATCAATGTGCCAGATTCTTCTAATGAGGTTTTGGCAACGGCAATTGAAAACAATCCAAAGCTAAATGAAACAAAACATAAACTGGAATCTGCTGCTTTTTCATCCAAGCAGGCAAAATCATCCTTCTTTCCAAAGTTTAGCCTTGATGGTGAAACCAACAGAGAGCGTCATACCAACGGACAGCGTGGTTTTAGGGGCGATAGCAGCATACTTCTTACCATGACATATAATTTATATTCCGGCGGCGGTGACACGGCGCGCGAACGCAAGGCGCTGGAATCTGAACAAGAAGCACGTTTAAAAAATGACGAGCAGATCAGGTTGGTCAAAGAAGACACGCTGGTTGCCTACAACGACCTGATGACAAGCCAACGGGAAATACCCCTGCTGGAAAACCGTTCTGTAACCGCCGAAGGCGTTGCTAGGGCATACCGCAGCCAACTTTCCATTGGTAAGCGATCTCTGCTTGATGTTCTTGATACCGAAAATGAACTATTTCAAGCCAAGGTCACGTTAATTAGGGGCCGTTACGACCTAATCAGAAGGCACTACAAGCTGCTGGCTCAAATGGGAGTTATGGACAAATTGTTTGCTCTCCCTAGCGCAGGCAACTAGCCCTCTGTAGATTTGCGCCTAACTATATCCCGGAGGGGTATGAAATTGGCAGAACAACCGACGCTAAAAAAACCTACACTCACCGAACAGTGTTCGGATGAGGTTGCCAAATCTGTATCAATTGGCGATCCGTTGGTGCTGTGCCTTTCCCATCTATGTGCCCACTATGGCAGGTCGCGCTCTGAAACAGTTTTGCTGCAAGGCCTTCCCCTTACGGATGGAAACATTGGGATTGAAATGTTTCTGCGGGCGGCTAAACGCCAAGGCCTGACAGGAAAAGTGATAAAGCGCCCGCTCGAAGATATTCCCGAAGAAGTTCTTCCGGTCATATTAATATTAAAGGATGAAACCCCTTGCGTTTTAATCAAAACAGAATCGGGTGACCAACTGTGCGTTATGGACCCGAAGAACGAGGGCAAGATAACGCACATAAGCCGGAATGAAGTATCCGAGCTTTACAGCGGCTTTGCTATTTTCATTCAACCCGATCAAAATTTTGCAACAGGGAAGAACGGTTCCTCAGTAAAAGTAACAGCAGATTGGTTCTGGAGTGCAATTCGCAACAGCCGCTGGAGCTACATTCAGGTTGGTATTGCATCGGTATTCATAAATCTATTTGTGTTAGCCAGCCCGGTATTTGTGATGAATGTTTATGACCGCGTTATTCCAAACAACGCCATTGAAACCGGGTGGGTGCTTGCCATTGGGATAACCATTGTTTACCTGTTTGATTTTATATTGCGAATGCTGCGCACGGTATTTATAGATTTTGCTGGAAAAAAAGCTGATATAATTCTTGCCTGCCGTATTTTTGATCAACTACTCGACTTGAAAATCAGCGCACGGCCTAAATCAGCAGGCGGAATGGCCAACACTTTACGAGAATTTGAAACGGTTCGTGATTTTTTCACATCGGCGACGCTTGCATCGTTTGTCGATCTGCCGTTTGTATTTTTATTTATTTTAATCATATGGGTAATCAACCCAGCATTGGGCGTTGCCGTTAGCATTATTGCGCTACTGGCCGTTATTGTCGGCCTGTTGCTTCAAGCCCCGCTCAGAAATGCGGTTGAAAAATACATGCAAGACGGGGAAGACAAGCATGGAGTTCTGGTTGAAACTCTGGCCGGACTTGAAACAATAAAAGCAATTGGCGGCGATGGTCGCATGCGCATGATGTGGGAAAGCCTTGTGGGAAAAAGCGCACAATCAAGCAAGGAATCAAAATTTTATACAAGCGTTGCCCAGACGTCGGTTCAGTTTCTTCAGCATATGACCACAGTTGTTGTTGTTATGATTGGGATGTTTCTTTCCGCAGACGGCACAATGACTGCAGGCAGTTTATTTGCAGCCGTGCTGCTTGCTGGTCGGGCCATCGGGCCAATGGCACAGGTTTCGCAGCTTATGGTCAGATATCATTCTGCCATAAGATCTTATCGCACCCTTGATAAGGTAATGAAGATGCCGGTGGACAGGCCCGAAGGTCGTGACCTACTTACCCGCGAACACCTGCTTGGTGAGGTGCAGTTTCAAAATGTTACTTTTTCATATCCAGAACAATCTGTGCCCGCATTGAAAGAGGTTTCATTAAATATCAAAAAAGGTGACAAGATTGGCATTATTGGTCGCATTGGTTCAGGCAAAAGCACAATAGCCAAATTGCTACTTGGCCTTTATGAGGCCGAAGAGGGATTGGTTAAACTTGACGGAATTGATAGCCGGCAGCTTGAACCCAACGACCTGCGGCGCAATATTGGCTATGTACCACAAGATCCATTTTTATTTCGCGGAACCTTGAGGGAAAACATAACAATTGCAGCACCGTACGCAACTGACCAAATGGTTATTGAGGTTGCTGAGATTTCCGGGGTGGCACGCTTCGCCCACGATCACCCCCTTGGCTACGATATGCTGGTCGGCGAAGGTGGGTCAGGTATTTCCGGTGGCCAACGTCAACAAATTGCACTGGCGCGAGCATTATTGCTGCATCCGCCTATTTTAGTAATGGATGAGCCTACCAGCTCCGTTGATTCTGGAACCGAGAATGAGATTATTGCAAAGCTGGGAGAATTCACCAGCAACAGCACACTTGTTTTAATTACACACAAACCATCGCTTTTAAAAATTGTTGACCGACTTATTGTTGTTGATGGCGGCAAGGTTGTCGCAGATGGTAAACGTGCGGTAATTCTTGAAGCACTTGCCAGTGGTCGCATTAATGCAACAAACACAAGGATGGGGGCCAATGAATAAAGTCGAACCCCGCCCATGGCCACAAGAGAT
>CBFDBQ010000067.1:0-8060 GCA_965603095.1 uncultured Thalassospiraceae bacterium | reverse complement strand
AGGTTACGGGCTTAATTTGGTTGCGGGGGTTGGATTTGAACCAACGACCTTCAGGTTATGAGCGTGCTGGCGCTTGCAGGAGATTGATGGCTATTGCTATGGATGTCTTTTATGACGACCCCCTACCGGATATAGATGGGCGCTCGTATAATTACTGGATTATCCGCAGAAAACTTAGGCAACAGGATTTCGCTTTCTCGCCAATAACCGACATAAATCAAAAAGATCGAAACGTGATCTTTGCCTTGATCTCCTCGCCCTGACCAAGCTCGACCAATCCGTCGCTAGTTGCTGCCTCATCTGAGTTGTGCGCAAAGGCTCCGTTCAGGTGCGAGACTGGCTCGATACAGAAAAAATCATCCCCTTCGGGCGTATAAACCACAAGATGACGCAAGGTATCGTCCGCAATAATATTGAGTGACTTTCCAATATCTGGCCATTCAATCAACGCCGCCCCGCGCCAGTCTGCAAACGCATTATCCAAGCCATCAATAATGGTGCCCCCATCAGCAAAGGCTTTAATCGCTGGGTGCTGAGTTTGGATTTTATTGGGTAGGCCATCTGTACCGTTCAGATGGATAGCACCAACACTTGCCTTAATCCGCGCCTTATCAGTACGAGGGAAAAACGGGTGTAGACCTAATCCCGCCGGCATTGGTTCGATCGATTTATTTATTAATGAAAGGACGATACTCAAACCCCCATCATCAATCATAATTTCCTGATGGGCTTGGTATTCCCACGGCCAATCACCCGCATCATGGTGCATGACCATGGCTACCCGATCGCTTGAATTATCACTTATATCCCATGCCGACTGCCAGCCGTGACCGTGAATAGCGTGGGGTTCGGGTGGAAAATTTGCCGGCAGGGTAATGCTGCGGCTGCGCCAGTTAAATTGACCATGACTGATGCGGTTGGAAAACGGCACCAACGGATAACACGCCGTTTGTAATATATCGCTGCAATTAGCTGGTGCCGGGCGTAACCAGTCAAACCAACCATCGGTGGTTTTTTCGCGAAAGCTTAGCAAGGAACCACCCAGTGCCGGGGCGATGTGGGCCTCAAAGTCACCATTGCAAATTTTGATCGGCTTGCTCATCGCCGCCCCTACCCCACGAACCCTGTTTCGGGCAAACCCTCTACCCCGGGACGTAACGCAAACAGTGCCCCGGCTTTGGGTTGGCTGGCCAATGCATCATCGCTTTGGCCCTTGCGTGCTGAGGTTATATAAAGAGTGTCAAGGTTTTTTCCACCGAACATGCACGATGTCGGGCAAGCAACCGGCATATCAATAATACGATCGAGCGAACCATCGGGCGCGTAGCGCACCACACGCCAGCCATTCCACTGGGCGTTCCACAAATAACCTTCTTTATCTATGGTCGAGCCATCGGGAAAGAAGTCTGTATCTTTTAATGATACAAAAACCCTGCGGTTTGCCAACGCACCGTTGGTGTTATCAAAATCAAACGCCCAGATTATTTGATCGGGTGAGTCTGCGAAATAAAACGTTTTATGGTCCGGGCTCCAGGCCAGCGTATTGGGGATGGTAATATTATCCAGCACCCGGACGGGTGATAAATCGGCATCGATGCGGTAAAGCGCGCCACTGGCAGACACTTCTCCATCGTCCATGCTGCCAAGCCAAAAACGTCCGGCTGGATCGCATTTGCCATCGTTGGGGCGGTTGCCGGGCTGGCCAGATTCAAACGGTGCCAGCTTAGTTACCGCCCCGCTATTTATGTTAAATTTCATAAGTGCGCCGGAACAGGCCAGAAGCAACTCGTCTCTACTGCTCATCATTGCCAACGCCGTTGCCGGACTGGGCAAATCCCACATGTTTGTTTTGTTTTTTCTTGGGTCAAGGCAATAAAGTTTTGCCTCTTTTATATCAACCCACCATAAAACTTCGCGTCCACCATCCCACAGCGGGCTTTCGCCCAGTGTATTTTGAACATCTGCGGCAATTTCAATTTTAGAGTTTTTTGCAACGCTCATTTTTATTACCCATCAGCTATGCAAGTTTGGTTTTGTTCGCCCATTCCTTCAATTCCCAAACGCATGGTATCGCCGGCTTTCAAATAACGCGGCGGATTGAATCCCAGCCCCACACCAGGCGGAGTTCCGGTGGAAATTATGTCGCCGGGATGCAGGGTGAAGAAGTTCGACAGGTAGCTAACCAGAAAAGCTACATCGTAAACCATATAACTGGTGGAACTGTTTTGCAGTTTTTCACCATTTACTTCAAGCCAGATGGAAAGGTTCTGGACATCGGAAATTTCATCTTTTGTAACCAGCCACGGCCCGGTAGGGCCGAAGGTGTCGCTTGATTTACCCTTTACCCATTGACCAGTACCTTCAAGCTGGAATTCACGTTCGGAAACATCGTTAATGACGCAATAACCGGCCACATAATCCAGCGCGTTTTCTTTCGCTACGTACTTGGCGGATTGCCCTATAATCACGCCTAGCTCAACTTCCCAGTCAGTCTTGGTGGCACCGCGGGGAATGATTATATTGTCATCCGCCCCGCACATGGCAGAAGTGAACTTAGTGAACAATACCGGTTCAGGCGGTACTTCCATTCCGGACTCTAACGCATGATCGGAATAATTTAACCCGATACACATGAATTTCCCGGTCTGCCCGACACATGGGCCAAGGCGTGAATTGCCATCAATCTTTGGAAGAGTTGCAACGTCTATTGCAGCAATCTTTGCCAGCCCGACTGGGCTTAAAACATCACCTACAATGTCGTTTATTTCGCCGCTTATATCGCGAATATTTCCATCACCATCTAAAATACCGGGTTTTTCTTTTCCCGCTGAGCCATAACGCAAAAGCTTCATTGTTACTCTCCTTGGCGGTTAATTACAGGGTCATACCGCCATCGACAATATATTCAATACCAGTTGTAAATGCGCTTTCGTCCGATGCCAAATGCACACAAATTGCCGCAATTTCTTCTGCGCTACCAATCCTGCCCATGGGTTGACGAGAAATAAAATCCTTCCTTGCCTGCACCGGGTCGGCAAATGCATTTATGCGATCATCTAATGATGGTGATTGCACCGTACCCGGGCAAATTGCGTTGCAACGAACACCGTCAGTAATAAAATCCTTGGCCACGGATTTAGTAATGCCAATAAGAGCAGCCTTTGACGCGCCATAAATAAAACGGTTCGGCACACCTGCTATACTTGAAACAACGGATGCCATGTTGACTATGCTTCCCCCGCCATTTTCGATCATGCCCGGCAAAAATGCTCGGATCATTGCATAGGCTGCCCTTACATTAAGGTTCATTGAAAAATCAAAATCATCATAACTGCATTCTAAAATATTACCGTGATGGACAAACCCTGTGCAGTTTACCAAAACATCAATCGCGCCAATGGCATTGGCAGTTTCTTCAATTGCATTAACATCGGTTGAATCCAGCGCTATGGTGGATATTCCGTCAATTCCATCCAATTGGGAAAGCTTTGCCTCATTTATATCGGTTGCGGTTACAATTGCACCTTCAAGCGCTAGCATTTTAGCAATTGCACAACCAATTCCCTGCGCGCTCGCGGTAACAAGAGACTTTTTTCCCTCAACTCTTCCCGTCATCAGTTCCTCCTATAGCATCACGAGCTCGAACGGAAATTTCATCCCAATTTCCCGCTTCGACCAAATCACGAGGTGCAATCCAACTACCGCCAACACACGACACGTTGGGTAGCGATAAATAATCATCAACATTATCAGGTGATACGCCACCAGTTGGACAAAACTTAATTTGTTCCAGCACAGCGGAAACGGTTTTAAGGAATGGAACGCCGCCAGCCAATTCAGCGGGAAAGAACTTTACCATCTTATATCCCCGCATACTCAACTCCATAACTTCTGAAATGGTTTGTGCTCCGGGTAACAATGGAATTTTGGCGCTTTCGGCCGCATCCAATAATTCTGCCGTATGACCCGGGCTAACGGCAAAGCGTGCACCACGTTTTGATACATCGTCTAACTGGGTTGGTGATAAAACCGTACCCGCGCCAATAATTGCTTCCGGCACACCTTTTGTCATAGCTTCAATAACATCTAATGCCGCCGGGGTACGCAAGGTAACCTCTAGCACTGGTAATCCCGCCTCAACCAAGGTTTTAGCCAACGGCACAGCATCATCAACCCGGTCAACAACTAAAACCGGTATCACGGAAACACCATCTAAAATTGTTCCCCAATCTTTCATATTGATGCTTCCATTTTTGCAAAGTTTTCAGGCATCGCGTCGGGCGGAATAATTGCACCGGGATAGTTGATAACGGCGGACGCAAGTTCGTGAGCGCAAAGCACGGCATCAGTTGGCGCAAAACCTTGCAGTTTTGCCGCCAGAAAGCCGGCATTAAAACTATCGCCAGCTGCCGTAGTATCAACCGGGTTTGACATTTTTTCCAATTTTACTTGTTGCCAATTACCGCCTGAAAATAAATCAATATCACTGCCGCCATGTTTCATTACAACTTCAGGGATGGAAAATTCATCAATGAATTCGTGCCAGGTTTTATCATGACTGCCAAATATTGCTTCGAGATCTTCCGATGATGGAAGCAGCAAGGTTGTGTTGTGCAGTGCGTTTACATTCATGTTTGATGCATCGCCACCGGGCCACAGGCGAGAACGAAAATTGGTGTCGTATGCAACCATGCGTCCCGCTTCTTTCATGCGCCCGGCAAGGCTAAGCAACCGCATCTGAGATGTGGAAAGCAATACGGCCAGAGTAATTCCTGAAAAAAATATCATATCAAACGATGACAGGTGATCGATTAAATTAGCACCACCCCGCCCCTCAAACAATTCACGCACCGGGGCATCGGATCGCCAATAATTGAAATTGCGTTCACCCGCATCGTTTACGTTTATGGCATAAAGACCCGCTTCGCGACCCGGAATCTGTTCTACAAAATCACAATTTATACCTTCGTCCTTCCACGCCGCAATCATGGCGTCGCTGTATGGGTCATCGCCCAGCCGGGTAATATAATGAATATCAAAATCATCATCATTTAAAAGACGGGCAAGATAGATTGCGGTGTTTAACGTATCGCCCCCAAAGCCGATATGCGCTTTTCCGGAATGATCAGCTATCCCCGCCACCTCGACCATACATTCACCGATACAGGCTATTTTCATGATTTTGCCCCTATCAATGCGAATGCCGTGGGGTTTTGGCACAGACGCCCGCATAATTTTTTTCTGTTTTCATTACCCCGCCATCGGCAAGCTGGCCGACCGTATGGCGGTAGAGTTCCTGCCATGGGGTTTGTGATGGTGGCACAAACCCCACGTCTTCGCGCCCGCTCCATTCACTTTCTTCAACCAAAGCATCAACCCGGCGATTTTTCAAATCAACCCTAACCCGGTCACCATTACGCAATTTTGCCAAACCCCCACCTGTAGCCGCTTCGGGGCTGGCGTTTAAAATTGATGGTGCATTTGATGTGCCGGACTGACGGCCGTCGCCCATGGTCGGTAATGCAGTGATGCCCGCTTTTACTAATTCATCAGGCGGCAACATGTTGACAACTTCTGCCGATCCTGGATAACCCACAGTACCGCAACCGCGGATTACCAGTATGGATTGTTCATCAACGCCTAAATCAACATTATTTATGCGGGCGTGATAATCTTCGGGGCCGTCAAAGATGATGGCGGTGCATTCAAAAGCATCAAGATCATCTGGATTGCTTAGGTAGCGGGCGCGAAAATCATCGCCCACCGCTGACATCTTAATAACAGCACTATCAAAAAGATTACCCGATAACACCATCATTCCTGCGTTTGTGTTTACCGGGTTTTTAACTGTGCGAATTACGCGCGGATCATCACTTAAAGTGTCGCTGTAATTTTCCCCGATGGTCTTGCCGCCAACTGTAAATGCGCTACCCTTAAGCAGCCCCGATGCCAAAAGCTCTCCCATCACCGCGGACACACCACCGGCGTGATGGAATTCCTCGCTTAAATATTCACCAACCGGCTGGCAGTTAACAATTTGCGGAACCATCTGGCCTACGTCTTGCCATGTCTCCATAGAAATTTCGATCCCGGCATGATGGGCAATGGCATTAATGTGTGGCGGTGCATTGGTAGAGCCGCCAATGGCCGAACACAGCACAATCGCGTTATGAAAGGCGTCTGCGTTTAAAATTTTAGATGGGACAAGGTCTTCCCAAACCATTTCGACAATTCGCCGACCAGTTTCATAGGCCATCTGTTCGCGTTCGCGGTACGGTGCCGGAATAGATGCGCAACCGGGCAAGCTCATCCCCAAACCTTCGGCCAGAGAATTCATGGTTAGCGCCGTTCCCATGGTGTTGCAGTGGCCAATGGAAGGCGCCGATGATGCCACCAAATCCATAAATTCTTCTTCGTCAATGTCACCAGATGCCAATTGTTGACGTGCTTCCCAGATAACTGTGCCCGAGCCAACACAGCGGCCCTTGTAATGCCCGTTGAGCATGGGCCCGCCGGAAAGAACGATGGCCGGAATATCTGCCGTTGCCGCGGCCATAATTTGCGCGGGCGTGGTTTTGTCACAGCCGGTTGTAAGCACCACCCCATCAATGGGATAGCCGTGCAAAATTTCGATCAAGCCCATGGCGGCAAGATTACGATCCAGCGCCGCCGTTGGCCTACGTCCAGTTTCCTGTATGGGGTGAACGGGAAATTCCATAGGGATGCCTCCGCCATCAAGGATGCCAGCCTTGGTTCGTTCGGCAAGTTGTAGATGATGACGGTTACATGGGGAAAGGTCGGAACCTGATTGTGCAATACCAATAATAGGGCGGCCAGATTGTAATTCATCACGGGTCAGGCCGTAATTTAGGTAACGTTCCAGATAAAGCGCGGTCATGCCCACATCATCTGGGTTATTAAACCATTGTCGGCTGCGAAGGGTATTGGGTTTGCGTTTGGACATGACTATCACTACCCCTCGTTTATCTTGCTACGCCCGATTAACGGGTATTGCTCTACCTCATAAACCTGCCCGTTTACCGGCCACGATTGATCGTTCAACCAAAACAAAACATGAGGGGAAATTTGTTCGGGCCGCAATATTGTACCGCTGGGGGCAAAGGCCTGAGGTATTGTTTCCAACCAGTTTTCCGGGCGACCTTCGGCCAATTGAACTTTGTGTTCGGTTTCAGTAAATGTCCAACCAACATTTATTTGATTTACCCGGATGCCTTCTGGCCCCAATGCATCACCAAGGTTGCGGGTCATGGTCATTAATGCGCCTTTGGACATGGAATAGGCCAAAATATCCGTCTGCCCGCAATAAGCATTGATTGAGCCGATATTTACAATGGATCCGCGTGATTTTTGTCGTCTAAAGACCTCTACCGCGGCTTGGCACAAAAACAGCGGTGCGCGCGTATTGATGGTAAATATGCGGTCAAAATCATCAACCAATACATTCGATAGGTCATTGCGCGGAAAAATACCTCCATTATTAACGAGGCCATCCAAACGGCCAAAGGATTCGATTGCTTTTTCAACAATCTTCGCCGGGGCTTCAGCATCGCTCAGGTCGGCGGCAATCCAATCAGAATTTTCGCCAAGTTCTGCGGCGTTGGCTTTTAACGCATCAACGCGCGAGCCATGCAACAACACCTTTGCCCCGGCGCTATGCGCCGCCTTGGCAATGGCCCAGCCGATACCGCCCGATGAGCCGGTAACGATAATGACTTTGTTTTCAAGTTCCACATTCATGGTCTAATTCCTATTTACCCATTCGCTCATTCGCTATGGCGCGCCATTATATATTGATACTGGGTTTGGAGTTTTACCCATTAAAACAGATGCAACATTTTTGGCTGTAAACATGCTCATCTCCCGGTAGGTACGCCCGCCAAGCGAGGCCACATGCGGGGTAATGACAGTATTTTCATGATCAACCAGCGGGTTTCCTGACTTTGGAGTTTCGCCTTCAACCACGTCGGCACCATAACCTGCCAGATTGCCAGAATTTAATGCATTTATAAGAGCGCTGGTTTTTACAAGTTCGCCCCGGG
>CBFDBQ010000066.1:0-8155 GCA_965603095.1 uncultured Thalassospiraceae bacterium | reverse complement strand
TATAATCCGGATAATAAACCAAGGTTCGGACAACACATATGAGAGCCATTGTAATAGGATTAATTTTTGCTGCGATTGTGCTTGCCGGCGGTACTGCGTACCTGCTGAGCAGCTATCTCAGCACACAGGAAGCAAACATCGCCGCGCAAGCGCCGAAGGAATCTGGAATCAAAATTATGGTTGCCGGTGTCGACCTTCTGCCTGGAACGGAATTAAATGCAAGTAACATTAGCTGGCAGGGCTGGCCCGAAGATAGCTTAAACGATGACTTCATAACTGAACAATCCAGCGAAGATCCAATTGGCGACCTTGAAAAAGAAAAAAGCGTTGTCCGCAATTTATTCGTCAAGGGCGACCCAATTATCAGACGCAAATTGTATTCACCAAAAAATGGTGGCTTCATGCCAGGGGCAATAAAACCTGGAATGCGCGCAGTAATAATAGCCCTTAACAAACAAACCGCTTCTGGTGGATTTATTCTTCCCGGTGATCGGGTGGATGTTTTGTTGGGGCACACACTTCTCAAGCAGGCATTGACAAGCAAAAACCCCGATGCCGAGCTTCCATTAATGAACAGAGTGACCGAAGTAATAATGGAAGACATTTTGGTTATTGCCGTTAATGGTAATATGGGTCCAGCCCCTTCAGGTACCCCCGCCCCAGCAGTTTTGGAAGTTCTTCTTGAGGTTACTCCTAAACAAGCAGAAAAAATAATTACTGCACGAAAAATGGGCGATATGTCTATTTTGTTGCGTCCGCTTGAAAGCGTGGACAGCTACCCCAAAGGGCAAGGCCCGGGGTACACCACCGATATAGAAGTAAGCCCAACACTTTCTTCGCTTGATGCTGTGCTTGACGGCAAGCGCATCACAACAACAACCAAAACTAAAAGCACCCCAAGTACTGTAAAGCCTACTCAACCACAAACGGCTGGACAGCCATCTGCTAAAATTAAGGTCTTCAAGTAACTTGCGCACAGATCATTACAAACAAGAAGTTATTGGCGACCAAGGAAATTGATCATTATGAAACTAAACATTGTTAAACTTTTCTCAGCAGTTGCGACGGTGGCGATATTAACTGCCAACCTATCGCTTGCACAGGAAGTTCCAAGCAGGTCTGCAACGGCTACAAAATCAATTGTAAAATCCGTACCGCAGTCTAAATGGAAATCTGGCGACGAACCGATAACGTTGCAAGCAAGCCTGAACAAAAGCACTCCGGTCAATGTTCCTAGCTTTATTAACGAAGTTCATTTCGGCCAACCCGGCGTTGCCGAACTGGTGCGTCTTCCTAAACGAAACACTGTCACCGGAAACAACGCATACATCATTGGCCGAACCATTGGCTCCACCTTCATGTTTATTACCAACTCTCGTGGCAATGTTGTGCTTGAGGCAAACGTCGAAGTTGGCATGGACGGCAACGGTATAAAATCAGCGTTACGCGACATGATGCCCGACGAAAAAATAGACGTGGTTGTTCACCGCAACAAAGTTTTCCTCAAAGGCTATGTTCGTTCTGCAATATCTTCAGCCCGGGCGGTAGATATTGCCAGAGGATTTGTTGCTGACCCCGCCGACATAAACAACTCCATCGAAATACTGGGCAGCCAGCAGGTTATAATGAAGGTTCGTGTTGCAGAAATAAAACGCACCGCACTTAAACAGCTAGGCGTTGACTTTACCGTAGACGCCCTAAGCGGACTTGGCCGCGGTGGCATATCGTTCGCGACCGCAGGTGCCGGGGCAATTACCGGTGCCGCAACATTAACTGCCGCCACCGGCTTCGGGGCGCTTGGCAACACAACTATCGACATGCTGGAAACTCAGAACATGGCCAAAACCTTGGCCGAACCAACTCTAACCGCCCTATCCGGCGAAGCCGCATCGTTCCTTGCGGGCGGATCAATCCCGGTTCCAACGGTTGATGCCGACGGCAATATATCAACAACCTATCAAGAATACGGTATCGGTCTTGATTTCACCCCGACCGTGTTGGACAAGGGGCGCATCCATCTGGTGGTCAAAACCACGGTCAGCGACCTTGACACTGTCAACGCAGTTAATGGTGTTCCCGGGTTAACAGAAAAAACAACTTCTACCACCGTTGATCTACCCAGTGGTGGCACCCTTTTCATGGCCGGATTAATGCAAAACGATGTATCAAATAATATATCTGGCGTTCCTGGACTTAAAGATCTTCCAATACTGGGTGCACTATTCAGAAGCAATGAGTTTCAAAGCGAGGAAACCGAATTGGTAATTACCATGACCGCTTACCTTGCCAAACCGGTGAGCAACGCAAACAGGCTTGCATTACCAACCGATGGTTTTGCCCCAACATCAGATATTGATTTTTATCTTCTTGGTCGTTTGCACAAAACCTATACCAAGCGTGAGTTACCGCCCTATGCCACCCCACTGGCTGGCCCTTACGGCTATATTATGGAGTAAGCGACAATGACATTAAAAAATAAATCGCTCATATCGTCTGTTCGCTTTCTTGCTGTTATTGCTGCAGTTGTCGCATCAGTTTCAGGTTGCGCGGAAACCAATATATCAAACACCGGAAACTATCATGAAAGCCACCCCATTCAGGTGGCTCGTGAACAGGTAAGCATTGTAATATCGTTGCCTGAAAGTGGTAACCAGCTAAACAGCGACGATGCGCGTCGTTTCAAAAGCTTTCTGCGTGATTATGTCCAACGTGGACGCACGCAATTAACAGTTGAAACGGTTACTCCGATTGAGGCAAGTGCGGTTCTAACGGCAAACGGATTTAATGCAGGTGAACTTAATTTCATTTCAGATGCAACCATACCCGCGCCAAATGCTATTTTAAGCTTCACCGCAAATGCTGCCATTGTTCCAGAATGTGGTGATTGGGACGATAACTCATCGTTCAACCCATCCAATCTGCCCTATGATAATTTTGGCTGTGCTAGCAGACGCAATATGGGCCTTACGGTTACAGATCCCGGAGATTTAATACAATCACAACCAATTAGTGGTGGTGCGGCAAAAAGCGACGCCGCCATAGACGCATACCGTGGCGCAACCACCACTACGGCTCAGTGAGGCAAGAAATGAATTTTGATTTTATAATGTTTAACAATGCAACATCTAAAGGGAGGCTCACTTGATCCTCAGGATTAATATTGGCGCCTTTGTTCTTTCACCGGAACTGGGAAGTCTAGTTGAATCCCTAAAAGGGGATCGTTTGTTTTTGCGTTCAACCATAGCGGTTCATGAAGGTGGGACCAAAGGTGCCGTCGAACACCTAGGTGCTAACCCCACGCCGGAACTGCTTATCGTTGAGACTACCGCAAAAGATGACAACCTATTCGCAGAACTGGGTGCACTAGCAGACGTTTGCGCGCCCGGAACGCGGGTTATACTTGTCGGTGCAGAAAATGATGTAAACCTGTTCAAGACACTTATTGATCAGGGCATCAGCCAGTACTTTGTTGGCGTCCCCAATGAAGAAGATCTTAAAGCGGCTGTCATGGCTGCATTTGTCGATAAACATCAATCTGAAAAAAGCAGAGTAATTGCCGTTGCCGGTATCCGTGGAGGTGTTGGCAGCAGCGTTGTTGCACATAACGTCGCGGTTGGGCTTGCAAATATTTCTAAAGATGACGTTATTATCGTCGATCTGGATATACAGTATGGCACCGCGGCGCTTAATTTTAACATTCAACCACAAAACACAATTGTTGATGCGCTTGCACAATCAAGTAGCCTCGATGAGGTTTTGCTGACTCGTTTTTTGGAAAAATGTACGGAAAATGTTTCGGTGCTTTCTTCTCCTGGGTCGCTTGGCACTGGTATGGAAATATCGATGGCAAATCTAGAGCCGGTTCTTGGTTTGGTAAAACAGATGGCATCGTACGTTGTTATTGATCTTCCGCATGTATGGAATAACTGGGTACAGGATGTATTGGTTGATTCAGATGAAGCCATACTTGTTGGCACACCTGACCTTTACAACCTTCGTGATGGTAAAAATATTGTTGAATTTTTATCTCCACACCGCGGTGTGGATGCACCGATTAACCTTGTGCTTAACCGCACAGGACAAATCAAAAAAGGTGAAATCAAGGATAAGGAATTCCGTGATGTACTTGCAATAACACCTTGTGCGTCTATTCCATATGATCCAGATACATTTTCTACTGCCATGAATAGCGGCGAACCTTTATCTTCGCGCTCTAAAGCGGCTTCTACAATTTCTGATATTGCTAAATTAGTTAGCGGTAAATCCAAAGAGGAAACGAGCAAAGGAATTGGCAATGCAAAAGAAAAAGGTGGAATTTTTAGCTCGCTCTTTAAGAAAAAATAATCAAAAGCCAAATTAATATATTGGCTAAGGGAAATATTTAAGAATGTTTGGCAATCGCGGTACACCTAAATCTGGCGGTACGGCATCGAAGGGTTTCGGTGCTGGCGGTGGCAGTACTACGCCAAAACCAACTCCAGCCCCTAAAGAAGAACCAAAGCAAGCAGCGTCGGCAAAGGGCAAGGGAAAGCCGGCTGCAAAGCCCGCGTCCAAACCAGCCACCCCGACACCTAGTGCTGAACCACAAGGCTCTAAAAAAGACCTCAGTGCAGAAGGCAAAGACAAACTGGATACAATCAAGGTCAATGTATTTAACGACCTGATGGAGGCGGTTGATCTTTCGGAACTTAGCGCACTAACACCTGAGCAAGTTCGCGAAGAAATAAACGACATGGTAAGTGAAATCATTTCCATGCGTGGCCTTGTCCTGAGTATGCAAGAACAGCAGTTAGTGATAGATGATATCTGCAATGATGTGCTTGGCCTTGGCCCCATAGAACCCCTGCTGGCGCGTGATGATATTGCCGACTTGATGGTCAACGGTCCTGACACTGTCTATATCGAAGTTGACGGCAAAATGGAACGAACGCCGGTCAAATTCCGCGATCAGGCCCAGTTGATGAACATATGCCAACGTATCGTTTCTGCGGTGGGCAGGCGCGTTGATGAAGCAAGCCCCATATGCGATGCCCGTTTGGCAGATGGTTCGCGCGTTAATGTTATCGCCCCGCCTTTGGCCATTGACGGCACCTGCCTTACAATTCGTAAGTTCAAGAAGGATAAACTAACGCTGAATGATCTTCTTAAATTTGGGTCTATTACACCTGAATTAATGGCGGTGATGGAGGTTATTTCACATATCCGCCTCAATACCCTGATTTCAGGCGGTACCGGTTCGGGCAAGACCACGTTGCTCAACTGTATGACCGGTCATATTGATCCTGCCGAACGCATTATCACCTGCGAAGATTCAGCTGAGCTACAACTGCAACAGCCGCACGTTGTCCGCCTTGAAACCCGGCCGCCCAACCTTGAAGGCAAGGGTGAGGTATCCATGCGTGAGTTAGTAAAAAACTGCCTGCGTATGCGCCCGGAACGTATAATCGTTGGTGAGGTTCGCGGCCCCGAGGCATTTGATTTGTTACAAGCCATGAACACCGGTCACGATGGTTCAATGGGAACCATTCACGCAAACAATCCGCGCGAAGCCATTAGCCGTGTTGAAAACATGATTATGATGGGCGGTTATAACCTGCCGTCCCGTGCCATGCGCGAGCAAATATCAGGTGCGGTAAGTGTCATCATCCAGGCTTCACGCCTTCGCGATGGTTCACGTAAAATTACCCACCTGACTGAGGTTATCGGCATGGAGGGTGATATCATAACCCTGCAAGATCTTTGTGTTTATGAAATTGAAGGCGAAGATTCCAACGGTAAAATTACCGGCAGACATAAATTTTCCGGTTTGCGCCCATCGTTCTGGGACAAGGCAAAATATTACGGTCTTGAACGCAAGCTGGCAGAAGCTCTCCATCAAAACGTTTAATCAAAATAACAGGACTATATAAGTCATGGATCAAACGGTTGTAATGCTATCTATTATTTTTGTGCTCGGCCTTGTATTTATGGCCGCGATGGGTTCTGTCGTTGTTGTTACCATGAAACCTCGCATGAAAATGAAAAAACGCATTGATGCCATTGGTAGCCTTTCCAGCGGTGGTGGCGTTAATGCCAAAGCAGAATCGCGCAGACAAAAACGAATTCAAGATAAAGTAAAAAATGTTGGCGACAACAAGAAAAAAGAGGGCCTAGGTGATAGGATTTCCTATGCCTTGTTACGCGCTGGCTTGCAAATGGAAGTAAGCGTGCTTGTTATTATTTGCGTAGTTGTAGGTATAGTTGCAACTGTCTTTTTCCTGATTTCAGGAATTGCAAGCCCGCTTGCGGCCCCAGCCATAGGCATAGCCATGGGCATAGGTTTTCCCAAATTATTTCTTGGCATCCTAGCTGGCCGCAGACAAAAAGATTTTATCAAACACTTTGCCGAAGCCATCGATGTTATCGTCCGTGGCATACGTTCTGGCCTGCCAGTTGGTGAAACATTGGCAATTATTTCACGAGAATTCGAAGGCCCCCTTGGCGAAGAATTCACAATGATTGTTGAGGGTCAACGCCTAGGTATGACCATTGATGAAATCCTTGAGCGTGCATTGAAAAGAATCCCTACTCCCGAATTTAAATTTTTTGCAATTGTATTGCAAATACAGCGTCAAACTGGTGGCAACCTTGCCGATACTTTGGAAAATCTTTCCGATGTTCTGCGTGACCGCAAACGTCTGAAAGACAAAATCCAAGCGCTTAGTTCAGAGGCAAAATCATCTGCCATGAATATTGCCAGCCTACCGTTTGCGGTGCTGTTAATGCTATCGGTGCTTAACCCGGATTATGTGGGAGTTTTGTTTAACGAAGGAATTCATCTTGTTTGGATTGGCCTTGGCATGATGGCAACGGGAGTTACCGTAATGTGGAAAATGATCAACTTCGAGGTGTAAAACAGTGTTTGGAATACCAGTCCCTACCCTAATCGTTATGTTGGCATCTGCAGGTGCCTTATTAACAGTTGCGGCCATTGCCCTTCCGTTTCTAAGCCGAATGGGCAAAGCAAGCAGGCACAAAATGGTAACGCGCACCCGCGAACAACTTTCAAGTCAGCAACTTGACGGGCTTCAGTCAAAAGGCTCGGCAATACGCCAGCGTAAATCGCAAAGCCGGGTCGAATTGATGAAAAAAATTCTAGCGGCACTTAAGCTTGACGAAGCGCTTTCATCTCAAAATCTCAAAGCTTCACTGGCTCAGGCTGGCTACAGAAGCCAAAACGCGTTGGTTCTCTATATTTTTGCAAGGGTTGTCCTTGGCTTGGGGCTTCCTGCATTGGCTGCGTTTGTCATTTTTGTAGCATGGAAAGAATTTCCATATCCAATGTCCACTAAGGCACTTATTGTTGCCGGGTCTTTTGCTATTGGCTATTACATGCCATCAACAATAATTAAAAATGGTGCCCAAAAACGTCAAAAAGACCTCAATAGCGGCTTTGCCGATGCCCTCGACCTTATGGTTATTTGCGTAGAAGGCGGCCTTTCGGTTGAAGGTGCGTTTGACCGCGTAACGGATGAAATTGGAGATAAATCACCAACCCTTGCTCAGGAATTTGGTATAACCTCTGCCGAGCTTGCCTTTTTGGGTGACCGTCACAAAGCCTATGCAAACTTTGCCGATCGTACCGGTCTGCCTGCGGTAAAATCTTTGGCAACCACACTGGTGCAGTCAGAAAAATATGGTACACCCGTCGGGCAAGCCCTAAAGGTTCTTTCGCTGGAGCGCAGACAAGAACGCATGGCGGCGGCTGAGAAAAAAGGCGCCTCCCTGCCGTCCATGCTTACCGTGCCGATGATTCTATTCTTCTTGCCGCCGTTGTTTTTGGTAGTTATTGGCCCCGCCATCGTAAATATGTAACTAGGCAAAGCGGGAATTAAATTACAATAATACCCATGATATCGAGCCAGCCATCAGGCAGTAATGCCATGCGTGGGATAGCCACCATAGCGCCCGCAACAATGGCCAACCCATAAGGCAGTGCCTTGTCTTTTTCAAACAATCCACGGGCGGAATTGACCAGCCAATCTGGCCAAAGCCCTAACCCTTTCCTTAGCAGCACGGCAACAATGGCAACGCCACCGCCCAGCAACACCACCGCAACTGAATAATAGCCAACAAGCGGCCAGCCCATCCACAAAGCTATTGCCGCGTATAGTTT
>CBFDBQ010000065.1:0-9014 GCA_965603095.1 uncultured Thalassospiraceae bacterium | reverse complement strand
GGTGCGATTAATAAATCTGCTAATGCGGCAATAAAATTACTGTTGGACAGTGAAAATGATTTTGCCGGAATTTTGTACCAGCCCGATGATGCTCTTCGTCTAGCAAACGAAATGTTTGACGGCAATGGCCCGGTAATATTGGCCGATACCCAAGACAACCCCGGTGGCGGTGGCGACGGCGATACCACCGGGCTTTTAAAGGCCATGATAAAGCTAAGTGTAAAAAATGCAGTCGCAGGAATTTTTGCCGAACCCAAAGCCGTAAAAAAATCAATCGAAGCAGGCATCGGTCAAAGTTTTGAAATGGATTTTGGTTCAAGCAAAAGATTTAATGGCGATACCCCATTGCACGCAACCTTCAAGGTTTTGGCGCTGGGCAGTGGTAAATTTAAAGCCCAAGGGCCATTTTTTGCAGGCGCCGAAATAGACCTTGGGCCAATGGCATTGCTAGAAAGTGGTGGTATAAAAATTGCAGTTTCAACAAAAAAACAACAGGCCGCCGACCGTGCCATGTTTAAACACCTTGGAATTGAACCTGAAAAATGTTCAGTGTTGGCTCTTAAAAGCTCGGTTCATTTTCGCGCTGATTTTGAAGAAATGGCCACCAGAATTTTGGTGGTCGAAGCCCCGGGGGCAAACATCGCCGACCCAAGAAAATTAAATTATAAAAATATCCGTCCCGGGATTAAACATTTCCCCAAAAACTAACCAGTAATTAAATCGCAAGGGCGTTTTCAAGACGGTCAAAATCAACCTTATTTGCCGGGATACCAAAGCGAAGCCATTTTGGGTTTTCGTCAAATGGGCGAATTAAGACCCCGGCCCGGCCCAGACGTTCAAATATTTCATTTGCTAAATCATGACTAACCAAACGAAAAAGACTGGTTCCGCCAATAATTTCCATGCCCTCGCCAATGGATGAGGATTGCAAAATTAAATCCAATTTTTTTACATTATCTGCTAGTTGGGTTTTGGTTTCATCTATCCATTTATTATCGCTAAACGCAGAAATGCCTGCCCAGATGGCTGGGCCTGAAACCGCCCACGGCCCGAGCGCGTCTTTGATAAGGGTGGCGGTATTATTATCTGTTATGGCAAAACCAAGACGAACACCGCCTAGTCCAAAAAATTTTCCAAATGACCTTAAAATTATCAACCCCGGCATACCTGCATGGGGGCAAAGAGAAAATTCCGGTTGAACATCGGCAAATGCTTCATCAACCAGCAACGCGCCACCACGTTCATACATTTCATCGGCCAGCGCTAGCAAGCCATCAACCTGATGTGTTGCCCCAGTTGGATTATTTGGGTTAACCACCACCGCATAATTTGTAACCCCGGCGGCCTGGGTGCAGGTGCTGTTTGCGGGCATCACACTGTGGCCCGCCTTAATCCAGCATTGTTCATGCTCGGCATATGTTGGTCCAAGAATAGAAACGCTTGCGGGTTTAAATAATTCGGGCACCAGTTGAACCAATGCCTGTGAACCGGGGGCGGCTACTATTTCTGCACCATCAGCCACGCCATAATAATTTCTGGCTGCATTTAATAGACGCTCCATATCATCGGTTCCCGGAAGCCTGGATAATAAGTTTTCTGGAATAGGTGCCAATGGATATGGGTTGGGATTTATTCCGGTGGAGAGGTCAAGCCAGCCAGCGGTTGGCACGCCAAAACGGGCAACTGCTGTTGCAATATCCCCACCATGGGAAATTGCCCGGGCCTTTGCATGGGGCTTTGGGTTTAAATATGTTATGGCGGCATCGGTCATCAGAATTAATTATTAGCAGATTATAGGTATTATTGCGAGAAACAGTGGGCATGAATTAAGTTTTAAATGTCGGGCTTTTACTGATACCTTTCCGGCCATGAGCGAAACAGCACTTGTAGCATTTGCCACTTTTTTTGCCACCATCGGCCCGATTGATGTGGCGGCGCTTTTTGCCGCCCTGACCGCACGTTCAACCGCATCTGAGCGCAGGACAATGGCGTTCAAAGGGGTTGGCATAGCCACCATTATCTTGCTTGCCTTTGCTTTTTTTGGCGGGGCCGCACTTGAACGCCTTGGAATTACCTTAGCCGCCATGCGGGTTGCTGGGGGGATTTTGCTTTTCCTTATTGCTGTGGATATGGTTTTTGCAAGACCATCTGGTGGCACCTCAACCACCGAAGATGAAACCGATGAGGCCAAACACAGGCAGGATATATCCGTATTTCCCTTGGCCACACCATTGATAGCCGGCCCTGGAACCATGGGTGCCGTAGTTATGTTAAGCGCCGAGGCCGGAAACGACATGGTAAAGCTAGGCTATGTCGTTACCGCGCTATTGGCGGTTTTACTCATATGCCTTGCATCGCTTATGGTGTCTAGCCAGCTACAGCGAATGTTCGGGGTTACCGGGCTAAACGTGCTGGCGCGCGTGGTTGGAGTGCTGTTGGCGGCGCTGGCGGTGCAGTTTGTGTTTGATGGCTTAAAAGGCAGCATGATTATATAAAAAATATCAAGACTTAAGCCAATTTATCATGCTAGAACCCACACATCATGAGCGAAGAAAAAACCGAAGTCACCGAACAAAAAGACGATCCAATCGCCAGCGAAATCCTTGAGCTATTGGTCAGAGGCAAGACCTTGACGTTTAAGGACATTGCAATGGCGCTGGCTGAAAAGAAGCGCAAGCCCAAAGACGGGCCAGAATTATGGCGTCGCTATATCACGGCCGTAAAACAACAGGCAGTTCATCTTGCAAGAAAAGGTCGTATTGAAATTGTACGCAAAGGCGTCGTTGCCGACCCCGATGATTTCAAGGGCATAGTCAAGCTACGCCTACCTGAAAAAAAATCTAAAAAATAGTTATTTAATATTCTTTAGTATTCTTTTTTCCGCCTCTTCAATCTGATAGCGGTTCATTTTTGTTTTTAATTTTTCCAACGATTTAACTGGATTATAACTGCGGCTTACGGCAATTGTTTCGGCTGCCTTTGGTGCTGCTAATTTATACCACATATATGCGGCAATATAATCCTGCGTTACACCCCAACCTTCTTCGTACATGGCACCTAAAATGTGTTGTGCGACCGGATGGCCCTGTACTGCCGCCTGTTTGTAAAACTTTATTGCCTTGCCATAATCGTGCTCAACGCCACGGCCTTTAAAATACATTTGCCCAAGATTAAACTGTGCGCCCGGATGGTTGCCAAAACTTGCCGCCAAGCGGTACCATTTTGATGCAGAAAAGAAATTCTGCTTTATCCCGGTACCAACTTCATAGGCCTTGCCTAAACTAAACTGAGCTGGAACATATCCTTGCTCGGCCGCTTTTTTATACCAAAATGCAGAAGCGGCGGGGTCCGGAAGCACACCTTCGCCGCGTTCGTAGTATCCACCAAGTTGATATTGAGATTTCATGTCGCCGCTTTCGGCAACTATTTTTAACTTTTTGACATACGATTTAAGTTTTATTTTTTTTACAATTGCCGGATCATATTCGGGGTTGCCCTTCAGCACCCAAAGGGTGCCACCACCAAGAATAATAAGAACTGTAATGGCTAGAATAAGACGTTTCATTTATTTCCCGGCACTTCAAATTGGTCTGCAAAATGCATGTCGCAGGTAGCTATACCACGTCATTAGTATTGGTATTCAGCACTACCGACAATTTTCTCCTTTGGAATATTTTCATCCGGTTTGGAGTAGCATGTTACGTCGCCTATAGATTGATAGCACGTAACCTTGGGTGCGGGGTTAATTTCGTCTTCGACGCAATATGTGCGGCCTTGATCACGGCGAACGGTCGAACAATCCTTTCCGCTAGCACCTGATGCAACGTGGTCTTCTATGGTTTTATCGGTGGTCATTACCAATGCGGCATCAATGGGGAAAATGTTTGCAACGGTTGAGATAAGCGGGCTTGGCAACACCTGGTAAAAACTACATCCCGATAGCCACAACGCAACAAAAGCAGCCGAGCAAACACTGGTAATATTTTTAACGTTCTTATTAAACAAATTCATCTTGATTCTTTCCGCAAAAGTGCGCAACTTTATAGGCACAAAACAGTATTGCACCACTTGATATATAGGTTCCACTACCTCGGTTAAGTATTCGTTAACCACAACTTATTAAGTGCATCCGTTAAAAAACAAGGGAAGCAGGAAATGGTCTCAACCGAAACCCCAATTTGCGATTTTGGTTGGAAAGCCCCCGAATTCAGCCTGCCCGGTGTGGATGGTAAATCCTACTCCCTGGGCGATATAAGGGGGCCCAAGGGCACGCTGATAATGTTTATATGCAACCACTGCCCCTATGTTATTGCCGTGCAGGACAGGTTGATAAGAGACGCCATGGCATTACAAGAAATTGGCATTGGGGTGGTGGCCATCAATTCCAATGATAGCGTCAATTATCCAAGCGATAATTTCGATGCCATGAAGAAAGTGGCATCAGAAAAAGAATACCCCTTCCCATATCTATTTGATGAGACCCAAAACGTAGCCAGATCGTACGATGCGGTATGTACCCCTGATTTTTTTGGCTTTAATGCTGATTTAGGGCTTCAATACAGGGGAAGGCTTGATGCGTCGCGCAAGGAAACAGCCCCCGAAGGGGCTAGGCGCGAGCTTTTTGAAGCCATGGAAATGGTGGCAAATACCGGAAGCGGGCCAACGGAACAAATCCCATCCATGGGTTGCTCCATAAAGTGGCGTGAAGTCGATTAAGCCATCAAAATACCTGATAAATATCTGATATTTATCTGGGGGAAATACCCAAAAAGACTTATGTTTTCATGCTTTCGGGGCATTGCTATTGCAGGGTGGCATGGCTATCTTAGGCGAACTTTAAAGCTAGCAATCCTTGGGCATGTCAATCTGGGCAATCTGGTGACAACCTAACAATCTAATAGAAAAGCATAAATCAAGTGGCAGACAATACAACGGATCCTACAGAAGACGCTCTTATGCGCGAAATTAACGAAGAACTGCGCGAAGAGCAGATGCATAAGATTTGGCGGCGTTATGGCAGTTCCATGATAGCAATGGCCGTGGCTGTTGTGGTGATTGTAGCTGGTTATCAGGGTTGGAAAACCTACACCACCTCAGTTCGTATGAGCGAGGGTGAAAAATTCCACAACGCAGGGCTGGCAGCTGAAAACGGCAATACAGAAACAGCCCTTGCCCAATTAGGCGCGCTTGGTGAAGATGGAAAAAGCGGTTACGGCGTTTTAGCTCTTTTTCAACAGGCGGCAATACTTTCCGCCAAGGGTGATAGCTCCACAGCCGCCAATATTTACAAAACAATCGCCACAGATAAATCAAACACTAACGACACCAAAGGGCTTGCCCTTGTTCTTGGTGCGCTACAAGAAATCAAGATTGGCGGAAATCATGACGACTTAATGCAGCGGTTAAATGGGGCCAACACCAACGACAATCCGTGGCGCTATAGCATACGCGAGTTACTGGCTCTTGTTGAAATTGAATCCGGCAATAAAGAAAACGCCGCAAAGCTGTTTGGAGAGCTTGCCGTTGATAGCTCAGCGCCTCAGGGAATAAGAGATCGCGCTCGCAAACTATTAGCGGGGCTTGGATCTTGATGGCTATAAAAAATATTACTTTTCGTGTTTCATTGCTAATGGCATCCGCTGTTATGCTTGGCGCATGTTCCAGCTGGTTTGGTATTGAAGAGGCTCCACCACTTCCGGGAAAACGCGTATCGGTTCTTTTGCATGAAACTGGATTAATTCCTGATGCAGACAAGCCCGGTGAAGACGCACAAATAAGACTTCCTGCCCCTTCACCAACGCCTGATTGGCCGCAAAATGGTGGTTATGCCAACCATGCAATGCATCATATTCTTGCCGCAGAAAGACTAAGCAAGGCGTGGAGCGTCGATATCGGCTCTGGTGCAAGCATTGGGGCAAGGTTTACCTCGTCACCCATAGTAGCCGACGGGTTGCTTTACTCAATAGATACCGAGTCCGTTATTAGTGCGTTTGATGCCCAAAGCGGCAAAAGAATGTGGCGTACGAAATTAACCCCAGACAGAGAAGACGATGGACACATTCAAGGTGGCATAGCCTTTGAAAACGGACGTGTTTTTGCCGGTACCGGATTTGCCGAAGTTATTGCCATTGATGGCAAGAGCGGGAAAGAAATATGGCGACGCAAAGTTTCTGGCCCAATTCGTAGCGCGCCTACCGTTCGTGGCGGGCGTGTGTTTGCGACAACTATCGACAACAAGCTCCACGCCCTTTCTGTTCATGATGGTAAAACATTGTGGAATCATTCGGGATCGCAAGAAGACACCATATTGCTTGGCACTGCCAGCCCAGCAGTTGGCGATGGCGTTGTTGTTGTTCCTTATACCTCCGGAGAAGTTGTCGCGCTAAAAGTGGAAAATGGACGCCAACTATGGGCGGTATCCCTTTCATCCGGACGCAAAACAAATGCTTCATCTCTAATTGCTCAAATCCGTGGAAACCCTGTAATTGATCGTGGACGGGTTTTTGTTTCAAGCAATTCCGGATTAATGGCTTCCGTAGAACTTAGAACCGGAAGAGTCATATGGGAAAAAAATATTGGCGGATACCAATCACCGTGGGTTGCGGGAGATTATATTTTCCTAATTACTGGAAATCAGGAACTTGCCGCAGCAGAAAGAAGCACTGGGCGCGTAATATGGGTTAATGCACTTCCTAATTTCAACAACCCCGACGTTCGTGAAGTGCCAATTGTGTGGAATGGCCCTATTTTAGTTAGCAACAGGCTAATTGTGGTTAGTAGCGAAGGTGCGGCAGTCGCCATTTCGCCATATACCGGACGTGTAATAGGGTCTGAAAAAATGCCAGATGGTGTTTCCGTGCCCCCAATAGCCGCTGGTAATTCCGTTTATTTCCTAGCTAATAACGCAACCCTTGCTGCTTACCGTTAGGGTCAAACACCACCCATTTACGAGATATCTAAATTATGAGTTTTACCGTTGCCATTATAGGGCGGCCCAATGTGGGCAAATCAACGCTGTTTAACCGACTTGTCGGAAAACGGATTGCAATTGTTGATGATGCCCCCGGTGTTACCCGTGACCGTAGAGAGGGCGACGGAAAAATTGCCGATATGCGCTTTCGGGTAATAGATACTGCTGGACTAGAAGACGTAAAAGACAACAGCCTTGAGGCACGCATGCGTGCGCAAACTGAAATAGCGCTTGAAGATGCCGACGTTGCCTTGATGATGTTTGATGCCAGAATTGGAATAACCCCAACTGATAAACATTTTTCAGGGTTGCTCAGAAAAAGCAAAACCCCGGTAATCGTTGTTGCCAATAAATGTGAACGCGGTGCTGGCGAGGCCGGACGGCTTGAGGCATACGAATTGGGCTTGGGCGAACCTATTGCGGTTTCTTCCGAACATGGCGAAGGTATAGGCGAATTATATGACGCCTTAAAACCATTCGCCACTCAGGGCAAAAAAAATAAAAGCGCGTACAAATCTTCTGATCATATTGATGATGATGATGACGATTCAATCGCGGGAAAGCCTTTGCAGTTGGCCATTATTGGCAGACCGAATGTTGGTAAATCAACGCTGGTAAATCACCTGCTTGGTTCCGAAAGAATGCTGACCGGGCCAGAAGCAGGCATTACCCGCGATAGCATAGCCATTGAATGGGAATACAAGGGCCGAGGCATTAACCTTATTGATACGGCCGGGCTCAGGCGTAAGGCGCGCGTAACAGACAAGGTTGAATATTTAAGCGGCGCAGATAGCAGGCGAGCAATAGATTTTTCCCAAGTATGCATTCTGATGCTTGATGCCGAAGACATGCTTGAAAAACAAGATTTAACCATTGCCGGTTCGGTTATTGACGAAGGCCGGGCCTTGGTAATAGCTGTCAATAAATGGGATTTAATAAAAGATAAAAAAGAAGCGATGCAAAAACTTGAAGATCGTTTGCAAACTTCGTTACCACAAGTTCGTGGTGTTCCCATTGTTACCATTTCAGCTAAAAATGGAAAAGGCATGGACAGGCTATTAGATGCAGTTTTTGATGTGTTTGAAGTTTGGAACAAACGCATTCCAACAGGGCAGCTAAATCGTTGGCTTGAACAAGTATTGCATGACCACCAACCGCCCCTAGTTGGCGGAAGAAGAATAAAGGTGCGATACATGACCCAGCCAAAAACACGGCCGCCAACCTTTGCTCTTTTTGTTAGTCATACAAAAGGTTTACCAGAATCGTACCAGCGTTATATGGCCAATGCGCTCAGAGAAGATTTTGAGTTGTGGGGCATACCTTTGCGCATACACGTGCGTAAAGGTAAAAACCCCTACGACAGTAGCGATAGAGATTAATTAACAGAGAAATTAATCTAGCATTTCATTGTCAAATGTAACGACCACTGCGTCAGGTTCTTGAGTAACCGTATAGCCGGCGCCGGGATCGACATCGTTTAGCGTAACCGATACGTCATTATCACCACCAAACGTGATTACCGAGTTATCGCCCGATTGTTCCATTGTAAAATCATCGGCGCTAAATTCATCACCTTCAAAACGAAGCGTGTCACCTTCGCCAATATCCAAAATCACGTCTTCGCCATCGCCGCCTTTGAAGGTGAAAATGTCCGCCCCTTTGCCGCCTTCTAATATGTCATCTCCGGCGCCACCTTCGATAATATCGGCGCCTTTGCCACCTTCAATGGTGTCATCACCACTGCCGCCCATAAGGGTATCAGCACCTTGGCCACCTTCCAGCTCGTCGTTGCCAGCGCCACCATAAAGGGTGTCTGCCCCTTGGCCACCTTCCAGCTCGTCATTGCCAGCGCCGCCATAAAGGGTATCGGCGCCTTGGCCGCCTTCTATTTCATCATTTCCACTACCGCCGTACAGAACATCATCGCCACGGCCGCCCTCAATATGCATATCAGGATCGGGTTCTGGTTCTGGTTCTGGTTCTGGTTCAGGTTCTGGTTCTGGTTCTGGTTCTGGTTCTGGTTCTGGTTCAGGTTCTGGTTCTG
>CBFDBQ010000064.1:0-9020 GCA_965603095.1 uncultured Thalassospiraceae bacterium | reverse complement strand
CTAGCGTAAAGAAAAGCGAACATTTCACCAACGCCAAAACCTCCACGGCAATCGCCAACTACCATTGCTTCTTGTTCAGCGTACACATGGCAATAAACCTCGTAAGCCCGCATAGTTACTGACTGGGGAAGTTTTCCGCTTCGTCTGTGCCCGTTCATTTGTATTGGATGTGTTTTAATTTCGTCTAACATCTTCATCTCCATAAATTCGCGCACCGCCCGTAAATTTTCGGTGTTCGCGGGGTGGTAAGTTCGTAAATCATGCCTTTTTGCGTCCAAGTTGTCAACTAGTTAAATTACAGAACAGTCAACACATTGACAATGCGGTTAAATGTCTATATAGTAGTCTACATCGTCAAAAAACTAAGGAAATACAATGGCTAAGACCGAAAAAGAGAAGTTCGCGGTTCCTATGGTTCCTCATGAGGCTAATCTTGTGAAAAAGTGCGCAATTGCTGCAGAAATGACATATGTAGATTTTAATTCTCGTGTACTTTCTGAAAAAAGCTTCGAATACATGAATGAAATCAGAGAGTTAAAGGGGTTGCCAATTTTGCTGAAAAGTAAGCTTTTGAAGACGAAAATCCCACCCAAGCAAGACAGGCGGAAAACATCAACGTGATCGCGCAAAAAGCCCGTTTGCGCAACAATATTACGCGAAGGTGAATTATGAGCAAGCACATCACATTAAATCTGAAGGTTATTAACAACACGCAAAAACCAATCATTCGCTCATTATGGTTTTTGCGTTTCTTGGCAAAAAAACAGGCAGCAACATGAAAACGACATCTGCATCATATAAAAGCCTGAAGGCTAGAAAGCGGTTGCGCGATGCGAACAGGTATAGAAAACGCCGGGCAACTGATTACCCGAAAGCGCCCACTCCAACACCAACACGAAAATTTATGGTTCCAAAGGATGGTGTATTTCAACAAATAATTGATTGGTGGCGCGGTGAATTTGTAAAACACGGCGTTAATCATAATGTTGCATCCGGTAAAAGCCAAATAGAGGAAAGGCCAAAAAAACCAACACCAACAAAATAATATCGAAGTAAGCTTCACACGTAGATAAGCGCTCCATTTCGGTGGGGCGCTTTTCTTTGTTATCCATTTGTGGCAAAATGCGTGAACATCAAATGGAGTGATCAAAATGCCTCGTGATAATAGTTATAGTTTAGGCTTCCCCATTGACACAATAAGCCAACAACCGATAGGCCAAGAATTACAATACACCGTTTTAGATAGCGGGTTGATTGTTCCGGTATCTTCTGCAAACCCGATGCCGATCGTGCCAGCAAATGGCGACACGGCCGGAATGATGCTTGATGCTTGGGGCCGTCCTAAGTCAATTATTGATATATCTCTATTTTCAAGCTTGTTCACAAAAAACATACCGGGCGCTAAATGGCTGGAATATGTAAACGATAACGAGCAAACGACAATCTCTAACGCTGTTTCAGATAATGGCCGTCTGAAATTGACAGCAACAGCGCCACTAAATGATGTTGTTTGCCTATCATCGAAACTTCACCCGCGATATGAACCGAATAGAGGAATGGATTATGCATCATCTATCGCGTTGCCATCTCCAACAGCTTTGGGAGAACGTGATTTTGGGTGCTTCATAAGAAATGATGAAAGCGGTGTTTATTTCCGTCTACGTTCTGATGGAAAATTATATGCGCGCTTGGTAACAACGCAAGGCGGTTCGCCTGTTGTTGTGGCAGATGAGGAAATAACTATTCCTTTTGATATTGATTTATCCAAAGGTTTCATATGCGATATCCAATTTCAATGGCGTGGCATGGGGGAATATTTCTTTTGGATTGGTGATCCGGCAATAGGTAAGCTAAAGCTCGTTCATACTATCAATTTCATGAATACCTCTGATGAGGTTTCCATGTTCAACCCTGCATGCCCTATTTCATTTAGATGCAAAAATCTTGGCGACCAGGTTGTTATCTTTTGTGGTTGTGTTGATATTTCTTCTGAAGGCGGCATCGGTGAAAATCTTGAATACAATTCCGTTTCAATGCCCAATCTTTCTGGTGAAGTTAATGGCAGCGGTTTTAATGTACCGATCATGGTTGTTAGAAATAAAAGCTTATTTGATGGACTGATTAACACCCGCGACATGCTGGCCTTTGCTGCATCTGCCTATGCTGACGCTCGTTCGTTCTTTAGGGTTTGGGTTACACGCGATGACACGGCAATAACTTTAAACGATCAAATCTATACTGATATAGGCGATGGCCATTCTGAATTTATAATTTATGATACCAATGCCGATGGTACGGCGCTTATTGGCACGCCCATTACATTCGATACATCAAAAGCTTTTAATACATTTGGTTCCCGCGTAAATGCTAATGATACATTTGTAACACCAGCGCCCAAAGGTGACGGCAAGATATGGCAAACAGAAGGAGATCTTTTCATATTCACCATTCACCGTGACAACGGCGGGACAGGAAACTTTGGTGCAACATATGAATTTTTGGAGGCAATCTAATGGGTTGGTTTACATCTTCAACCCTCACTCTTACAACGGGTGAGGTAATTAAAAAGGCAGATATTATTGAAATTACGCCAATGAATGGCAAAGATATCTATAGTTTGGGTATTGGCGATATGGACTATCGTTCTTATTGGCTCGTTCTATCAAGCGGTGATCGCGTCGAAGTACTTGAACGCAATCACCCTCATGACCAGATGGTGATTGATCTTGGGTTCTCATAAGCACATATACAATTCTAAATTATGGAAAGCGCTAAGGCTGGATCAATTGCGGCGCTTTCCTTTATGCCAGTACTGTTTGAAGTATGGAGATATCACAAGCGCAACAGTAGTTGACCACATCGAACCACATCGAGGAGATGAGGCAAAGGCTTACGATCCTGAGAATTTGCAATCATTGTGCGAGACCTGCCACAACGTTCATGCCGATGCCAAAGACAAAGGCAAGGCCATGGCTGGATGCGATGCCGATGGGTTGCCTCTTGATCCAGATCACCCTTGGGCTTAGTATGGCGCCACAATCAATAACAAAGAGAGATAATCAAATGTCTATCAAAGCGAAAATGAATTGCACATCCGTTACCAAAACAGGCTGGAAGAACGAAGCCGGTGATCTGCGCCATCGTGAAGACGTAACGCTTGAAGCTGTTTACGGTGATGGAGATGAGAACAAATCTTTCTCAGATGCCACGCCTAGCGCCAAGGTAACCATGACAATCGACAACCAAGAAGCCATCGGAAAGTTCACGCCGGGCAAACCCTATTACGTGGATTTCACACCAGCCGAATAGAACCGCACGCAATCTTCGCGCAGTTTGAAACCTCGTTCATTAATTTGGGCGAGGTTTTATTTTTGGGTACAAAAACGAAATTTTTTAATATAGCTCTATCTGCCCGTTTAAAGCTCACACAGCGCGTTTAATTTTACAGGGCATGCCTCTGAATAAATGAGCACCTCACCTCACAGCCAGCAAGCACGCGAATGAATGGACGGCATCTAGGCAGGGGGGGGTAGGTCTAAAAGTCGGGGAGTGGGACCATGAAAGACCGTCCCCATAACTCATTTTTAGACGCCGCAGGTTTTGGGCATCATTTGCAAAAACAAAAAAGCTTATGTAAAATGGTTTAGGCAACAACTTCTATAGGCGGCAATTATGGGACGGCGCGGACCACAACCAAAAGACAAACGACTTGATGAATTGGACGGCAACCCGGGCAAGCGTCCGCCCAAGCCTGATGCGGTTAAAGCGTCTGGTGAAGCTGTTGCACCTGATTGGCTCGGTGAGTATGCGCGGGGTATTTGGGAAGCAATTATAATTTCAATGCCACCTAATTTTTATGCAAGCGTTGATACAATGATCCTTGCCTCTTATTGCCAAGCGGCCCAAATGATTTTCGATGCTTCTATTGATATTAAAGACAATGGCATCACCATTAAAAATGGAAGTGGCAGCACTGTGAAAAATCCGGTGTGTGCGGTTCTTTCTGATGGGATGGCCAAGATCGCAACGTTGGGTTCCCGTCTTGGTCTTGATCCTGCTTCCCGTCAAAGTATGGGGATTTACGCGAAAGGTTTAAATGGTAGTGAAAGCGAAAAACCTGAAACTGAATTTGGTGATTTGATATCATTGCCGGGAGGTAAAAAATGACACCGTTCTATATTCCTATTTCGATTAAAGTTAAGCCGCGTTGCAAGCATCTTGTTTATATTCTCGCGTATCTAAATTTACCATTTATGTGGTTGGTAGATATGAAAGTTGGAAAGAAACAAATTGAAAATAACCAATAAAAGAAAGCGCGCTGATCGCGTCATAGAATTTATTGAGAAATTAAAAGTTCCATCCGGCAAGGGTGCGGGGCAATGCTTCAAATTAAACAGATTTCAAAAAAGATTTATCCGCGCTGTTTATGAACCGCACCATAAACCCGAGGACGTTTTAAAACGCATTGTAAGAAATGCAATCCTTTCCATTGCGAGAAAAAACGGAAAGACGGCCTTGATTGCCTGTATTGTTCTTGTGCATTTGGTTGGGCCTGAAGCTGAAGAAAACAACGAAATTTACAGCGCGGCAAACGATAAAGAACAGGCTGCCCAAGTTTTCGTATATTGCCAGCAAATCATTGAAGCAAACCCTTCTCTCTCTGCAATCCTTCGCGTGATCGAAAGTAAGAAAACAATTTCCTGTTATGCGAACGGGTCTAAGTATCAAGCCCTTTCAAGGGAAGCTGGAACCAAGCACGGTAAAAACCCTGGCCTTGTTATTTATGATGAGCTTGCACAAGCCAAAGATATGGACCTTTTTGAGGTTCTTGATTCTGCCATGGGCGCGCGGGCCGAACCATTAATGCTGGTTATCTCCACACAGTCAAAAGACCCTCAACATATTTTAAGTCAAATGATTGATGATGGATTAAGCGCAAATGATCCAACAACAGTTTGCCATCTATATGCAGTTGACGACAGCGTGCTTGATGAGAAGTATTGTAAAAAATGCAAAGTTCGCACCAAAGTAAAAGACAGGAACAAAAGCAATCTATGCCCAAAATGTGAAACAAAACTTGTTCAAGGCGTTTACGATCCTAAAGTTTGCATTGATGCGAACCCGGCATTAGGAAAATTTCTTTACATCGATTACATCAAAGCAAAAGCAGAACGCGCTGAACGTATGCCGGCTTTTGAAAATTCATATTTAAACCTACATTTGAACATGCGCGTTGACCAGCAAGCCTCGTTAATTTCTCGCAAAGAATGGCAGGGCTGCGAAGATCAGGAAAACACCTTGATTGATGGCGAAGATATTTATCTTGGTTTGGACCTATCTGCAAAAACAGATTTGTCCGCACTTGTTGCGATATCGGCGCGCAATGGTGATCGCGTTGTACCGTTCTTGTGGAAGCCTAAAGCGACATTGGCGGAACATGAGAAAAGGGATCGCGCCCCATATGCCAAATGGGAAAAAGAAGGCCACCTTTTGACTTGCCCGGGCAAAACGATCAGATATGGAGATATTGCCTTAAAGCTGGCTGAGCTTGATCAGAAATATAATATTTTGGGTGTTGCTTACGATAGGCATCGGATTGATGTTTTGATAAATGAGATGGAACACAACGATATTGATTGCTATGAAGGTGATCTTGGTGAAGGAGTTGGAATTCGTCTTGTTCCATTTGGTCAGGGCTTTGTTTCCATGGGGCCAGCCGTCGAAGAAATGGACGTTTCAATCAAGGCCGGAACCTTCCACCACAACGGAAACCCTGTTTTAACTTGGAATTTCTCCAACGCCGTGGCATTATCTGACCCAGCCGGAAACCTCAAACTTGATAAACAAAAGGCGCGTTTCAGGATTGACGGCGCGGTTTCAACCGTGATGGCTAAAGGTTTAAAGGCCAAGGATATGGTAGAAAACCTTGGTGATATTAACGATTTTATAAATAATCCTGTTAGGATTGGGTAATATTATGGGTTTTTGGTCTAGAGCGTTTTCATGGTTTGGCGGTAGCACAGCGGGAAGACGTCAAGAAGGCAAACAATCTTCTGGAAATCCGCCTCCGCCAGCAAGCGCCGTGCCTGTTAATCAGGATACAGCTTTGCAATTATCAACTATATGGGCATGCACAAAAATCATATCAGAAACAGTTGCGGGCTTGCCAATCAAGTTTTATAAAAAATTACCTGATGGCACGCGCGTTCACGATCCTGATTTCTATTTATCCCGGCTGTTGAATGGTAAAGTAAACCGGTGGCAAACGGGTGTCGATTTCAAAAACACAGTTGCAATAAGCGAGTCAATGCTTGGTAATGCATACTCTTTAATACAGCGCGGCATTGGCAATAAAATTATTGGGCTTGTCCCTTTGATGGCCGCTCAAATGGAAGTCAAACTATTAAAAGATGGGTCTAAGGTTTATTGTTATACAGATGGTCGAGCCGTTAAAGTATATTCAGAAAAAAGCATTTGGCATACAATGATGATGCCAAGCAATGCAGTAATTGGACTTTCCCCTTTAACATACGCGGCCCGCGCAATAGGCATTGCAACAAGTGCAGAAAACAGAGTTGGCGCTTTGGCGTTGAATGGCTTTAAACCAGCTGGTGTTTTGATGTATGATAAAATTTTGACACCTGATCAACGCGAGCAAATCAGAAATAGTTTTTCGGACCTTCAAGAAGGCCAAGGTGACCCGTTGCGAATTCTTGAGGCAGATATGACTTATCAGCAAGTTAGTATCAGCCCTAAAGATGCGCAATTGCTTGAAACTCGACAATTTTCCGTGCGGGATTTATGCCGTTTTTGGGGCGTTAATTCTGTTTTAGTGAACGACACAGAAGCCGGAACAACTTGGGGATCGGGTATACAACAAATTTTCGAAGGTTTCTACAAGCTAACAATTCGCCCATATCTTGAACGCTCAGAGGCATCCATCAAAGAAAATCTCCTTACATCTCAAGAACGAGTTCTGTATGATGTGGAATATGATTTTTCTTCATTGCTTAGAGCAGATGAAAAGACACGCATTGAAAATGCAACTAAATCAATTGCGGGCGGCTTGAAAACAGTTAACGAGGCACGATTGACTTTTGACGGCTCTAAAGCAGTTGATGGTGGCGAAACGATTTATATGCAGCAACAAATGACTCCAATTGAGGAACTGAAAAATGACGATACGCCCACTACCACACGTTAAGGCATTTGACGCCCCTCAAGGCGGATCATATGAAGCCCCAGCAAATGCTTTGAAAGCTTGGCATCCTGTAAAAGCTGCTCATGATGGCGATGCAAACACAATCAACATCTATGATCAGATTGGCGAAGATTGGGACGGGTCCGGCATGACGGCGCGGCTTGTAAATAGTGTGTTACGGCGTGCCAAAGGTGAGCCCGTTGTTGTTAATGTTAATTCGCCTGGCGGTGATTTTTTCGAAGGTGTGACGATATACAACATGTTGCGAGAATACGAAGGCCGGATTGATGTTAACGTCATTGGTCTTGCAGCCTCCGCTGCTTCTGTGATTGCTATGGCCGCCGATGAGTTGAAGGTTGCTAAATCTGGTTTTCTGATGATCCACAATTCATGGGGGATGGTTATTGGAAATCAACACGATATGACAAAAGCGGCGGAAACTTTCGCGGTTTTTGATTCTGCCATGGCTGGTGTTTATGCTAATCGTTCAGGTAAAACAGAAGATGAAATTTCTGTTCTTATGTCTTCTGATTACTGGATGACAGGCGAAACAGCCGTTGAAGATGGTTTTGCTGATGGTTTCTTAAATTCCGACGAAGTAGTCGAAGATCAAGGAAAATCAGCAAGCGCCAAACACAAAATTGATAAGGCATTAGCAAAACAGGGCGTACCACGCGCTGAACGGCGTGCCATGTTTAAAGATTTATCCGGTACGCATAACGCTGCCGATGCCACGCATAACGCTGGTGATACCTCGGAGCTTATGAAAGCTCTTAATTCATTGAAAGACACGATTAAAGGAAACCCGTTATGAGTAAATTAAAAGCTTCTCTGATTGGCGCATCTGCAATTATCGCAGTTCCGCATATGATGACTGAATCAGTACGTGGCATTCAATACGCCCGCGCTGATGTAGACCCCGTTATGGCCGCCGTTCAAGGTTTGTCGCAAGAATTCAAAGACGCAAATATTGATGTGCTTGCCAAAATTGCGAAAGCTACTGAAGCCGCTGCACTTGGCAAAACTGACGCAGATGCGGCCCTTAAAGCTGCTGAAGATGCAATTGCTAAAGTTACGGCAATTTCAGATGACCTTGTTGGTGTGCAGCAACAAATCGCGGCTGGTATCACACATGGTGACGAACAACCAAAATCAATTGGTGAATTCGTAACTATGCAAACGGCATTCACTGCTTTTGCTTCTGGCGAAGGCCCGAATAAATTCCGTGTGCAAGCCAATACAATCACCGGGCAAGAAGGTTCACCGCCTGAAAATTCAAACACTCTTGTTCGCCCTGATCGCCGTGCTGGTATCGTTGCGGGCGCATTCCGTGCCTTGCGCATTGCTGATTTGCTGGTGACAATTCCAACAACTTCAAATGCGTATGAATTCACACGTGAGCTTTCATTTACAAACAATGCCGCCGAAACTTCTGAGGGCGTTATAAAGCCTGAATCAGACTTGACGTTTGAACTTGAAACGGTGAACATTCGCACAATCGCTCACTGGATCAAGGCGTCAAAACAAATCTTGTCTGACTCGCCAGCTGTTGCGGCTTATATTGATACCCGCATCATGTATGGCGTTGATTTGCGGGAAGACGCCCAATTGCTTAATGGGGATGGTATTGGACAAAACATCTCAGGCATGACAATTGCGGCCAATACAACTGCATACACACCTACCTCTGGTGATACATCACTTGATTCACTCAACATTACCAGATCAAGCATACAGCCCTCAGTAGAAATGCTGGGGGTTTTTATTACGATGTCATCTAAAAGATTGTGAAAATTGCTCATCAAACCGAATCAAACAT
>CBFDBQ010000063.1:0-9202 GCA_965603095.1 uncultured Thalassospiraceae bacterium | reverse complement strand
AAAATGCTTCGTCACGCACGGCATACCAGCCTGAATATGAACCTAAATATATTTCGCCAGCATCGATTAATCGTTTCCACAGTGCCTGCACAGATATTTTGTGACGTTCTTCGGTGGTGCGAATGAAATCATCGGTGGAAAAATTCATGGTACCCAATAGGTCGCGGAAATTTTGCGATACGCTATCGGTGAATGTTTGTGGGTCTATGCCTTTTTCCAGAGCCGATTTTTCGACCTTTTGCCCGTGTTCATCGGTGCCACTAAGGAACTTTACATCAAACCCATCAAGTCGCTTGAACCGGGCAAGAACATCGCAGGCAAGCGTGGTGTAGGCATGGCCAATGTGCGGCACATCGTTGACATAGTATATGGGCGTAGTGACGTAGTAACGTTTGGACGTGGCCATCGCTTAAATAATCTCCAAGCGGGTTGTTTGTTTCATTTTGTGTTTTTGGCGGCGTTTTCCAGACCAAGAAACATATCTAGTACCACTTGCTTTCGGTCCAGATTAACTGCGTTAGCCCGTGATACCAAGTGGTTGATCTTTTCCCACACATGGAACCAACGATCAAGGCTTGCTTGTGCCCCGATGCGGGCCATCATATCTAAATCTTCTTTAGTGGCGCTGGAATTAGAGCCTTTGCCAGAGATGCTCAAAATAACCCCTTCCAGCCACCAGCGAACAAGCCCAGTAACCGTATGATAAGATTCCTCCGCCCCGGCACGAGATACCCTTTCGGCCAGTTTGTGCAGTGCGCGAACATCCATTCTGGGTAATGATGATAAAAGCACGCTCATTTCTTTCCATAGATCAAGCCCGCCGGCATCATTCAAGGCCAGTGCCCGGCCAATGGATCCATCTGAAAGCTGCGCTAGACGGTCGGCATCTCTTTCGCTTAGGTCTGGCATGTATTCTTTAGTCAGCGATGCCACCAATGACATTTCTAGTGGGCGCATTTGCATTTTAATACAACGCGAACGAACAGTGGGCAAAAGGCTTGCGCTGTTATGGCATACCAATAGCAAAATTGCCCGAGATGGCGGTTCTTCCAAAACTTTTAACAACGCATTGGCAGCGTTGGGGTTTAATTCATCGACACTATCAACCACAACAACGCGCCAACCGCCTTCGGCTGGGGTCATTGAAAGAAAGTGGCCAATGCCACGCACATCATCAACCCCAATTACGGTTTTTAATTTTCCGGTTTTTTCATCACGCCTGCGTTCAATGGAAAATAAATCAGCGTGGCCGCCCGATGCAACCCGCTGAAACACCGGAGTGTTTTCAGCAATAAAAAGCGCACCATCATCAGCCAGCCCAGTTGTTTTTTCTTTCGGGTCGCTTTCTTCGCCAAATAAACCTGCGCCAAGATCGGGGGCTTCGACAATTAAATCGTTATCTACCCCCTCACCCGCGCTAAGAATATGGCGGGCAAAACGATATGCCAATGTTGCCTTGCCAATTCCACGCGGGCCTGAAATTAGCCATGCGTGATGCATGCGCCCTGAATTAAAGCTTTCCAGCAGATTTTTTTCGATATCTGCGTGACCGCTTAAAAGCGGATTTTTTCTAGGGTGTGGATAAGGGTCGTCTTCTGCGTCTTCTTTTTGTGTTTTTGTTTGTTTTTTTGGGGGCATTATATTTTCACCCCAAGTTTATCTGTTACAGCATTTTTAATAGCGATAAAAACACCATCTTCATCAAGTTCGCCATTTATAACAACGCAACGCCCAACATCATTCTTGGCTATTTCAAGAAAACCATCCCTCAAACGTTGGTGAAATTCATTTCCCATACGCTCATATCTGTCTTCGCCTTCGCCTCTTGCACCGGCACGGGCTAGGCCAACCTCTGGTGAAATATCAATTATCAACGTTAGATCAGGCTTAAAATCACCAAATGCATCACGGTAAATGTTTTCAATAACATTTTTGTCCACCCCATGACCGTACCCTTGATAGGCCGTGGTTGAATCGGAAAAACGATCAGATATTACCCATGCACCACCTTCAAGTGCCGGCATAACAGTTTTATCAAGGTGTTCGGCACGGGCTGCGGTATGCAAAAGAACTTCGGCCATTGGTGCCCAGCGGTTGGTGTCGCCATTGACCAGCAGGGATCGAATTTCCTCCGCCCCCGGTGCGCCGCCCGGTTCACGGGTTGTAACGGTTTTTATGCCAGCATTGCCCAAGGCCAAGGCAAGACGTTTTATCTGGGTTGATTTACCAGCCCCTTCACCGCCTTCTAACGTAATGAAATGCCCCCTGCTCAATGCACGGTGTTCCTTATTGGCACCTATTCAGAGGTGCCCCATAGAATGTAATTAACTGCGGCCATCAGTCTACCTGTCAGGCCAAGCTTTTTAACACCTTCACCCGCAACCAACGGTACTTCGATGGGGTCAACGCCGGGTGCGCTAATGCTCAAGGTGGCAACTTTGTCTCCCTTGGAAACTGGTGCTGGAATTGGAGCTTCGTAGATTGTTTTAACAACCATTTTACGGCGTGAGCTTTTCGGCAAAGTTAGTGTCAGATCGTTTTCAATAACCAATGGAATGTTAGGTGCCTTGCCAAGCCATACCTCGGCATCGGTTACAACGTCGCCTGCTTTGAAAAGCGAGTAGTTATCAAATTCACGAAAACCCCATTCAAGTAAACGCTCTGATTCTGATGAGCGCATCTTTTTGGACGCAAGACCGCTTACAACCAATATCAAACGTCTATCGCCCCGCACCGCAGATGCTGTTAGCCCATAACCCGATTCTTGCGTGTGCCCTGTTTTTAATCCATCTGCACCCATTTCTTTGTATAGCAACGGGTTGCGGTTAGATTGGCTAATGCCGTTATAAATAAATTTAGTTTCACTATAATAATGATAGAACTCGGGAAAATCATTTATCGTAATTTTGGCCAGCCTTGCAATATCTCGTGGCGACATTTTATGCTCGGGATGTGGCCACCCGGTTGAATTTTTAAATGTGCTTTCAATCATGTCTAATTCGCGTGCGCGGATTGTCATTTCTTCGGAAAATGCTTCTTCACTACCGGAAATTCCTTCGGCAACAACTATGCAAGCATCATTTCCGCTTTGAACAATAATTCCACGAATAAGATCTTCTACTCGTACCCGCATACCAGGTTCAAGGAACATGGTTGACCCACCGGTTTTGGCACCACCCTTGCGCCATGCATTTTCAGAAACATAGAATTTGTCATCAAGCGAAAGCCGTCCGTCTTTGAGGCGCTCAAAGACCATATGAAGGGTCATAAGCTTGCTCATTGATGCTGGCGACATAGCAATAACGCCGCCCTTATCTAAAAGCACGGCACCAGTTTCCACATCTACAAGATATGCTTGCGTTGCTGGTGTTTCTGTTGCGGTGGCGGCTACGGCGTTCGTAGCCAATATTGGCAGCATCAAACCCAGCACAAAGGTCATTATCGAAATTTGGCGGAATATAAACCGTGAAACTGAAACCATTAGATAAAAGAGCCTTTCCTACAACAATCCTTATATTAACTGATACCCACAAAAGTCGGCAAAACAAAGGCATAAATAGCCCAAACAATATGCGCCACAAATCCTAAGGCCAACCCCTAACAGACCTATTTTGTGTGGTTAAAGCATTAAATATGGAGAAAATCAGTTGGTGACGGATTTTTCAACCACCGTTCTTGCATTGGGGTATCCAATATCACTAACCCTTTGGAGAAGAATATCGGCTTCATCAACCCCTGAAATTGGTCCTAGACGCACCCTAAATAGCTCGCGCCCACTAGCCTGAACTGGGGATATTCCAACGTTACCCAGATTTTCCAGATTACCCAGCACCCTTTCGGCATTGGTTAAATCGGAAAATGCGCCAGCCTGTATATATATGCCAGTTGGCGATACTGGAACCTTGGCCAATTCGCCAACCCTATATGTAGGATTTTCCACGGGTACGGGTGGCGCAGGTAATGAGACAGGTTCAATTGATGCGGTTTTAATTTCCGGCAGTGATTTGCTGGCAACTGGTTCTTTTGACAGATTTTCAGAATTAATAGATGGCATATCATCTGCCCTGACCACCTCTCCTGCCTTAAGCCGTTCGGCCAAGGCTCGGCTTTCTTTGGCGAGTAAGGCAACCCTGACCCGGGCAGTGCCCTCGGCCTCGAACCCAAGCATCTGGGCGGCACGACGCGACATGTCAATAACTCGACCGCGGGCATAAGGGCCGCGATCATTAATTCGCACCACCAGCGAACGTCCATTTTCAAGGTTGGTCACACGCACTATCGAAGGCAGTGGCAATGTCTTGTGCGCTGCCGAGGCTTGCCATTGGTCGAATGTTTCACCATTAGCGGTTGGCTTTCCGTCAAAATTTGGGCCGTACCATGATGCAATTCCGGTTTCGTCGTAATTCCAGTTTTCGGCCGGTCGATACCAAACACCGTTAATCTGATATGGATTACCTATTTTATAATGTGATGCTTGCTGGCCTTTTTTCATTCTTTTTGCCGTGTGCATCAAAAACTGTGTTTCGGCACAAGCACCAAGCATAAGGCCAACCAATGAAACGGCAATTATTTTAAGAATAGGCATTGTTAACGCACCGTATTAGTTGAAAAAAATGACCACATTTAAAGTTAATATTCTCACGTCTAGCTTTCGGAAACATTAATGGCGCCCCAACCTACTGTCCCTTTATGTGCGACAGCATTTCCAATGACGGATGGCCGTCGGGAACTATTCCCTTGTCTTTTTGATAAGAACGGATGGCATCTTTGGTTTTTGATCCAATAATTCCATCGGCCGGCCCCGGGTCATATCCGGCATCTATTAACAACTGCTGCAATTGTTCTGACTGAACGAACGATAAGCTTTTGGCGTCTCTCGGCCCAAGGGTGCTAAGCGGGCCCTTGCCAACTATTCTGTCAGCCAGATGGCCAATGGCAAGAGCATAAAACTGTGACTGGTTCCAGCGCATGGTGGCGCGAAAATTTCCATAAACAAGAAACTTCGGCCCGGCGTGTCCGGCTGGGGCTAAAAGCGATGCCATAACATCGGCCTTGGGAAGGTTTCTTCCGTCAATACGGCGAACGCCCAATGCTTGCCACCCGGCCAATGGTTTTTTGATTTTTAATGATGCATTTGTAAAATCAAAGTCACTACCGACCTTGACTTCGCGGCCCCAAATTTCATCTTCTTTCCATCCTGAATTAGATAAAAAATTTGCCGCTGAGGCAAAAGCATCTTTTTTATTGGTCCAGATATCGCGTTTTCCATCATTGTCAAAATCAATCGCGTAAGCGTTAAAGGTTGTGGGGATAAATTGAAAATGACCCATGGCACCAGCCCATGAGCCCTTCATCCGGGCCAGGTCAATATGCCCACCATCAAGAATACGCAAAGCATTGATTAACTGATTGCGAAAGAACTTCCCTCGCCTGCCATCGTGGGCAAGCGTTGCCAGTGCGCCAACAACCGGAAAATAACCAGATGCCAGTCTGCCAAAATCTGTTTCCAAACCCCAAAATGAAACTAGATACTGTGGTTGTACGCCGTATTTTTTTGACACTTCATTTAATAGCTTGCGATTTTTTGAACGCATCAAGCGGGCCTTGGCTATTCGCTTGTCGTTGACCATACGTTCCATGTAATCACGAAAAGTAAGGGTGAATTCGGGCTGACGACGGTCCAGTTCAATCACACGTGGAATGGGCTTAAGCCCGGTCAATGCATCATCCAAGGTTTTTTTGCTAATGCCTTCGGATGCTGCTTCGTTTTTAAAATCCATTAACCACGTATTAAATGGATGCTCATCCGCCATAGCGCTTTCTGAAAAAAACATGCTCAGCAGAAAAATTATCGCTGAATAAATGGGTAATTTATTGGATTTGATGCTCATCTGTTTCCGTCTCAACCCCTGTCAATTTGTCTTGTGGCCGGTAATTTTAATCAAGCTATCATTAAAGTAGTTACTTTTTTAAAAACACCATTAACATTATTATCTTACTGAAAACATTGGATAAACCATCAAAATCCACTGTTTGACAGGTGCTTTCACATTATTTTGTATGGAATTTGCAACTTTGGGTAACTACCTTAAGCCATGGAGTGAACGGGGCAAAAGCTACATTTAATGGATTCTATACTTAACACAGCGATAAGCGCATCCGTTTCATTGAGACAGGTGCCAATCCACAAAGACGAAGGGTCTTCCGTTCGCCCGCGAGCTGACAATCATACGAGCAATCAGTCAGGTCAACCAGGGCAAGTAAATCACGCCACCCAAACAAATCAGGTAAGTTTTGTTTCATCTCTAGTAACTGCTACCAATACGCTGGAAGCACAAAAGGTAAATATCGACAAGATATCTGCCACCAACAAGTTAAGCGTTGTCAGCAATAATGAACAGCGTCCCGAAGAAGATACCCAAGAAACAGCCCAATCATTTTTTGAAACAGATGCATCGCGCGCAGCGAATGCATATCAGGCAGCTGGGGCGGCGCATGATGTAGGGATTGTAGATGGCAATGCCGGTGAAAATAGTAGCGGAAACGATGGCGGAACCGTAATTTTTAGCCCCGAAAATATTTCACCAATAGATATTCAAGTCTAACAACATTTGTACCTTTGGATTAGCCTGACGGTTTTATCATCCAAGAAGGGCCGGATGGTGTGCCTTCTGCATCAAGGTATTGTTCAATGGCATGGCGAATAAGTTCTTTGCTGGTTTTTCCACTAACCTGCGCCTGATACTTAAGCCGCATATAGTGTTCATCCTCGATATTAAATATCAAGGCAATTGAATCACCCTTCTGTTTAGCGGGTGTTTTTTTGAGGACATTTTTAACGGTGCCGTGGGATTTCTTGCTGGCAGATTGCGTGCGCAACCCAAGAGTTGATGGAGCGACCGTTGTGTCCACACGCTTAGCATGATGAATTGTTTTTTTATCGCTTAGGTGTTGCTCATCCCAGGCAAGTCCGGGGTTATTGTAAATGGTTGCGGCAACCGCAGGTATTGCTTCACCCTTGCGGGCAAGAAGAGCTGAGCTAAGTGATGCCACTGGCTTTATGTTGGCACTGGTTTTCATTATCCGTATCTCCCTCACCTATTTTTAAACAACCTGACGGCGGCCAAAAACTTTCTGACCTCCATCGGTTCTTGTGGAGGTTCTAAAATCATGATGGCGAACATCGCCAGAGCCATGGTTTCGGCTTTCGTCTTCATCAAATCCGGCCCATAGATCATCACCTTTGGCCTGGACCTGAGAATGAACCGAGGCATCACCGTTTATTGGGCCATTTATTGGATTGGCAATAGCTGGGGTCGTCTTGGCGATGATCGCCTCTTCTATGGCTTCTTCAATTGCATCGCCAACAGCATGGTCCATTGCTTCAATGGTAACCTCATCTGAAATATTTTCCACTGGCGCGCTGAACGATTTTTTCTTTGTCTTTGTTCCGTCAAAACGATTCATAGCATCCAGACCAATTGCGGTTGGAAGTATTTCAGAGTTAAGACGTGCATTCAGATATTCCCAAAGGCCATGTATTTCGACTGCTGATTGCCCATTTGCTTCAATCTCCATAGCTGTGCGTCCGTCAATCATTGAAGATGCATAAAGCGTGCGATGGTGAATTGTTACTGGGGCAACTGTGCCATGTTGGGAAAGCGCGATTGCCGCTTCAAAGGTTATTTTTGCCCGAGGCGATGCATCGTTAAGCACAAACACCATTGGTTTGTTGCATGATTGTATTAATTTTACCGTTGCACCAACAGCGCGAAGGTCGTGCGGGCTTGGCTTTGTTGGAACCACAACATAATCGGCAACCTTAATAACATCATGGATGGCCGATGTTATTGCCGGTGGAGTATCAATCACAACCATTTTAACACCCGCTTGACGAAGGTTATCAAGATGGCCGTTTAGGTCTTGTAGGTTGGTTTGCACAAAAGCAGGTTCTTCGGTTTCACGTTCGTTCCACCATGCGGCAAGGCTACCTTGAGGATCTGTATCGACGATAGCTACTGGGCCATTGCCCGCAAGGCTTGCTTGAACCGAAAGGTGGCCGGTTAAGGTTGTTTTGCCCGATCCGCCCTTTTGAGATACTACAGCTACTACAAACATCTTAATCTCCTTTCGGCCATTTATTGGTGCCGCCTGCGATAAAATGGATTCGTTTAATATCTGTAGAAAGCATATGTGTGGTCTGGTATTTGGACTATGATGGGCATCACTCCAAATATAAATGCACAGCAAAAAACTTAATTATGCCTTTATTTACAAGTATTTTTGCGTATAGCTGGGATTGTGTTATTTTCCCTGAAATATGACCAACCAGCGTAGGCTAGAATAGGATTGCAAATAAAGTGGCACAAATTTTAAGATTTTTTGGGTGGATAGCATGGGGCGTTGTAACGACCATTATCATTATTGGGGCGCTTACCGCCATACTTTTTGAGGGTGCATCATCACTTGGTGATGCGTTTAATGATCCTGCAACCACGGTAATACTGTTGGTGGCATACATTCCCGGCGGTATCCTTTACCTGTTGGGAAGTGTGGTTGATTGGATTAAGGCCCGTGAAGATGCGGCCAAATCTGCCCTCGAAGAAAAACCCCTTAATAAAAACTCTTAAAAGCCCACAAAGGCGTTTGTTGGCCCTTGCCTCAAAAGGCTCAATTCGCATATAAAGACCCCAATGCGGTGAGGTGGCCGAGTGGTTGAAGGCTCCAGTCTTGAAAACTGGCGTGGGTGCAAGCTTACCGTGGGTTCGAATCCCACCCTCACCGCCATTACCCATATGCTATGAATAAGTTAGTAAAAACAAACAGATAGCATATGGGTGTATTGGCAATACCATAGACGTTTACCACAGACGTTAAGCAAAAACCCTACCACCCAATCAAGGGCAGTAGGGTTAATTGTTTTGTGCGTTTGAGATGTTTAAGGGCGTGGATTCTTATTACGGTTCACATAGGTGGAATAAGAATTTATACCAGCACCAGCGATCTGTAACCCAGCACCAATGAGAGATGGGCGGGAAACAGGTTCAGGGATATATGCACGAACTGATTTGCCACGGCTTTCAGCTTTCGCACGAAGACCAGCTACATCACGTTGGGTCTGTTGCCCATCAAGTTCAAGCTGACGTAAAGATGAATCTCTATAACCAGCTTCTTGTCGATCAAAGTCACCTAATAGTAAATC
>CBFDBQ010000062.1:0-9285 GCA_965603095.1 uncultured Thalassospiraceae bacterium | reverse complement strand
AACTAAAAAGTGTTTTCGTTCTTGGCGCCACCATCGGCAGTCTTGCTGCTTTTGCCCCGGCCCAAGCAAAGGAAATCACTATTCAAATGGCTGCACCTGACTGGGGTCCAACCCGTTTCATGCAGGAATATGCTAACAAGACCTACAAGTCACCCACCGGAAATGATGTCAAACTTGAAATCGACTTCATTCCTTGGGGTAGCTTTTACGAACGCGTTGCCGCTTCAATGGCATCGGGTGAAAAGAAGTATCAACTTGTGGTTTCTGATAGCCAGTGGATCGGCACCTTCATCGAAGGCGGTCAATTCATGAAGCTGAATAAATACATCGACAAGGATTCCGAACTTCAGGGTATTTTGAAAGATGTTCATCCTGCATTGACGGAATCCTACGGCACCTATCCTTATAAGTCTGATAACATCTACGGTTTTCCGCAGATGCCGGACACTAAGGTTACCGTGTATCGCAAAGATTTGTTCTGTGATGATGGCGAACAGGCCGCTTTCAAAGCCAAGTACAATAAATCACTCCCTTGCACCTACGAAGATTGGGAAAGTGTTGATTGGGACACCTGGGGCAACATTGGCGAATTTTTCCGTCGTGATGCCGGTTCCAAACTTGGCAAGGGCGTTGCCGATGGCGACTTCTATGGCACCGCATATCAAGCCGGTAAAGCTTATGATTTCTCATCAGGTCAGGCACTTGCCTTCATTTGGCAAAACGGTGGTAAAATTTGGGATGAATCAAACCAACCTATGGCTCAAGCAGCTGGTGTTGTAAATTCCGGTTCCGCTATTCGTGGTATTGAACAGTATGTTGATCTTCTCAAGTACTCTCCTCCAGTCGCCAAGACCGGCCAGATGGGCATCTTCGCCATCAATGACCTGTACATGCAGGGCAAGATTGCGGCGATCGTCAACTGGAATGCTGTATCGGCTACGGCCATTGACCCTAAGTCTTCCAAGGTTGCAGATGTAACCGGTTATGCGCTTCCACCAGGAACTAAAAATGGTGGTAGCGAATTGGATCGTTCGGACGTTATGGGCGGTCAACCGTTCGTGTTGACAACCTGGAACAGCGAAGAAGTTGTGCAGGAATCTCTGAACATTGTGAAGTGGTGGTTGTCCCAAGACACACAACTTAACTTTGCCAAAAGCGGTGGCAGTTCTGCTCTGCAAAGTGTCATGGCAATGCCTGAATATGATGACATCAAGCCCTGGAACCGCGCACACAGAAATTTGCTGAAATGGCAGAAGGATTTCTGGCACGTTCCCGAATTTTTTGAACTGCTTACCCAGCAGCAAGAAGAATTCGACAAGGCAATCACCGGCCAAACTACGGCTCGTGAAGCCATGAACAACATTGCTGCCTTCCAGCAGGAATTGTTGATCGAAGCAGGACGGATCAATTAATCCTTCTTGTGATTACTAAGACCTTGAGACGGGTGGGGGTGTTTATTTCCTCCCTCACTCCCGCCCCCTCAAACCCTATTTGTTAGACAATTTATAATTTTGCAATTTAGTAAATAAGTTAACCGGGATTTAAGCAGATGAAGACTTTTTTACAATGGATAATGGACCCAAAACGGCGCGGCGCAATGCTTATTACACCGACCATTGCCCTGTTGTTTTTCATGAATATCTTCCCGTTAATGTGGTCTTTTGGCTTGAGCTTCTTTCACTATAAAGCCACTTCCATGAAGCCCCCCAGTTTTGCCGGTTTTTATTATTATGAAAAGGTGTTTACCGATCCCGTGGTATGGGACCGCTTTCAAACAACCGCGACAATTGTGTCATTAAGCGTTTTGCTGCAATTAGTAATTGGATTTAGCCTAGCATTACTGTTTGCAAAGAAGTTTCCATGGCGCCGGGAAATCTTGATGTTGGTGTTGACACCAATGATGTTGTCCTTTGTGGCAGTCGGCGCATTTTTTAAATTATTTTACGAACCCACCTTCGGTGTGATCAGCCAAGTTTATAGATATTTTTCTGGTGAAGTATTAACACTGCTTGCAACAAAGTGGGGTGCTATCGCCGGTATTGTGATTGCCGATGCATGGATGTGGTCTCCCTTTGTGATGCTATTGGTGTTGGCTGGCTTGGTCAGCGTTCCAGACTATCTTTATGAAGCATCGGAAGTAGACCGTGCAACACCATGGGAACGGTTTAAGACCGTCACCTTCCCATACATAAAAGGGCTGTTGCTTCTGGCCGTACTGTTCAGGACAATCGAAACCTTTAAGCTTTTTGATATCATTTACATTATCACAGCGGGCGGGCCGGGAACGTCTACCGAAACTATTGCTGTGTTCGTTTACCGTATGGCCTTTCAGTTCTTTAAAACCAGCCAGTCCTCGGCACTTTCCTACATTCTTCTGTTTGTCGTGATTGTGCTGACGAACCTTTATCTCTACTTCGTCAATAAACGAAATGAAGGAGACGCGTGATGTTGTTCAAAAAGAAAGAACGCGGTCTTCGTGAAGCCGGATGGGGCAGAACAATTTTTGCCGGCATTATCGGAACGGTCTATTTCCTTCCGGTTTTGTGGATTATTATGACGGCGTTTAAAACCCGTCAAGATGCATTGGCAACGCCACCAAAGTTATTTTTTACCCCGACATTGGAAAATTTCACCAGCGTGTTTTGGCGTGTTACCGATGGTGGTGCAGAGCTTTCCACCGGTATGGGTATGTTTTTCTTTAATTCACTGTTTATTGCCGGTGCTGGCGTGATGCTGGCCTTAGTGATTGGCACCCTAGCGGCTTATGGCTTCTCACGCTATCCGCTCAAGGGTAATGATACTTATCTGTTTATCATTCTGACCACCCGTATGTTGCCACCCATCGTGGTTATTATCCCGATTTTCTTGATGTTCAGGGTTACTGGACTTAGCGGAAGCTATATCGGGATTATCTTGCTGTACGCTATGTTCAATATGGCTTTCTCGGTTTGGATGATGAAGAGCTTTTTTGATGAGCTTTCAACCGACGTTGAAGACGCAGCACGCCTAGATGGTTTTGGCGACTTCAAGGTATTTTTCAAAATCTGTATTCCGCAACTTAAGGCCGGTCTTGCGGCGACCGCTGTGTTCGCCCTGATCCTGACGTGGAATGAGTTCCTGTTTGCCCTGTTGCTTACGGGTAACGACACCAGAACGGTGCCGGTTGCCATGGCGCGTGCCATGGGCGGGCAGCTGGGTGTGGATTGGGGGCTGCTATCGGCGATCATCACATTATTCGTAATTCCCGTATTTATCGTGACCTACATATTGCAAAACCACTTATTGCGCGGCGTCACCTTCGGAACAGTGAAAAAGTAGGGAGGGTACCATGTCCAACATTAGAGTAAGCAATCTTACTAAACGTTTTGGCGGTTTAACTGCCGTAAATGGTGTTGACCTTGAAATCAAAGCGGGCGAAGTGCTTTGCCTGTTGGGGCCATCCGGTTGCGGAAAAACGACCACGCTGCGCATGATTGCAGGCCTTGAGCATGCATCGGACGGCGAGGTCTATATTGCCGATCAACTGATGACGGGCTGTTCGCCTTCAGAACGTGATGTGGCGATGGTGTTCCAGTTCTATGCTCTCTACCCAACGCTGACAGTCGCAGAAAACATGGCATTCCCGTTGCGTGCCGAGAACATGAGCGATGATGAAGTTGAAGCCCGTATCAAGGAAGTTTCTCGCGCGCTTGCCTTAACCGATGTGATGGATCGTTTACCTGGGCAACTTGGAGAAGGCGAGAAACAGCGTGTTGCTGTTGCCCGTGCCGTTGTTCGAGACCCCAACTGTTTCTTATTTGATGAGCCCTTAAGCCGCCTTGATGTAACACTGCGCCAGACCATGCGCGGCGAGATTAAGGAAATTCTATCGGGCCTTTCGAAAGCAACTGTAATTGTGACCCACGATCAGTTGGAAGCCTTGACCATGGCAGACCGTATTGCCGTGATGCGCGATGGGAAAATTGAACAGGTTGCTACACCGCATGAAATTTTCACCCGCCCGTCAAACCTGTTTGTCGCTGGCTTTATTGGAACGCCGTCAATGAATTTGCTTGACGCAACCCTGAACGAATATCGCGATGGCCATGCTTACCTTGATATTGGGGTGCAAAAGTTACGCATAGATATGGATGCGGCCGTAGGAAATCTAAATCCGGGATCAAAAGTTACCTTGGGAATTCGTCCGCGCGCCTATCAGGTTGTCGAACATGAAGGCGACGACACCATAAACGCCACGGTCGACCTCATCGAGCCAATGGGCGCTGAAACCTTATTGCACGTTCTCGATGGTGATTTAGAGATGCGCGTTGTTGTTGACCGGAAGAACAAAATTGAACCCGGTCAAAAAATTAATCTGAAATGTAAGCCATCCCAAGCTCTCATTTTTGATGATGATGGAAAGTTGGTGACGACATGAACGGTATCGTTAGACAAAAGGGCCAACAAATTGGCCAACAAATTGGAATGACCCGCAAACAGGCCAAGCGTCTGGAGATGGGCATCGTTTATTTATGTCTTCTGGCATTGGCGTTGATTTTTCAACCTTTTAGCAAAACCCTGTTCACGATTGGCGCGATTCTAATTTTTGTCGGCGGATTGGCATTTAACTTGGTTCCGGTGTGTGTTGAGGGAAAGACGTATGGCCAAGTATTACGCACCGCGATGATTGTAGTGATTGTTTTCATTGTCGTACTGCTGCTGTCGATTGGATCGGCATATCTGTATGGCATTTACCTGACAATGCAATAAGGAAAAGTGATTGTTATGTATCTTGGTATCGACATTGGCACCTCCGGCGTAAAGGTCGTATTGGTTGACGACAATCAAGTAATTGTTGGTCAAGCGACGGCGGAGCTGGACATAAGCCGCCCCAATGCCCTGTGGTCCGAACAAGACCCGGATGCTTGGTGGGCTGCGGTTGAAATTGCCATGTCAAAATTGAAGTTGGAAAACTCCGCGCAGCTTTCCCGGGTGTGTGCCATCGGTCTTTCAGGCCAGATGCACGGTGCCACGGTATTAGATAAAAATGATAATCCGTTACGCCCGGCAATCTTGTGGAATGATGGCCGCAGCGAGTCCGAATGCAAAGAATTGGAACAGGCTGTTCCAAATTCCAGCACCATTACTGGAAACCTTGCAATGCCCGGATTCACAGCACCAAAGCTTATGTGGCTGAAGAAAAACGAACCGGAAATATTTTCTAAAGTTAACAAGGTGCTATTGCCGAAGGATTATATCCGCCTGCGCCTAACCGGAGAATATGTTTCCGATATGTCGGATTCCGCCGGCACTTTATGGATGGACGTTGCTAAACGCGACTGGTCTGACGAAATGTTGAGCGCATGTGATTTGGGCCGCGAACATATGCCAAGGCTTGTTGAAGGCTCTGACCCATCGGGTAACTTGCGCCCCGAATTGGCTAAGGCATGGGGAATAAAAAATGAAGTTGTTGTCGCGGGCGGTGCTGGTGATAACGCGGCTGGCGCTGTTGGCATAGGAACAGTTGTGCCGGGAAGGGCATTTTTGTCGTTGGGCACTTCCGGCGTTTACTTCGTCGCCAACGAAAAATATTCCCCAAACCCGGAACAGGCGGTGCATGCATTTTGTCATTGCCTGCCTGATATGTGGCACCAGATGAGTGTAATCCTGAGCGCTGCAAGTTGCCTGACCTGGGTGACGAATATTAGCGGTGCCAAAGATGAAGCTTCGCTATTGGACGAAGTTAAAGCCGATGGCCTAGAAAAAGACAGCCCGGTTTTTCTTCCGTACTTAAGCGGAGAACGCACACCCCACAATAACCCGCAGGCCCAAGGCGTGTTTTTTGGTATGAACCACGAAACCAATCGCGCCGCCCTTGGCCGCGCAGTGCTGGAAGGCGTGGCCTATGCTTTTGCCGATGGCCAAGATGCGCTTTTGGCATCTGGTGTGGATATAGATAGCGTATCGGTAATCGGTGGCGGCGCACGTAGCCAGTTGTGGGGCCAAGTTCTTGCCAGCGTTCTGAACCGCCCACTAGTTTATCACGATAACGCAGAAGTCGGCCCAGCATTTGGTGGCGCCCGCCTTGCCCGTCTTGCCGCGCACGGCGAAGCACCGCAATCGGTATGTAGCGCACCAGCGGTTAAAAACATTATCGAACCAGATGCAGGCCTAAGCGCCATGTATGGAGAACGACGCGAACGTTTTCGCCGTTTGTACTCTGCCCTTGAACATGAATTTGTGGCTAAGGCCGCGTAAGCCCTAGTGGCATTAACAGGAGTAGAAATTATGGAACCGTTTTTCAAAGATATTGAAAAAATCTCATATGAAGGACCCAATTCGGAAAATCCTATGGCCTTTCGTTGGTATGATCCTGACAAGGTCGTTCTTGGGAAACGCATGGAGGACCATCTGCGGTTTGCCGTTTGTTATTGGCATACTTTCTGCGGTGATGGTGGTGACCCGTTTGGTGGACAGACCATCCTTCGCCCTTGGATGAACGGTGGCGACCCTCTGGCTATGGCCGAACTAAAAATGAAGTCGGCATTTGAATTTTTTGAAAAGCTAGGCGCTCCTTATTTTTGTTTTCACGATCGCGATATTTCTCCAGAAGGTGCAAACCTTAAAGAAAGTAACGCCAACCTAGATCATGTTGTTGGCCTTGTTGAAGAGGAAATGTCACGTACTGGGCTGAAGCTTTTATGGGGTACGGCTAATCTATTTGGCCACCGGCGTTATATGTCGGGTGCATCAACCAACCCGGATCCGGATATATTTGCCTATGCCGCTGCGCAGGTAAAACATGTGATGGAAGCAACTCACCGTTTAGGTGGTGAGAATTATGTGCTTTGGGGCGGACGCGAAGGTTACGACACGCTTCTCAATACCGATATGAAACGCGAAGCAGATCAAATGGGTCGCTTTATGAATCTCGTTGTCGAACACAAGCACAAAATTGGTTTTACCGGCACCATTTTGATAGAACCCAAGCCCCAAGAGCCAACCAAGCACCAGTATGATTATGATAGTGCTTCGGTGCATGGTTTCTTGATGAAGTATGGTTTGGAAAATGAAATCAAACTTAATATTGAAGCGAACCACGCGACCCTGGCCGGCCATAGCTTCGAACATGAATTAAGCTATGCAACGGCTAACGGGCTACTCGGTAGTATTGATATGAACCGCGGTGATGCTCAAAACGGTTGGGATACAGACCAATTCCCTAACAACGTTTCCGATGTTGCATTGGCACTTTACACAATCATGAAGTCGGGCGGACTTGGTAGCGGGGGAGTCAACTTTGATGCAAAACCCCGCCGTCAATCGACGGAGCCCGATGATTTGTTCCATGCCCATATTGGCGCAATGGATGTGTGCGCGCGTGGGCTAGAAGTTGCCGCCCGCATGATTGAAGACGGAAAGGTCGATGATGTCGTCAATGAACGTTACGACGGATGGAACGGTGACCTTGGTCGCGGCATTCTCGACAAAAAACTGTCTATGGAAGATTTGGAACAACATGTTTTGGGACAAAATATTGAGCCACAACCGCGTTCCGGTCGACAGGAATTTTTAGAAAATATGGTCAACAGCTATTTGTAAAATGACAAAAGCATAAATCTGACAAAGGAAAAAACAATGCATCTATCTACTCACAATTGGATGCGGGCCGAACCCGTTGAAATGACCCTCAAGCGCGGCAAGCAATGGGGGTTGCAAAGTATCGAAATCAGCGGCGAGCCTGATCAGTACAACACCAAGGAAATACGCCCCTTGTTAAAAGATTTGGGCATGTTTTGCTGGGGCTCCGTCACGCTAACCTTGGGTGACCGCAACCTTGCGGCAAAGGATGAGGCGCAGCGTGCCGCCACCGTGGATTATATGAAAAGCGTTGCCACAATGGTTCACGAACTTGAGGGTTCGGAATTGACGGTTGTTCCGGCAACTGTTGGCAAGGTGACACCGGACGGAACGCCGGAAGAAGAATGGCAGTGGGTTTTGGATGGTTTGAAGGAAGTTTATGAGCTTACTGAAAAATACGGCATCAAGATTGCTATTGAGCCGTTGAACCGGTTTGAAACTTATTTCATTAACCGCGCTGAACAGGCCGTTGCCATGGCCAAGGCCGTGGGGCCGAATTGCGGTGTTTGCCTTGATGCGTTTCACATGAACATCGAGGAAGTGGATATGATGGAAGCAATCCGTTCCACCGGGGACATGCTGGTCGATTTTCACGTTGCCGATAATAACCGCATGCCGCCGGGCATGGGTAAGCTTGATTGGTCGGAAATTGTCAAAACGCTTAATGACATCGGTTATGACAACGCCATGACGCTGGAATTCGTACCCCCTGTTGATCGCACGCCGGTTACCCGTTGGCCTGATCAGGTTGAAACGAAGCCAGTCGACATATCACCGGAACAACTTCAGTTCATCGAAGATCACGGCAGCAGTCTGCTTAGCGAGGAATTCTTCACCGAAATGGTCAAGCGTTCCTGCGAGCACATCGTGCCGCTAATCAAGTAAGGGTAGCCCCGTCTGATGTCTGAAACCATTATTACCGACGTCGAAGCAAAATGGATCAGTTTCCCGATTCCTGAGGAAGGCCAGCACGTTTCGGATTTCGGGCGAATGACCAGTTTCGATATGACCTTGGTAACCGTAACACTTGAAAACGGCACGAAGGGTTATGGTGAGGCAAAAGCGGCCGTGGGTTCACAGGGTTCTTGCGAAGCGCTGGCGCTGGTGGTTGAACGCGAACTGAAACCGCAATTAATCGGCCAGGATGCGATGTCCATCAATCGGATATGGTCAGCACTATATAATGGCCCCCGCCAGCAATACGCAGAAAGCAGGGGACGCTCGTTTCATGTTCTGGGGCGTCGCGGTTTACTGATATCTGCAATGAGTGGCGTTGACCTCGCTTTATGGGATCTGGCGGGAAAGCGTTTTAACGCTCCGGTTCTGGACCTGCTGGGTGGGGCCACCTGTGACACCATGAATGGTTATGCCAGTGGCGGCTGGGCCGATGCCGAAAACATTGGCGCACAACTTCAGTCTTATGTAGACCGTGGTTTCAAGGGCGTAAAAATGCGCATCGGGGTCATGGATGAAACCGTTTCCAACAGCGTTGCCCGCGTAACCGCAGCCCGCGCCCACCTGGGCGAAGATATCGACATCATGGTCGATGCCCACGGCACGTTCAGCGCCCCGGAAGCCCGCGAGTTCTCCCGGCGCACAGTGGACTTAAACCTTCGCTGGTTTGAAGAACCGGTCAGCGCCGATGCGCGCAAATCCATGGCTTCT
>CBFDBQ010000061.1:0-9675 GCA_965603095.1 uncultured Thalassospiraceae bacterium | reverse complement strand
TTTTTCCCACGAACTTGAAACGTAAGAGACGGTATCCCATTAGGGAACTTATCTTCATTGTACTTGAGCCTGATATAAACACCTGCACAACCGCGTTGACGATGGTTTACAGTCCATTTGTCCGGCGCTTCTTCAATAAGACCTGCAAAAGCTTCTTGATCATCAGCCCCTAGATTTATTTCCATGTGAACGAAACCTGCAAAATCTCCTGTTGCATCTCCATTACCATCAAGGGGAACTTCTACACCGTCAAAATAAAGACCGTAAACGGCCTCAATTTGGTGGCCTGATAAAGTTACAACCAAGTTTAGATTTGCATTATCGCTGCCCGTTGTATGTATAAATGTATATGTGCCCCCAACTCTGACATTACCGTAAATAATGCGCCGCGGTGATATGGGTTGACGGGCTGTGATTGTTCGATCGCGTAACTGTTGTGTAAAGCCGCCCGCGCTTGAAGCTGGTTTAGGCCTCTTACTTAAAGAGCTTGTAATAGCGCTAAAACCAATAGAAATAGCGGTACTTACAAGGGTGCTTACAACGGCTGTGATAATTGTAGCAGCCACACCAGTGGCACCAACGGCGGCAACTACGGCGGCGGCAACGGCACTAGGCATACTTTAGACCCTCCAAGATTTTGACCACAATTTAGAAGGAACATACACCAAACCGTCACTTTCGGAAATAAAGACGGCTTTCGATCCTAAACAAACACCCAAAGCCGGACCTTCCCCAAAGTCATAAGATACAACATCGCCGCGCCCTGCCATAAGCGGGTTTGACATTTGCTTGCCAAGTTCGCGTGTAACAGCGTCCTCGACTCCACCACCACAAACCCGGGCAAGCTTTGCGATCATCCCGCGTTTTGTTTTTGGTCCTCGGTAATCGGCACCAAAATCAACTCCTGTAATTGCAAGCACGCTATCAGCCGCGAACAAAGCGCAATTGCAAGTGTGCCAATCGAATGTATGATCCCGCTTGATGAAATCGTTTAGCAGTTCAGGCCAGTTTTGTTTTCTCATTAAGCGCGCCCCCAAGAACCGTTCCAATCCTGAAGGCTTGGGACGTATTCGAAACCGATATCATCAGGGAATAGGATTTTTTGGCTTTCGTTTGTGTTTCTAAATTCACGCAATCTTTCAAGATCGCGCAATCTATTTTCATATGTAATGTTTATTAAAATGTCTTGCCCGTTGTCGTGCATACTTGGAACATCAAGACGGCCTTCAAATGCAATAGCAGGATCGGCAATTACAGACCCATCATCGGCAATGAAGCCGATAAATATAGAACCAGGTTTCCCTTGCCGCGCTTCAGCAAGAACAAGAGAACGGAATTCTTCTGTAATACCAGATAATGCGATCGTGATTCCCTGGGCTTTAATATCGCTGGTTTCTTTAACGCGTGAAATACTAGTTAGAACGCCACCGAAGCCAACATAAGTATTCCCGCCAAAATCAATTTCACCGAGTCCAGACCACAAATAAACTGTGCCCGTTGCAAATTCACCAGTGTAAAACAATGCAACGCTTTTTGTTTCGGCTTCCAATTGCGCAATAAATGCAGCTGATAAATCTCTTGCCATTAGATCGCCTCGCGCGCTGTAAAGTTTATCCCATAAAGAACCGCCTCTTGGACGTTGTAAGACGGTATTCCCTCAGACATACGAAAAGTACCAACCGTTGCACTCACAACAACAGTTGCGCCATCAATAAGCACATCGCGAACCCTTGGGAATATATCAAGCGCTGCATCGCCCGAGCCATCACTTGTAGTATCAACAATAACTTTATGCAGTCGGTTGTTTGGAAGTTCAATATAATCGCCGGCTTTGAAAATTTCGGTGTTTGGCGTCCATCCCCGCGTGTTCAAAACTTTTGCACGTTGCTGTCCTGCCCCATCAATTACAGGTGTGCCCGTTGGCGTGCCGCGTGCGCTTTGCCCCACTGGATCGCCGAATAAGAAAGTGCCTTGCAAACCATTAAGCGCCATGAAGAAGGAAACCCACTGTTCAGCCTCCTCTTGTTCCATGGGCGGCAATTGAACGGAAAGTTTCCACATTTGGCCTTGATGTTCGAAAACCTCTTGCTCCAATGTGAAGGGGCTAGTATTTGCGGCAACGACCGCAACAGGTTCAAATTGAATTGCTTTTGCTATGGTTGCTGGCGGGGTTACTGGATATGTAATTGTCATTCTATTCACCAAATAAAGCGGGGTTGCGTTGCTTTTGCTCTACAACTGCATCAACCGCACGGGGTTCAATACTTGCGTTTAATTCAGATACCAATAATTCAAGACGGGCAACAGCTTCAACAGACGCGCCGCGCATATCTGCATAAATAGTTGTGCCGCCCCCCGACACGCCAGCGCCGCCGCCATTCGGTATGATGGTGCCCGCTGTATCAGGTACAAACAATTCAGGCCCACGCTCACCAACAACAGAAACTTGACCCAAAGGAGGACGCCCACCATCAGCGAAGAACCCGCCGAAAGATCGCTCGAACGGGCCGCCTTTTTTCCCTGTGATGATGTCTTCAATTCCAGCGCCTACGGTTTTATCAAATATCAATCCAGCAAGCTCAATAGCAAGTGCACGCACAGCTTCACTTGCTGTTTTGGCACCTGTGACGAAATCTTTAAACGCCCCCTTTGTGGCATCTGCAACATCTTCAAGAGTTTCTTTTAAAGCTTTTTGAGACTCGTCAAGTTCTTCAATTTTTTCTTTGGTGCGCTTAACGGCTTTTTGATATTCTTCTTCGGTCAACAACCCTCTTTTGCGCAATTCCTCAAGTTCTTTTAATTCATCATTAAGTTTTTCAGTCTCAGATTTGTTATCTTTGAGGATTTGAGCAACACGCGCGCGCTGTTTCTTTTCATCGGCAAGGGCTTCATTTAACGCATTGCGCTTGCGAATTAATTCATCAATAGCTTTGCCTTCTTCGCTGGTTGCGTCGATGCCTAACTTTTGTTGCTCCAATAGAATTTCTCTAAGCGTGGCAGCTTCTTCAAGGGACGCGTTATTCAAAGAAAGAGCCTCTTGCTCAGCTATCAAGGCCACAATTGATTGATTAAGACCTTCAATGGTACTCCTGATCGTTTCTTGCCGTTTTTCTTCAAGTTTTGCGGCTTCTCCAACCTGTTTTATTCTTTCTTTTTCAAGTACGCCCGCCGCCGCATCAGCTGTTATTTTCTCCTGTTGAGCAATGGATGTTTCTTTGATTTTTGTAGCAAGTTCTGTTTCGGCATTTACGCGTTCCTGCAAACCTTCAACTAGACTTCTTTGGGCCTCTATTTCAGATTCAACAAATGCTGTGGCTTCGCTTTCAGAGCGTCCCAATCTAACCAATTCAGCGAATTCAGCACTGGCCCCATTCACAAGCTGGGCAAGTTCAATCGTTTGATCTGATAGCTTTTTGATTAAAGTGTCTTCTTTGGGATCGATAAGCGTTGTTAATGACTCGATGCCTTCACGCGCAGTATCTAGAAATGTTGTGAAACTATCGCCCGCGCCTGTTTTGTCGTCTAATGACAACCAAAAATTATCAACCGATTGTGTGAGCGAATCATACGCGGCGGTAATGCTTCCACCTTCAGCAGCGCCCGCGCCACCAACTTGCCCAGCCAATGCATCAAGGATCAATCCTTGCGCTTCTGCGGCTTTTCCAGTTTCAACAAGGGATTTGATAACTTCTTTTTGCTGTTCTGTGAATGATACACCGTTACGAGTTAACGCGCCTAAATTATTGATAGGGTCTTCAAGGGCTTTACCAAGTTGAGTGACGTTATCTGATAACGAACCAAAACCAGTTGCCGCCAAATCTTGGGCAAGTGTTAAAGTGCGCTTGAAAGTATCGCCGGCAATACGCCGAAAAGTTAAAAGCTTGGCGCTTGCCGCCTCAACACCCTCCACACTGGCAAGTGTTCCACGCGCTAATTCTTGAGAAAATTCTCTTATTTCCATAGCGGAAACGCCAGCCGCGCCGCCTGTTGCTTTGATAATAGCCTCAACACGTTCCATTGAGCCTTCAAAGCGATCACCAACCGTGGCGGCCTGTTTAAGCGCAAGCACGGTGCCTGAAATCGCCAATGTAACCGCGCCAATTGCAACGCCTGTCGTCCCTGCGATTGTGGCAAGGCTAGAAAGTCGCCCAGCAGTTCCCCCTAGCGGACCTTCAAGCGCGGCTGTTGATTGGGCAGCTTTACGAAATGAGTTAGAAACTTTTTTATTGAAACTCTCAGCATCACGGGACATAGAGCGCCCGGTTTTATTCAATTTCCGGCTTGCTTTAGTCAAATTCTGATCAAAACTTGAGGTGTTAGCCGTTAGGTCAGCGCTTAGATTTGCTACTTTTACCATTTTGATAAGCCTTCAATCTTGTCTTGATGTCAGCTTCATTTATGCCTTTTTCTTGAGACTTTTTCAATGGTCGCATGAATTCTTTATATTTTGGCATCTTTTTGGCGCGCGTAAATGCAGCGATATGCCAAGATAGATACTTCAAATTGTCGAAATCCCGATTAAGATCATCGTTGCGTGATTTTATCAAAAGATGGAAAGCAAAAGGCGTAAGCTTCCAGAATTCACTTGGCTGCACACCACAAGACGCCGAAATTTTAAAATGCTGTTTTACTATTTGGAGCGGCTGAAGAGTTTTAGAAACTTCTTGAACTTTCCCTCATCACTCTTTTCCTGTTCTTCATCTTCTTCGGATTCAAGTTGTTCGGTTGCTTCTGTGCCGAAATAAGCGATATGCAAAGCGCGTTGAACAAGTTGTTGGCAAATCAACAAAGGCGGCAAAACGTCAACTTCTATCGGTCCAGAATATGCGCCGCTTGTACTGGCTTTAAGGAATTTTTGCAAAACCTCAGCACGGCCCAAGTTGACCTGCGCGTCCATGATGGTTTGGTTGAATTCAGTTTCAATCTTAGCAATGGCGTCAAAAGAAAAGACCAGCGGGTATTCTTTCCCGCTGATCATGATCATTACTTCGCCTTTAATTGGATTATGGAGCGGCGGCAAAAGTCACATCTCCCGAAATACGAAGTTGAAAGGATGCATCGACAGCGGCATCAACACCACCTGACAACGGAGCGGATAGAACAAACGCTTGGAAAATTGCGGTTGATAAATCTGAGAAAGTGAGCTTGATATCTTGGATTGCCCGTGAAGCCTTAGCCGCACGAACAAGAACTTGGCCCGCGTCTTCAGCAAGGTAATTCGCTTCCATTGTGAACCCGCCAAAATCTTGCAAGCCCATTAAGAATTCTTTAGCTGTCGATTGCAGATGCGTTACGTCAATTTCAGCTGCGGCGCCGTCAAAACCTGTGAAGGATTTAATCTCGTCAACTGTCGTATAGGTCAATGGGCTGTCACCGTTGCCGATTTCAACTAAAAACCCTTGGGTTTCAATAGCATTAGCCATTTTTAAATATCCTCATCATAAGTAAATAAATAATCAACGCTTGCGCGATAAAGCTTAGGGTTAACATTGTCTTCAATAAAGTCGCGCTCAGACTGCATAGAAACACCGCCAATACGCACACTATCTGCACCGATTGTAACAGTTCCACGAAATCCGTCAAGAATCAGCCGGATATCCCGCGCAATCTCTTTTGATCCAATGGCGCTATCAGAATAAGCATCAATTTGAAAAGTTTTTTGCGCAAGTCCTGACGGGCCATTTATTGAGCGAATTTTATTACCCGCAACAGTTTGATAGGTGATGAAAGGCGCGCGTTGTTTTTCAGCAACAATCATAGTAAATACAGGTATAGCCAAAGGCTCCAATAGTTTGACTAGACCTTGTTCAATTAATGCAGTAGCCATTATTTCACCTTGTTCTGTCTTGCGAGTTTTTCAGCTTCTCTATTTATCCCCTTGCCTAAAGCTTCTCTCAATTTATTAATTGCAGATTTTTGAGATTGCGAAACAGCGGGGCGAAACCAAGGACGCGCGGCAATAAATCGTGTGCCGAATTCCAAGAACATACCCCAAAACGCGTTTCCGGTAAATACCCGAGCGCCGCGCTTGCCTTTTTTACGAGCTGATTTAAGGGGTTGTGCTTTGATGTTCTGGGATAGGCGTTTGTATTGTTTTGATGATGGGGACCGTTCACCCTTGGCGCTTTTTGGTGCGTTGGCTTTGACCGCTTTGCGCATTTCACGAGCGCCCGCCATCGTTGCAGCTTGCAAGACACGATTTTCAACATTTTGGGGCAATTGCTTCAACAGTTTTTCAGCTTCAGCAAAACCTTTTACATGTTTCATATCTCATCGCGCGCCTTTGCATCAAATTCAAGGCCTTCATTGCGTCCTATTTCAGATATAGCGCCAATAATATCATATTGACGGCCTTTCCACATTACACGCCAACGGGCGTTGATGTCTTCACGATAACGAATTCTAAAACGCGTTGTGATGCCGGATTGTTCTTGTTGTGCAGCAAATTTTTGATTGCCGCGCAAGTCCATCACATTGGCCCAAACTAAACCAACTGGCGTATATGTTGGAACATCCCCGCCAACCGTATCAGTTGTTGAGCTGTATTCTAGCAACTGAATTTGTCTATCTAACTTGCCCGCTTGCATATGTAAGTTCCTATATCTTCACGGCCCAAATCCGTTTCCATAGTGTTATGTTCTATCACAATGAAGCCGTGCGCGTCCATGAACTTGATAAATCCATAATGCGTGAAATACCAGCAATGCTCATCAGGTCTGAAGTGTTTGCTTTCTAATACGTGTTCCATATTGTTGAAAATTGGTATTGAAACAAAACAGTATTTCCGAACGTTTTTTAGGATCGCCGCAATATCTTTGATGTGCTCAAGCGAGTCCCAAAATGTTGCGTAATCAACTTTGCATGAATATGGGTCAAGAAGAAGCTGGCGATTTTCTAAAAACTCGATAGCAACCGGGTTCACGTCAAATCCATACCCGCCGATTGCCTCAACAAATTGACCGCTGCCAATTCCGATATCAACTAAACAGCCGTTTTTCGAGTATCGATTAACCAATTCAACGCGGGCATTGTTCAGATTTTCGCCAAAGTCGGTATTTGCATAACCCACATACTTTTCAAAATATTTCGCATCATATGGCGTTTCTGTCAGTTCAAGAAACCCCATTCCTAAATCTTTGCGCCAAAATAAACCGTGCCCTTGATCAAAATAAAGATTGCCACTCATTGAAATCACCTTCTAAGTTTGAATTTGTTTTATTGCAATTGTGTTTCATATCTTTGCACATGCAGAAATTATCCGTCATGGTAAAATACATTTTAGATAGATCCATTGTATTGTTCGTTATTTTCCACGGCGCATTGTATTCGCCACATCCACCCATAATGATAAATGCAGGAACATTTGCTGAAACGCAAAATGGGACGACCCAACCAACCCCACCAACAACAGCCGCCGCCCCTTGGCATAATCCAAGAAGCTCAGACATAGGCAATTCACCTTTATGATAAGCCTCATCAGCATAAGGCAGTTCACCTTCAGGCCATTCTTGGCCATCTTCGAAATCTGCAACGCTTATGATGTGGTATTTGTCCTTAAGCCAAAGGCAAACTTGATTGATATATTCGGGATTTGGGTTTCTCGATGCTGCAAACCATTCTTTTCTTAATGTTGCCGGGCGCACAACAATATAAGGCTTGTTGATTTTTGGGCCTTCAAAAGAGGGCAATCCCCAAGTCGGATCGCAGCCAAATATTCTTTTAAAATCATCAGCAATATTTGTGCCGGCACCATAATGAACATTGAGCGTTTTATCAAACCGAGTTTCCCGGCTCCAAATGTCATTCTGCATTTTAGAGATGTTCTTTAATTGCGTTCTAAGCGTTGTGTGTGGCTTTTGCAGCTTTATGCCGTCAATCCCTTGGAAAAGTTCAGGCCATGGCGTGGCTACCGTCATTTTGTGGGTTTCTGATAGGGTTTGAACGAATGCCTTGATGTAAATGTTATCCCCAAGGCCACGCATACCATCTACCCTTTTCAAAAATATCTAATCGCGTTGAGTTGGTCATGTTGATAATTCTCAAGCCGTTCTTTTCCATAATCGGCTTTGCTTTGGCATAATGCGCGAGCCAATCATCATATTGAGATGGACGGTTTATTTTTTGTGGATGCTCACCAAAGAAATGTTTTTTCGTACCTGGTTGGAAACCAAGATCATACCCTAAAAGCCAGATTTCACGATGCCCATGAAGGAAAGCCAAGTTTATGGCCTGAAAACCTGAATTCTTACCTGTTGCAATGGGTGATTCCGTGGCAAATATTTTACTGGATGAATAGGGAATGTAATTTAACCCCCATTTTTCACACGTTTTTTCGTCAATGTGCCATTTTTGACCGGGGAAATCTTGAACGCCTTCGTGAAAATCCCACCAATCACGATCCGCCGCATATAAATGATCAGCCCATGGAGCCAGTTTGTAAACGTCATTTACGATATAAATAGAATGGCCTGAATTTTTACAAAGATTTACATCTTCTTGAGTGAGAGACGGGCCTGAAGCTATACAAATTGCGTTCATTTATTCACCAAATTTATAATTAAAACATTCAATGTCTTTGGAATAGAAAGAGGAAACGGCCTTTATTTTCTCATCATCATACATGGCTTTATAATCGCAAGCGTTGGAATTATTAACTTTTGGCAAGCTCGAATTAGGCAAGTTATGCCGCCAACAAAAATCAAAGAAATCAGCTTTTAAATTTTCAAACCTTAGAACCTCAACGTCACCATTCATGAATTCGTTTTGTGGTTTGATATGGCGCAATGCATCACGGCCCGTTATGTGATCGTCGAATATAAATTTAGGAAAGTATTCAAAAAATTCATCCCAAGAACAAATATGTTTCCATTGAAAATTATATTCCGACCAAAGGCGCGCCCACGGATTACGCACAACGCAAAATTTTATAGCCTGATCAATATTTTCATCAGGCAAGAAATCTGTTTTATAATATTCTTCTAAGGTGAAGTGCGCGGTTTGTGGTGGCCCATGTTCAGGGTTTCCATTTTTGAACATAAGATATCTATCTCTATATTCCCATGGCAGCCCATCAAGGCGCATGAAATATTGAGCTATAGATTGCCCGCCCGTCTTGGGGATGTGAATGAAAAGAAGGTTATGCTTTTTGCAATACATGCGGCGCTAAACCCCTAAACCGATGCGGCTAGGGAATAATAGATTTTCTTGTGTGGGATTTGTCCGGTATTCGTTGCCCTGCGATACTGTTTCACGGTTTGCATACATATCACCAATCATCAAATACATTGCCCGAACGATGTTCTCAGGTGTTGTATTTTCTAAAGGTGATCCAGCATCTACATACCCGGCTGTATACGTGATTGTAACCGCGCCAATTTGAGAACGTGATGAAGGCCAGCTTTCGCCGAATGCAGGGGATAGGCGGTTTTTACTTAAAATGTATTCTGTAACTGTTGAGACGTTACCATCATCATCAATGTAGGCAATTGTATCAACACTTGAAACGTCACCAAATGGCAAAGGGATAATTTCAGAAGGTGGAGCGGAATCGCGTGTTAGGAAATCATCAAGAACAAGAATTCTAGAACGTTCCGTAATGGTTCTGCCAAGGAAGTTTTCAGCAGCAACTCGAGCGGCTAAAATCAAGCTGTCCATAAGTTCAAGTTCTGGCACTGG
>CBFDBQ010000060.1:0-10262 GCA_965603095.1 uncultured Thalassospiraceae bacterium | reverse complement strand
GGACGTCACAATGAATGTAAAACCAGACCAACACCCCAAAAATAATCTGGGCCGGACCGCATTTGTAAACGCCCGCCTGCTTGACCCAGCAACCGGCCTTGATGCAATGGGTGGTGTTTTAACCGATGGCGAAACCATCGCCGACTTTGGTGCAGGTATGTTTGCAGACAGCGTTCCCGAAGATGCCAAGGTAATTGACTGCAAAGGTGCCTGCCTTGCACCCGGTTTAATCGATATGCGTATAACCATGTCGGGCTCAGACCTTGATACCATTGGCAGTTCTGCGGTCGCAGGCGGTGTAACGTCTGCGGTTTGTTTGCCTAACACCAACCCGGTTATCGATGATGGTTCGGTTGTGGAATTTGTTGCCCGCGCCGCACGCAAAGCGGGATTGGTAAAAGTTTATCCATACGGCGCCATTACCAAGGGTCTTGAAGGTATCGAGCTTTCCGAAATGGGATTGCTTGCTAAATCAGGTGCGGTTGCCTTTAGCGACGGCAATAACGCCATAGGTGATGCCCAAACCATGCGCCAAGCGCTTTTATACGCAGCCACATTTGGTTTGATGATTATAGAGCACCCCGAAGACCCGAGCCTGTCTGCAGGCGGGGCAATGAACGAGGGCGAAACCGCAACCCGGCTGGGCCTTCCCAGTATTCCCAAATTAGCTGAGATCTTGATAATAGAGCGCGACCTGCGCTTGGCCCAGCACACTGGCGGGCGGATACACTTTGCCCACATATCAACAGCCGAAAGCGTTGACGCCATCCGCGCCGCTAAGCAAGCCGGCATGAGCGTAACTTGCGATACCGCGCCGCCGTATTTTGCCCTCAACGAAGGGGCTATTGGTGATTATCGCACCTTTGCCAAACTTAGCCCGCCATTGCGTAGCGAAGGTGACCGTAAGGCTATAATAGAAGGCATCAAAGACGGAACCATTGACGCCATAGCATCTGACCACACGCCGCGCCACGAAGATGAAAAACGCCTACCCTTTGCCCAGGCCGCAACCGGCGGGGTCGGGCTAGAAACACTATTGGCCATAACGCTAGAGCTGGTTCATAACGGCCACATAAATTTAATTGATGCTCTTTCCATGATTACTTCTGGCCCGGCTGACCTTTTAGGTCTTTGTGGTGGACGCTTGAAAAAAGGCGCCCCTGCCGACCTTGTATTGTTTGATGTGGAACAAGGCTGGAAGGTCGATGCTGATGAGCTTCAATCCAAGGCCAAAAATACCCCGTTTGACGAACGCCCGGTACAAGGCCGGGTCTTGCGAACCGTGATTGATGCCCGCACAGTATTCAAGCTGAACGCTTAAAAGGTAAACTCATGGCCACACTTCATATTACCGCAGGCATTATTGGTTACCTTGTGGGCTCTATCCCGTTTGGTTTGGTATTTGCGCGCCTGTTTGGCCTTGGCAATTTACGCGAAATTGGTTCCGGCAATATTGGTGCAACCAATGTATTGCGCACCGGAAATAAACCGGCCGCTTTTTTAACTTTGCTATTTGATATTGGTAAAGGCGGTGCAGTCGCATTGGCAGTGGGGTATTTTATCCCCGGCGTTCATGCAGAATTAGCCGCAGGTTTTTGGGCGGTTATGGGACACAATTTTCCAGTCTGGTTAAGATTTAGGGGCGGCAAGGGTGTCGCCACCACCATTGGTGTTTTATTGGCAACTGCATGGCCAGTTGGGTTGGCGGCAATTGCCACATGGGTAGCCGTTGCAGCATTTACCCGCTATTCATCGCTAGCGGCGCTTGTGGCCCTAGGTGCGACACCAGCATTTTCATATTTTTTGGCCCCACCCCAACATATTTTACTTTCCGGTCTTTTGGCGGTGCTGGTTTGGGCGCGCCATCATGATAACATTCGCCGCCTGATTAAGGGCGAGGAGACCAAGATCGGCAAAAAAAGTGCCTAATATTGATAACCGAATAGACTGGTTGCGCCTGATACGTTCTGAAAACATCGGGCCTGTTACTTTTTATAAATTGCTAGAACGTTTTGGCACCGCTGGTGCGGCATTGGAAGGCATGGCTGATCTTTCAGGGCGGGGCGGAAAAAAAATAAAACCATTTCCAAAAGAAAATGCGGTGCGCGAATTTGACGCCCTAGAAGATTTAGGTGGCGAGATAATCACCCGGCTTGATCCTGCCTACCCGCCGTTATTAGCAACCATATTTGACGCACCCCCTGTGTTGCAATTACTAGGCAACAAATCACTATTGGCAAAAAAAGCTATCGCCATAGTTGGTGCGCGCAATGCATCGCTTAATGGACAAAGGTTTGCAAAAAATATTGCGTCTGAAATTGGTGCGGGTGGTTTTTTGGTGGCATCGGGTATGGCCCGCGGGGTTGATACCAGCGCCCATGAAGGTGCATTAAAAAGCGGTACGGTGGCCGTGGTTGGTGGTGGGGTGGACGTTATTTACCCCAAAGAAAACAAAAAACTTTATGAAAAACTTGTGGATGTTGGTGCGGTAATTTCTGAAGTTTCCCTAGGGACCAAACCCCAAGCTATGCATTTTCCCAGACGCAACAGGATTATATCGGGCATGGCCCGTGGCACCGTGGTTATTGAAGCGGGGGCAAGATCAGGCTCATTAATCACCGCCAGAATGGCATTGGAACAAGGTCGTGAGGTGTTTGCGGTACCGGGATCGCCCACGGATCCCAGAAGTGCTGGCGCCAACCGCCTTATCCGTGAAGGGGCGCAATTGACGGAAAAAGCTGAAGATATTTTTGAGGCCTTGGAAACCCTGCCCCGGACGCCGTCTGGGCTTTCCCAAGATGAAAATAAACCATTGAAATATAACGAAAAATTGCCCGATAACACAAATGATGACGAGACCGCCAAGGCCCGGGGCAAGGTGATGGGGCTGCTGTCACAGGAACCAGTTACGGTTGACGAAATCCTCCGTAACTGCCAATGCTCCCTTTCCGCTATTTCTTTAGTACTTTTAGAGTTGGAATTGGCGGGGCGGCTGGAACGCCATCCGGGGGGCCGGGTATCGCTCACGGGTTAGTATATAAAGTAAGCAAAACCGGAATAAAAATGAACGTAGTTGTAGTTGAATCGCCCTCTAAGGCCAAAACCATTAATAAATATCTAGGACCGGATTATACGGTACTGGCATCATACGGCCATGTCCGTGACCTGCCCTCCAAGAATGGCTCGGTTCGCCCCGATGATGATTTTGCCATGGATTGGGAAGTAGCCGCCCAATCGAAAAAACACCTCAAAGCAATTAAAGACGCACTTAAAGGTGCCACACACCTATTTCTCGCAACCGATCCGGACAGGGAAGGTGAGGCCATTGCTTGGCATGTGCGCGAAGAAATGGAAAAGAAAAAAGCCCTTGGCGGTATTGAGGTCAAGCGCGTGGTGTTTAATGAAATTACCAAAAGCGCAATTGTAGAAGCATTTAATCATCCGCGTGAATTAGACAACGAACTAATTGATGCCTACATGGCCAGACGCGCGCTTGATTATCTTGTTGGATTCACCCTTTCGCCTGTGTTGTGGCGCAAACTTCCGGGTTCACGTTCAGCTGGACGTGTGCAATCGGTTGCGCTGCGCCTTATTTCAGAACGTGAAACAGAAATTGAAAAATTTGACCCGGTTGAATATTGGTCCATAGGGGCCAGCTTTGATACCGGTAGCGGAGTAATGATTTCAACCAACCTTACCCGTCTTGATGGCAACAAGCTTGGCAAGATGGATTTGGGAAATGAAGAAAGCGCAAAACGCGCCGAAACCATTATTAATAACGAAACCTTTTCCGTTGCCAAGGTTGAGAAAAAGAAAAGTCGGCGCAACCCATCACCGCCATTTACAACATCAACCCTGCAACAAGAAGCGGCGCGTAAACTTTATTTTTCCGCCCGCAAAACCATGCAGGTTGCACAAAGGCTTTATGAAGGTGTCAACATCGGCGGGGAAACTGTTGGTCTTATCACCTATATGCGTACCGATGGCGTGACCATGGCGGGCGAAGCCATAACCGGGTGTCGCACACTTATTTCCGAACAATACGGCGATGCATATCTGCCAGATGTGCCGCGCGAATATAAAACAAAATCAAAAAATGCACAGGAAGCGCATGAAGCAATTCGCCCAACCGATGTTCAGCGCAGACTAAAGGACGTTGCCCAGCTTTTGGACGAAGACCAACAGAAACTTTATGACCTAATATGGAAACGCACAGTGGCGAGCCAGATGGAATCAGTGGTTCTTGACCAGGTTGCAATTGATGTTGCCTCAGCCGGTATGCAGACCGTATTAAGGGCGACCGGGTCTATTATTGCCTTTGACGGTTTTTACAAATTATACCACGAAGGCCAAGACGACAGCGACAACGACAGCGGCGACGAAAAAGAGAACATCTTGCCCGACGTAAAAGAAGGCACGTCTATGAAATTGGGTGGCGTTACGCCCGATCAACATTTCACCCAACCACCACCGCGTTATTCCGAAGCAAGTTTGGTAAAGAAAATGGAAGAGTTGGGCATTGGCCGCCCCTCAACCTACGCTTCCATTATTTCGGTTCTACAAGACAGAAATTATGTTCATCTGGATAAACGTCGTTTTATCCCAGAAGACCGTGGCCGTTTGGTTGTTGCGTTTCTTTCAAGCTTTTTTGAGCGTTATGTTGAATATAATTTCACCGCCGATTTGGAAGAAAAACTAGATGAAATTGCCGCGGGCAACATAAAATGGAAAGACGTGCTTGAAGAATTTTGGCGTGCATTCATTGGTTCGGTTGACGGAATAAAAGAATTACGCGTCCGCGACGTGCTTGATAACCTGAACGAGGTTCTGGGCCCGCATTTCTTTCCACAAAAAGATGATGGTGTTGACCCGCGCTCTTGCCCCAAATGCAAAACTGGTGAGCTTTCATTAAAACTTGGACGGTTTGGTGCATTTATTGGGTGTTCTGATTATCCTGAATGCAGCTACACCCGCCAGCTATCAGCCGAAGGTGGCGCCGAAGAAGGAACCATTGAAGCCGAACTGGACGCCGGGCCAAAAGAATTAGGCCAAGACCCGGAAAGCGGTCTTGATGTATCTTTGCGCAAAGGGCCATACGGGGCATATGTGCAACTAGGCGAACAAGAAGAAGGCTCTAAGAAAAAACCCAAGCGGGCATCGCTGGGCAAGGATCAATCCTTGAGCGATGTTAATCTTGAGGTGGCCATGGGCTTGCTGGCATTGCCGCGCGATGTTGGCCTACACCCCGAAGACGGCACCATGATTGAAGCCGGCATTGGCCGCTTTGGCCCGTTTGTAAAATGGGCTGGGATGTTTGTCAGCTTAAAAGAAGATGACCCGCTTGAAATTGGCATTAACCGTGCGGTTACAATAATTGCCGACAGCGGAAAAAAACCACCGCGCCCGCTTGGCACCTATCCCGGAACTAAAAAACCAATTGCCATTAAAACCGGGCGTTGGGGGCCATTTGTTTCCCTTGGGAAAATGCGCGTAAATGTTCCCAAAGACGAAGACGGCGACAATATAACCCTTGAACGTGCGGTTGAATTGCTTGATGCCAAGGCAGAAAAAGACGGTATTAGTTTAAAGCCAAAGCCAAAAGCTAAAAAGAAGGCGGACAAGAAAAAAGCAAAGAAAAAGACCAAGTCTAAAACTAAGGCAAAAGCTAAAACCAAGAAGGCGGCCAAGACCAAAGATGCTGCACCTGAAACCACCCCTGAAACTAATGGCTGATGCGTTGAGCTAAATTGGCAAAAAAAACCAAATCACCGTTTCCGACCCGTGAAGAAATCCTGAAATATATTGAGGAAACTCCGGGTAGAGTTGGCAAGCGCGAATTGGCGCGTGCGTTCCAGCTTGATGCTGGACAAAAAATAACACTCAAAAAAGAATTAAAAAAACTTGGCGATGAAGGCTTGATTGAGCGCGGCCACGGCAGACAATTTAACCAGCCGGGAACATTGCCCAGTGTAACGGTTCTTGAAATATCTGGCATCGACCTTGATGGCGAAATACTGGCAAAGCCAATAAATTGGGAACTTGAAACGCCGCCGCCTGTTATTTACATGGCGCCAATGCGTCATGGCCAACGCGCGCTTGCAAATGGTGAACGGGTATTGGCAAAGCTTGAACGCCTCGAAAATGTTGAAGAGGGCCGCATAGCATACGAAGGCCGCACCATTCGCCGCATTGCCCATGCGCCAACGGAAACCCTTGGGGTTTATATACAGGGCCCAAATGGTGAAGGACAGGTTCGTTCAACCAATCGTCGTCATAAAAGTAATTTTTCCATAGCCGACAATAGCGGAATTGAATTGGCCGAGGGCGATTTAGTGCTAACCGAGGCAATGCCCGGTAAACATCTAGGCCTGCCCCGGGTAAAGGTACAAAAAAAACTTAGCGCGGTTGGGCCTAAATCTATTTCGCTTATTGCAATTTATGAACACGAAATACCAAACCGCTTTCCCCAACAGGCGCTTGATATAGCTGACGCCGCCAAGGCAGCACCTTTGGACAAGCGCGAAGATTTAAGGGCGCTTCCCCTAATTACCATTGATGGAGCGGACGCCCGTGATTTCGATGATGCGGTTTTTGCCGAACCAGATCCGGAAAATGATGGCGGTTGGCACCTGATTGTGGCCATCGCCGATGTTTCATGGTACGTGCGCCCCGATAGCGCGCTTGATGTTGAAGCCTATAAACGCGGCAATTCGGTTTATTTTCCCGACCTTGTAGTGCCAATGTTACCAGAGGCACTTTCCAATGGTTGGTGCTCGCTAGTTCCCAATGAAGAAAGGCCGTGCATCGCGGCCCACATGTGGATTGATAGCGAAGGAAACCTAAAACGCCATAAATTTGTACGCGGCCTAATGAAATCAGAGGCGCGCACCACCTATGAACAAATACAAGAAGCATCTGACGGCAGGCCCAACAAAATAACTAGGCCACTGATGGGTGACGTTATACCCCCGCTCTATGGCGCGTATGAAAGCCTAATTAAATCGCGCAGTGCACGCGGTGTTTTAGAATTGGACCTTCCGGAAAAGAAAATTGAGGTCGATGCTGACGGAAATGTAACCGGCGTTGCCGTACGGCCCAGATTTGCCTCACACAAACTAATTGAAGAATTCATGGTTCTGGCCAATGTTGCGGCGGCTGAGACGCTGGAAAAAATGAAACAGCCCTGCATGTACCGTATCCATGGCGAGCCTTCACGAGAAAAACTTTTAAGCCTCAAGGATTTTCTTGATTCAGTAAGCATTCCATTTTCGTTGGGCCAAGTAATACGGCCCAATCATTTCAATGAGATTTTAAAACGCGCGCACGGCACCCCCAATGATCACCTGGTTAATCAGGTTGTGTTGCGTTCGCAATCACAGGCCGAATATTCACCAAACAACATCGGTCACTTTGGCCTTGCCCTAAAAAAATATTGCCATTTCACATCACCCATCAGGCGGTATTCAGATTTGCTGGTTCACCGTGCATTGGTAAGCGGGCTTAATGCCGGTGATGGCGGGCTAGAAGAAGACCACAAAGATTACAGCGGAATGGGTGAACATCTTTCAGATACGGAAAGGCGGGCATCGGGCGCAGAACGTGATGCGGTCGATAGATTTAGCGCGCTTTATCTTTCTGAACGAATAGGTTCGATATTTAAGGGACGCATTAGCGGCGTAACCCGATTTGGGCTTTTTGTTGAATTAGATGAAACCGGGGCCGATGGCCTAGTTCCCATACGAACCTTGAACGATGATTATTATGAACACAATGAATCCCGCCACATGCTGGTGGGTAAGCGCCATGGAAAGGTTTACCGCCTAGGTGCGGTTGTTGAAGTAATGTTAATGGAAGCAGACCCCATAACAGGCGGAACCACATTTAAGATAACCAGTGAAGCTGGTGAAAAAAATACTGCCCGACCCAGTAGACCCGGCGACAAAAAACAAACGGGGAAAAAACAGGGATCTAAGAAACCTAAAGGAAAATCAAGGGCTTCTAGGCGTAGGGCAAAAAGCAGCAAGTAGGCTTTTTTTAAATTTATTGTGGTTAATTTGGTGACTAGCCTTAAAAAATAAAGGATTATATGTCCATGAGTGAGCGGGCATTTATATCAGATTTTGGTTTTTCACTGCCACAAACAACAAAACGTATAATTTTGTTCTTTGTTGCAGGGCTAATGTTGAGCGCATGCAGTGCAAACACGTCATCAAATCTTGGGCAAGAAACCCCATACCAAAACCCGACTTCCAACAGTCATGCTGGTACCACACATAAACACCCCGGCGTCAAAGATGCGGTAAGTTATTTTTCTAAGAACGAAATTTATACAATAAACGCAGGTATGAGCGGAATAACAGAACGCTACATAGAAGAAGTCAGTATTAAAGAATTGGGAATTAATGCCCTAAAGGGTTTAAGCTCAATCGATCCGGCAATAGACATAAAATATACCACCGACCAAAAACAACGTACGGATTTGCTGGTTCTGCGAATTGAACCATACAGCAACAATGCTTTCGAACACGACGAACCACGCAAAATAGATTCCTTTCATATACCAACTACAACTGATGTGCGTCCATGGGCAGAATTAGTTTCTAATGTTGTTAATGTTGCTAAAGATCATTCAACCGCACTTAGCTACGCTAATAATGAAAAAATTCTAGAATCGCTGTTTGATGGAATGCTAACAGGGCTTGATATATTTTCTCGTTACGCTGGTGCGGTTGAGGCCGACCATAACCGGGCGAAACGCGAAGGTTTTGGCGGTATCGGTATTCATTTCAAATCTGAAGAAACAGTTCTTGGTATTGGAAAAAAAGGGTTTCCCATAACAAGCGTAAAAAAGGGAACGCCCGCCCATGACGCCGGATTAGTATCGGGAGATAGAATAGTTTCAATTTCTGGACACAAGGTATCTGGATTTAAAACAAGAAAATTAGCCGCCATGTTGCGTGGCCCAGTTGGCAGCAATGTTTTAATTGGCATTATTCGTAAATATGGTGGAACAACACCCATAAGTTTTTGGATAAAACGTGCCCACATTATTCCTGAAACAGTAATATCTTCCATAAAAGATAAAATCTTGAATATACGCATCAACAGTTTCAACAGATTAACTGCCTCTGCTGTGCGAAGCAGCATAATTAATGTAACTGAAAAAATAGATTCCGGTCACATAAATGGAATTGTTCTGGATTTACGAAATAATCCCGGCGGATTACTTATGCAGGCAGTTAACATTGCTGACTTATTCCTGACCAAGGGCGATATAGTCGCAACAAAAGGCCGCCACCCGGATAGTCTTCACAATTACCATGCCGGTGGAATTGATATAGCTAAGAATCTACCCATGGCGATACTTATAAATGGCGATAGCGCATCATCGGCCGAGGTTTTGGCGGGCGCACTGCAAGACCAAGGTCGGGCCGCGATTATTGGGTCCACCTCATACGGGAAGGGATCGGTTCAAACGGTTTTGTCGCTACCCAATTCTGGAGAAATCACCCTTACATGGTCTCGTCTTATTACCCCATCGGGATACGCAATCCATAAGCTAGGGGTTATGCCCAATATCTGCGCAAGCCTTACAGGCACAATCCCCACAGGGGCCGAATTGACAAAAAGCGAGGCTACGCTGAGGGAATGGCGTGAAATGGGCACTGATTTAGGCAAAAAAAGAAAAGCCATACGTAAATCTTGCCCGGGTGTGACCAGCAACAAAAATGAACAAATAGCTGGGATTTTAGCTAGAAAAGTAGTTAATAACCGAGAGATTTACACCCGCACAATACGCATGAGCACGCCCATTGATACCGCTGGAATTGGACCTCAGAACCGCTAATCCAGGCAACCTGAGCTAGACTGAGAGCTTTCAGCCCTAAATGGAGGATTTGTCCCCTTGACAGATTTTACGCTGACTGTATGGTTCGCCGCTCAATATACAAGATTTCACCCATCGGCCAAACAATACTGAGACAGAGCCGAAGGCAATTGTAGGACAAAGATTATGGCTAAATCAGCAACTATTTTGATTAAACTGGTCAGTACCGCGGACACTGGTTTTTACTATGTGACCAAGAAAAATCCGCGCAACCAGACTGAAAAGATGGAAATGCGTAAATACGATCCAGTCGTTCGCAAACACGTCGCATTCAAGGAATCTAAGATTAAGTAATCTTAAATCACCTTGATCAACCAATATATAAAGGCCGCTCTATAACAAGTAGCGGCCTTTTATTTTGAGCATTTTGAGCATT
>CBFDBQ010000059.1:0-10695 GCA_965603095.1 uncultured Thalassospiraceae bacterium | reverse complement strand
CGCAGTTAGAAAAAAAAAAGTGAGTTCTTAAAGCAATAAAAAATACACAATAACCGAAATGAAGAATGAAAAAAAATCTTATATCGGTAACGGGGCTATGTCGCATAAAACCCTCGTATTTTAATTTTGAAACGGATTGTCGTTTTCGCCATGGATTACCGAAGGTACTTCTACCGGGCCATCGGACGTTGCCCCTGTTGCATCCCCCGGCGGTGCCTGATCGCCTGTTCCGCGTAACATTATAATAGAAAGACGGCGATTGCGCGAATTTGTGGTGTCCTCAGGCAAAAGCGGTTCGGTTGCCGCTTTCCCAACTATGTGGGAAAGCCTTTCGGGCGGAACGCCAGATTGCAAAAGATAGCGCCGGGCGGAATTTGCACGGTCAGATGAAAGCTCCCAGTTGGTGTACTCTTCACCACGGGTGGTAAATGGAACTGAATCGGTATGTCCGGTAATGGATATTTCTTGCGGCATTTTTAATATTACTTGGCTGACAAGACCCAGCACCCGTTCTGTGTATTCGTACATTTTGGCGCTTCCCGATGGGAACATGGCAAGACCATCTTGATCGACAATTTGAATGCGAAGCCCCTCGGGCGTGTTGTCTATCATCAGGCTTTCGGCTAGTTGCTGGAATTCAGGCAACGTTTCCATGGCATCCTTTAGCTCGTCAGAGGCTTTTTGAAATTGCTCTTCCTCAATTTTTTTCTTTTCGGCCTCGGCCTCGGCCTCGCTATCGGCGATAGTGTCTTCTTTGGCATTGCTTTCGCCATCACCTTCGGCTGGTGCGTCTTTCATGGACTCACCACCTTTGCCAGCACTTGGCGGGGGAAGGTCCATCACAATGGTTGGCCTGCCCATGGTATCTTCTTGGGTTCCATCATCGGCAATGGTTGTTCCGCCCAAAATCTTGCCAGAGCCGCTTTTGCTAACTGTAGCAACCGTAGGGGTGAAGTAGTCAGATATGCCCTCTAGCTGTTCTTGGGTAACGGAATTTAAAAGCCACAACAAAAGGAAAAAAGCCATCATCGCGGTAACGAAATCGGCATAGGCAATTTTCCACGCGCCACCGTGATGGGCACCGTGGCCACCTTTTTTAACGCGTTTAATTATTATTGGTTGGTCGGCGGGCATGGCTATCCTTAAAGGCTATCCAACGGTGCCAACTTCATTGATGGCTTCTTCAAGTTCGATAAACGTTGGCCTTACCTTTGAAGTAAGAACCGTACGGGAAAATTCGAGAGAAACCTGTGGTGCATACCCCTGCATATGGGCGAGTATGCCGGTGCGAATACACATTAAATATTTACCGTCAGCTTCAAACGTTGATCCCATGAATTGCGCCATTGGTGAAACAAATCCGTAAGAAAACAAAATACCACTGAAGGTACCAACCAACGCCGCACCAATTAGATGACCAAGGATTTCAGGCGGTTCGGTAATGGATCCCATGGTATGAATAATGCCTAACACCGCAGCAACAATACCAAGCGCAGGCAGGCTATCGCCAAGCGTTGCCATAGCGCTTGCAATGGCCGAGTCTTCGGCGTGATGAACGTCTAACTCGGCATCCATTAATGCCTCAACCTCAAACGCGTTGGATGTGCCAAGGGTGAGCATGCGTAAATAATCGCAAGTAAATTCAACCGCGTGGTGGTCACCATGAAATTTGGGAAAGTTTGCAAACAGCGTGCTTTCGCTAGGATTTTCAACATGGGTTTCCAGCGCTAGGTCACCCTTGCTTTTGGCAAGCTTAAACACACTGTAAAGTAACGTTAACAGTTCGACATAATGGTCTTTATTATATTTGGCACCCTTTACAAGCATGCCCATTGACTTGAGCGTTCCTTTTATAACCGTTACTGGGTTAGAAATAAGAAACGCACCAATACCAGCGCCGAAAATAATAAGAAACTCAAGTGGCTGCCAAAGAACCGCAAGATGGCCACCGGCAAGAACAAACCCGCCAATAACAGAAGCAACAACAACGACAAAGCCAATTATGAAAAACATTAAATACCCACCTCGACGGACCTAATCATAATAAGGTGTGGGCCACCCGTTACATTTTGAATATATGATTCTGTTACAGATAACAAACGTCCTTTGGTTCGGCTGGAGGATATCATGCTTTGCTTACCTAATTAATACAGGCCCACTTTACGGGTAATTATTGTTCAAATGTTATATATATGAAGAAGTTAATAATTAAAGGTTTTCTACCCTAAATCGAGGATATATTTAAGGTTTACACCATTATTTACCATTAATTACCATTAATTTGAATGAGGTGAAGATTGTCACCACCCGATCAACAGCAAAAAACCTCATATAAAAGGCCATTTCTACGCCTGTTGGCGGCTCAAGCTGGCGCTGGAGCTTTGGTTGTGTTGCTTGAGGTGACGGCTAGTTCGTGGCTGGTTTCGGGGGCCGGAATAGGGCTTGAGGTTTGGGTTTTGGTGACAGCCCAAGCGGTTCTGGCCTCTATCATTACCATTCTTTTGGGCCTTGGTCGGGGATGGGGATTGGTGCAATTTATTTTGCCATGGGCAACATGGGGCGCGCTTTATCTGGAAATTCCATCTTGGGCTTATCTTGTTTGCTTCGTGCTAACATATGCACTTTATAAAAACGTAGGGGCTGAGCGGGTACCGCTTTATTTAAGCAACCAAACAACGTGGCTGGCACTGGAAGAACTGCTCGAAGGTGCGGATATAGAAGATAATGCGTTTATTGATCTAGGCTCAGGTCTTGGTGGAACAATTACATATCTGGGTGGAAAGAACCTTAAATGGAAATTTGAAGGCGTTGAAAGTGCGCCGCTTGTATTTATTATTTCATGGCTCAGAATACTAATTAGCGGCCAGGCTAGAGATAAGGGGAATGTTTCGGTTCATTTTGGCGATATGTGGGGCGTGAACTTGAATAAATACAATATTGTTTATGCTTTTTTATCACCAGCACCCATGGTCAGATTGTTGGAAAAAGCAAAAAATGAGATGCGCCCCGGCGGGATATTTGTCAGCAATTCATTTTGGCCGAATGATGAAGATTTTGATGAATGCCTAGAACTTGCCGATGGCAGGAAAACCAAGCTTTATATCAAAAAAATGTGAACACCATACCGTGCATACGCTTCTGGCACACTGATTGCTCCTTTTTGTATCAAATGCAAAATGCAAAAAAGGAGCAAAAATGTTGGTATGGTTCAAAAAAACTTCCCCATTGAGCGGAATTGACAATTCCAAACTAGAGCTAAGCCTATCTACTGCTGGCACACCGCTTACGTCAAGAAGGTCTGAATGGCATTATGCGACAAACCCCATAAACGGCCATTCTGAAATATCGGCTCTCTTTAGCTCCAATACCGGATTGTGCTCCCTTACGGGCGAATAGGTGTTAAGTAGATTAGATATCATCTGACCTGCTACCCATAAGACGGGCAGGGAACCCGGCATCATTGAGCGCAGCAATAAGGCGTTTTACGTGTTTCATGTCTAGGGTTTCAACCACAACGTCCATGTCGGCTTCTTTTATGGGCAAGTCATAGAAAAGACGCTGATGATAAACTTCGATAATGTTGGCACCTTCTTTTCCAATAAGACCAGAAACCTTTGCCAGAACACCGGGGGTATCGGTAATTTTAATTCTCAGACGCACCAGTCGTCCTTCGCGCACAAGACCGCGCATCAAGGCTGATGCAAGAACTCGTGAATCAATATTTCCACCAGAAACAACAAGCCCAACGTTTTGCCCCTTGAAACGTTCTTTGTTTGAAATTAATGCGGCCAGTGATGCCGCACCCGCGCCCTCTGTTACGATACATTGGTCTTCAAGATACATTTGAATGGCAAGCTCAAGCTCGGATTCATCCACTAAAAATACTTCCTCAATCAGTTGTTTTGCGATTTCCCGGTTAAGCTCGCCCGGTGCCTTAACCGCAATGCCTTCAGCTATTGTTTGCCCACTGCCTGATGGTTCAAGACCTTTAAGAATGTTGCTCATTCCTGGGTAAAGGCTTGCTTCAACACCATAAATTTTTATATCTGGATTTATATATTTTGCGGCAATGGCAATCCCTGAAATAAGTCCACCACCACCAATTGGCACAATCAACGACTCCAGCTCAGGAAAGTCTTCAAGCATCTCGAATCCTATAGTTCCCTGACCGGCTATTATTGCGGCATCATCATAGGGGTGAATAAAAGAAAGAGATTCTTTTTTTGATATTTCCATGGCGTGTTCTTGCGATTCAGCAAGACCTTCACCGTATAAAACAGTTTTTGCACCCAAGGCTTCGGTACGGGCAATTTTTGTAAACGGCGTAGCAGTTGGCATAACAATAGTGGCTGGAATACCAAGCGCGCGCGCATGATAGGCCACGCCTTGTGCATGATTGCCGGCGCTTGCTGCAATCACCCCTTTAATAGAGCCAGCATCACCCAATGATAAAAGCTTTACCAATGCACCACGGGGCTTAAACGAACCGGTGTGTTGCATATTTTCAAGTTTTAATACAACGCTAACGCCGCTAATTTTTGAAATAGAATTTGATAGCATTGCTGGCGTTCTGATGATTCGGTCTTTTATTATTGCCGCTGCATTTTTTATATCTTCAGCGTTAACCGGAAACGGTGAATTTGTATTTACTATCTTTGGCATAGCTTTGGGGAGATCCTTAAGGGTTGCTACCGTGAACCAAGCAGTGCGTGTGATTTAACGGACTTAACGCCTTTGGTTGCGTTTATTATATCAAGAACTTTGTTTAATTCGCTGGAGGTAGCTGCTTCACCAATTAAATAAACCGAGCCAAGAACTGAACGCCAACGATAATTAACCGATGTAACATCTTCTTCGGTTAATAACTGCGCACTAATTTTTGTTTCAATCCACACATCGCTAACAATGTTAGAGGCCGTTTGTCCACCTGATTTGGCCTTGTCCATCCAATCGCGACGCTGGGCTTGCTCTGCCTCTGAAACAATATGGATATTATTGTAAAAATCACTAATGCGGCTGTCTTCTTGTGCGGCACGAATAACGGAATTTCTAATATTTGTATCCGATAGGCTGCCTGTCATCATCACGCGGGTTTTCCAGACATCAACACTAACATCCAAAATAAGGCCCTTATCAATATCGGTAACGCGATCAAGTATTCCGCCCTTAATTTTGACATCAACCACCTGCTCTTCGGCTAGGCGGTCTTCGAAAGCGGCCTTGGCTGTTTCTGTAATAATTGTCTGGGTGCCACACGCGCTTAGGGTCAGCATGGCTACAAGTCCACCTAAAACTTTTTTTGTCCTACGTGAGTTAAGATTAAATAGTGAGCGCATCGTAATTTTCTCCGCATTTTATAAGGTTTATGTGGTGATTTTCCCATATTATTAATAACTTAAGGTGACTATAACACCAGATTGAATATGGTTAAACAGCCTGTATAACGGCGCTTTATGGGCGCTATTGTAGCTCAATTGACGGCACACGGAGGCAAAAACTCTTGGTTAATCACGTAGTTGTTGCTTGCCTTCCGACAGGTTAGACTTAAAATCAAGCAAAGAACACTGGTGGAAATGCATCTCGGCATTACCCATATGTGTATTGGTAATTTATTTAGTTGGTTTAGGGAGTATTATTTATGACGGGTCAGGCTCTTGTTGCCGCAGACACCAGCGAAGTTGATGCTGTAGGTGGTGAAGACACTACCGAGTTTGTGACATTTAATATCGCCGGACAGTTGTTTGGCATTCCGGTGCTTATTGTTCAGGACATACTGCTTCCCGAAAGCATTGCCTCTATTCCTTTGGCTCCACCCGAAGTTCGCGGGTCTATCAATCTTCGTGGTCGCATAGTTACGGTTATTGATGTTCGCATACGCCTCGGTCTTGAGCGCCGTGCGATAAATACCGATGATAAACCCAATACCCTTATTGCAGACACAAATGATTCTGTTGAAGAAGAAGATGTTACAGCTTCAGAAGTAGAAGCAGATTCAGAAGCAGATAATTCTGCCACTGAAGCACCTACTGATGTAGTTGAAGAAGTAAAGCGCAAGAAAAACGATCACATGATGGCCGTAACGGTGGAGCATCATAACGAACTATACACACTGCTAGTCGACAGCGTTGGCGATGTTATCCCTCTCTCCAAAAAAGATTATGAGGGCAACCCCGGCACCCTAGATCCGGTTTGGCGTGAATTTGCTGGTGGCGTTTATAGGCTCGAAAACAAACTAATGGTTGTTCTTGATGTGGATCGCTTGCTCGATTTCTCAGCCATAGCCTGATTTTTATTTACCCGAGAAGTTTTTTTGCCACAACTGGTGCAAAGTATGTGAATACCGCATCTGCGCCAGCGCGTTTAAACGCGCTTAAGCTTTCCATCATTGCTAAGTCAAGGTCGAGCCAGCCGTTAGCAGCTGCCGCGTGCATCATCGCATATTCACCAGATACCTGATAGGCGAGGGTAGGCATTGCGAACGTGCTTTTAATGCGACTAATAATATCTAAATACGGCATTCCCGGTTTTACCATTATCATATCTGCGCCTTCGCGAATATCCATTGCCACTTCGCGTAATGCTTCGTCGCTGTTGGCGGGGTCCATTTGATATGTTTTTTTATCGCCCTTTAATGCGCCGCCGGAACCAACCGCATCACGAAAAGGGCCATAAAATGCTGATGCATATTTTGCCGCATAGGAAAGAATGCGAACATCATCGAACCCTTCACCATCAAGCGCGTGGCGTATTGCCTTGGTTCGACCATCCATCATATCTGAAGGGGCAATAATATCGCATCCTGCTTTGGCTTGAACAATTGCTTGCTTGCAAAGCGCATCTACGGTTTCATCATTTAATATTTTGCCATCACGAACAAAACCGTCGTGACCGTCGGAATTATAAGGGTCAAGCGCAACGTCGCATATGATGCCAATATCCGGATGTGCAGATTTAATGGCATTTACTGTTCTGCAAACAAGGTTATCGGGATTGAATGCCTCAACCGCATCAGAAGTTTTAAGTTTTGGATCTGTATTGGGAAAAATAGCTATGGCGGGGATTCCCAAATCAACCGCTTGCCCTGCGGCCTTGACCGCACGGTCGATGGAAAGTTTTTCCACCCCCGGCATTGAGCTTACTTTTTCAGATACGTTATTGCCCTCAATAACAAAAATTGGCCAGACAAGATCATCTACGCCAAGCCTGGTTTCAGATACCAGCCTACGGCCCCAATCATCTTTGCGATTGCGACGCATACGGGTGAGGGGGAAGTCACCGGTTAATGGTGGTTGGTTGGACAAATCTATACTTTCTGTTTTTTCTTATGCTTTAGATGGTTAAAGAATATAGCCCAGAACGTCAAAGCTAAATAAATATTGCCAAATATATGTGGGCCAGTAACCTTAGCTAAGTGCGGAGGCAAAAGCAGTATAACTCAGGAAAAGTGCTTTAATTATGGCAAAATCACCATCAAACAGGGGCAAGGGGGCAACGCTACCGGAAGGACTCTCGGAGGTTTTGTTTGAGTTTCGCCCGGTTGGTAAGATTTTGCGTGTAACCGCCATAGACCCAAAAACCGGGACCGAGGTCATAATGGTTGCTGACCCGCGTTATGGCCAACAAACCATAAAACGGCTGGCGGCGCGAAAGCTGGCTTACGTTATTTCCAAGAAAAAATCCAAGAAATCTGGCGTAAATGGTGGTGATACATTGTTTTAAACACTGATTTAGATGGATTTTTGCCCAATTTTCTCAACCCCCTAGATAAAGCCCCATCCCCGAGTGCTTGTGTCCGCTTGGCATTTAGATTCGAGATATGGTATCAAAGTTGCTTAAATTAGAGCACCTGAGAATACAGAAAGCGAACCAATGTCAAAAGCAACAATAGCCATAGCCTGTGACCACGGCGGACTTGCCCTTAAGCAAGAGCTTGTGGAACTTATTGAAGCAGAGGGTCATGCGGTTTTAAACCTTGGCACCGATACAACCGCTTCAGTTGATTACCCTGAATTTGGCTATGCCCTAGCCGAAGCAATAAAAGATGGGCGTGCCTCTCGTGGGGTTTTGATATGCGGTAGCGGCATCGGTATATCCATTGCCGCCAATCGCTTTGCCCATATTCGCGCCGCTCTTGTTCATGATGTAACTGGGGCAAGGTTAAGCCGCGAACACAATGATGCAAATGTAATTTGTTTTGGTGCACGCACTACCGGCCCAGACATTGCGGTTGATTGTTTAAAAACTTTTCTTTCAACCAATTTTGATGGTGGCGAACGTCACCAACGTCGCGTCGACCTACTTAGCAATCCCTGATTAGAATAGGAAAAACCCTCTCCATGAGCATTTACGCAAACAATGAAATGGAAAAATTCTTTACCGCACAACTTAGCGATTGTGATCCCGACCTTAAGGCGGCCATCGATCAAGAATTAGGTCGGCAAAGAAATGAAATTGAACTTATTGCATCAGAAAATATTGTCTCAAAAGCGGTAATGGAAGCACAGGGATCTGTTCTTACCAACAAATATGCCGAAGGTTATTCAGGCAGGCGTTATTATGGCGGTTGTGAATACGTCGACATTGCAGAAAATCTTGCAGTCGAACGGGCTAAAAAACTTTTTGGTTCCGAATTTGTAAATGTTCAGCCTCATTCCGGTGCGCAGGCCAATGGTGCTGTGTTTATGGCATTGTTACAGCCCGGTGATACAATTATGGGAATGAGTTTGGCCGCCGGTGGTCATTTGACTCACGGCGCCCCACCAGCGCAATCGGGTAAATGGTTTAATGCGGTTCAATATGGTGTGCGGCAATCTGATTGCACCATAGATTTTGATGAAGTCGAAAAGCTAGCAAAAGAGCACAAACCAAAAATGATTATCGCAGGCGGTTCGGCCTATCCGCGACATATTGATTTCGCGCGTTTCCGTGCCATTGCTGATGAGGTTGGTGCATATTTAATGGTTGATATGGCCCACTTTGCAGGCCTTGTGGCGGCGGGCCTTCATCCTAGTCCGGTTTCTATTGCCGACATAACAACTACTACCACGCACAAAACATTGCGTGGCCCGCGTGGCGGCATGGTGCTTACCAATGATGAGGTTATTGCCAAGAAAATAAATTCTGCCGTTTTCCCCGGTCTGCAGGGCGGGCCGCTTATGCACGTTATTGCGGCCAAGGCAGTTGCCTTTGGCGAAGCTTTGGATGATGGATTCAAACAATACGCCGGACGGGTGATAAAAAATGCGCAAACACTAGCGGCCGAAATGATTAATGGCGGTTATGACATAACAACAGGCGGGACCGACACCCATCTTATGTTGGTCGATCTTCGCCCCAAAGGGGTTAAGGGTAATGCCGCTGAAAAATCTCTCGAACGCGCAGGCATAACCTGTAATAAAAATGGCATCCCGTTTGATACGGAAAAACCCATGGTCACGTCGGGCGTTCGCTTTGGCACACCTGCCGCAACTACGCGCGGTTTTGGCGAAGATGAATTTAAAACAGTCGGAAAGCTCGTGTGTGAAGTGCTTGATGGATTGGCTGAAAACCCTGAAGACAACACAAGTGCGGAAAAATCCGTCGCCACCAAGGTGGAAACGCTTCTTTCGCGCTTTCCTATTTATAAGTAAACCAAACATACATAAGAAGAATGGAACAATATAATGCGTTGCCCTTTTTGCGGAAATCATGACACACAGGTAAAAGATTCACGTCCGACTGAAGATAACTCCGCCATAAGACGCAGGCGTTATTGTCCAGCTTGTGAATCGCGCTTTACCACATTTGAACGTGTGCAGTTGCGCGAATTGATTGTGATAAAAGGAAGCGGAGACAAGGTTCCATTTGACCGTGAAAAAGTAAAAGTTTCAATGGATATAGCGTTGCGTAAACGCCCAGTTGATCAAGATAGAATTGAACGCATTGTTAATTCCATTCAACGCCAGCTTGAAACATCCGGTGAAAATGAAATCCCAACCAAGGTCATCGGTGAGATGATAATGAATACCCTTCGCGAACTTGATCAAATCGCCTATGTGCGTTTTGCATCTGTTTACAAGGATTTCCACGAGGTTAGAGAATTTAACGAATTTATTGGTAACCTTGGTGAAGACGACTAAAAAAACTGACACATTATTTATGGAAGGCGCCATTACGCTCGCCAGACGTGGTCTTGGCAATGTTTGGCCAAACCCGGCGGTAGGTTGCGTTATTGTAAATGATGGTCGCATTGTTGGCCGTGGCTGGACTGGGCCCGGTGGTCGCCCCCACGCAGAAACCCAAGCCATAAAACGCGCAGGTGATGGTACGAATGGCGCAACGGCCTATGTTACGCTAGAGCCCTGTGCCCACACAGGAAAAAACCCACCATGCGCAGATGCGCTTGTTGATGCTGGTATAAAGCGGGTGGTAATTGCAATCACCGACCCTGACCCCAGAACAGCAGGCAAAGGTATTCAAAAATTAAAAGACGCAGGTATTGATGTTAGCCAAGGTGTTCTTGAGGATACTGCTAAGCATCTCAATGCAGGTTTTTTTAATTTAATAAATAATCAAAAACCAATTTTTTCATTAAAAATTGCCACATCCCGGGACGGGTTCATCGCATCTGCTCCCGGCGTTAAAACAGGCATAACCGGAACGTTTTCCAGAAATAGGGGCCATATGTTGCGGGCTAATCACGACATGGTTCTTTTT
>CBFDBQ010000058.1:0-11206 GCA_965603095.1 uncultured Thalassospiraceae bacterium | reverse complement strand
AGCTCTATGCGTGCGCCATCAAGCTGCTCTTTTATGTTGGTTGCGCTTTTAAGCGCATTTTTTTCTTTTTCCCATTCGGCTGTCAGCGTTAATGATTTTTCTTCCAATCCGGATAGTTCTAAATCAATATCACCGAGGCGGTCTTTCGATGCCTTGTCGGTTTCTTTTTTAATTGCTTCGCGTTCAATTTTTAACTGAATAATGCGGCGGTCTAATTCATCAATTTCTTCTGGTTTAGAATCAACCTGCATACGCAAGCGCGAGCCCGCTTCATCCATAAGGTCGATAGCTTTGTCGGGCAAGAATCTGTCTGTGATATAACGGTTTGAAAGCGTGGCGGCGGCAACCAAGGCGCCATCGGTTATACGCACGCCGTGGTGCAGTTCGTATTTTTCTTTGATACCGCGCAAAATTGAAACCGTATCTTCCACCGTTGGTTCGCCCACGAACACCGGTTGGAACCTGCGCGCCAGGGCCGCATCTTTTTCAACGTGTTTTCTATATTCATCCAACGTGGTTGCGCCAACGCAATGCAATTCACCCCGGGCCAGTGCGGGTTTAATAAGGTTTGATGCATCCATCGAACCTTCGGCGGCACCGGCGCCAACCAATGTGTGCATTTCATCAATGAACAGTATTATTTGCCCTGCGGCTGATTCTACTTCTTTTAATACGGCTTTTAGACGTTCTTCAAATTCGCCCCTGAATTTTGCCCCGGCTATCAATGCGCCAAGGTCAAGAACTAGCAATCGTTTGGTTTTAAGGTTTTCCGGAACATCGCCCGATATAATGCGGCTGGCTAGCCCTTCGACAATTGCGGTTTTACCGACACCGGGTTCGCCGATTAACACTGGGTTATTTTTGGTTCGGCGCGATAGCACCTGAATGGTACGACGAATTTCTTCGTCACGACCAATAACCGGGTCTATTTTTCCATCGGTTGCGGCCTGGGTAAGGTCGCGGGCATATTTGTTTAATGCATCAAATTGATCTTCGGCGTTGGCGCTATCGGCGGTGCGGCCTTGGCGAAGTTTTTCAATGGCCATGTTTAGGCCTTGGGGGGTTAGGCCACAATCGGCCAAAACACGGGCCGCATCGGTGCCAGTGCTAAGGGCAATTGAAAGCAATAACCGCTCAACCGTTACAAAGCTGTCACCAGATTTTTCAGCAACCTGAACTGATTGGTCAAGAAGACGGGCAAGGTCTGTGCCCATGTACATTTGCCCAGCACCGGAGCCTTCGACCGAAGGGATTTTTGCCAGTAATTCTTCTGTTTGTTTTATGGCTTTTTTACTATCACCATCGGCGGCATTAATTAGGCCCGCACACAGACCCTCTTCGTCGTCCAATAGCGCCTTTAGCAGGTGCAGGGGCGTTATTTGCTGATGGTTGGAGCGTAGCGCAATGGTTTGGGCGGCTTGTAAAAAGCCCTGCGAACGCTGTGATAATTTTTCTATGTCCATGACTAGACCTCATTCAAAAATTGGTCAAAACTGGTAATAATCAAGGTTATGACACTAATATGTCCTGATATTTTGCTTACGCAAGGTGTTTGAGCCAATTCCTTTGAGAGGTTTTATGAAAATTAAGTCAATTTACAGATTTCCGGTAAAAAGCCTGCCCGGCGAGGCCATGAAAAATGCCGAATTGGTTGAAGGGGTTGGCATACCCGGCGATAGAGCCTTTGCCTTTGCCAAGGCAGATGGCCCGGCATCGGCTGAAAACACCATCAGGGGGGCAGAATGGCAGAATAAATCTGCCTTTCATGTGCTGGCGACCGAGCCAAAACTAGCATTAATTATGTGCCGTTTTGACGGTGGTATTGGGGCGCTTAACCTTACCTTTCCCGATGGATCGTCTAGCCATACAACCATATCAGACGGAGATGCATTAAACGCCATGGGTTTAGCTGTAGGTAATTTTTTAGGGCTTTCCAAACGCGAGGCCCCGGTTTTGGTTCACGCGCGCAAGGCTGGTTTTTTTGACACCTTAGAAGGTGAGATTTCTATCCTTAACCTTGCATCGTTAAGAGAGCTGGAAAAAGTAGCGGGAACAGAAATTGACCCGTTACGTTTTCGCGCCAACATAATTATGGATGGGATCCCCGCGTGGCAAGAGCTTAGCTGGGCTGGAAAAACTGGGCAGTTGGGCAGTGCCGAGATTTATTTCACCAAACCAACTGGGCGTTGTCTAGCAACCCACGCCAACCCAGAAACAGGCGAGCGCGACCTAAAAACCATGCATTTGTTAAAAAACAACTTTGGCCACACGCAAATGGGCGTTTATGCCCACATAAGACGCGATGGTGAAATATCACGCGAAGATACGCTTGAGCTTGCCTGATTAATTAAAAGATTAAGCCGGAGCCTGTTCTTTGGCTATATCTTTTGCCGGTTCTTTTGCCTGTTTTTTTACTATGGCCGGTGATGGTTTTCTACGAGCCGCAGGTTTTTGTTGGCTGGGACGTGATTTTTTTTCTGCCTCAACTTTGACTTCAGCTTCTTGCAAACTCTTTCCGTTAGCATTTTTTTCTTTAGCGTTTGCTGGGGAATTTGCTGGAGCATTTGCAGTGGCGCTTACTGGTGTTTTGGCATTATCTGCAGTCTGTGAATTGGGTTTGGAATCTGCATTAGCTGAATCTGCATTTATTACACGGAAATAATGCTCTGCATATTGCAGATATCCTTCCGAATTTATGCGATCGCCGGATGACTGAGCATCACGGGCAAGTTGCAAATATTTATCCAAAACCTGCTGGGCAGTGCCACGGACTTTTACTTCCGGTCCATTGCTTTCAAAGTTATTGCCCCGTGAAGGCCCACGACGATTGTTGTTGTTATTACGGCCACGCGAGCGGTTTTTATTTTGATTTTGGTTTTGATTATGATTTTTGTTCATGATGTCTTTTGTTTTGTTGTGAATGTGTACAATTTTCACTTGTCGGGAATTGGCCCAAAGAGCATACCATTCGACTTGCAAAAATTCTGGTAGAATTTATGCACCAAGTGGAAAATGTAGGAGTGGATGATTTAAAACGTTCTCTCCTGAGACGATAACAAGCCGTCATCCAGTCGCCTTATTGAAACAACCCTAATCGCAATACGCAACATTTCCAACCTTTTTTTTGCTCTTAGGGGTAATTTATTTTTCATTCAGGGCTTGATTTTTCGGGCTAATACTGCTCGCTCAATTCCTGATAAATCTTCCCTAATTTCAATCACTTGCAAACCTTTTTCAACCAGCAAATCAGCAACTATCTGGGCCTGTTTGTGACCAACTTCAAATGCAACTATTCCACCATCATTTAATAGCTCGCTCAATGCGCCTATTAGTATGCCATAAGAATCCAAACCGTCTTTACCGCCGCCAAGGGCCGCCAAGGGCTCAAAATTACGCACGGTTATATCTAGGCTTTCAAGCTCTTCATCGGTTATGTAAGGAGGATTTGAAATAATCAAATCAAACTTACCGCCTAATTTTTTTGTCCAGTTGGTTTCTTTCCAGTTAACATTTAAAAAATTGGCGCGCGCAGAAAGCCCAAGCGTCACTGCATTTTGAGAAGCTATTTCCAAAGCATCATTACTAATATCAATTCCTGTTCCGCTAGACATTTCAATTTCTGATAAAAGTGCAAGCAAAAGACAACCGCTACCGGTTCCTATATCCAGAATTTTTATTTGTCCAGATTTTTTTCCCCCCATATACGCAACAACCGCATCAATTACGGTTTCACTATCGGGCCTAGGTATCAATGTTGCCGCTGATACAGTAAATGGCAGTGAATAAAATTCTCGCGTCCCGGTTATATAAGCCATTGGTTCATGCAAGCACCTGCGCTCTAGGCCTTGGGTGAATATATCAATCTCAGATTTACTCATTTCCCTGTCACGTTCGGCCAAAACTTTTTCCGGGCCACCATCAATGGCAAGGCACATCAGCATGCGTGCCTCCATGCGTGGGTTTTCAATTCCTGCGACAGCAATCTTGGTCGCCGCATCGGTTAATGCATTGTTTATTATGGTTGTCATTTAAGATAATTGGGCAAGACGGTTGGCCTTGTCTTCTGCGCTTAGCGCATCAATAACTTCATCAAGGTCGCCTTCCATAACCCGATCAAGTTTATGCAGGGTTAACCCGATGCGATGGTCGGTAACGCGGCCTTGGGGGAAATTATAGGTTCTAATACGTTCCGATCTATCACCCGAACCTACCTGACCTTTGCGGCTTTCGGCCCGTTCTATATCAACCGCCTGACGTTGGCTGTCATATATTTTGGCACGTAGCATGGTCATAGCTTTTTCTTTGTTCTTGTGTTGGGATCGCCCATCTTGGCATTGCACAACTGTTCCGCTGGGAACGTGGGTAATGCGAACCGCACTATCGGTTGTATTGACATGCTGGCCACCTGCCCCTTGGGCACGGTAGGTATCAATGCGTAAATCATCTGGTCTAATTTCAACATCAACATCTTCGGCTTCGGGCAATACTGCTACGGTGGCGGCCGATGTATGAATACGTCCACCAGATTCAGTTTCTGGAACCCGCTGAACGCGGTGAACGCCGCTTTCAAATTTTAATTTAGAAAAAACGTTCTTTCCGCTAATTGATGCAACCGCTTCTTTATAGCCACCAATGCCAGTTTCGTTCAGTTCAAGCGTTTCAAATTTCCACTTGTTTTCATCGGCATAACGTTGATACATCCTGAACAAATCAGCGGCAAAAAGAGCCGCTTCTTCACCACCGGTTCCGGCACGGACTTCTAATATTGCATTTTTTTCATCCGCCTCATCCTTGGGCAGCAACAACACCTGAACATCTTGTTCCAGCTTGGGAATAGCAGTTTTTAATTCCTGCACTTCATCATTTGCCATGGCCCGCATGTCTGCATCAATATCGTCTTCAGATAGTATTGCTTCGGCATCAAGCAGTGCTGATTTTGTTTCATTTAGGCTTTCAATTGCTTTAACCATCGGGGAAAGGTCTGAATATTCTTTTGACATTTTATGTAAATCATCAGCACTTAATGAACCGCTTGATAAAAGCGAGCTTAGTTCTTGGTGGCGGTCTACAACGCGCCTGAGATTTTCTTCCATACTCATTTATCAACACCGCCATCAGCATCTGAAGCAAACAATTCTTCTAGAACACGTGCCATTTCATCCATATCGTGACCACCCGATGCGGCGCGGCGCAATGCTTCGGATGGGCCATGTAATAACCTGCCGGTTAAAAGCCTAGTTGCCTTTTCACCGTCGCCATTTGCATCTTTCATTGCTTGTTTGCGGGCGTCTTCAAATAAATTACGCATGCGAACCAGCACAGGGATGGCAACGCGCTCAGAAAGTGCGTTGAGGAAACCATCAACCTCTTCTGCCAAAATTATTAATGCTTCTGCCGCCTCAAGCTCGCGTCCGGCGCGACCTTTTAATGCAACGCGCTCAAGATCGCCCAAGCCATATACAAATGCATCATCAAGATCTTCGACTGCTGGTTCGACATCACCCGGAACGGCGGCATCAACAATAAATATTGGCCGTCTGCGCCGTGCTTTAAGTGCAGATGCAACATTATTTTTTTCCAACGTAAAGCTACGCGAACCAAGGGCGGTTATTACAATATCACTATCAATTAACAGGCGCGAAAGTTCATCAAACGGTGCGGTATGGGCCGATAATTCCTTGGCCATGGCCTCAGCCCGACGTGGCCGTGGGTGGGTAACGGTTAAATGACCAAGGCCTGCTTGGCTCATATCACTTGCTATCAATTCACCCATATCACCGGCACCAATTAACAAGGCCCGGCAACGTTCAGGGTGGCCAAACAGATCGCGAACAATTTGTACCGCACTGGTTGCCATGCTAACTGGGCCTTCGCCAATGCGAGTTTCAGTTCGCACCCGCTTGGCGGTGCCATAGGCGGCTTGCATTAATGATTCTAACTCGGGGCCAACGGTTCCGGCATCCATTGCAATACGGTGGGCGGACTTTACCTGACCCTGAATTTGCGGTTCACCAATCATCAAACTATCTAGTGATGCACAAACGCTAAATATATGTTCAACCGCATCGGCGCCTTCTAGCGTGTATGTTTGACCTTCCAATTCATTAATAGAAATTTGCCCTTCGTTTGCCATTGCATCCAACATGGCGGCACTGGCAGTTTCAGGGTTCTCGCACATGGCTATAAAATCGACCCTGTCGCAAGTTGAAACAATAATTACTTGGCCGATGCCGCCTGCTTTCAGGCTAGCTAAAATATCGCCGGCGCGGTCTTCTTCGATAAAAATGCGGTCACGCAACATCATTGTGCTGGATTTATGGTTGGCGCCAACAACTATGGCGTGGAGCTGGTTTTTAAGGGCGCTCATTTTGCCAACCCCTCATTACGAGCTGAGCCATAACGCTGCTTTACATATTTTTCGACCATATCTTTGAACTGCGCCGAGAGATTGGAGCCTTTTAATGTTGCAACTTTTTCACCATCAACAAAAACCGGGGCCGATGGATTTTCGCCATTACCGGGAAGGCTAATTCCTATATCTGCGTTTTTACTTTCACCCGGGCCATTTACAATGCAACCCATTACCGCAACTTTCATTCCTTCGACACCGGGATAAGATTTTCGCCACCCAACCATTTGTTCGGCCAAAAATATTTGAACGTCGTTAGTTATTTCTTGAAATAATGTTGATGTAGTTCGCCCGCATCCGGGGCATGACGTTACCTGTGGGGTAAATTCCCTAAACGATAATGATTGTAATATTTCTTGCGCCACCGCGACCTCAACCGTGCGGTTTTCACCTGGGGCCGGGGTTATGGAAACGCGAATTGTGTCGCCTATGCCATCATTCAACAACACCGCCAACGCAGCAGTGGATGAAACAATTCCGGGCATACCCATTCCAGCTTCGGTCAGGCCAAGGTGCAGGGCGTGATTGGTTCGCCCGGCTAGTTCGCGGTAAACTTTTATAAGCTCCTTAGGATCGCTTACTTTGCATGATAAAATAATTTTATCAGACGACATACCAATATCGGTTGCCGCCTTTGCGCTATCAAGTGCGCTTCTGACAATGGCTTCGCGCATTACGGCGTCACTGCTTTTGGGTGTTGCTAGCTTGGCATTTTCATCCATTAGGGTTCCTGCCAACACCTGATCGAGGCTTCCCCAATTAACCCCAATGCGAACCGGTTTATTGTATTTAATTGCGATTTCAATCATCTCTTTAAATTGAGAATCTTTTTTATCGCCAAAACCAACATTGCCGGGATTAATCCGATATTTATCAAGGGCTGCCGCGCAATCAGGGTAATCGGTTAACAGCGTGTGACCGTTGTAGTGAAAGTCACCAATTAACGGCACGTTTATGTCTTTGGCCCGGATTTTTTCTAAAATATGCGGAACCGCGGCCGCCGATGTATCGCGATCAACCGTAATACGCACAAGCTCTGAGCCGGCATTTGCAAGCGCGCATACTTGGGCGACAGTTGCCTCAATATCAGTTGTGTCGGTATTGGTCATTGATTGAACCCGGATCGGCCCGCCACCGCCGACAACAACCCCGCCGATATTTACGGCAATGGTACCAGGTCGTTTGTTGTTTATGGAATTATTGTCCATCTTAAATACCGTTTATATATATGGAATCAAAAGGCGCAGGCGTAATTAAAATACAGCCTAGCTAATCCTTAACCGCAGTTCCGGATTTAAGTTGTTCTGGGTCAAGCCGAACATTACGGCGAATATCGCCAGTTTCACCAATTGGCGGAACCAATTCACCATCAACCAATATTTCAAGCGCGCCGGCATTTCCGGTTAAAAGCGTCAAGTCATCACGGTCAGGAACGTTATATTCATTCCCTTTGCGTAGCAGGCGGGTAAATAACAATTTATCGGCTGTTTCATCACGCACCTGTATCCAGCTATTAGTTTTGGCACGAACAACAATTCTAAAAGTTGGTTTATCGGCGGGTGCAGGTGCCACGGCTTCTGGTTCGGCTTCTGGTTCGGCTACGGCCACTGGCTCTGCTACTGGTTGTTCAACAGGCGCGGTGCTATCGGCTTCGGCATTATTAGATGGCTCATTGGAAGTTACCTCAACCGGGGCTGGGGCATCTTCAATCACTTCTTCAACCGGGGCTTCAACCTTTTCTGGGGTTTCTTCTGGTGCCGAGGGCTGAGCAATTTCTTCTGCGGGTGATGTTTCTATGACAGTTTCTGGTTCTACTGGTTCTGGTGCGGGTTCTGGTGCGGGTTCTGGTGCGGGTTCTGGTTCCGATGCCTTCTTTACAATGTTTGTCGTAGCTGGCGATGAAATGGAGCTTCCTTCCTGTGGCGATGAAGGATCTTTTTTATTTATTTTTTCGCTCATGCTTTGTGGAACAGGTTCAACCATCTTTGCTGACTGTTCGTCATCACCAGTACTAAGATACAGTATGCCATAGGCCAATAACGCCAATACCGCACCACCAACTAACAGCACGCCACCAGGAACACCGCCTTCTGGTATTGGCTTTGGAAAAGTAAGTTCAGATTTTTCTGAAACGCCACTTACTTGTTCTTTAAAACGGCGAACTATTTCATTTTCATCAAGGCCAAGATATTCAGCATAACTGCGAACGAAACCAACCGCATAAGTAGCGCCGGGTAAATCATCGTTACGCCCATCTTCAAGTGCCTCTAGATAACGCGCTGAAATACGCAACGAACCCGCAACGGTAACAATTTCTTTGCCTGCTTTGGTTCTGGCGGCGCGCAACAAATCACCAACACTTTCTCTAGCTGAACTAGATGAAGTTGGCTGATCTTCGCCAGAATTATTTTCAGTGTTATTTTCGATTACTTCGCTCAAATCCCGGTTTCCCCGGTTTAGGGTTATTGTTGCAAATCTTAGTCGATATTCTGACCCAAGAGGTCAAAAAAGCAAGGGTGATGCAATAAATAAGCAATAATTCACAATATCTTAGGCGATATTTTTGGCCTCTATGGCATTATTGGCCTGATTTATAAGTTCAGCCAATATTTCCTCGGTCGATTGTTCTTCCTTGACCATGCCGACGCTTTGCCCGGCCATTAACGAGCCATTATCAACATCGCCATCAATTACCGCATTTTTCAGGGAACCAACCCAGAAGCGCTCAATTTCAAGCTGGCCTTCAGATTGGGTTAGCTCGCCCTTATTAAAACGCTCCAGCACCTCTTTTTGTTTTTCCATAAACAAATGGGTGCCTTGGTTGGCAATGGCTCTGACCGGGATTACCGGGAAACGAGCATCCAACTGCAAGGTAGAAACCGCATCACGGGCAGATGCGCGAATAAACGATTTTTTGAAATTTTCGTGCGCTATGCATTCGGTTGCGCAAACAAGGCGCGTGCCGATTTGCACCCCTGCCGCACCCATTTCAAGATAGCTAATAATTGCTTCGCCGCGGCCAATGCCGCCTGCAACAAAAACCGGAACTTCGGTTATTACCGGGAGTATTTCCTGTGCCAATACGCTGGTTGCAACCGGGCCAATGTGGCCACCGGCTTCACTGCCTTCGATAACCAAAGCGTCTGCACCATTGCGTACTAATCTTTTAGCCAGTGCCAGTGCCGGGGCAAAACATATTACCTTGGCCCCGCCACCTTTGGCCCGTTTAATTGATGCACCGCTAGGCAGACCGCCAGCCAAAACAACATAACCAACATTTAATTCAATGCATTTATCTATTAATGCATCTAGTTCCGGGTGCATGGTAATTAAATTAACACCAAAAGATTTGTCGGTTTTTTTCTGGGTCGCGATAATAACTTCGGCTAACTGATCAGGCATCATTGAACCGCCGGCAATTACGCCGAACCCGCCAGCATTGGAAATGGCAGAAACAAGTCCGCTTTCTGAAATCCACGACATGGCGCCGCCCAAAATGGCGTAACGCACCCCAAGGAATTCACATCCGCGTGCCCACATTTTTTCTAGATGTTTATTTGCTGCTGTGCTCATTTAATTATTCGCCATCTAGGCCATACGTGGTGTGCAGTGATCTAAGTGCCAGTTCGGCATATTCTTCGGCGATTAGCACGCTTACCTTGATTTCCGATGTGGAAATAACCTGTATGTTAATCCCTTTATCGGCCAGCGACTGAAACATACGCTGGGCAATACCAGCGTGGCTACGCATGCCAACGCCAATTACTGATACCTTCACCACATCAGGATCAGATAACAACTGCTTATAACCAAGTTTTTCAGCATGAGATTTTACCGTTTCAACAGCACGTTCAAGGTCGGCCTTGGTTACCGTAAAGGTAAGGTCGGTTGCCTTGTGCGCTGGGTCAGCAGAAACGTTTTGCACAATCATATCTACATTAATATTTGCGTCAGCTAGCGGGCCAAAGATGCTTGCGGCAATCCCCGGCTTATCGGTCACGCCAATTAACGTAATTTTTGCTTCGTCACGACTGTAAGCAATGCCGCTTATAAGTTCTTGTTCCACGATTTCATCCTCATTGACTACCAGCGTGCCTTCGTCTTCAGAAAAAGAAGACCGCACCTGTACGCGTACGCCATGCTTCATGGCTACTTCAACCGAGCGAGTTTGCAAAACCTTGGCCCCAACCGAAGCCATTTCTAGCATTTCCTCGTAGGTAATTTTATCTAACTTCCGTGCTTTGGCAACGATGCGCGGGTCGGTGGTGTAAATACCATCAACGTCCGTATAAATATCGCACCTTTCCGCACCCAAGGCAGCCGCCAGCGCCACGCCCGAGGTATCGGTTCCACCACGACCCAACGTGGTTACCCTGCCATCGGGGCCAATGCCTTGAAAGCCAGCAACCACAGCTACCTCGCCTTTTTTTATCGAGGCCATAATTTCATTTGCTTCTATGCCTTCTATTCTAGCTTTAGCATGGGCAGAATTGGTTTTTATGGGCAATTGCCAACCAAGCCATGAACGCGCGGGCACACCCATATTTTGTAATGCCAAGGCCAAAAGCCCAGAGGTTACCTGCTCGCCGCTGGAAACAACCACGTCATATTCGGCGTCATCATAAAGCTTTCCGATCTGTTCCACATAATCGACCAGCTGGTTGGTTACGCCTGCCATGGCTGAAACGGTTACGGCGACCTGATTGCCATTATCGACCTCGGCCTTGACGCGAGCGGCTACGGCCTGAATTCGCTCCACATCAGCCACAGACGTTCCACCAAATTTTTGCACTATCA
>CBFDBQ010000057.1:0-11467 GCA_965603095.1 uncultured Thalassospiraceae bacterium | reverse complement strand
AGGATCAGAGTCTCAGCAGCCATAGAGTATTGCGGCAACAGTAGCCATACTGCCAGTGAACCAATAAAAAACTGTTTTATCAAAAATTTCATCTAAAAATTTTCCTACTCTTTATCGAAGAACGTTGTGGCGCAATCTCTTCGATTTAAAAATTTTTTAGTTACAATAAGCCGCAGCAGTAAAAACCTATTAATGAATTGGCTAAATAAGTTTTTATAATTCAAGTGGGATTACACGTTCGGCTGGGAAACGGACTTCAACTTTTGTTCCCTCCCCTAGCTTGCTAATAATTTCTATTGTGCCGCCATGAATCTCAATCAGGCTCTTTGTTAAGGGCAGGCCTAGCCCTGTTCCTTCGTGGGTGCGAGAAAGTGAGCTATCAACCTGGCCAAATTTATCCATGGCCTTTTCAATGCCCGCATCATCCATTCCAATACCAGTGTCAGTTACAGATATGATCATGCAATTTTCATCATCCACGTATGCGTCACACGAAACCGTGCCATTCTCTTTTGAAAATTTCACAGCATTCGATGCAAGATTAAGCATTATCTGTTTTAACCTTAGGGGGTCGGCATATAGTAGCGGCAGGCCCTTAGTGGTGATGCCGCTCAGCGATATATTGGAACTTGTTGCTTTGGGATAAAGAATACGAATTGACGCCTCGCAGACATCAGCAACATTAATGTATTCCTCCCTGAGTTCTAGCTTGCCGGATTCTACCGCTGAAACATCCAGAATATCATTTATGAGCTGCAATAGGTGTACGCCAGAAGTGTGAATGATTTCTGCATATTCTTCGTATTGCTCATTGCCCAGAGGCCCAAAAATTGCTTGCTCCATGGTTTCCGAAAAACCGATTATTGCATTTAAGGGTGTACGTAATTCGTGGCTCATATTTGCCATGAGATCGGTCTTAGCTTTATTGGCCATCTCTGCAGCGTGCGTGGCATTTCGCATAGCCTGCTCAGCCTCTTTTCGCGTCGTAATATCTTCATGCATAGCAACAAAATTGGTAATGACACCATTTTCGTTACGAACAGGGGTTATTAAAGACGATGCCCAAAAAACATTTCCATTTTTGCATCTATCTTTTAATTCGCCCCGCCATTCGTTACCCGACAGTATGGTTTTCCATAAATCAGCATAAACCTCTTGCGATGTATCTCCGGATTTGATCATGCTTGGATTATTTCCCAAAGCTTCTTCTTTGGAGTATCCCGTAACTTGTTCAAATTTTGGATTCACATATTCGATTTTACCATCAATATTTGTAATGAAAACAATATTTGGGCTTTGCTCAACTGCGCTAGAAAGCTTGCGCAGTTGGTCTTCCATTTTTTTACGAACTTTAATTTCTTGAGTTAAGGACCTGGTTCTTTGCTTTACCTGTTTTTCTATTTTCTCATGAGAATCAAATAACCGTTCCTGCATGGCGTTAATTGCATCCACCAGGCTATCAATTTCATCACGCTTACCGCTTAGAAAACCGCGACTTAAACGCAACGGTTCTTTTGGGTTATCAAAATCCATCTTGCTCGCAAAGTTGGTCAGGCTCTCTAGGTGTCGAGTGAATATCCAATACACCACTAAAAACATAAATATAGCCACAAGGAATGTTTTTATGCCGTTTGACAGTAATATTACACCAACACGATTTACTGTACGCACGTATACTTGCGTTAAACTGGCAACTACCTCCAGCTCTCCAATTACCAAGGTTTCATCACGAAACTTGTATTTCAATTGATAGATTTTACGAATTACGCTTTCGGCATCATCTTTGCCGGCAGAAAAGAGCACATTCAAATTTTCATCACGGATGACGGCGAATTTAAAATCTGGAAATTCCATTATACCATCCACCAGAAGAGCCAATCGTCCAGCGTCAGATTCCCACACGTTTTCCGAAATACTATCTAGATAACTGCGTTCGACCTGATGAAATCCGGTATTGATCAAAGAAATATCCCGGGTGTATTCCAGCCACAGCTGTACCGCAGATATAACAATTGTTATTAGAGAGCTAAAGGCGATTAACGCTTTAATTAGCTTCCATGCAACTTTGTGCTTGCCCCATTTATTTGACATTTGCCCCGATCTTCTAATTTTTTGAAAGCAGTGGTTTAAAAACTTTATCAAATATTGCCTGATAGGTTCCGTCAGCTTTCATATCACGGAGAGCTTGCGTTAGTTTTGGCGCCAAAAAAGCGTACTCTTTGTGCACGTACATATACATATCGACAGATGCCAATGGCGGTTCGTGAACTTTTACTTTTATGCCTGTTTCCTTGGCGCGTTTCAGGCCCTGCCAACGTTCGTAAAGAACAACATCAACCCGGCCCTTATCGAGCATGGTGAACATTTGTCCGGGGTCCTTGACTACTTGCTTTTTCTGCTCTGGACTCAAGTTTCGCTCAAATATAACCCAACCATTTATATGTGAGGCAATGTAAGGCTCTAGACTTTTCCAATCATTAGTTACCAAATCCAAGTCTTTCGAATAAGCTACGAAATCATTCTCGATAAATTTTTCTTCGATCCATACAAGATTTGGATATTTTTTTTCTAACCCCTTAACGCGCATGGCAACACCGTGATCGATGTTCTCGTTGGCGTTAATAAGCGCGCGTTTTGATGCATCGTACTTTTCTACTTGCCCCACAAGACCGACACGACGGAAAACCTCAGCAACGACTAAATCCTGAAATCCTGTGCGATCTTCGGTGGCGTATGGCGCACTGGTGCTGGTATTTAGGATATAAACATCAGGATTTGCTTGGGCTTTATAAAATGGTGTTAGTGAGACCAAGACTGATAGGGCAAACAAAAATGCAATTTTTCTAGTTTCTAAAAACATGTCCTGAGGCTCCTTATTACTTTTTAATTTCTTCTTCTCTTCTTCTTAATTCCGCAAATAGCGTGCCAACTAAAATAAATGGCTGTTTTTGGGCCCTATAACTAGTACGTGGGTATTCTCACATAAATAAACAACAGCTAAAAGTCGCATTTTGCAAAGAATGTTCGCATTTTACAACTTCGCCAGAGCATCGAGCCCCTTAACATAAAAGCTCAAAATATATCAGATTTATCCTATTTTGAACGCCAAAGATTTAGAGCTCAAGCCTACTCGCTGGCGGCTATGCCGTCACCCGTGCCTGGCTGGAAAAGTTCCGTACAGACGGCAAGGCGCGTAATTTTGTAATCAGGGGGCCTGAGGGTTCGACACCTGCGGCCGGCACCATTTCCCCAAGAAAACTACTGCTATAGCTTCCCTGCTTTAGGGGTATATTTTTTGTGAACGATTTTTAAGCCGCATTATTGCCATTTATATTGAAGAGCGCGGAAATAGTTTTTCCGAAAGCTCACTTATTTTCTCTAAGGCTTTGTCCCGGGTTTCCATTATCCGTGCTTCAGATTTGGCGGCGGCATCAATAATGCTTTTGCCTACTTCTTCGACAATGGCGTTCAAACCGGCAATAGCAACTTCTATCGTAAGGTGAAGTTCATCGGTTACGGTTTTGGCCGCAGACAGAATTTTTTCTTCTGCGGCCTCGGCATCTTGGTTCACGCCCTCGGGGGTGCGTGGCTGTTTTTTGCCCACATCGAGTTTTTCTTTGGCTGTTGTCGCATTTGCGGAAATTTTAGCGCGCACATCATCGGCGATGGATTTTATTTCCTGGGTGGCCTTGTCCGCATGCGCTTTTAGTTGGGCAATGGATTCTTGGGTTTCGCGTTTAATATCGGCAATTGATTGTCGGGCCCCATGGGTAATGGCCTTTTCAGCGACGTACCTAATTTCAGAAACCATGGAACCATGGGTTTCTTGCAGGGTTGATGCTTTATTGGCACCGCCTTGCATTTCCATTATGGCAATCTCGGCCTTGGACAACAGGTGAGCCGCCGAAACCTCGGCATCTGTCATCATTTTAGCTGAGGCAACATGGCTGTCGGCCAAAATGCGCGCACCCGCCACCTGGTTTATTGCGTTGATATTGGTAATGGCGGTGGATATTTCGTGGGAAAATACCGTTACCGCAAATTTTTCCGCCGCCACCCGGTCTTTTTCAAACAGGTCATCAAGTTCTTTAATGGAACGGTTTTGGTTTAGATAATCGCTATTCATGCTACCCCCCCAAGGGAAAAGTGCGCCCCGGCGCACGATGAAGGATCGAACAACAAGTCGATCATGTATACTGGAATGAGTCCAGAAATGGTTTGTCCTGACGCAGTAATGGTTGTGGGTAAAACATTGCCAGAGTGTGAGGATGGCCGGATTTTTAATAAAGGGACCTGACCTGATAGTTTAACCCCTGCTCAGCCGGCCCCATTTCACCAGATATTATTGATCACATGACAGCAATAATAGATGCTGACATGGGGCGAACGCTGGAAATAAATAATTATGAATTCTGGATTTATGGCCAATAGCAACGATAAAAAAAATTAATTAGAACAATAAACACATCATTAATTGCTGTTGTTGTTGCGGTTTTAATTTTTATTTTTGATCTATCGATGCCGTTGGGGGTGGCCGGTGGCGTGCCCTATGTTGCATTGGTGTTAATAGGAATTTGGCTTCCCCAACGTAAATATATTTTCGTTCTTGCAATTATTTCTACGCTGCTAACTATTATTGGATATCTTTTTTCGCCGCCCGGTGGTGAATATTGGGTGGTGCTGCTCAACCGTGGGCTTGCGCTTTTTGCTATATGGGTAACGGCGATTTTACTTGTTTCACGCTCGCGCCACGAAGAAGAATCTATTCAGGCGGGTGACATGATAAAAATATCTCACGATATTTTGCTTGATGCCCTAGAAAGCGTTCCCACCATGATGGCGCTTTACGATTCAGAAGACCGATTTGTTCTTTGTAATCAAGAATACAAAAAATCTTTATATAAAATTGAAGATATGCTGGTTCCGGGAATGACGTTTCAGGAAATTTCTTATGCGGGTGCCAAACGTGGATTGGTAAAAGGTTACGAAGAAAACCCGGAAGAATGGGTTCGAATACGAACCGAACGCTTGCATAATCCAACTGCGCCAGTATTGCACCAACAACAAGACGGCAGATGGGTGTTAACTGCTGATCATAAAGTATCTAACGGCAGCACATTCATTACCTGCACAGATGTTTCCGACATAATTAACGCTGAAGCCGCCCTGCGCGAAACAGAATCTCGATTTAGAAAAAGCCAATCACACGCCAACATCGGCACGTGGGAGTGGAACATTCAAGATGGGGCTTTGTTTTGGTCGGAACGGATAATGCCCCTGTTCGGGTATGAGCCCGGAAGCGTCGAAACAACATATGATAATTTTGTTGCGGCAATTCACCCCGATGATCGCGATAAGGTTGCGAACGCGGTGCAGAGATGCATCGAAGATCACGAGGTATATGATATAGAACATCGTGTAGTTTGGGCCGATGGAACGGTTCATTGGTTGCATGAAAAAGGTGATGTTCAATACAGTGAAAGCGGTGCGCCGCTTAAAATGCTTGGTGCTGTTTGGGACATAACAGATAGCAAAAATGCCGAACACGATTTGCGTGAAGCGCTTATAAAAGCTGATGTTGCCAGTCGTGCCAAGTCAGACTTGTTAGCAAATATGAGCCACGAATTACGCACCCCATTAAATGCCATTATTGGTTTTTCTGAATCAATAATGGAGCAGACCCTTGGCCCCATAGAAAATAAAAAATACAGCGAGTACATAGGCGACATCCATTACTCTGGTCAGCATCTTTTAGATCTCATCAACGATATTCTTGATGTTTCAGCAATTGAGGCAGGCTCTTTAAAGCTTTACGAAGAAAATATATCCGTAGCAGGCATTGTTGATTCCGCCACACACATGCTAAGGCCAAGAGCAGACCATGCGCAGGTAACCATTACATCAAAAATTGATAAAAAAATTCCCATGATTTATGCCGATGAACGTCGGGTTAAACAGGTGTTGATAAACCTTCTAAGCAATGCGGTTAAGTTTACACCCAAAGGGGGAAACATCACTATTCGTGGAGATGTTATAGACAACGGCGACCTATCCATCGAGGTAATAGATAACGGTGTTGGCATGGATGAGGAGGATGCAACCTTGGCCTTAAGCAGGTTTGGGCAAGTTGATAGCGGGCTTAATCGAAAAAACGAAGGTACCGGGTTGGGCTTGCCGCTTACGCAAGGTTTGATGGAATTGCATGGCGGAACCCTTGAAATTGAAAGTGAAAAAAATCAAGGAACCATTATAACGACAACATTTCCAAAAGAACGTATTGTTTAGAGCATCAATAATAAAACAATAAATAATCTTTCAAGCAAATTGCCGTTTTCTTTATTGTGTTAAATAGAAAGATCGTAAATTTTTATTATTATTTCGGATGATGAACAATAATTATATAGCACTAAAAACAAAACGAGAATTAAAAGCAATTTAATATGTTTTAATTCGAATATAAATTGAAAACGGTTGCAAGTATTTACAATCAGGTGGATGCGGTATCTTTTTCACCGCTTTCGATTTCATCGTTTTCAGACAAAATAGAAATCATAGATTTTCTTGAAACCACGCCGTGAAATTCACCATCTTCATCAACCACCGGAACCGGATAAGGTTGCTCTAGCGATGCTGGAAGAATTTCTTCGAGCGATGCATCTGGTTGAACGGAAAATACGTCTTCGGCCAGTTCTGATAGGTCTGCATTTTTGCCCGGTTGGTCGATTTCATTTTCAATTAATTCACGCGTTACAAAGCCTTTGTAATCGGTGTATTCGTCACCTTCAAAAACATAGCCATAATCGTGCTTATGGCCGCGCATTTGCTTTAATGCTTCGTCTAGATTTTCGGTTGTTAGCCTGCAAACCGGTGGTTTCATTACCACGTCTGCGGTCAAAACACGGGCACGGTTAACATCGCGCACAAATGCTTCAACGTAATCATCTGCCGGGTTAAGCAAAATTTCTTCGGGTCGGCCCACTTGCGAAAGTTCGCCGTCTTTTAAAATTGCAATCCTGTCGCCAATGCGCAACGCTTCGTCAAGATCGTGGGTTATGAATATTATTGTTTTGTGTAACCTGTCTTGCAGTTCAATTAATTGGTCCTGCATTTCGCTTCGTATTAATGGATCGAGCGCGGAAAAAGCCTCATCCATTAATAATATATCTGCATCGGTACATAGCGCGCGGGCCAAACCTACGCGCTGTTGTTGGCCACCGGAAAGTTGCATCGGATATTGTGCTTCGTATCCGGCAAGGCCAACCGCATCCAGCCATTCGCCTGCTTTTTCATGGCGTGCGGCTTTATCCACGCCCTGCACCATTAAACCATAAGCAACATTTTCAATAACGGTGCGGTGTGGCATAAGACCAAAATGCTGAAAAACCATAGACATTTTATGGCGACGAAACTGTTCCAGTTCTTTTTGCCCTAGGCCCATTACATCTACGTCATCAACCAAAATTTTACCTTCGGTTGGGTCTATTAACCTGTTGAAGTGCCGTATTAGGGTTGATTTACCGGAACCGGAAAGACCCATGATAACAAATATTTCGCCACGTTTTATATTTAGGTTTATGTTGCGCAAACCAACCGCATGTCCGGTCTGGGAAAGTATTTCATCTTTTGAAGCACCATCCATAACCTTTGCCATTACGCTTTTGGGGTTAGAGCCAAAAACCTTGTATAGGCCTTGAATTTTTATCAACGGTTCATTCATTGGCTTATCCATCCTGCGCGCCCCCAAGGTGTCTTTGGGTGCGCTTGGCATAAGCTTGTGATACGCGGTCAAAAATAATTGCCAGCGCAACAATGGCCAGTCCATTAAACAGGCCCATGGTAAAATATTGGTTGGTGATGGATTTTAAAACTGGCTGACCCAATCCCTTTACCCCAATCATCGATGCAATAACCACCATAGCTAGCGCCATCATAATTGTTTGGTTTATTCCGGCCATTATTGTGGGCATCGCCAACGGCAATTGCACCCCCCATAATCTTTGCGATGAACTGGCGCCATATGCGGTGGCCGCTTCGAGAACTTCTTTATCAACTAATCTGATGCCCAAATTGGTCAGGCGAATAACTGGCGGGATGGCATAAATAACCACCGCAATTACACCGGGAACCTTGCCGATGCCCAGCAACATTACAACTGGGATTAAATATACAAACGCTGGCATTGTTTGCATTATATCTAAAATTGGCGTGACAACAGAACGCACCCTATCAGAGCGCGCCATTGCGATGCCAATGGGAATACCCATGAAAATTGAAAGTAGCGTGCAAACGGTAATTATGCTCATGGTTCGCATGGTGTTTTCCCACATGCCAAAATAACCAATCAACACGAACGAAACAATTACACCAAATGAAAGCTTCCATGACCTGCTGGCGCTATAAACCAGCGCAACCACAACGGCAATAACCAGCCACCACGGCGATGCCAGCAAAAGATTTTCAAACCAGACAAGAAATTTAAGAAGCGGATTAAAAACAGATTCAATTACGTCGCCATAGGTGCGAGAAAATCCGCGATAAGCTTCGTCAAGACCTTTGCGTATTGCAACAAGATCGGCGCGCTCCATTTCTGGAAACTTTGTTAGCCAACTCTCGGCAACCATAAAGAACTCCGCTTAAATTAAATGATAAAAAATAAAAATCCCGCCCTCCAACTTAAGCTCGGAGGGCGGGAAATTTTTACATATCGGCAAGGGCTTTTTTAACCTTGGCCGCAACATCAGCTGATATCCACGGTGTCCATGTGGCCTCATTATTTTTCAAGAAATGTTCAGCCGCAACTGCGCCGTCTGCTTGGTTATCTTCCATCCATGCTAGAAGTTCATTCATCTGGGCATTTTTGAAGTTGCGCTTGGTAAGATAAGCATATGCACCGGGCGAGCTTTTAGCGAAACTTTCGGTGGTTACGGTTTCCACCAACGATGGCGGATACATTGTAACCTTAGGCGTTTCGCAAGCGTCACTGGATGTGCAGGAAATAAATTCATCCTTGTTAATGCCAGATCCAAAATCTACCTTGACCATTTTGTATTTACCCAACACAGCTGTTGGCGCCCAGTAATAACCAAACCATGGTTGCTTGCGCTCATAAGCTTTGGCGATTGCGCCGGAAAGCCCTGCGCCCGAACCGGGGTCAACTAATTCAAACCCATCTGATGCAAGATTAAGCGCCTTAAACAGGTTGCCTGCCGAAATTTGGCAGTTCCACCCAGCCGGACAAGTGTAAAAACCTGACTTGGACGGGTCTTCTGGATGTTTAAACATTTTGGCATTTTTCCTGATGCCGGCAATAGTTGCCATGGATGGGTCGGCATCAACCATATACTGAGGAACCCAGAAACCTTCTTCGCCGCCATCGGAAAGAGATTTTCCGGCGATACGTAAGCGTTTTTCGGAAACACCCTTGTCGATGGCATCTTTAAGTGAGTTGCTCCACAGTTCAGGGGCAACGTCAGGCTCGCCTTTTTCTATCATCGATGTGCCAGTTGGCATGGTATCGCCCGGAACTAATTCGGCATTACAGCCATAACCGTTGCTGAGGATAAATTGATCCACATTGGCCATAAGCGAGGCCGAATTCCAATTCATATCGGCAATGGTTACTCGGCCACAATCTGTGGCGGCAACAGCCTGAGATGATAAAATAGTGGCAAATGCAGCTGACAAGAAAAATTTAGTATATTTCAAAGTATTTCCCCTATATTCATTATGTTTTTTTATAATAAAACAAGTATTACATAAGTATTGGCAAATATAAAACTAGCACAATTGGGATTGATGCGTATGGTTTCTTGCCATTATTACTATTACTTACTTATTACTTTACTTTTATTTGCGATTAAGTGTAAGAATTATTCTTGAGCGTTATTATGCACATACATGAATTATGATTGCAAGTTGAGGCCATTTAATATGCAGGGGATCTTTTTAAGGTTATAACACTATAGATTGTCGTAGATTGCTGTGGGCATCGGTTCTGATAAATGAGCCATCTACTTGAAATTGCTACTTTCCCTAAAATAACTGGTAAGTAAATGGCTTTTTTCAGGGGTTTTTAGTAATTTTAGCTTTCCCTTATATAATAATTTTATTATATAACTACCCAAAATAAAGAATCAGGGGAAGCCTAGGAATTGGGGCAGCTTCTTCGTGGAGACTATAAATTTATGACCGTCGAACAAAAACCAGCGTTTGTATTTAAAGACGCACACGCTGATGCGGATAATGTTGATCTTTCCCCATCGTTGGGTGACGAGGTCAAATACACCACATGTTATATGTGTGCATGTCGTTGCGGCATCCGCGTTTATTTAAAAGACGGCAAAGTTCGCTACATTCAGGGCAACAATAATCACCCCATCAACAAAGGTGTGCTGTGCGGCAAAGGCTCTAGCGGCATCATGCAGCATTATTCACCGGCCCGGCTTTCCAAGCCGCTTAAACGCGTTGGCCCCCGTGGTTCGGGCGAATTTGAAGAAATTGAATGGGACGAAGCATTAGAAATCGCCACCTCGCGCTTAAAGAAAATTCGCGAAGACGATCCATCTAAACTTGCATTCTTTACTGGGCGCGATCAATCCCAAGCCACCACCGGGTGGTGGGCATCAATGTTTGGCACGCCCAACTATGCGGCCCATGGTGGTTTTTGCTCGGTCAACATGGCAGCCGCCGGGCTTTACACCATTGGTGGCTCGTTTTGGGAATTTGGCGAGCCCGACTGGAACCTGACCAAATATTTCATGATGTTCGGCATGGCCGAAGACCACGACAGCAACCCAATTAAAATAGGTCTTGGTAAATTAAAAAAGCGCGGTGCTAAATTTGTTTCGGTAAATCCCATCCGTACCGGTTATTCCGCCATTGCCGATGAATGGATTGGCATTCGCCCCGGCACCGACGGCTTGTTCATAATGGCGCTGATGCATGAATTGCTAAAATCGGGCAAAGTCGACCAACAATATCTTGTGCGTTACACCAATGCGCCGTGGCTGGTTATTCAAGACGAAGGCGCATCCGACCATGGCATGTTTGCCCGCGATGAAAACGGCGACCCCTATGTTTGGAGCACCAAAGATGAAGCGTTAAAACCATCAACCGATGTAACAACAACCCCGGCATTAAAGGGCGAATACACGTTGCCCGATGGACGAGGCGCGGTTCCTAGTTTTCAAATAATGGCCGAGCGGTATTTAGATGAACAATACGCACCCGATGCGGTTGCTGAAACTTGTGGTCTAAATGCAGATGACATTCGCCGGACTGCGGCCGAACTTGCCCACGTTGCGTTTGAAGAAGAAATCGAACTAGACATCAAATGGGTGGATTGGGCCGGACGCAGACAAGACAAAATGATTGGCCGCCCGGTTTCGTTCCATGCCATGCGCGGTATTTCGGCGCACTCAAACGGTTTTCATACTTGTCGCGCCATTCATTTGTTACAAATGTTGCT
>CBFDBQ010000056.1:0-11863 GCA_965603095.1 uncultured Thalassospiraceae bacterium | reverse complement strand
GAGGCAGGGCAATCCTTTCTGGATTAATAATTCGGGATGAAAAAATGGTTTTAAATGCCCACGGTCGTCACGGGCTGTATCTAGAAAAACGAATTGTTATTGATGGCTGGCTTACGTTAGTCCTGAAAAAACCCGGCTGATTTATCAACCAATTTCTCAACCAATTCCTCAACCAATTCCTAGGGTCTTTTTCTTGTATTCAGATGGGGTGTAACGATCGCTTGAGGGCTTATCCCTTGCGGTTGTGGAAATACTCTCTTTGTTGGCGCGGGTTTTCTTTTCCAGCGCAATCAAGGTTTCTTTTTGGCGTTTTATATCGGCTGGGCTGGTGTTGGCATCCTTTTCAATTGCCAGAACTCGACCCTCGACCCTTTGGATACGACCGCTTAGTTTGTAAAAAGCGGTTTCCAGTTCAAGCATGCGCTGGTTTGTGCGACGCATTAATTCGCTTGCGATAAAAATCGCAAGCAGTGCCATAAAAAATCCAAGTATTCCAAATATTTGCGTCATGGTTCGCGCGAGCCTGCCTTCTGCATTGTTTCGCCCCGACCAAAACTAGCTCGAAAATACTCAATAAAGAGTTAACTGTTTGAATAAGCTTGTATATTAGACGCTTAGCGCCTCACCACAGCATTATAATCAATGCCAGCGTGCCGGTAATTACCCCGGCGGCTACCGAACGGCGATATGCATAAAATGCGGCCAAACCCGCAGCAATTGCGGAAAGACGCATCCAGTCAGTTGCCTCACTCAGCGAACCAATGGGAAGAATTATCATCCGTGCCACAAGTCCGGCCAACAGGGCATAGGTAACGCAAGCAACCCATTCGACCAGCTTGCCATCTGATTGAACTTTGCCGGAAAAAATAACGCCAAGAAAACGCGATGAATACGTGACAGCGGCGCTTATGGCGATTGCCAACCATACAAATGCCCATGGGGGTAGATTAAAATCGGTCAATTTGCCTCTCCCCTATCAATTTCTATTGTCGGCTCTGTTTCCGGTTTGATTGTGGGGCCATCAATTCGTTGGCCGAGGAAATATGCTGCTGTGCCGCCAATAATTCCGGTTAGCAACAAGCTCCAATCGCTAGAAACAATAAATAACAGCGGGCCCAACACCGCGCCCAATGAAAGAGCAATAAGTTTGCTAGGTTTTTTTAAATCAACCAGAAACAACAATGTAAAATAAAGAGGGTTTAAAAACACAAGACCAACCGAAACGGGCCGAGGTAATATATCAGAAGCAAAATATCCTATGGCTGTAAAAAATGGAGAAATAAACCATAACAAACAACCAAAACCGACAAGATATGAAAAGCGATGTTCGGGTTTTAGGTGTGGGATGCGCAGCATTACCCCCATCCAGGTTGTTACTGCAATTACATTAGCCAGAATAAAATAAACCCAACCGGAAATTCCGGGTTTTCTAACCATGGGTAGCAATGAAACAACCATTGGAAATAATCGCGCATTAATCATGCCAACCGAAACGGCAATCGCCAGCAATGGCGCACCGGCGCTAAACATTTCTATAAGCATTATTTGTCCCGGCAATGCCCACGTAGAAACAGTTGTTGCAATGCCTTGACCCAAAGTCCATCCGGCATCATGAACAAGCGATCCAAAACCAATAAAGCTGGCCGACATTATTGCCGCTGGTACGCGGGATGCTTCGCGCACACCAAGCCACATGGCTTCGCGTTCAGTGTTGCAGTTAACTGGGGAAAGCGGTTTAGACATTATAACGTAATAGCCGAATAAGGTTCAGTTGTGAACAAATGTTTATGAATAAAATTAAATTGTGTAGTCGAGGGCCTCAAATTTTCCACCCTGTGTTTCAAATCCTGCCTTTTTCCAAGAATCAATTCCGCCACTAAGCGTAAATAGGTTTTTAAACCCTAAATCTTGTAACTGTTTTTGCGCCACAAGGGCGCGCTTGCCAATGGCACAAAGAACAATAATTTTAACATTTCCAATAGCGGGGAAATTTTCTGGATCAAGAAATGAAAGTGGTAATAATATTGAGGCAGGAATATTTTCAAAATCAAATTCTGATGCTTCACGCACATCCAACATAACCGCTTCACGCGATGCCATCCAGCTATTGGCCGTGGTGGCATCAATTTCTGGCAACAAATCTTTATATCCATTTTTGGTAACATTTGGCATAATCAAAAGACCTTGTTATTAAGTTGGTCAATAATAACCTTTAATGCACTAAAAAATCTATGATATCAAAATGGGTGCAACATAAAAAATTAATTATGGGGCCAGCATCCCAAGGAGTCTGCCGTTGGCACAAGAATCAAAAATTTCCAATTCTGAGACCCGTTGCCCCGTTTGCGAGAATATGAACTCCACACATTTTGGGAAAAAGAACGGTTATTTGTTCCTTCAATGTCCAGAATGCAAATATGTTTTTTGCCACCCCCGTCCGACAAAAAAACAACTTAGAGATTTTTATTCCGGGGGCGCCACGGGGACCACAGCAAAAGATGGAACATATTCCAAGATTGCATCTCGCAAAAGAAGAGGGTTTTTTAATGCGCTTAAACTAATACGATATTTTTTTGCTAAACGGGCGCTTGACGTTGGCTGTGGGGGTGGTTTTGTTGTTGGCGCAATGAAAACATTGGGTGCCCGCGAAGCCGTCGGTATAGATTTAAATCCCAGTGCAGTTTCATATGCCAAAAAACATTATCCGTTAGGACAGTTTTATCACGGATCATTTGCTGAATTATTTGATACGACCAAAGGGTTTAATTTTGTTTATTCATCGGAAGTAATCGAACACGTTGAAGACGTGGAAGAATATGCACGTTTTTTACAGTCTGCCATGGTGCCGGGCGGGGTACTGTTTATTACTACGCCAGATATTGAATCAAACCAGGTGCCAGATGATGCAACAGAATGGGATACTTTCGACCCGCCCCAACACATTCAGTTTTTTAACCAGCACAACCTGACAATTCTTTTGCGTCGTTTTGGCCTAAGCCCGATAAAGCGCGTTAAAGACCGTGGTGGCGCAGGATTAAAAATGCTGTTTCGTTATGATGGGCATTAATTTTATGGACGATAATTGATGGTTGATAGTTCAAATTATTCTCCGGCAGAGCTACGCCGAGCTTTCCGTAACGCAGATATGGACGGCCAAACATCTGGCATGGCGCGCGGTTATGTGCAGGTCAATCTGGCTATATTGCCCGAAAACATGGCCGATGATTTTAAAAAATATTGCGAACTGAACCCCCAGCCGTGCCCGCTTATTTCCATGTCAAAACCGGGCGACCCATCATTGCCTGAATTGGGCGCGGGCATTGATGTGCGCCAAGATGTTTCGGCCTATCACGTTTTTAAAGATGGTAAATTAACAGAGGTGGTTTCCCATATAAATGATGCTTTATGGCGGGATAATTTAGTCACCTTTGCTCTTGGTTGTTCATTTTCGTTTGAAGAGGCCCTTGTGGATGCGGGCTTACCCGTTCGTCATATTGAACTGGGGAGAAACGTTCCCATGTACCGCAGTAATATTGCAACAAACCCATCCGAGCCATTTAACGGCAATATGGTTGTTTCAATGCGCCCATTCCCCACTGAACAGGTTGAAGCTGCGGTTGAAATAACGTCCCGCTTCCCCCGTGTCCATGGCGGACCCGTTCATGTGGGAAGCCTTGGTGAAATGGGAGGAGAAATTGGAATAAAAAATATCCTAAAGCCAGATTTTGGCGACGCCCCGGAAATACGCCATGGTGAGGTTCCGGTATTTTGGGCCTGCGGCGTTACACCGCAGGTAGCCATAGAGCAAGCCCGGCCTAAAATATGCATTACCCATAAACCGGGTCATATGCTTATTACCGATAGGCTTAATTCTGAATTTATGGACTGACGGTGTTTAAAAACCCGAAAGTTTGGCAAAACGTTCACCGCGATCTGCATAATCTTTAAAATGGCCAAAACTAGGTGCAGCTGGGCTCAGTAATACCACATCACCCGGGGCCGCAATTTCTTTTGCCTTCTCAACCGCACTGGCAAGGCTTTCGCATTCTATCAGGTTTATATCTGGTGAAATTTCCAATACCTGCGCAGCTATTAATGCCCCGTTATCGGGAACGGTTAGTATGACTTTGACGTCCAACACGGGTAGATGTTTTGCTAGTTCGCCATAATCAAGCCCACGGTCTTGCCCGCCGAGAATAATTATTTTTGAATTTTTATTGAATGCTCTAAGTGCCGCCAAAGCAGATTGTGGGGTGGTTGATATGCTATCGTCAACGTAAAGCACGCCGTTTTTTTCACCCAATAATTCCAACCGATGGGGCAGGGGGGCAAAGCTTGCAATGGCATTTTTTATAGTTTCATTTTTTTCCGATAAATCACCGGAAATAATTTCAACCGCGCGCAGCGCGCAGGCAATATTCGATAAATTATGTTCACCCAGCAAGTTAGTTTCAGAAATTGAAATAAATTTTTTGGCTTCTTTATAAACTGCACCATCACTTACATGATAAGAAGATGCATCATTAAACCAGATGGCATTTTTTATATTGCCCAATCTTTTTTTAATTTCCGTATCATGAGCATTTAGCAAAACTGTGGGCGCAGGGTTTAATGAAAATACCTTCAGCTTATCGGAATAGTACGTTTCTATATCTCCGTGCCAGGGAATATGTTCGGGGTAAAGGTTAAGCCCCACGGCTATCGTTGGGGAAAATTCAAGGTCGGCAATCTGATATGATGAAAGCTCTATCACCGTAATTTCAGGCGGGCTTTCAATCTCCATCAACGGCCTGCCGACATTTCCCGCCAGTTCTGCATCCGTACCAATTTCACAAAGAATATGATGAATAAGTTTGGCAGTGGTGCTTTTGCCTTTGGTTCCGGTAACCACAATGGTTTTAGCATCTGGGTTTGCTTGCAACCATATGTTAGTGGCAGATGTAAAAATGCTACCTGCTTTTTTTCCGGCGGTAATTTCGGGGCGGTAAAGGCTTATGCCTGGTGATTTAATTATTAAATCAAAATTGCCACTGGCTATTGCGTCACATCCCTCAGCACCCACCAATACATTGCACCCATCCGGTGCATCGCGCGGTTCATCATCGGCAATAATGCTTATGTCAGCCGTAATGCCTTGATTTTTCAGATAGTTATAGCTGGCACGGCCTTCGCGACCATAACCCCAAATGGCGATGGATTTTGCTTCAGCCGGCCCAATCATTAAACGCCCCCTTAAACCGTGCGGGGATATTAGATATGGTGTTTGGTTTTAATGCAGTTTTAAATGCCGCATCCAGTTCATCAACGCCTGCCTGCATTTCACCCGCTAATGATTTTACCACTGCCGTTTCCGCCCATTCATCGCGGGCGGCAATGGCGTTAAACGCGGCACCGGATTCAAGTATTTCGCCAACACATTCCCATGGCTTGTGACCCCTTAGACCCAGCAGTTCACGAAAGCCATCAACCTGCGTGGCGTCATCCAGCATGTCTTTCCCAAAAATATTTACAAGGCGCGCTTTATCCATAAATGGGGCTAATATCAAATAAACAAACCTGCACTTGGGGCAATCACAACACCAACGTTTATCAACCATGGCGTCAACAATACGGTATGATTTATTGCATGATGTAAATACATGGTCATAGCGGGTTTGGGCGGCAAACAATTTTGCAATATGTAATTCAGAAAGCGGGCGCAAGAATGAAAAACAATCAATTCCACCTGCAATGCGATTTTTTATAAATGTTGAAAGAGCATTTTCAAATTCTAGTGATTTACTGAATTGATGATTTACAACGCGGCCTTCCCATTCGGTGTTGCCTTCGTTGGCGGAACGTTCATTGGAAAATGCAATTCCATCAAACCCATGCCAAATACCTGCCGCAACTAAAATAAAACTAACAATGGCAGTAATGGGCACGTGGCCGTTAAGTGCGCCTTGGTTGTTTAATTTCAACAATTGCTTATCGATTTTACGTTCAAAAATAATGCTACCCAATCCGCTTGCATCCATGCAGGCGGCTATGGGGCCCGGGCGGTTAACCGAACAAAGGGTGATGTCTTTGCCAGATTTGCGTAACGCTTCAACCGTTACCAATGAATCTTTGCCCCCACCAACTGGTACAAGGGTTTTATCGCAGGGTGGAACAATTCCGACGGTTGGTGTTTTTCCACCACGGGGAAATTTTATTTTATTTTTTAGTTTTACCTGATTGCGAAATGCAAATTCTCCCAAACCGTTAAAATAAAGATTTTCAAAAAAATCAGCCGTTTCATTATCTAATGCGCCACCCGCTATTTCAATTTGTTCTGGGATGTATGCTTTGTAATAACTAACGCCTGCGGCCAGATGCAGGGCGTTAAAAGAATTTTCAAGCGCAGTTTGCTCACCTGTTGAAAGTTTATGATTTGAGGACCCAAGAATTATTTTTTCTTCAAAATCGCATATATCAGGATAAGAAAACCCAAGCGTTAACGTTCCTGTGGCCGCATCGAAGCTACGGTCGGTAAAAACAAACTTACTAGGTTTTTGCATTTGCGCGTTCAAGAAACCGTATCCATAACTTGCTTTAATATATTTGCGTGGAATTGAAATTCTAATCCGTCAACCGCATCAATAGTTTTGCCTGATATGCCATCAATACTAGGGCCATGTTGGTTGATAAACCTTAGCATTTCTAGCTCCATTTCCGCTGTAACGGTTTTTAGTAATTCATCCCTTTTTTGTGGCAACACCATGGCGATGGCCGCCAACAACCCCCATGCCCCCCAGTTGGAAACGCCGGCTACAATCAAATGCTGGGCCGGGGTTACACAGGCAATTTTGCCACCGTTTTTGATGTTTTTTTCGATTAATTTTGCATCCAGCGCCCCCATTCCTATTTCGTTGCCGCCATCTCCAATGGCGATTGTGTCCCAGTCGCCCGCCATAAATAGCTCATCCAATGGTGCGGTATGGGCCGAAATATCATCGCCTCGGGTGTTTCGGGGCTTGCCGTCAGCAGATTTGCCACAGCGTTCAATGGAAATTGCGTGGGTTATGCCGTCATCTTGCCAGGCTTTTATTATGTCTTTTATTTCTTCGCCTTCAGCGCCGTCATTAATTGCCGCAATATCAATTGCGGCGTTGGTTCCGGATATATCAACCGTGGCCCGTATAACATCGCCGCACGGGCTATCGCTGGCAATACGAGCTGAAAATCCAGCACCCGAAAGTCCGGCCAGCAAATGTGCCGTCCCTATTGGCCCATCATTTTCTGCCGCTGGCGGAGTGCCGTGGGGGATGTAAAATCCTGTAATAATGCCAATTCGGGGCTGAGGGTGGCTGGCGATAGATCTGGCCGCAGAAAAAAGGTTGCCACGGGTGGCGGCCGCAAGGGCATCAATGCCACGCCCAACATCAATGGATATAATTTCTTCAATACGGGAAATGTTAATTTCGCTCATGGCCATACTATAAAACCAGACTATAAAATAAGTAACCCATCACCGCCATAGTGTCCTTTTTGGGCATGCTTTTTGTGGTTCTTTAAGGCAAAGATAGCTTATGCTAACGTATGCACTAGCAGTTATATATTGGAGCGATGTTTAAGTGGACGCATATCTCGACCCAGCTAATATTGAAGAAACCATCCGTGCCCTTGTTACATGGCTAAAGGGTGAAGTTTTTGTTATTTCAACTCTGGCGCAATTAATCGTTATTGTGCTTGCTTATCTTCCTGCGCACTTTATTTCATCACCACTAGAAAATGCGTTGGAAAAAGCAATTGCCGCGACCTGGGCTGATAAAATTCGCGCCAAGCTAAGACAGATATTGCGCCCCATGGTGCAACCGCTTGTATGGTTGATATTATTGGCTGCTGCACATTTTACCGCAGAACGATTAGCGCTTCCTTTCGGGCTTTTGCAAGTTGGCACAAGCCTGCTTACTGCATGGATTATAATTCGCATTGCCATAAATTTTATAGCAGACCCATGGTGGTCGCGCGCGGTGGCATTGTTTGTGTGGACGGTTGCAGCCCTAGATATCCTGGGCTTGTTGGATCCGACAGTTTTGTTTCTTGATGCATTCGCTATCGATGTAGGTGAAGCACACATATCGTTGCTTGGCGTTATTAAAATTCTTATGGCGTTGGTGGTGTTTTTGTGGATAGCCAACACGCTTTCGCGGATGGTGGAAAATCGTCTTGGCAAGATTTCACATCTTACGCCATCGCAACAGGTTTTGTTCGGCAAGCTAACCCGTGTCGTGTTGATAGTGGTTGCCATATTAATTGCGATTAATTCAGTTGGTATTGATTTAACCGCATTGGCAGTATTTTCCGGTGCGGTTGGTCTTGGTGTTGGTTTTGGTTTGCAAAAGGTTGTTTCCAACCTTCTTTCCGGGGTGATCTTGCTTATGGATCGTTCGGTCAAACCGGGCGATGTTATTGCCATTAACGACACCTATGGTTGGATAAATGCAATTGGCGCGCGTTATGTTTCGGTAATTACCCGTGATGGAATTGAACACCTTATTCCTAACGAAGAACTAATCAGCCGCCCGGTTGAAAACTGGTCATATTCAAACCGTTTGGTGCGTCAACGTCTACCCATTGGGGTTTCCTATGAAAGCGATATTAAAAAAGCAATTGAATTGACCGAGCAAGCGGCAGGTGAGTTTGATCGCATAAAGACATCACCCGAACCAAAATGTTTGCTCAAAGGTTTTGGTGATAGCTCGGTTGATCTTGAGCTAAGGGTATGGATTGAAGACGCGGAAAAAGGTTTATCAAACATCAAAAGTGAGATTTATCTTCGTATTTGGGATCTATTCCATGAAAACGGTATTGAATTCCCGTTCCCCCATCGCGACATAAAATTCAGAGGTGTAGTCCCGGTTCGGATTGAAGAGAAATAAAGCAACCCAGCGGTCACCATTGGGCTACCATTCATGCCACATTTCAGGTAAGAATCCACACATCTGGATTCTACTATTAACCGAAACAAGTGAAAAATAATGAGCAAACGTAAAAAAAACCAAGCCTCGCGCGGTACCTATAAAAAGATTTTTGATTTTTTTGATGCTCCGGTCATGCAAGTTGATTGTGGTGCAAAATGTGCTTCATTAAATGGTGGCGAGCCGGTTTGCTGTTCGGCTGAAAATGCAATCCCAGTTGTGCAAATGTCGGAATGGAAATTATTGCGCTCGCGTACAGATATGTGGACAAGCTTTGTTGCAACCGATGCTGCCAGTAGAAAAATTGTTGAAGAATTAGATACTACTTGCAAGGCGATTGAATGCAACGGTGCGCGTAATTGCGAACGCGACAACCGTTCGCTTGCTTGTCGCACTTTTCCATTTTTTCCCTATATAAATAAAGATGGCGATATTATCGGGATGTCTTATTATTGGGATTTTGAAGATCGCTGTTGGGTGATTAGCAACATGGCGTTGGTAGAGCAGGATTTCATTGATGAATTTATTCGTTCTTATGAAATTTTGTTTGAAAACGACCCCGGTGAATACGAGGTATTTTGTGATCATTCCGCATCAATGCGCCGGGTATTTTCCCGGTGGAAAAGGCCGATTGCGGTAATCGGCCGTGATGGTGAATTTTATAATGTGTTGCCCAAGGGTGGCGGAATGAAAAAAATAAAAGAAAAAGATTTACCCAAGTTCGAGCCATTTAACTCTGACAAAGCATTTGCCAAGGCCGTGCGTGAAGTCAGCGAAGAAATGGAAAAATAATTATCCGGCGACAATTCTTTTTTCTAGCATTGATTGTTCGCTAGCGCCCGCATCGTTATCGGCAACATTTTTATTATTGACCCTTGTGGTTGCTTGCGCTGCCTTTGTTCCGGCACTTTTAACAAAAGGCTTCATTTTCATATCACTTTTAAGAATGTGAGAAAAAAGCCATTCGTGAATAAAATCAGCTACTTTGTCTCCCATTATATTTACATATGACCCGCTGGTTGGGCGAACTTCACCCATAAGCTTTTCTAGTTTTGTGGAAAGCCGATTGTGTTCGGTAAAGTGAACATCACGCTCTGGGAATTTGATTAGCCGCTGTAATTCTTCTTCGCGTCTGAAATGCTCATTGGCTTTGGTATGTAGCTCTTCTAAAATAACCATAATTTCTGTAGCGGATTCAAACTTGCCCACTTTGCCAAGAAAGCGGTTGATGATCTCAATAATTTTTTTGTGGTCATCATCGATGGCCCCACCGTCGATGGTAAGCCGATCATCCCATGAAATTATTTTTTTCATTAATTATTTGCTCCGTTAACTTCTACTGATCCTGCATAAGCGCTTCAATTATCAGTGATATATTAGGCAGATGTTGCTGACAGAAACCTGACAGGGGCAAAAAATACAAATAATTCTTTATTTTTCAGATAGTTAGATATGCCATAGTTCTTACCTACTATATGTAGTGGCATGTAATAACAGCTTGGATATTGATGTAAATACTGCATAAAATGAAATATCTAAGCCACATAAGGTGCAAAATGCCATTAGCGGGCTTGATAAACAGACGCTCTGAGGGGGGGCTAAAATGACACGAAATGTAATTGCAATTTGCATGTTGTTGCTTACGGGTATTTTTTATACCCATGAGGCCGCTAGTGCTGAAAAAATATACCTTAATTCGGGAATTCGCGACCCGTTTACCACACAAAAAAAAGACGGATTTATTGACCTGCTCGTGAAAGAGGTATTCGCACGAATAGGGGTTGAGGCAGAAATCGTCGTTTATCAGGATGCATCCAAATCCCTTAGTAATGCTAATTCGGGCGTGGATGATGGGGCCGCCCTGCGCATTGCGGGAATAGATAAAAAATTCACCAATTTGGTAATGATTCCTGAAAAATTAATGGATAATGACTTTGTGGCTTATTCATTGGGCATGGGTGTAAAGGTTGAAAATTGGGAATCTCTAAATAAATACAAGACGGCCTATGTTAATGGGTGGCAAATTTTTAAGAACAATACCAAAGACCACCCATCCATCGTTACGGTAAAATCACCACAGGAGATGTTTGATAAACTTTCTCAACTGCAAGTGGACGTAATATTATATGAACGCTGGCAAGGTTTATGGCGAGCAAAAGAGCTGGGTATAGAGCTTGCCTCCCATGAACCGCCACTTGTTTCGCGTGAAATGTTTATGTATTTAAATTCAAAACATAAAGACAAGGTTTCTGAGGCGGCAAAAGAGCTGGCCAATATGAAAAAAGACGGGACCTATGAAAAAATATATAATTTAACCTTAAAAAAATATTTGAACTAGTCCCGGGAACAGTTTTTTTGCAAAATAAATCTTTTCTTTATGCGCATCACATACTCATTACAGCTGCCGCCGTTGTAGTTAGTTTTGTTATGTTTGCCGTCATTTATAATATTGAACAACGCGATGTAGAAAAAAGTTTTTCCAACATCGCAAATTCTTACCATTCCCTGATGGAAAGTAGAATTAATGATGCCAGAATTTCATTAGATACGGTGGCGCATTCGGCTGAGCTGGAAGAATTTTTAAAGCGCGATAGATTCAGCGCCTTTGCCCAAAGATCTTTACGGCGAATGGATGAGTTAAAGGCATTTTTCTGGGTCCCTGTGGTCGGTCACGAAAATCGCAGGTTAATTGAAAATGAAAATTGGAATTTTGGTCTTGGCGGAAAGAAATTTATTGATGAATTCGGAAATGAAATTCCATTAATTAAAGATCACAGTTATATACACCAACATTTCCCCTTGTTGTATGCTGTTCCTCTAAAAAATAACGAAAATATAATAGGTTTTGATGTGTCATCAAATGCTGAATTAAATGCGTTGTTTGCACAGGCCCGTGACTACAATTCCATTGTTCCAATATC
>CBFDBQ010000055.1:0-11863 GCA_965603095.1 uncultured Thalassospiraceae bacterium | reverse complement strand
ACATCGGTGGTTATGGTCAATTGCCCACCTGGCTGCATGCCGCGAACCAATGTTGGCTCAAGGCTGGCCCGGGCGGCATAAATTGCGGCGGTATATCCGGCGGGGCCGGAACCGATGATAAGTACTTTGGAGTGCTGGGTGGTGGACATGGTATCTAATGGTCTTTCTTTCCGGAGGTATTATTTTGCCTGAAACGGGGTCAAATTGGCGACTCGTTTGCCGCCGGGCTTCAAAGATAGAAACCCCAAGACCCATATGCAAGGGGGTGGCAGGGCTTAAGGCCTTGAAACATCCTTTATGCTTGCCCAAGCGGTCATTGTAATATAATTACTCTGACAAGGAGATAGTCTTGCCAGATAAAACCCATTTAAATGTCAAAACGGCAAAGGTCAAAGCGGCCAAAGTCAAACTGGATGCAATAGATATCCGCATTCTGCACGATTTGCAGGAAGATGGCCGCATGACCAATGTCGAACTGGCAAAAAGAGCCGGCATTTCAGCCCCACCATGCCTGCGCCGGGTTCGTGCGCTGGAAGATTCCGGTCTTATTAATGGCTTTCACGCAGATATAAATGCTCGTGCCTTGGGCTATAATGTGACCGTATTTGCCCATGTTGGGCTTGCCAGTCAGGCCGAGCCTGATTTGGAAACATTTGAAGAACTAGTTCGTTCATGGCCCGAAGTTCGCGAGTGCCACATGCTGGCAGGCGAGACCGATTTTTTGTTAAAAATTGTGGCAACAGATTGGGAATCTTATCAGGATTTTCTAACTACCAAGCTAACCGCGGCCGATAACGTAAGCCACGTTAAATCAGCGCTTTCCGTGCGCTCATCAAAGTCGCTGCCCGGCGTTCCTATTACTCCACAAAGCTAATCAGGTAAAATAAACCAGCTTACCAGACTTAGAAATCTAATAAGTCTTCTATGGCTTCTATACCTTTAAGTGCGCAAGCATCATCGGCTTCGCCACCGGGGGCGCCAGAAACACCTATTCCGCCAACCATTTCACCGCCTGAATTTATCATCATGCCGCCGCCAAGCATGGCAACATTATCCAAGTGGCGAATGCCGGCTTGGGCATTTCCTGATTTGGTTGTCTCCAGCATATCCGATGTGTTGGTGCGAAAGCTTATTGCCGACCATGCTTTGCGGCGTGCGGTTTCTGGGGTGTGGGGCCCGGCATAACGATCGCGCAACATAACTTGCTCAATCCCTGCGCGGTCAACAATTGAAACCGCAGCCTGATAACCCATATCGCGGCATGCTTGCATTGTTGCTGTCGCCAACTTTAGGGCAATGGCCGGGGTCAGTGATTTTGTGGAAAATGTTGCTTCTTGGGCGGATGCATTGCTAGTTGCAATAAGAAAAAATACAGCCGCAGAAAAAAAGACTTTCTTCATGTCCATCATTTGTACTCCACTTTTATAATTTCATATGATTTGATGCCACCCGGTGCATTAATGGCAACCGAATCGCCCAGCGATTTACCAATAAGGGCGCGGCCAAGCGGCGATGTTACCGACATAATCCCACCATGAATATCAGCCTCGTGCTGGCCTAAAATCTGGTATGTTTTTTCTTCGTCGGTTTCTTCGTCGGCCAACAGTACTGTTGCCCCAAAACGCACAACGTCACCGGAAAAACTTTTGAAATCGATAACTTCGGCATGGCTGACAACGCTTTCTAATTCAGCTACCCGGCCTTCGATAAAACTTTGGCGTTCACGCGCGGCATGATATTCGGCATTTTCTTTTAAATCACCGTGTTCACGCGCGGTGGCAATGGCGCGAATTACTGCGGGGCGTTCTTCGTGTTTAAGATTGCGCAATTCGTCTTCCAAATTTTTCAGGCCATCGGCCGTCATCGGTATTCTATCCATGAGGTTTATGACTTCTTTCCATCAAAAAAATAGCCGCCGCCCCATAAATACTAAACCAATGTGGGGGAGGGTAGCGTGCCGGGTAAGTCTTATTTGTTATTTAGACCTTATGAACAGGATACGCCTGCAACGGGCTCACATCAAGGGTTCCTGCTTTTAGCGCTTTTATAGCGCCCGCCGCCGCATCTGCGCCCGCCATTGTGGTGTAATGGGGGACATTGTTTGTTAGGGCTTCGCGCCTAATTGAAAAGCTGTCGGCAATGGATTGCGCGCCCTCGGTGGTGTTTATCACCAGCTGAACTTCGCCTGACAGTACCGCATCAACGCAATGGGGGCGGCCTTCCAATACTTTATTTACGCGCTCAACCGCAACGCCTTCGTTTTTCAAATGTTCGGCTGTGCCACCGGTGGCGATAAGCTTGAAACCTTCATCAACCAGTTTTTTTGCAATAATGGTTATGGCGGTTTTGTCTGAATTTTTTACCGAAATAAATGCGGTTCCAGCCAGCGGTAAATTAATCCCGGCACCTAATTGTGATTTTGCAAATGCACGTTCAAAGTCGGTATCCAGACCCATTACCTCGCCGGTTGATTTCATTTCCGGGCCTAAAATAATATCAACTCCGGGGAACCTAGCAAACGGGAAGACTGCTTCCTTAACCGCAACATGGTTCATTTTGGCAACGTCACCTAAATTGAAATCAGGTATTTTTTCACCAGCCATTAAACGGGCGGCAATTTTGGCAATGGGCACACCCGTTGCCTTGGCCACAAATGGTACCGTGCGCGATGCCCGGGGGTTAACTTCCAAAATGAAAACCGTTTCGCCTTGCACCGCAAATTGAATATTCATCAACCCAACCACGTTTAATGCCTTGGCCAACACGGCGGTCTGGTCGCGAATGTCATCGATTATTTCTTGGCTAAGGGAATATGGCGGTAGCGAACATGCGCTATCGCCGGAATGAATGCCCGCTTCTTCGATGTGCTGCATGATGCCTGCGATATAAACGTTACCGTCACTATCTGAAAGCGCATCAACATCAATTTCAACCGCGCCGGAAAGATAGCTATCTAGCAATACCGGGCTGTCGCCGCTCACCGTTACCGCGGTGGTCATGTAACGCATTAGCGATGCATGGTCGTGAACAATTTCCATGGCCCGGCCACCCAAAACATAACTGGGCCGCACCACCAACGGATAGCCAATATCGATTGCAACTTTTTCAGCCTCAGAAATTGAACGCGCAATGCCGTTGGTTGGTTGTTTTAGGTTTACCTCATGCAATAACGCCTGAAACCGTTCGCGGTCTTCGGCCAAATCAATTGCATCGGGTGATGTTCCTAAAATTGGTATGCCGGCACGCTCTAATTCGTCGGCCAGCTTTAATGGGGTTTGCCCGCCAAATTGCACGATGCATCCCAAAAGGTTGCCGTTGGTTTGTTCTTTGCGCAACAATTCAATTACGTCTTCGGATGTTAGCGGTTCAAAATAAAGCCTGTCCGATGTGTCGTAATCGGTTGAAACTGTTTCCGGGTTGCAGTTAACCATTATGGCCTCGAATCCGCTGTCACGCATGGCGTACGCAGCATGAACACAGCAATAATCAAATTCAATTCCTTGGCCGATGCGGTTTGGCCCACCACCCAATATTACAACTTTGTCTCTGTTGCTTACGTCGGCTTCGCATTCACCCGCTTGCACGCCGTCACCTTCGTAGGTCGAATACATGTATGGGGTTTTTGATGGAAACTCAGCCGCGCAGGTATCAACCCGCTTATAAACCGGATGAACGTCCAATGTGTTTCGCATGCGCATAATATCGACGGCTTTGGCTTTTCCGCCAATAAGCTTTGCCAGCCTTGCATCGGAAAAACCCATTTTCTTTAATTTCAAGAAACCAACGGCATCACCGGGCAGGCCGTTTTTCCGCACGCCTTCTTCGGCGTCAACAATTTGTTCGATTTGTTCTATGAACCATGGCTCATATTTACACGCCGCATTTATTTCAGCGACGCTCAGGCCAAAACGCAACGCTTGGGCTATTACCAACAACCTGTCGGGGCTGGCAATTGTTAGCGCCGCCATGACCGCTTGTTTGTCGGGGTTTTGGGGATCAACGCCTTTGATTTCAATTTCATCCAAACCGTCAAGCCCGGTTTCCAATGAACGCAAACCTTTTTGTAAACTTTCCTCAAAGGTACGGCCAATGGCCATGGCTTCACCGACAGATTTCATTGCCGTGGTTAATGTGGCATCGGCGCCGGGGAATTTTTCAAATGTAAAACGCGGTATTTTTGTAACCACATAATCAATTGTTGGCTCGAAACTAGCTGGCGTTACCCCGCCGGTAATATCATTTTTCAATTCATCCAATGTGTAACTAACCGCCAACTTGGCGGCGATTTTTGCTATCGGGAACCCGGTTGCTTTTGATGCCAATGCGCTTGAACGTGAAACCCGTGGGTTCATTTCAATAACAATTAATTCGCCATTTTCCGGGTTAACCGCAAACTGCACGTTGGATCCACCGGTATCGACCCCAATTTCACGCAGTACCTGAATGGATGCATTCCGCATGATTTGATATTCTTTATCGCTCAGCGTTAAAGCAGGCGCCACGGTAATGCTATCGCCCGTATGCACGCCCATGGGATCAACATTTTCGATGGAACAAATAATTATGCAGTTATCGGCCTTGTCGCGGACAACCTCCATCTCATATTCTTTCCACCCTAGCACCGATTGTTCGACCAGCACTTCACCCACCGGGCTGGCGGCCAAACCACCAAACACAATGGTTTCAAATTCTTCTTTGTTATAGGCAATGCCACCACCAATTCCGCCCATGGTGAAACTGGGGCGAATAATATTTGGCAGGCCAATTTCGCCCATGGCAACGCGCGCTTCTTCCATGGACTTAACCACGCGGCTAGACGGCGTATTAAGGCCGATTTTATCCATGGCATCGCGGAACAATTGCCTGTCTTCGGCCTTGGCGATGGAATGCGCGTTGGCGCCAATTAATTCAACATTGTGCCGTTCCAACGCCCCATTTTCTGACAAACTCATGGCCGCATTAAGTGCGGTTTGCCCGCCCATGGTTGGCAAAATTGCGTCGGGTTTTTCTTTGGCGATTACTTTTTCTAAAAATTCCGGCGTTATGGGTTCAACGTACGTTGCATCCGCCATGCCCGGGTCGGTCATGATGGTGGCCGGATTGGAATTAACCAAAATTACTCGGTAGCCTTCATCCTTTAATGCTTTGCAGGCTTGCGCGCCGGAATAATCAAACTCGCAAGCTTGGCCAATAACAATTGGCCCGGCACCGACAATAAGGATGGATTTGATGTCTGTTCTTTTTGGCATGGGCTTATTTTTTTTCTTCCATCATCTTAACAAACCTATCAAACAGGTAATGGCTGTCTTCCGGGCCGGGGCTGGCTTCCGGGTGGTGTTGCACACTAAATGCTGGTTTGCCTTCGAGCTTTATTCCTTCGAGGGTTCCATCAAATAACGATGTATGGGTTTCAGTTACGCCGTCTGGCAAAGTTTCACCCATAACCACAAAGCCGTGGTTTTGCGACGTGATTTCAACCCGGCCAGATTCTAAATCTTTTACCGGATGGTTGGCACCACGGTGGCCCATGTGCATTTTTTGCGTGCTTGCGCCTAATGCTAAAGCCAGCATTTGATGGCCCAAGCATATTCCAAACAATGGGGTTCCGCTTTCTAGCACCGCATTTATCATGGGCACGGCATATTGCCCCGTTGCCGCCGGGTCACCGGGGCCGTTGGAAAGAAACACCCCGTCCGGTTTCATTTTTAATATTTCGTCGGCTGGTGTATTTCCCGGCACTACCGTGACGTTGCATCCGGCACTGGCTAGGCAACGAAGAATATTTTTCTTGGCGCCAAAATCAACCGCCACCACTTCGAAGCGCGGCTTGGTTTGTTTGCCGTAACCCGAACCCAATGCCCAACGGCTTTCATCCCATTTATATGGTTCGGTGCAGGATACTTCTTTGGCTAGGTCTTGGCCCTCTAACGATGGCCAGTCTTTTGCCATCATGCGTAGGGTTGCCGGGTTTATGTCGGCTGCCTCATCATGGGAAAGATGAATTATGGCCCCGTTGGGTGCGCCGCCATCACGGATGCGCCGGGTGAGCGCCCGGGTATCAACCCCCGTTATGGCAACCAAATTATTTTCATTTAACCAAGTATCTAAATGCTGGCCAGAACGCCAGTTGGCGGGCTCGGTAATATCGGCGCGTAAAATACATCCGCGCACGGCTGGTTTGTCGGTTTCAATGTCTTGGGCGTTGGTGCCGATGTTGCCAATATGGGGGAAGGTAAATGTTATTATTTGTCCGGCGTATGATGGGTCGGACAGGGTTTCTTGGTATCCGGTCATGGCGGTATTGAAACAAACTTCACCCACCGCAACGCCCATGCTGCCCGCACCCCGGCCCCAGAAAACTTCGCCACTGGCCAGAACTATGGCCGCATTACAGCCGTCTGGGCGTGAGGAAAGAATCGTCCCTTCATCGGAAGGGGCGTTTTCTTTGTGCGCTTTTGCCATATTTGGGTGTTCCTAAAGCTTTTCAAAAACCAAAAGCCGTTGGTTTGGGTGGTATTAAGGCATAGTTTTAATTCAGTCAAGACCCCTATAAATTAAAAATTATTGTTTATTTTCAATCACTTATTTTGTGGTTGGTGTTTGCTTTCAAGTACCTTTTTCGCTATCCTCCCGTCTTTCTGCAAAGGGGCATATACTAAGACCCCGAGTCGGCAAAAACTTTAGGCACCAACACACAAACAACTAACGAGGGATACCAATGCTCCGCACCAAGTTGTCCGAAACCCTTAAAATCGCAATGAAGAGCAAAGACGCACCCACAACTTCAACAATTCGTCTTATTCAGGCCGCATTGAAAGACCGCGACATAGCCGCCCGGCCAAAGGGCAATATGGATGGCATCACCGATGATGAAATTCTGTCGCTTATGCAAGGCATGATAAAACAACGTCGCGATAGCATCGAAATGTATGAAAAAGGCGGCCGCCAAGAACTGGCCGACAAAGAAGCATCCGAAATAGGCGTAATAGAAGGCTTTATGCCGGAACAAATGGATGAAGCATCTGCAATTGCCGCCGTAAAAGTCATTGTTGCCGAGCTTGAAGCATCATCCATGAAAGACATGGGCAAGGTCATGGCCACATTAAAAGAGCGCCACGCCGGCTCCATGGATTTTTCCAAGGCATCGGGCATGGTTAAGGATATTCTTGGCGTTTAGTTTATTGTCAGGATTCGGCCCATAATTCTAAGTTTGTGTCTAAGCGTAATTATAGATGGCATAATATAAATGGCTATTCCATCCCAGTTTCTTGACGAAATAAGAACCCGTATCGGCCTTGCCGATGTGGTGGGGCGTAACGTGCGCCTGAGCAAAAAAGGCCACGAACATTCTGGCCTGTGCCCGTTTCATAAAGAAAAAACCCCAAGCTTCACCGTCAACGAAGGCAAAGGTTTTTATCATTGTTTTGGTTGCGGCGCCCACGGTTCGGTTTTTGATTTTTTAATGGAAACCGAAGGTCTTAGTTTCAGAGAAGCAGTTGAAAAGCTGGCGGGTGAAGCGGGCCTTACCATTCCCGAAGAACGCCCCGAAGACCGTGCCCGGGAAGAACGGCGCAAAACCCTTTACGATGCAACCGAGGCCGCGGCTAATTATTTTCAAAACCAGCTATCACAACCGGTTGGTGCTGAGGCAATGAACTATCTGCGCCAACGCGGGCTGTCCGATAAAATCATTGGTGAATTTCGAATTGGTTTTTCCCCCGATAGACGAGACGGCATCAAGGCGGCGCTTGGCCCGCAGGGAATTACCGATGAAATGCTTTTAGGTGCCGGCCTTATTATCCAGCCCGATGATAAATCTCGCGATCCCTATGACAGATTCAGGGGCCGGGTAATGTTTCCCATACTAGACCGTCGTGGCCGCGTCGTGGCGTTTGGCGGCCGGGTTTTGGAAAGCGCCAGTGCCGATGCCAAAAAAGCGGCCAAGTATTTAAACAGCCCGGAAACAGATTTGTTTCACAAAGGCAGTCTTCTTTACGCCATGGAAAAAGCACAAAGTGCGGCTCGCTCGGGCCAGCCATTAATTGTTTCCGAAGGTTACATGGATGTAATCGCCCTTCATCAGGCGGGCTTTACCGCCGCGGTGGCACCGTTGGGAACGGCCTTGACCGAAGAACAAATGCTAGAGCTTTGGAAAATAGTTCCCGAGCCGGTTCTTTGTTTTGATGGCGATAATGCCGGCCAACGGGCCATGGCGCGTGCGGCCACGCGGGCGTTAACAATTATTCGACCCGGGCTGGGTTTGAAATTTGCAATATTACCAGCGGGTGAAGATCCTGACACATTAATCAGAAAAGAGGGGCCAAAGGCACTTGGCGCCGTTATTTCGGCGGCTAACCCCCTATCAGATATATTGTGGCAAATGGAGGCGGGTCAGTCCGATATCACCACACCCGAAGGCCGGGGCGCATTACAAAAACGCCTAGAAGACCACGCCCGGGCCATAGAAGACCCGACGCTGAGGTCACATTTTCTTTCCAGCTTCAAAGACCGTATCTGGGCCAGTAGCCAGAGGGGGCAAAATGACCGTCAGAGCGCCAAAACTGGCAGCAAAGCAGGCTATAAAACCAGCCAGTGGGTAAAGCCATCATTACAAAAATATAGGCAAAAACATGGGGTTTTTGCCCCGGGTGAGGGCATAAACGCCATAAAACAAGCCAAAGTTCCGGCTACCCGCATGCTCGAAGAGACCATGATTGCCAATTTGATAATACATCCGGAAATCTTCGATTCTGTCTGTGAAAGACTGGGAACTGTTACCTTTTTATCCTCTGAGCTTGACAAGCTCAGGCAGGAAGCTCTAAAGACACTGTCCGGGGAACAAGGCCTTGACGCCAGTGGCATAAAGGCCCATCTCAGGCAAAGCGGTTATGCGGAAATCCTCGACGAACTCTTGGGTTCCAAACGATTTGTAAACGTCTCTATTGTACGTGAAGAAGCGGATAACGAGGCAGCGTTAGAGAGTTGGGAAGAGGCGCACGCAAAATATCGGCAATCGGACCTGCAGGCCGAAATCCTGGAAGCACAGCAGCTGCTAGCTGCAGAGAACACAGCGGAAGCCTTAGAGCGTATCCGCATTCTCAAAACTCAGGAATACGGCGCGGTGACCAAAAACGCCAAATGAGCACCGGGGTAGGGTTTAAAAACCTAGCCACGGTTTGAATGTTTGGCCGCATATGTTTTTGTTTTTTAAACATTGTGGCCGCACCCCTAGCTTTGCCAAGCGGTAAGGCTAGAGGGCTAAAGCGGAAAAGGTCTAATACGGCATATGGCAGCTAAGAAAACTAAAACCAAAACAAAAGCAAAAACCAAGGTAAAGGCAAAAACCAAAACAAAGGTAAAAGCCAAATCCAAGGTAAAGGCAAAAGCCAAAGCAAAGCCCAAAGCAAAAGTTAAAGCAAAGGCAAAACCTAAGGCAAAGACAAAAGTAAAAGTCAAAGCAAAGGCAAAAGCACAACCCAAGAAAAAGGTTGCGGTTAAAAAGAAAGTTGCGCCTAAAGCAAAAACCAAGGCAAAAGCAAAAACCACCGCAAAAACCCCAAAGACCAAAACCGCAAAAACCCCAAAGGCCAAGGCCAAGGTCAAAGCCCTAACGTTGGCCGAAACCAAAGCCAGGCTCAAAGCCAAAATCAAGGGCGACAAAGATGCTAAAAGCGCCCGCGAAGATGGCGATGATCCGCTTCTCGATAGCTTTGATGCGAGCATCAAAAAAATAATCAAACTTGGCAAAACCCGCGGCTTCGTCACCTATGACGAATTGAATGCGGCCATGCCACAGGACCAGGTAACGTCCGAACAAATAGAAGACACCATGAGCCAGCTTTCTGAAATGGGCATTAGCGTTGTCGAAAACGAAGACGGCGAAGATGCACAAGAAGGCAAAGAAAACAAAGACGATGACACCAGTGAGGGCAAAGCCGCAGGCAATGTCGGTGAAAGTGATGCCGGACGCACCGATGATCCGGTTCGTATGTATTTGCGTGAAATGGGCTCGGTTGAATTGCTATCGCGTGAAGGCGAAATTGCCATTGCCAAACGTATCGAGGCTGGCCGTGAAATGATGATTGGCGGAATTTGCGAAAGCCCGCTTACCATTCGCGCTATTGTAACGTGGCATGATGCGCTTGTTTCCAGCGAACTATTGCTACGCGATATTATTGATCTTGATGCCACATATGGCGGTGGCCCCGGCCAACAACCGGATAATTCTATTGCCGCGGTAAAAGCCGAAAAAGAAGGCCTAGCAGCTAGGCGTGATAAATCTGCCAGCGTATTAAGAAAGCCCGCGCAGTTAATAGAGGCAAATAAACTAACATCCGATTTAAAACCCGACGGCACCCCTAAAACCGATGACGAAAAAGCCGACGAAGAAGATGACGAAGCAGATACCAACTTGTCATTGGCGGCTATGGAAGCACAGCTAACGCCGGTTGTTATCGAAACATTTGAAAAAATCGCCAAGACTTATAAAAAGCTACACAAGCTTCAGGAAAAACGTCTTGAAGAACTGCACAAGGGCGAAACCATATCTGCGGCACAAGAAACCCGTTATGGCAACCTTAGGCGTGAGCTAATCGAGATGATGGAAGCAGTTCATCTTAATAACCCGCGCATCGAACAGTTGATGGATCAGCTTTACGGCCTTAACCGTGCGTTGCTGGGCCTTGAAGGCAAGCTTTTGCGCATGGCGGTAAAATCCCGCGTTAAGCGCGAGGTATTTTTAGAAGCCTACACCGGAAATGAGCTTGACCCACGTTGGTTGGCTGGCGTTGCAAAATTGCCGGGCAAGGGCTGGGAAAAATTTGTTGAAAAACATTCAGACGAAATAATCGAAATCAGACAGGCTATTGGCAAAATAGCCAACGATGCTGGCCTGCCAGTTGGTGAATTTAAACGTATTGTTTCGACCGTGCAAAAAGGCGAACGCGAAGCCGCCAAAGCTAAAAAAGAAATGATCGAAGCCAACCTTCGTTTGGTTATTTCCATTGCCAAAAAATACACCAACCGTGGCTTGCAATTCCTTGACCTTATTCAGGAAGGCAACATTGGTTTGATGAAGGCGGTTGATAAATTTGAATATCGCCGTGGTTATAAATTCTCAACTTATGCGACATGGTGGATACGCCAAGCAATAACCCGTTCCATCGCCGATCAGGCCCGGACAATTCGTATTCCGGTGCACATGATTGAAACCATAAACAAGCTGGTTCGCACCAGCCGCCAAATGCTGCATGAAATTGGGCGCGAACCAATGCCCGAAGAATTGGCGGTACGGCTTTCTATGCCGCTGGAAAAAGTGCGCAAGGTTTTAAAAATTGCCAAGGAACCCATTAGCCTTGAAACCCCAATTGGTGACGAAGAAGATAGCCATCTGGGTGATTTCATCGAAGACAAAAATGCGGTTCAGCCATTGGACGCCGCCATTCATGGCAACCTGCGCGAAACCACAACCCGGGTACTTGCTAGCCTGACGCCACGTGAAGAACGCGTGTTGCGTATGCGTTTTGGTATCGGCATGAACACCGACCACACGTTAGAAGAGGTCGGCCAACAGTTTAGCGTAACCCGTGAACGTATTCGCCAAATCGAAGCCAAAGCCTTGCGCAAGCTCAAACATCCTTCGCGCTCGCGTAAACTGCGTAGTTTCCTTGACTATTAATGCAGGGTAACTAAAACAATATTGGGGCCGGACAAAAGTGTTCCGGCACCCACGGTGGGCCTGTAGCTCAGCTGGTTAGAGCCGGCCGCTCATAACGGTCTGGTCGCAGGTTCGAGTCCTGCCGGGCCCACCATTTTTTCCATTGTATGTGGGTTGAACCATAAAAGGCGCCTTCTGGGAATTCCG
>CBFDBQ010000054.1:0-12866 GCA_965603095.1 uncultured Thalassospiraceae bacterium | reverse complement strand
CCTGGTAATCGTTACCGGGGTATTCATATCCACCATTAACCTTTCCACCCCAGAGCGTCGCACCAGCCGCAGCGTAGTGGATGTTGAGAAAATTCAGTTTATCGGAAATTTCATCAGGTTCCATTGCGCCCACGGCCCTATCAACCCCGGGGCCTGATTGGCGACCCTGATGGCAAACCATGCAGCGTGCGCTTGGCCCCATATTGGCAACACTGACGCCCGATGGAAATGTTATCAAATCTATGTTGCTGGCTTCATTATTATGACAAGTGGTGCAGGTTATGACGCTGGTGGTGGGTGCTGGGGAATTTACAATTCCCTTGGCGCTACCATCGGCACCGATATAATCCTTAAAACCATCACTGGAATGGCACTGGGCGCATCTTTTTGGTACCGCACCGTCTTTGTCCCAATGGCGAAAGGCCTCGGCCTTGGAATTTGCGTGCGCGGATGCCGACCATTGTTCAATAAACGGTATCTCAGGGGAATTTTCTGCGGCAACCGAGCTCATTGTATATGAGGCAAAAAGAAAAAAAACATTAAAAGCAGTAATAAAACTTATTATTTTTTTTGACATTGCACCGTCCCCTCGAGCTTACATTGACCAACTTCCACAACGCGCGATTATAGCACAATTTATGTGTTTATGACAGCAGTTGGTTCCTTTTGAATTAGTGGTGGAAAAAATAAGATAAAAAAATTAGACCCATACATGCCTAGTTCGTGCGATAATGCCGTGTCTGGCTGCGAAAGAGGCAGGTTATGATCTATCTTGCATATAATGGCTCCATCAACGGTGACTGGATAGCATGGTACGCCATTAATTTGGCCCATCATGATCCCGATAAAAAATTGTGCGCCATTTGCATTAACACCGATGAAATAAACTCCGATGAAATTAGTACCAAGGGCGAACAGCTGGGAAAGGTTTGCAGAGATATTGGCGTTGAGTTTACGCTTGAGTTAATCCCATCATCCGGTTTTGGGGTTGATGGGGTTTTTGGTGACATTGTTGCAAACGTAACACAGGCCCCAGAAACATTACTAGTGTGCGGTGCGCGCCTGCAAAGCGGCAATAAAGGATATATTTCCGGCAGCGTTGCCGAAAAATTATTATCAGATAAAAAATTCAATGTTGTAGCCGTGCGCGTGACCCAGCCGGGAATACTTGGTGCGCCTAGACGGTTACTTGTTCCAGTCGGCGGCAAGCATAAAGGTGTGATAATTGGTGCAGATCTAATAAAGCGCATCGCAAAAAATATAGAAAGAATTGATTTGCTGCATGTGGCGCCAGCTAAACGTCAGACAATCAATCAGCTGTTCAATGCCGCCGCCCGTTCGGTTGTAAACGATGGATGGGAAGAAATGCAGGGGTTGGACGTTGAATTTTCTCGTTTAAGCGGGGTGGATAAATCAAAAATACATATAAATGTTCAAGCATCTAATGATTGGGCAGATGAAGTAATTATTTCTGCCAATCGGCATAAGGCGCACCTGATATTGATGGAAGCGTCAATAAAAGATCTGCAAAGCCGTATGATGTACACCAATCCAATAGAAACGATTTTGCGTAATACCCCATGTGATGTCGCCATTTATCGTGGGGCTCGATAGATGGACGGGCAAAATTTCCAGCGGCAAATACAAAATATTTCACCTGAGCAGGTGTGCCTTTTTTTGCACACCCGTGAAAGTGGATTAAGTTCGGTTGAGGTGACAAGCCGCTTGGCCGAAGTTGGCTTTAATACGCTGGACAAGGAAAAGCGTTTTGTTTGGCTTAAAAATTTGGGCAGACAGTTTACCAATTTTTTTTCAATCTTATTAGACATATCCGCAGTTATTTGTTTTATCGCCGATTACACCCAACCGGGCGAGGGAATGAATATTCTTGGCTGGGCCTTGCTTGGTGTATCAATACTAAATGCGGTGTTCAGTTTTATTCAGGAATATCGTGCCGAACGGGCGATGGAGGAACTGCAAAAATTTCTGCCCAGCCATGTTGTCGTGCGCCGTGACGGTAAAGAAACCGAGGTTGTGGCCGAGTATTTGGTTCCGGGCGATATTCTGATAGTCCGCGAAGGCGACAAAGTACCAGCCGATGCCCGCCTGATTGAAACCCAGAACCTTGTGGTGAATAACGCCCCGCTAACCGGCGAAGCCCGCCCGGTTCATATTGTATCGGCTGCTGAGGATTCAATAATCACCGAAAGCACCAATATTGCATTTGCTGGATGCACGGTAATGAAAGGGCACGGACTGGCGGTTGTGTTTGCAACTGGGTCACGCACCGAATTTGGCAAAATTGCCACACTTTCGCACGGGGTAAAGCGCGCCGTATCACCGTTGGAACGCGAAACTGCACACATGGTCAGGGTTCTGACAATAATTGCGGTAATCATGGGAACTGTTTTCTTTACCTATGGTTTGTTAAATGATCGCCCGTTGTGGATTAACCTAGTTTTCATGATGGGGATAATTGTTGCCAATGTACCAGAAGGATTATTGCCCACCTTTACATTGTCGTTGGCGATGGGTTCCCTCCGTATGGCGAAAAGAAATGTTTTGGTCAAAAGCCTGAATGCGGTTGAGGCCTTGGGCGCGGTGCACGTTATTTGCACCGACAAGACCGGAACCCTTACCCGTAACCTTATGTCTGTTACATCATTAAGAGATTGCGTTAGCGGGGCTGAAATGAATACCGATAACGCTTTTGCAATGTTAGAAAAATCATTGGCTGCATCGGATGTGCAGGAAGGTGCATTGGGGCAGTTAAGTGGCGACCCGATGGATGTGGCGGTGGCAGAAGCATTCATCAAAGCGGGTGGGGAAATTTCCGAGGTTAATTCAGCAACGCTTAAGCGTTTTTCATTTGACGAGCATAAACGTCGTTCGGCAGGGATTATTAATTTAGATGGTAGAAACGTTTACTGCGTAAAAGGCGCGTGGGAAACGCTTGCCCCGGCCATATCATTCGTGACAACGCCTGAAAATGGGCAAACAGAAGAAATCAACGATGAGCGCATGGCTGAAGCTGAAGCGGTTGTCCATCGCATGGCATCGGGCGGGCAAAGGGTGATAGCCCTTGCATATGTAAATTTGCCAAACACACCGTTTGAGACCCAAGAGCAGGAGTATTTCGAAAAAGATATGGTGTTGCTTGGCTTCATTGGTGCGGGCGACCCTATTCGCGAAGAAGTGCCAGACGCGGTTGCCCAATGCCACAGCGCCGGAATAAGTGTTGTGATGATAACCGGCGATCATCCCGAAACAGCCGAAGCCATTGCTAGAAGTGTTGGTATTGTAAGTTCCGATGCGCCTAATGGTTCAACCACTATTACCGGGTCTGAATTGGCGCAAATCAGCAAGTTGGCCCTAGTTGAAAAAATAAAAAACGGGGTCAATGTATTTGCCCGCACCACGCCCGAACAAAAATGGAAGGTGGTTTCCGCATTTCATGAATTGGATAAGGTTGTTGCCGTAACTGGTGATGGTGTAAACGATGCCCCCGCCCTGAAAGCCGCTGATGTCGGCATAGCCATGGGCAAAAGCGGAACCGATGTGGCACGCGAAGCCGCCCAGGTAATATTGCTGGATGATAATTTTGCATCCATCGTCAATGGCATTGCCGAGGGGCGAACCATATTTAATAACATCCGTAAATTTACCAATTATGTTCTGGTTAGCAACGGACCGGAAATTACTCCCTATCTTATTTTTATGTTATTTCCCGTTCCGCTGGCCCTAACCGTTATTCAGATACTGGCGATTGATTTGGGAACCGACATAGTGCCATCAATGGGCCTTGGCCAAGAAAAGCCCGACCCCGATGCCATGAAACACCCGCCCCGTGATCGCCATCAGGCATTACTGACATGGCCGCTTATTGCCCATAGCTATTTATTTTTAGGCTTAATTGAGGCTGCATTTGCCCTGAGCCTATTTTTCTGGGTGCTGTTTGACGGCGGGTGGGTTTATGGCGCGGATATAAGCACCGACAATCCATTGTATATGTCGGCAACCGGAATAACTCTTTCGTCTATAATATTGATGCAGATTGGAAACCTTGTCGGGCGGCGTTCGCGCACCGGATCCGGGCTATCAATGGATTTTTTTTCCAACCCATTGCTGATAGGGGGCGTGGTTTTTGAAATTATATTTGCTTGGGCAATTCTTTATTATCCGCCATTGGCGCACGTTTTAGGAACGGGCCCGGTTGATATAAATATTTATGCTGTTGCCTGGGCAGGGCCAATTTTGATTTTTGCGGTTGATTACCTGCGCAAAATGCTTTTCAGATATTTACGCGGACGCGGCGTAGTTATTCCAACCGGGTAAATTAAACATCATTATTTTTTTGTATCTTGAGCTTTAAGCTTCTCGTTAACATCACGCAGCATCAATATTACGTCATTGCATTTTTCCCCGACAAAATCATGTTGTTCTTTGGGGTGGGTAGGGTCGTACTCGCAGGTTGTTTGGACAAAATTTTCCAATTCCTTAATGATGCGCTCAAGTTCTGGTTTGCGATGTGGCATAATTGGCCTCCGTTATTTTTTGGATAATTCTGTATATTATATTTGTGCCCATTGTAGCACTTTTCCAGTAGAAATTCTTGGCCTAAGCACGTGCTATTATTTTTTATGGTGGCTAAGGGCTAGGCGCAACAATACGGGCGTTAATGCGGTGGTTATAATGGCTGTCAGAACCAGTGCGGAATAAAGGTTTGCGAGTACCGGATGATGGCCGTTTGCCGTGGTAAATATCCCGGACTGAAATGCTATGGAAACGACAAGCAGTTCTATGGCGCCGCGTCCGCTCATGCCAATGCCAATGGCGCTCGCATCGCGCAGGTCATGACCATTTATAAGGTATGCAGGAACCCCGCAGCCAATAAGCTTTCCCCCAATGGCTATTGTAACCAAAACCAACAAAAAGCCAGGAACCTCAAGCAATGCTACCGGGTCAACCATTAGCCCGATTGACGCAAAAAACACCGGGCCCAAAATACCCTTGGTCAGGTTATTAATTGTTGTGTCGGTATTTTTATATGCCTTATGACCGACAATCTTGGGCTCGAAATAAAGTCCGGCCATAAATGGTCCCAAAATAAAATGCAGACCAAGCCATTCGGCAAACAAGCCATAAACAATAGCAATAGACAGCAATGCCATCAGGCGAATGCCCGGCATGTGTACCTTGTGAATGGCTGACCAAAATGGTTTTGAAAACCTGTGGCCCAAAATCCAAGTCACACCAAAAAATATTGCCACCTGCGCTAGTATAAAAAATATTGCAAAAGCATCCGGCAAACCGCCGGTAGCAATTATGCTGGTAACCGCTCCAAGCAATACCAGACCGATTATATCGTCGATTAGGGCAGCGGTTATTACAATTCGCCCGATTGAGTGGTGCAGCAAATTAAAATCAAGAAACACCTTGGCCGCCACCGCTATGGCAGTAATTGAAAGCGCAACCCCAACCACAAATGACTGGATCGCGCGCATATCACTTTCGGGCAAGGTGTACCACGCAAGCATAAAACCCAATAATAACGGAATCGCTACTCCACCCACGGCAACGGCAATGGCCTCGCCGCCGTTTTTTGAAATTTCACTGGGCTGCATTTCAATGCCGGCATAAAGCAGAAGAAAAAATATACCAGCTTCGCCAACGCCCATTACGGATGGACTGGATGAAATTCCGTCAAGCAAGGGCACGTATTGCGAAAAATAATTTCCCGACATACCCACCACAACACCAGCCAGAACCTGGCCAACCGATGCCGGCAGCTTGATGGCTTCGGCCCCGTGGCCAAATACCCACGCGGCAACCAGCATAATTAGAAGATGAATTCCAGATTCCATTTTTTCACCTTACCTTATATGAATATTGGTTTGTTTTCCATCAAGCGGAAGCATGTGGTAAGCAGATGGAATCGATTTCCAGCAAGTTCTAGCAAGATTTAAGCAAGGTATTATCTAAATTATTTTTAAACCGAAGCCTTTGCCACAACAACCTTGGCGTCAGATTCCTTTAGGATTTTTTGGAAACTTTTAGGCGGTGCCTGATCGGTAAAAAGAGTATCAACTTCAGATATGTGGCCAAGACGAACCATTGCGCTACGCTCAAATTTGCTGTGATCTGCCGCAAGAAATATCTTGCGAGCATTTTTAATAATTGATTGTGCAACCCGGACTTCACGATAGTCATAATCCAACAGTGTGCCATCAGCATCAATTCCAGAGATTCCAATTATACCGAAATCAGCTTTGAACTGATCAATAAAATCAACGGTGGCCTCGCCAATAATTCCTCGGTCGCGTGAGCGCACGACGCCACCGGCGATTATAACCTCAAAATCAGGATTGGCCCCAAGAATGGATGCAACGTTCAGGTTGTTGGTGATAATGCGAAGCCCTTTGTGATCCATTAACTGCTTGGCAACCTCTTCCGTGGTTGTGCCAATGTTGATGACTATGGATGCATTGTTTGGAATTAGCTCTGATACGGCTTTGGCAATTTGTACCTTTTCTTGGTGATGCATAATTTGCCGGTTATTGTATGAAACATTTTCCACGCTAGACGAGATACCGGCACCACCATGAAACCTACGCAATAGATCTTGATCACAAAGTTCATTGATATCGCGGCGAACTGTTTGCGGTGTGACGGAAAAATCCTGAGCCAATTCTTCAATGGAAACAAACCCGCGCTTTTGCACAAGATTTAGTATCTGTCTCTGGCGTTTATTTAGATTAACGCCTTCGTTTGTTTCCTCGGTATTAATCATTTTCCTAACCTTGTTTTAGGCTTTGCAGCCAGTTTCTGGTTTCTGTCTGACGTTTTGCGGTATCAACAATATCATCATCAACTGCCAGTAGCCATGAAAGTGATTTGCTATTGGGGTCAAGATGTAACTGTTCCATGTTTTTCACGTAGATTGCGGCGTCTGCTTCTGTTTTAAAAAAACCTTCTTTAATTAATGCGCTGGTGCGGCAATGTACCAAGCGAGCCATTTGATATAGGTCATATTCTGGATGGTATTGAACCCCCCAAAATTGGCAGCCATTATTTTCAATTGACATGGCCTGTATCGCCGTAAAATCATTTCCCGCAAGAACAGCTCCCCCCGACCCAACATTTGTAACTTCATCAATGTGACTTATGAATGCATCAAACACATCAGGTTTGCCCCGATACAGAGGGTGATTGCGCCCATTATTATTAAGGGCAATTTTTCTTGTAATACCCACTTCGCGCCCACGTGGGTTTGGCTTAACTTCACCACCAACCGCAACCGCGGCAATCTGTATGGCCCAACAACTACCAAATGATGGAACCTTTGCATTAAAAGCGGCGCGCTGTAGTTCGATTTGGCGGTGAACTCGGGGGTCGTCGTCATATACATTTAATGAGCACCCAGTCCACGCCATGCCGTCATATCCAGCAGGGCTACCACCCGGAATTGCCCCGTCAGAATCGGATGCGTAAATAATGTCTGTTTTTATATTACAGCCGATATCTTTGCCGCAGTTTTGCAGCATGGCGGAATAAAGCTCGCCAGCCACGGTCATTCCGCATCCGGCAAGGTTGTCTCGGTCGGTCTTGGGGTATCCGTCAACAACCAGAATATTCAAGGTTTTAAACATCTGCCAACAGGCTCCTGTGTGTTATTATGTTCTATTATAGTCAAAAGTTTTCGAAAATGAATATATGTACTTTAATAATTTATTTCATTTATTACAATTAGTTAGCTTAAATAAAGGTATAATGGGTACAAAGATTCAAGCTGTTATTCATTGAAATATGTTCACTTATAATAAAGTTATCATCGAAACCGCAAATTTTGTATTGCCAACCATAGGAAGCCTTATTACTCTTATTGGGCCTTAGGGCAGAAATAATTATCATTAACCTGTTTAATAATAAAAACACAACAGGGGGGTCTGGCGGAAAGTTACGGGAAGTGTTTGCGGAAGGTTTGTTGAAAGGTTTGTGTGGTTAAGCAAGTTTTTGGCTCTTTTTTTCAAACACTATCAGGCTACCGTTATCCCCTTTAAATCATCGCACTGTGGACTATTGTTACGGCCTACAGAATTATTGCGCAATATTTGAATGCGCATGTCACTGGATGTTTGGAGGAAATAAAACATGTTTAACAAAAAAACAAAAACCCTTACCGGAATCGTTACCGGCTTTGGGATAGCGCTTGCGGCAACATCGGTGCAGGCGGAAACGCTTCGTCTTTTGACTTGGGGTGGTTATGCCCCCGATGAAGTTGTGGCTATATTCGAGGCCGCATCCGGCATTGATGTGGAAGTTACAGCTTCTAACAACGAAGAAATGATTTCTAAGTTGCGTGCTACTGGTGGTGCCGGATTTGATTTGGCCCAACCCTCACAGGATCGCATTACCAGCGCCCAGGCAGAGTTTGATATCTACAAGCCAATTGATCTTTCAAAGATTAATTCTAGCTTGATGATTACATCAATGCTTGAAGGCACCAAGAAAAACACGGCCCATAATGGCAAAGTTTACGGCGTGCCGCACGTTTGGGGTACCAGCGCCCTTACGATAAATACAAAAATGGCATCAGGCATTAAAGATTATACCGATCTTTGTGATCCTAAATATGCCGGCAAGGTAACGTACCGTCTTAAACGACCAACCCTTATCGGTTTTGCCTTCGCAATGGGCGAAGATCCGTTTGCGGCATATGGCGACAAAGCCAAATATGCAGAAATTATGAGCAAGGTTGAAAAAAAGCTTATTGATTGCAAATCTAACGTTAAGGCTTACTGGTCTGGTGGTGATGCGCTTATCAACCTTATCCGTTCTAACGAAGTGGTTGCGGCAATGGCATGGGATGGTTCCGGTTGGAAAATCAGCCCCGATAAGCCAGAGGTTGTGACCATTGCGCCCACGTCAGGTGCTCTTGGTTGGATTGATACCTTTGCCCTACCAAAGAAAACCAAGGCAGAAAGCGCCGCTTACAAATGGATCAATTTTGTAATGCAGCCAAAAATAGCAGCCATGATCACCGAGGCGGCTGGTAACTTTACCGCTTCCAAGGGGTCGGATGCTTTTGTTGAAGAAGGCAAGCGTAAGCTGTTTCAGGGAACATTCTCAGCCGCGGATATTGATAACGTTAAATGGTATCCTCCGGTACCAGCAGGACTTGAAGAAATTGAAGGTAAGATTCTTGATCGCGTAAAGGCTGCTAAGTCTAACTGATCTAGAAATTAACCGACTGACTATGACTGACTAAAAGGGGTGCATGAGGTGTGATAGCATCTTTTGCACCCCTTACTTTTACACCGGAGACGCATGAGTATGGTAAATGACAACATCGAAGATCCAAGTGATCTTGAATGTCGCAATGTAGTAAAAACCTTTGGCAACATGCGGGCGGTAGATGATGTATCTTTTGCCGTGCCTAAGGGATCATTTTTTTCAATTTTAGGGCCATCTGGTTGCGGTAAAACCACATTGTTGCGCATGGCCGCCGGGTTTATGTCACCAACTTCTGGGGACATATTGATTAAAGGAAAATCTGTTCTCGGTGTGCCGCCAAACAAGCGCCCGGTAAACATGGTATTTCAACATCTGGCCCTGTTTCCGATGATGAACGTCGAAGAAAATATTGCCTACGGGCTTGAACGAAAAGGCACGGCAAAAGCAGAAATTAAAAAACTGGTAGGGTCGGTGTTGGAACGTATTGACCTTGCAGATTCCGGGCCCAAGCGCATTGATCAATTGTCCGGTGGACAAAAACAGCGCATTGCAATCGCCCGCTGCTTGGTTCTCAACCCCACGGTTTTGTTTCTTGATGAGCCGTTGGGTGCGCTTGACCTTAAGCTGCGCGAACATATGAAGATTGAGCTAAAAAACCTGCAAACCCAATTTGGCACTACCTTTGTTTACATCACCCACGATCAATCCGAAGCGTTGGTTATGTCGGACAAGGTCGCGGTAATGAACGAGGGCAAATTTGAGCAGGTGGGCACTCCGCAGGAGCTTTATTACGACCCCAAGACAGAATTTGTTGCCGGGTTCGTTGGCGAAAGCAACCGCTGGACGGGCAAGGTTTCCAATATTTCCGGTGGAGAAATAGCCGTCGATACCGAAAGTGGGCACCGAATGCTTGCCGAGCCAATTTCCGGGCAACACCCAACAATTGGTGATGGGGTTGAAATCTTTGTCAGGCCCGAATCAGTGGTTCTCGCCACCGACGCCGCAAAGGTTGAGGCCATGGACAACAAGATGACGGCAATAGTCGAAAGCTTGCTTTTCAACGGCGCCAACAGCACAGCATTGGTTCGCGAAACTGCCCATGGCAACGAAATAGATGTGGCCCTTCCGCAAACCGGGGAATTTAAGGGGCTACGCAAAGGCCAAGAGGTCTTTATCGGTTGGCGCGCAAATCAAGCCAATGTTTTTGCAGCCAATAGCGATACATCTTCTTCTGGCCCTTTGGAGTAATTAGCATGGACATCAAAGCCGCCGGAAAATTATGGATTTACCTGCTGTTTGCGCCGCTGGCAGTTTGGCTTTTGACGCTGATTATTTTACCGCATGTGGATATGTTTCTTTATTCTGCCCGGGTTCGCGTCGGCCCAAGAGTGTATGAGTCTGGAATGGCAAATTATATCGAGTTTTTTACGGAGCCACTTTATTGGCGCACATTTGCCAGAACTGCAATCATGTCAATAACCGCGACTGTCATCACGCTTATTATTGCTTTTCCGGTTGCCTATTACATTGCCAAGATGTTGCGCGGAAGGCTTAAGTCCGTATTGTTTTTACTTTGTCTTATTCCTTTTTGGGTAAGCGAACTGGTTCGCACATTTGGCTGGATGATTTTACTGAGAGAATCAGGCGTTATTAGCAACATGTTGCAGTGGGCCGGTCTTGTCGATGGGCCAATTGAAATGCTTTACAATGACGCCACAATTATGGTCGGTCTGGTTTACACCTCAATGCTGTTTATGGTGGTGCCCATGGTTTCAACCCTTGATAACCTTGACGATAGTTTGGTTGAGGCTGGATACGACTTGGGCGGAAATGGGTTTACGGTGATGCGAAAAATTATTATTCCCCATGCCATGCCGGGAATAGTTTCTGGCTGCATAATTGTATTTATGCTGACATTAGGAAATTATCTGACGCCAATTCTATTGGGTGGAAAAGACAGCATGTGGTTTACCGCACAAATTTATACTCAATTTATAACTCGTTTTAATTGGGAACTGGGTTCGGCATTTGGGTTTTTGTTACTGTTTTTGTCATCAATAATTGTTTGGTCTGGGCTTAAAGCAACTGGCCAGACCTTGAAAAACACAATGGGTTAGGGGGGCTAGACATGATACCAACAATTCCTCAGCCCAAGCTGTTTAAGTTTTCGTATTCGGCATATGTGGTTATATTTTTTATATATTTAGCCATGCCGTTGCTTGTGGTTGCCGCATTTGCATTTAATGATTCCCTATTTCCATCCCTGCCGTGGAACGGTTTTACATTGGATTGGTTTTTTAGTGAGATGGGACCAAAACGGGGAATTTTCTATGACCAAAGTCTGTTGGGAAGCATTGGAACATCGTTTTATATAGCGCTATGGGTTGCGACTCTTTCTGTCGCCGTTGGCACAACAAACGCTTTCTTGTTTGAGCGCGAGAATTTTCCGCTAAAAAACTTTTTTTATATGTTGATGCTGTTGCCGCTGGTTATTCCCGGGGTGATACTTGGCATTTCCATATTGGCCTTCTCCAGCACTATTGCCAATTTTGCCGAGAGCGCATGGAATATGGATCTTGAATTCCTTCGTCCGGGTAAATTTTTAATAGTAGTTGGACAGTTTTCTTTTATAACCACCATCACTACATTGGTAATTTCGGCTCGCCTGAGAAAATTTGATATGTCGCTTGAAGAGGCCGCATTAAATCTTGGTGCCACCAAGTTAATTGCAATACGCACAATTACGCTGCCATACTTGATGCCAGCAATTATAAGCTCGGCGATAGTCGCGCTGTTAATGTCGTTTGAGAACTTCAATACAACCTTGATGTTGGCAGGTTCAGATCAACCGATGACAATCGCCATGTATAGCCGCCTACGAGAAGGCTCAACCCCAATTCTTAATGCACTTTCGTTACTGCTGATGGTGGTTTCTGGGGGGTTAGCATTGTTGAGCGTATTTACCCAACGCGATAAACACAATGGAAAGTAGGCCCCTATCCCTATGGCCACGCTAAGTAAATTGAAAATTCCCAAGGTAATAGCCCATCGCGGCGCTAGCGGTAGCGCACCAGAAAATACCTTGGCGGCCATTGCCCGTGCCGGGGAACTTGGCTCCCCTGCGGTTGAATTTGATGTAACCATTAGCGGTGATGGAGTTTGCGTTATTCACCATGATTTTGATGTTGAAAGATGCACCGATGGCAGTGGGCCAATTGTTTTAAAAAACATGGATGATATATCCGGGCTAGATGCCGGAAGTTGGTTCGCTGATGAATTTTCAGGTGAACGCATACCAACACTGGAAGATGGACTAAGGCTAGTCATTCAGCACAATATGTTTCTTAATATGGAAATTAAACCATCTTTGGGATGGGAAGAGCCAACAGCAAGGGCCGCGGCTGATGTAGTTAAAAAAATATGGCCGACGGGTGCGCCGATGCTGGTTTCTTCCATGAGCGAAACCGCATTGGATACATTTCGTCAACTGATGCCCGAAGTACCACGTGGGTTAATAGCCTATGCCATACCGGAAAATTGGCTTGAAAGATTACAGCGCCATGATTGCCTAAGCTTGCATTGCAATCATGCGTTTATTACCGATGATTTATCTAAAAAAGTTCACGCCGCAG
>CBFDBQ010000053.1:0-13148 GCA_965603095.1 uncultured Thalassospiraceae bacterium | reverse complement strand
ACGGCTTGATAAATCAAATATTGATCTCACAAATCAACGTGGCGCCCTTATGGGTCTTTCGGTTGCAAACCCCGGTAGGTTCAAAACGCCTTATGCATTCAATTTTGGTGCGATTGGATTAGAGCTTGGTCAGGGATCAACCAGTTCTTTGTTGGTGATTGATAAAATAGTAATTGATAAACCTGAAATCACCTATGAAATCGGAAAAGCCGGAAGCAACGTTGATGCTATTCAGCAAAACGTTGATAGATTTACCTCTATTGCAAGCGGTTCTGATGAAAAAAGTTCTGATGAAAAAAGTTCATCAACGCCAAGTGACGGCGGTATCAAAATGATAATCAATGACCTTTATATTCGTGGTGGAAAAATTAACGTCAGCGCGTCATTGATGCAGGGAAAAACAATCACTACCAATCTTCCGGAAATTCATCTTAAAGACATTGGCAAAAAATCAGGCGGTGCCGATGCTGGTCGGGTCGCCGATCAGCTTATAGCCGCCATATCAAAACACGCTGGCGGTGCGGTTGGTGCGCTTGATCTTTCAAAAATTGGCATCAAAGACATTGGCGCAATCGGCAAAAGCGCCACTGATGCAGTAAAGAAAGTTGGCACAGGTGGTGCTGGCGCTATTGAAAGCGGTATCAAGGGTGTTGGTGATGCCTTGGGCGGCATATTTAAATAGCTGAGTTTAAATAGTTAAATTCAAGTGGTCGAAGCGGCAATGGCGCGTTCGCGCTTTATGCTTTTTGCGTACCATAGTGTCGCCATGAAAGTTATCAGCAAAAATGGGGTCATGCCAAAATTAACAAAATCCCATCCGGACATGTTCATCAGCGCGCCTGATGAAAACGATGCCGTTGCGGCAGCCATGCTTACTATTAATTCATTTAAACCCTTAACCTTGGCTTTTTCAGCCGGCCGAAACGCTTCTGCCAATAATGTAGTTCCGCCAACAAACAAGAAATTCCATCCAACCCCCACCAGAACAAGGGTTATGAGGAAATTACTAAAATCGATTCCCGATGTGGCGACCGCCCCACCAACTGCAAACATAGCCATTCCAGAATATAGAACTTTCAATATTCCAATTCTGCCAATAAGCCAGCCTGAAAAAAATGATGGAACAAACATTGCCAATACATGGCCTTGAATAACCCCGCCGGTAGCCTCGATTGAAAAGCCGCAGTCAGCCATGGCCAGTGGGGTTGACGTCATAACCAAAACCATCAAACCATAAGACATGGCCGCACTTAATACGGCCGCAATAAATACCGGTTGGCGAGCTATCTCCAACATGGGGCGCCCGCCTTCCAAATGTTGTTCCTCGGCAGGTTTTGGAATACGTAAAAAAGAAATAATAGCAAAAGCAACTACGCTTACCGCGCTGGCAGTAAGGTATGATCCCGCAAACGGTATTGGCGCCAAAAGATCACGGGTTGAAACCACAATCCACGGTCCAAACAATGCTGACGCCACCCCGCCAACCAAAACCAGCGATATGGCCCGACTGGCGTAATCATGTGGTGCGGCCTCAACCGCGGCAAAGCGGTAATATTGGGTATGAGCCTGATAAACCCCGCCGATTAATGCAGACAGGCTAAATAGCCAAAAATCGCCCTCACCAATTGCATAAGCGGCCAGGACGCCGCTTATTATTCCGGCCATAGCGCCTATCATAAAACCGCCACGCCTTCCAATGCGCCGCATAATAAACGATGCCGGAATGGTGGTTATCATTGCACCAACCACATACATGGCAACCGGAAGCGTTGCCAATGATTTATCAACGGCCAGCATTTTACCGACCAGCCCGCCAAAGGTAATCATGGTTACAGCTGAAATAAGAAACATGGCCTGAGATGCAGATAGAAGCGCCACATTTAACCGATATCTACGAATTGTCATTTAATGGCCCTTTTGATGGCTGTTATTTTATTGGCCCCTATTACACCCGTTTATGGTTAAAAGCGACCAAATATGCTGTTTTTTGTCATTCTGTTTAATATTGAAATTGCTTGACAATTGGTATTTGTTCATGCTTTGTTCTATATAAGGAACCATATAGAAAAGGACTAAAAAAATGAACCAGTTAAAAATGTTTGCAGATGCGGCCTCATTGGGCGTTATTCTCATAGCCGGATACGTGTGGTTGGCAATTGCTTAAAAAACACCAGAAAAGCAGTTAACGAGGAATCTTTCGGGGCCTGCCCTTTTCATCGAGGGCAACAAACACAAACTCGCCTTCGGTTACCTTTATTTCGCTTATTTCAGCCCCCTTGTGGCGGTGAACCCATGCCTGCACATGGGTGGTTATTGACGTGGTGCCAATTTTGACCACATCCACATAACAGCAAATAATATCGCCCACGTGAACCGGCTTTTCAAACTTCATTGCCTTTACGGCGACGGTGGCAACCCGCCCCAAGGCTTTCTCAGCGGCTGTAATGCCGCCTGCGGTGTCCATTTGACCCAATACCCACCCGCCAAAAATATTACCGCCTGAGTTCATCTGGGCGGGAAACGCTACGGTGCGAATAACAAGATCGCCCCTAGGTGAGCCATCTTTAGAATCGGTTTCAGCGTTTGTGCTCATGGGATTTGTATCCTTTTGTATTTTTCAACGTATCGTTAATAATTTAATGTGATTTTACAGTGTATTAAATGAAACTGGCTTGTTTTTGCCTTTCCAGCCTATTTATTATTTATAAGTATAGAATAACCCGTGATGTGACTATATGGGTCAAAAAATTAAATACAGGGACTTTTATGGCAGATCTTTTCGGCGGAAAAACAAAAAAAACCAAAGCAAAAAGCAAGGCCAAAGCCCCTGCAAAAGCTAAGGCCAAGGCCAAAACAGCAAAGGCCAAGCCTGCAAAAGGTGATAGCTATAACGCTTCTGACATAGAGGTCCTTGAAGGGCTTGAGCCCGTACGCAAGCGCCCCGGCATGTATATTGGTGGCACCGATGAGCACGCCTACCACCACCTTGCCGCTGAAATCATCGATAACTCCATGGATGAAGCGGTCGCCGGGCACGCCAGCGTAATCAATATTGAAATGAACTCCAATAACGAATTAACCGTCAGCGATAATGGTCGCGGCATCCCGGTTGATCCACACCCCAAATTTAAAAACCTTTCAGCCCTTGAGGTCATAATGACCACGCTACATTCGGGTGGTAAATTTGGTGGCAAGGCTTACGCAACATCTGGCGGCCTGCACGGTGTTGGTATTTCAGTTGTAAATGCATTGTCTGAATATGTCCGGGTTGAAGTTGCCCGCGACAAACAGCAATGGGTTCAAGAATTTTCTCGTGGTAAGGCCAAAACAAAACTTAAAAATATTGGCAAATCACCCAACAAGCGCGGCACCACGGTTACCTTTAGGCCCGACCCGGATATATTTGGCACGGCAATACACTTTCGACCACATCAGCTTTTTCGCATGGCACGGTCCAAGGCATATTTGTTTCGTGGCGTAAAAATTCGCTGGACCTGCGATAAAAAATTATTGAAAGACAAAGAAGAAAAAGGTGTTCCAGAAACTGCCGAATTGCATTTCCCCGGTGGCTTGCAAGATTACGTCGAGGGCCGCCTTGAAAAACGTCGTACGGTTACGCCAAGACCATTTTCCGGAAGGGTTGAATTTTCCGCCGACCAGGGCCGGGTTGAATGGGCGGTTGCATGGCCAGCCGATGAAGATGGATTTTTAAATTCATATTGCAATACCGTTCCCACACCACAGGGCGGCACCCACGAAAGCGGATTTCGCTCGGCGAACTAACCAACGTTAAGGTAGCGGCAAAAATTACCGCAGAAGATGTTTTAGGTGGGTCCATGGCAATGCTTTCGCTTTTTATTCCCGAACCACAATTTCAAGGGCAAACAAAAGAAAGGCTGGCAACTGCCGATGCCCAACGGATTGTCGAAAACACCCTGCGTGATAGTTTTGACCACTGGCTTTCATCTGACCCCAAAGCAGCAAAAGCATTGTTGGACGCAACCATTGAACGGGCTAATTCACGGTTAAGGCGAAAAACTGAATTAGAAACAAAAAGAAAATCTGCCACTAAAAAACTTCGCCTTCCGGGCAAGTTGGCTGATTGTTCGAGCAAGACATCCGAAGGTACGGAAATATTTATTGTTGAAGGTGATAGTGCTGGCGGTTCAGCCAAGCAAGCGCGTGACCGCAAAACACAGGCCATATTGCCACTGCGCGGTAAAATATTAAATGTTGCGTCAGCTACGGCTGATAAAAAGAATGCCAACCAAGAACTTTCCGATTTAATTGAAGCTCTTGGTTGTGGTGCCGGTAAAAATTTCGATGAAGTAGCGCTTAGATATGAGCGTGTAATAATAATGACCGATGCCGATGTTGATGGTGCGCATATTGCATCATTGCTAATGACATTTTTTTACAAGGAAATGCCTGAGCTTATTGAAAAGGGTCATTTGTTTTTAGCTCAGCCGCCGCTTTACCGCATTAGCGCAGGCGGCAAGGTCGAATATGCTCGCGATGATGAGCACAAGGACGAGCTTATGAAAAGCGACTTCAAGGGCAGAAAGGTTGAGATTAGCCGATTTAAAGGTTTGGGTGAAATGCCCCCGGCCCAACTAAAAGAAACAACTATGAGCATAGAAAAAAGAACCCTTCTTCGGGTTACGGTTCCGGGTGGGCACGGCGAAGAAGATTGGGATGACCAGCACGATACCGCAGAACTGGTTGAAAGTTTGATGGGCAAAAAGCCTGAGCTTCGCTACGCCTATATTCAAGAGCACGCACGCTTCGTTCAAGATATTGACGTTTAGTCGGTATTTTGGTGATAGCGGGATACTACCCTACCGGCGCATTTATTTGGCAAAATTCCTATTCGATAAAAAATAAAATAGAAAGGATGTTTGATGCTGTCGGATATACTTATGCTGCTGCCAAAACTACCTGATGATGAAATATCTTCATTAAAACGAATTCTCATGGAAACGGAAAAATCTGTTTTAGTTCACCAAAATGAAAACAACAGTCGTCTTTTTCTAATAAAGTATGACCCTATAGGTATATCCCCATCTGCATTGCTGAATGCGGCAAAGACCGCAGGTTTTGACGTTAGCATTGCCGGCGGATAAAGTGATTTGTAAAAAATAATTTCAGGATTTATTAATTGGATAATTTTGACGCAATCATAGTTGGCGCCGGGGCCGCCGGGCTAATGTGTGCAATAACTGCAGGTAATCGTGGTCGTAAAGTTCTATTGTTAGATCACGCAAATAAAATTGGTGAAAAAATACGTATATCCGGTGGCGGTAGATGCAATTTTACCAACCTGAACGCCACACCAGAAAATTATATTTCCCAGAACCCCCGCTTTTGTATTTCAGCATTAAAACGTTACCGACCGGAAAATTTTGTAACCATGGTTGAAAAACATGGCATCGAATATTTTGAAAAAACGCAAGGTCAGCTTTTTTGCCAAGGCCCGGCTACACAAATTGTTGAGATGCTGCTTGATGAATGCCGTGATGCGGGGGTTGAAATTAAAAACCCAGTATCGGTTGAAAACATTATAAAAAATGAAAATGGTTTTTGTGTAACAACCGATATTGGCAATTTTAACTCCACATCGGTTGTTATTGCCAGCGGCGGACTTTCAATTCCCAAAATTGGTGCCAGCGATTTCGGCCACCGGATGGCGCGTAAATTAGGCATTAACGTTATACCAACCCACCCTGCCCTAGTGCCGCTTACATTTTCTGGGGTTGAGCTTGAAAATATGAAAAATCTTGCTGGGGTATCGGTGGATGTAAAAATAAGCTGTAACAAAGCCAGCTTTAATGATGCGTTGTTATTTACCCATCGGGGCTTAAGCGGCCCTGCAATATTGCAAATATCGTCCTATTGGAATGCTGGCGATGAAATAATTATTGATATGGCACCAAGCGTGGATTTATTTGCCATATTAAAAACCGCAAAACAAGAAAAACCCAAACAATTACCGCAAACCATACTTTCCGAGTTTCTCTCAAAGAGTTTGGCCCAAGGTATAGTTGATGAAATTGGTATTGTTGAGACCATGGGGCAAATTAACGATAAAATATTGAGCAAGCTTGGAGGCCGAATAAATAACTGGAGTATTCGCCCAACAAGTAGCGAAGGATATCGCACCGCCGAAGTTACCCTTGGCGGCATAGATACAGCCGAGCTTTCATCAAAAACAATGGAAGCAAAAAAAGTTCCTGGATTATTTTTTATTGGTGAAACTGTGGATGTAACAGGACAATTGGGCGGTTATAATTTTCAATGGGCATGGGCATCTGGCCATGGCGCAGGAGAAAGCATTTAAAGTTGATTTAAAATGTTTCAAGGTGCTCGCGCAAATGGCGCGTGGTGGGAAAACGTTCCAGAATAAGGTCGCGACGAAGGCCTCGACATATATCCTTAATTTTCTGAGGGGCCTTGGCGTACCATTTATTGCCGCCAATGGCTTCGTGCAATAGATGAATGGTGTCGATAATATCTTCTTTGCGACGTTCTTTGTTTGACCTGCCAAGATTATAAAAATCGACCAGCTTTACATCAAAAAATATTCCCTGCGGACGTATAAGTATATTTTCCGAATGAATATCGCCGTGATATTCATTTTTCCAATGAATTTCTTCTAAGCCCACAACCAAAGCATATATCAGGCTAAGCGCCTTGTATGGTGGCATTCGCTTTCCGGGATGGGACTGAATATATTTTGAAAGAATTATTCCATCAACGTATTCAGATATCAGACAGGTTACCGCTTGGCGTTTAATTCTAAGGGTTTCTGCGTGGTGATATTGAATAACAATTGAACAATCACGCAACATTTCAAGCTTGCGGGCAAAGTTCATTGCGTCTAGATCATTTTCATTACGATGAGGGTAATAAAGCTTGGCCGTACGCGGAACACCTGTGCGAAATTCGCTTACTTTGTAAACTTCGCCTTCGTAGCCGCCGCCTAAAAAACTCTCGACCTCGTAGGTGCCGCCAATTATGCGGCCCGGTTGAAGATCAAATTTTTTAATTTTAGGTGGTTTTGGATGTGTGTTACGCATTTTTAAACGGTTTTTACCTGCATCTTAATCTCTCGCCAGACTAACCATAGCATAAACAAAATACCTGCAACGGTAACATATAGACGAACTGGTTCGTAATAAGCCATCAATAGCTCACCGCCAAAAATAAGAAGTAATATCTTATTGCATACCGGACAGGCAACACCAAGAAATCCTAAAGTTCCGCCCAATCCTGGTTTTTTCCACGAACAACTTACCCGCCTAATTCCAACATAAACCCCAAACAGCAATGACATAATTCCAAGCAACGTTATTTCCGGTCCTTGCACCGGGGTCATGCGAACGAACAATGGGTTTTGCCATAGGGCGGCAACGGTTCCCAAAACCGCGAACATTAGTATTGTAACAATTATTCCTTGGGCTGTGCGCATTTGTATATTGCTCAAAGCTCGGTTTCCTCAGCCATGCCCAGCATGATGTTAAGGTTCTGCACCGCCGAACCAGATGCACCCTTTCCAAGGTTATCTAACACCGCCACTACAACCACATGGCCAGCTTGTTCATTGGCAAATACGTGTAGCCTTAGCTCGTTTGTGCCGTTTAAAACATCTGGCCGCAATTCAGACATAGCAAATGTTTCATCCATAGCCGCCACCGTTACAAACCGCTTGCCGGCATAATGGTTTTCGAGTGCTGCATGAATATCGCTCGGTGTAGGAGAGCCCGGAAGGCTCGATAGCTGTAATGGTAATTGAGCCATCATTCCTTGGGCAAATCTTCCAACCGCGGGCATAAACAAAGGCCGCCGCTTGAGGGCTGAATGCATTTCAATTTCTGGAACGTGCTTGTGCTTTAGTGATAATCCGTATGCAAAATATGGAACGTCGGTGTATTCAGATGACGAGCTATCTTCAAAGCTGGCAATCATTTTTTTGCCGCCGCCGGAATACCCAGAAACCGCATTTAATGTGACGGGATAGTTATCTGGCATTATTTCAGCAGAAATTAATGGCCGAAGCATTGAAATACTTGCTACCGCATAACAGCAAACATTGCCTAGCCGTTTGGCGGTTGCAATTTTACCCGATTGTTCAGCGTCAAGTTCAGGAAAGCCGTAAACCCAGCCATCACTAACCCGGTGGGCCGAACTGGCATCAATTACCCGAACGTTGGGGTTTTCAATCATGGAAACGGCATCCACCGCCGCATCATCGGGCAAGCATAAAATTGCCACATCGGCACTGTTAAGCATTTCGGCCCGCGCGCCCGCATCCTTCCGAGTTTCCTCAGGCAGGCTTAAAAGCTCAATATCGCTCCGCCCCTCTAGCCGGGATTTGATTTGCAGGCCGGTTGTGCCGACCTCACCATCAATAAATACTTTTGCGCTCATTTAACTATTCCGTGAAAAAACCAAAAAAATCGGGCACCCCCCGAAGGAGATGCCCGATAATAAGGCAAATTCCAATAAAGGGGAATTAACGTTTCGAGAACTGGAAGCTTCGGCGAGCTTTGGCGCGACCGAATTTCTTACGTTCAACAACACGGCTATCACGAGTAAGGAAGCCACCTTTCTTGAGCACCGCACGTAGGGTTGGCTCATAGCTGGTTAGCGCTTTGGAGATGCCATGACGAACCGCACCAGCTTGGCCGGATAAGCCGCCGCCGGTAACTGTTGCCACCACATCAAACTGTCCTTCACGGGCAGATTCTGAAAACGGCTGGTTAATAAGCATGCGCAAAACCGGACGGGCAAAATACACTTCCTGTTCGCGACCATTAACAATGACCTTTCCGTTGCCAGGCTTAAGCCATACGCGGGCAATGGCATTTTTACGTTTGCCAGTTGCGTATGCACGGCCCTGTGCGTCCAATTTTTGTACGCGCACAATTGCTTCGGTAGAAACGGCGTCTGCTGTTGCTACTGCAACTTCGCCTTCTGCCGGGGTGCCTGTGACTATGTCTTTCAGGTCTTCGAGTGTTTTTGTTTCTTCACTCATTGGCCTTACGCGCTCCTTTTGTTTTTCGGGTTCATGGATGCGACATCCAGAACTTCCGGGCTTTGTGCCTGATGTGGGTGCTCGGTTCCTGCATAAACGTGAAGTTTACGCATTTGCTGACGACCCATTGGTGAGCGAGTAACCATGCGTTCAACTGCTTTTTGCACAACCCGTTCCGGATGATCGCCACCAAGAATTTTTTCCATGGTGCGTTCTTTGATACCGCCCGGATGACCGGTGTGCCAATAGAACTTCTTATCGGTCATTTTGCGACCAGTAAGCTTTATCTTTTCGGCGTTGATTACGATAATGTTATCGCCACAATCAATATTGGCGGTGTACATAGGTTTGTGCTTTCCGCGCAGGCGCATGGAAATAATGCTGGCCATACGTCCAAGAACCAATCCATCGGCATCGATGATGAACCATTTCTTTTCAACGTCTGATGGTTTTGCAGAGTAGGTTTTCATTTAAAACCTCGTCCTTTTTTCAATTACTAATTTAAAATATGGCCCCAGTGTGGGGCCAATGGTTTATTTTGTACCAAACCTTTGGCAGGCGCGTTTTTTAGCCTTAACGCCTAGCTACGTCAACCACAAAAAGAACGCCAAAGTATAAATAAGTGTTTATTTTCAATGGATTAAAAACACGGTATTATTTTACCGTAAAATATCCCCTTAAAAACACATGAATATCCCGGAAAATGCAGAATATGTCATACTTGTAGTCAGATAATCAGTCATAACGGCCGCTGGACTTAGGGAGATACAGCATGAACACCGATACCGAACCATATGTCCTGAGAAGCGATAAAGACCAGATTACATGGCTAACCCTAAACCGACCCAAGCAAATGAATGCCCTTAGCCGTGAGGTTTTATTGGCCCTTTCGTCCGAGCTGGACAATGTGGCGAAAGATACAAAAATAAGAGCGGTGGTATTAAGCGGTGCTGGGGTTGCCTTTTCCGCCGGTCACGACCTTAAACAAATGATGGAATTTGCTGATGCTGGCAATGAGATAGAGATTGAAAACACAATTTCAGCCTGCACCGACATAATGTTGAAAATACAAAGATTGCCCCAACCGGTAATTGCTAGCGTACAGGGAACCGCGACCGCAGCCGGATGTCAGTTGGTTGCGGCATGCGATATTGCCATCGCCGGAAGCCATGCCCGATTTGCAACATCAGGGATAAACCTTGGATTATTTTGTTCAACCCCGCTGGTTCAGCTTTCACGCAGTGTAGGGAAATCTGCCGCGTTAGAAATGGCATTTACCGGAAGGTTTATAGACGCAGAAGATGCATTACGCATTGGCCTGATAAGCAGGTGTGTTGGACCGGAAGTATTGGATGCAGAGGTAGAAAATATTGCATTAGAAATTGCATCAAAATCACCTAGTGCCATAAAGCTTGGCAAGGAGCTATTTTATAAACAGCGCGAGTTGGGGATTGATGCGGCTTATGCCTTGGCTATGCAGACAATGAATAAAAATATTCAAAATGACGATGCACGCGAAGGAATAAAGGCATTTGTTGAAAAAAGAACCCCGCCCAAATGGCGGGATATAACATAATAAAAAGTGAAAAAATGACCAATAATTATGACAAGTGAAAATGACGACCTAATAATTGGTATTCTTGAAAGTGTAAAAACTATTGCTCTGATCGGCGCATCGGCAAATACATCGCGCCCATCTTATGGGGTAATGAAATTTTTGCTGGAAAATGGGTACACGGTTTACCCGGTTAATCCCGGGTTGGAGGGTGAAGAATTATTAGAACAAAAAGTTTACGCAAAATTATCTGATGTCCCCTCCCCCTGTGACATGGTCAACATATTTCGCAACTCTGAACAAGCGGGAAAAGTTTGTGATGAGGCAATATTGCTGGCGCTTGAAAAAAATATTCAGGTTGTATGGATGCAGCTTGGCATTACAAACGATGCGGCATCGGAAAAAGCCACCAACGCTGGGTTAGTAGCAATTCAAAATCGTTGTGTAAAAATTGAATACCAACGGTTAATGAAATAAATCTATTCTGCTGGTTGCATAACTGGTTTTGGTTTTTCCGAAGGAAGCAAAAACGCCGTTGCAAAACCAACCGTTGCGATTGATGCAAGTATAATAAATAACCAGAAAAACCCACCAGTATATTCAAATATTGATGCTTCCATCAGTATGGCCATGCTGCTGATGCCGAATGCCAAAATAAATTTTATTCCAAATGCAAGCCCTCGCCATTGGGCCGGAGCATATCTTGCAACCAAACTGTTTTCTGCCGGGAGCGATGATTGATTAGCGGCAACCAACAACATGGCTGTAATTAGCAACGACATGCCGCTGGCGCTTGCGACAAATAACATAATGGGTATCTGGGCGATGAAGCTGATTATATAAACCAATTTTAATGGGTAAATATCGCAAAGTCGCCCGGCAATCATCTGGAATCCACCGGCCACAATATAAACCATGGCAACCATTACCGAAATGCCCATAATTCCACCTGAGAAAAAATCTTCTAGGCGAATTGAAAACATTTTCGGCAATGCTGGGCTGATAGATTGATATATTAGTCCGGTGCAAAGCATTGTAACGGTCAACACCAGCACGGTACGTATTGTGTCTGCTTTCGTAGCTGCTACGTGCGGTGACATATCTTTTTTAACTTCCACAATCTCACCGCGTTTCAGCATAATTATAAAGGCGATGCCGGTAAGGGTCACAATTACACCCGGAACAATAAATGCCGCACGCCAGCTTATGGTTTGGGTAAGGATGCCTGCACTTAACGCTGCAACTGATGGGCCGATTGTTCCAAAAACACCATTTATCCCGAGCGCGGTTCCGCGATTTACAGCGTTTCTTACCAGCCATGCAATTCCTACTGGGTGATATATGGAGCCAAACAAGCCAGAGAGGCCAAGAAAAATAGCAAGTGTAAATGGAGATGTTGCAAAACCAGTCAATATCATTGCTATGCCTGTGCCGATGAAATAGACCGACATCATTCCAGTCGCATTCCATTTATCAGAAAGCCATCCAGCAAATGGTGCGGCAACGCCATAAATTACGTTACCAGCAACAATTAAGCTTACGACCTCGCCGTGGCTTAGACCCATTTCAGTTTCTAACGCCAGTGCAACCACAAAGAAAATGGGTGCAAACAAATGTGCGTAGGTATGCCCGAAGCATGAAAATATCAGGGATAATTTTGCTGATTTCTTGGTCACACTATTTCCAGTAAGACGATAAGCGTGTGAAAATTATATTTTGTATTATTCTGCCGCTTCGGTATCAAAAACATCGCGGTATTTATCACGAACTTCACAAATATCATCAATAAGACCAATAAATATTTCCACTAATTCTGGATCAAAATGTTTTCCAGATTGTTCTTTTATAAAAGAAACTGCTTCTTCTACCGGCCATGCTTTTTTATATGGCCGCTCAGATGTTAGTGCATCAAATACATCCGCCAATGCTGTAATTCTGCCAACCAATGGAATATCTTTTCCACTAAGTCCGCGCGGATAGCCACTGCCATCCCATTTTTCATGATGGGTAATAGCAACCTGCCTTGCCATTTCCATTAATGGTGATGGGTGATCGCCAAGAATTTCAACGCCCATTTCCGCATGACGTTTCATTATTTCCCATTCATCGGGATCGAGTTTTCCAGGCTTAAGCAAAACATTATCGGGGATGCCAATTTTACCAACATCATGCATGGGGCTGGAGTGCAATATCAACGAGCAATCATCTTCGCTCATACCTACTGCGTGCGCCATAAGCTGGCTGGATTTGCTCATGCGAATAACGTGCATTCCCGTTTCATTGTCTTTATATTCCGAAGCACGACCAAGACATCTTACTGCCTCAAGTCTAGTTTCCTCTATTTCCTTGGTTCGTTCACTTACCTTTTGTTCAAGCTCTTCATTATGAAAACGCAGCTTTTTATGCAAAAGATGAGTTTCAATCATATTGCCAATTCGCGTAAGAACCTCTAGCCGATCAAACGGTTTATGTAGAAAATCCCTAGCCCCAAGGTCTAGTGCCTTAAGTTTTGTCTCTTGATCGGTTTGCGCGGTCAGAACCATCACCGGCGGGAAGTCC
>CBFDBQ010000052.1:0-13240 GCA_965603095.1 uncultured Thalassospiraceae bacterium | reverse complement strand
CGCGAAGGTGGCCGTACCGTTGGTGCCGGCGTTGTAGCTAAGGTGATTGCTTAAAAGGTTAAGGAAAATCAGGGCCCTGCGTGTGCGGGGCCCGGTTTTTTCAAGGCTATTTAATAATACTGGACATAAGTGCGGAAAGGGGGTATTTCCCCACTTTCCCGACCGAAGAGGGAGTTTGAAGGCAGGCGGCATTTTTTTTCGCCTGTTTGTTCTTTTTCGGAGCTTTTCCGCCCTTTTTTAGGGTTTGGATGGGTGAAGGGGTGTAGCTCAGTTGGTAGAGCAGCGGTCTCCAAAACCGCAGGTCGTGAGTTCGAGTCTCTCCGCCCCTGCCATCACTATGTAAGGTGACCCATAAAATGTGGGTCAAAAGTACAAGTTATTAGGACTAGAAAATAAGAAATGGCAAAAACAAGCCCAGCACAGTTCGTTCAAGAAGTTCGTCAGGAAGCCTCCAAGGTAACCTGGCCAACCCGCAAGGAATCAGGCATTTCTACCGTCATGGTATTTATAATGGTTATACTTGCGGCAACATTTTTCTTCTTGGTTGATCAGATACTTGCTGCGGGCGTTAAAGCCGTTCTTGGTATTGGAGCTTAAGCGATGTCGGCGAAGTGGTACGTCATTCACGTATATTCTGGCTTTGAAAAAAAGGTCGCAAGTTCCATTGAAGAGCAGGCAAAACAAGCCGGGATGGATGATAAAATCACCCAGGTTTTAGTGCCTAGCGAAGAAGTAGTAGAAATGCGGCGCGGCGCCAAGGTCTCTAGCGATCGCAAGTTCTTTCCCGGCTATGTGCTGGTAGAAATGGACATGACCGATGCCGCATGGCATTTGGTAAGAAACACCCCGAAAGTCAGTGGATTTTTGGGAACACGTGATAAACCAACCCCGATTTCGGAAAACGAAGCAAAGCGTATTCTTAATCAGGTTGAAGAAGGCGTGGATCGGCCAAGGCCATCCATTGTTTTCGAAATTGGCGAACAGGTTCGCGTTACCGATGGTCCTTTTGCATCGTTTAACGGCCTAATCGAAGATGTCGACGAAGAACGCGCCCGGGTAAAGGTCGCGGTAAGTATTTTTGGACGTGCAACACCAGTGGAACTGGAATATTCACAGGTGGAAAAAGCGTCTTAAGTTAACTGGACTATAATTTAAACCCCGTGGGAGGCCCGTCATAGCCGCACCACGGTCCCAGAAACTAAATAGATCTAACTAAACAGATTTAATTGAACTGAGGATAAAATGGCAAAAAAAGTAAAAGCAATTGTAAAATTGCAGGTACCAGCTGGTGCCGCTAATCCATCACCACCGATCGGCCCGGCTCTTGGTCAGGCAGGTCTTAACATCATGGAATTCTGCAAAGCGTTTAATGCCCAGACCCAACAGTTGGAAAAGGGCATGCCTATTCCGGTGGTTATCACCGCGTTTCAGGATGCTTCGTTTGAATTCATCACCAAAACACCGCCTGCTAGCTTCTTTTTAAAGAAAGCAGCAAAAATTCAGAAAGGTTCTGGCCTTGTGGGTCGTGAATCAGCTGGTTCGGTAACCATTGCCCAGTGCCGTGATATTGCCGAACAGAAAATGGCGGATCTTAATGCCCATGACCTTGATGCAGCTGCCGAAATGATTGCTGGCTCCGCACGGTCAATGGGCCTTGAAGTGGTGAGGTAATAGACATGAGCAAAATCGGAAAACGTTTTAAAAAATCAAACGAAGGCATCGACCACGAAAAGCTTTATGGCATCGAAGAAGCCGTTAAGTTGGTAAAGGCCGGCGCAACAACCAAATTTGATGAAACAGTAGAAATCGCTATCAACCTTGGGGTTGACCCTAAACACGCAGACCAAATGGTTCGCGGTATTGTGGCATTGCCTAACGGAACCGGTAAAACTATTCGTGTTGTGGTTTTTGCCAAGGGTGACAAAGCCGAAGAAGCAAAAGCCGCAGGCGCCGACATGGTTGGCGACGATGAATTGGCTGAAAAAATACAAAAAGGTGAAAGCGGTTTTGATCGTTGCATCGCAACCCCTGACATGATGGTAACAGTTGGCAAACTGGGCAAGGTTCTTGGCCCACGTGGTCTTATGCCAAACCCCAAATTGGGCACCGTTACCAATGATGTTGCCAAGGCGGTTAAAGATGCCAAAGGCGGACAAATTGAATTTCGCGCTGAAAAAGAAGGTGTTGTTCATGCCGGTATCGGTAAAGCCAGCTTTGATGAAAAAGCTTTGGTTGAAAATGTTAGTACCTTCATTAATGCAATTACCAAAGCCAAGCCAACGGGCGTAAAGGGTACCTACATGAAGGGTATATCCATTAGCTCGACCATGGGGCCTGGCGTAAAAATTGACATGGGCTCAGCCACTAGCTGAACCATGTTTAAAAGTTTCACTGCTGCGGTGCAGTAGTGATTGAAAGCGGAAAGTTTTTCCGTTTTCACCCTGTCCAAGACAGTAGGTGTCAGACGATTTGGTTTGACTTAAAAGGTTATCGCCTACCGAGACAGTGCAGAGAAAACCGTTTCAACCGCATGTAACGTGCGAAGCGGCTTGAATTTGTTGCACTGGGCAGGTAATCGGGTTTCTAAAGGGCCAATTGTTGTGGTTCCCCGGAAGCCTTGTTGTGCAACCGCATTTTTACATTTGTAGAAATGCATTGAAGAAACTGGAGACGATCAGTGGACCGATCACAAAAAGCAGAACTGGTCGCTGAGCTTCACAAGACCTTTGTTGCTGCCGAAATGGTTGTTGTAACCCATTACTCTGGGTTGACCGTTGCGGAAATGGAGGACTTGCGCATTAAAATGCTAGAAGCCGGCGCTGGTTTTAAAGTGACAAAAAATCGGCTCACGCGTCTTGCCCTGAAAGACACCAAGTTCGAGGGTATGACCGACATGTTCAAAGGCCCGACCGGAATTGCGTTTAGCGCAGACCCGGTATCGGCTGCGAAGGTTGCGGTCAAATTTGCCAAAGGCAACGAAAAACTAATCGTTGTTGGTGGTGCCCTTGGTGAAGAACAGCTAAGTGTTGATGCCGTAAAAGCATTGGCAATACTGCCTTCGCTCGACGAACTTCGTGGCAAACTTGTGGGACTTTTACAAGCTCCCGCGACCAAGATTGCTGGTGTTACCCAAGCACCCGCTGGCCAGTTGGCCCGCGTTATGGGTGCTTATGCTTCTCAGGGTGAAGCCGCTTGATCCGACATATCTGAACCAATTGTTCAAGCCTATGGAGAAAATATAATGGCTAATTTAGATAAAATAGTAGACGACCTTTCAGCCCTTACCGTTATGGAAGCAGCTGATCTTTCTAAAATGCTCGAAGAAAAATGGGGCGTTTCTGCCGCCACTCCGGTTGCAGTTGCAGCCGCAGGTGGTGCAGTTGAAGCCGCTGAAGAAAAAACCGAGTTCGACGTTATTCTTACCGCCGCAGGCGATCAGAAAATTAACGTTATTAAAGAAGTTCGTGCCATTACCGGTCTTGGCCTCAAAGAAGCTAAAGACATGGTTGAAGGTGCACCTAAAGCAGTTAAAGAAGGTGCAACCAAGGACGAAGCTGAAGAAGTTAAGAGGAAACTCGAAGCGGCTGGCGCCTCTGTCGAGCTTAAGTAATAGACTTCTTGTTTAAGTAAAATCGGAGAAGGGCGGTGGTCATTATATGTGGTCGCCGCCCCGAACCACCGCAACTCACATTTGTTTGCATAGGCTTGCCGAGCCGGGAACGCAAATGTGAAATCCTCTGAAGCGAGTTTTTCCATAGGGACGGCATCCCTAAGGTTGAACACGTCAGAGGTTTTTGTGTTTTTAGTGGTTATCTTTTTTTGGCCCGGCAGCCGAAAACGAGATAAGCAAAAACTAGACACTGAGGAAAAAAATAATGGCTACGTCGTTTACCCGTCGCAAACGTGTTCGCAAGGATTTTGGTCGCATTCAGTCTGCGGTTGAAATGCCTAACCTAATTGAAGTTCAAAAGACTTCCTATGAACAGTTCCTAAAAAGAGACGCCACCGCTGCAGAGCGTGAACAGAGCGGCCTACAGGAAGTTTTCAAATCGGTATTTCCTATTCAGGATTTTTCCGAAAATGGAACGCTTGAATTTGTTCGGTTTGAATTTGATGAACCTAAATACGACGTGGAAGAATGTCAGCAACGCGGCATTACCTATGGCGCACCGCTAAAGGTAACCCTTCGTCTTGTGGTTTGGGATACCGACGAAGAAACAGAAGCCCGCTCCATTCGCGATATTAAAGAACAAGACGTATACATGGGTGACATGCCACTGATGACCGATAATGGCACCTTTGTTGTTAACGGAACTGAACGCGTTATTGTTTCACAAATGCACCGTAGCCCGGGCGTGTTCTTTGATCATGACAAAGGCAAAACCCATTCATCAGGTAAATACCTTTTTGCTTCACGCGTAATTCCTTATCGTGGCTCATGGCTCGACTTTGAGTTTGATGCCAAGGATTTGGCCTATGTGCGTATTGACCGTCGTCGTAAACTGCCGGTTACGACCCTGTTGATGGCGTTAGACAGCGACAAAACTGCCAAACAACGCGCCAAGCTTGAGGCCGATGGAAAAACTTTGGCCCCAGCCGATGCGGTTGGTATGTCACCACAAGATATCTTGGATCATTTTTACGATACTATCGTTTACGGCCGTACCAAAAAAGGTTGGAAAACAGAATTCAATGCCGACCGTCTGCGTGGACAAAAACTTACTCGCGATTTGGTAAATGCCAAAACCGGTAAGGTTGTTTTGGAAGTGGGATCAAAACTCACCCCGCGTGCCATTCGTCAGTTGGAAGAAAAAGGTCTTAAGGAAGTTCAGGTTACCGGTGAAGACCTTATTGGTTCTTACACTGCCATGGATATTTTCAACGAAAAGACTGGTGAAATTTTTGCCGAATCCGGTGATGAAATTACCGTCGAAACCATCGAAGCGATGGAAGATCTTGGAATTGAAGAAATTCGTGTATTGGCAATCGACCACGTTAACGTTGGCCCTTATATCCGCAATACGCTTGCGGTTGATAAAAACAAAACCCGCGAAGAAGCGTTAGTTGATATCTACCGGGTTATGCGTCCGGGTGAACCGCCAACCCCAGATACCGCACAGGCATTGTTTAAAAGCTTGTTCTTTGATTCAGAACGCTATGATCTTTCCGCCGTTGGCCGTGTTAAAATGAACTCGCGCCTTGGCTTTGAAGATGTTGCCGATACTGTTCGGGTTCTGCGCAAAGAAGACATTCTTTCTATCGTACGCACCTTGGTTGACCTGAAAGATGGTCGCGGTGAAATTGATGATATTGATCACCTTGGCAACCGTCGCGTTCGCTCTGTTGGTGAATTGATGGAAAACCAATACCGTGTTGGCCTGTTGCGTATGGAACGTGCAATTCGTGAACGTATGAGCTCGGTAGAAATTGATACCGTAATGCCGCACGATCTTATCAACGCTAAACCGGCCAGTGCCGCAGTTCGTGAATTTTTTGGTTCATCCCAGCTTTCACAGTTTATGGATCAAACCAATCCGCTTTCCGAAGTTACCCACAAACGTCGCCTATCGGCGCTTGGACCGGGCGGGCTGACCCGTGAACGTGCTGGTTTTGAAGTGCGCGATGTGCACCCAACCCATTACGGACGCATCTGCCCAATTGAAACACCCGAAGGACCAAATATTGGTCTTATTAACTCGCTTGCCACCTTTGCCCGCGTTAACAAGTACGGTTTTATTGAAAGCCCGTATCAGCGCGTTAGTAATGGCAAACTAGTAGATGGCGATGTTGTTTATATGTCAGCAATGGAAGAGGGCCGTTACGTTATTGCCCAGGCCAACGCAGACCTTGATAAGAACGGCAAGTTCGTTGATGACATGGTTTCATGCCGCAAGGCAGGTGACTATGTTATGGTTCATCCCGATGGAATTGAATTCATCGACGTTAGCCCTAAGCAGCTCGTATCTGTAGCAACCGCGCTTATTCCATTCTTGGAAAACGATGATGCTAACCGTGCGTTGATGGGTTCAAACATGATGCGCCAAGCCGTGCCGTTGTTGCAGGCCAAAGCACCATTGGTTGGTACCGGAATGGAAGAACCAGTTGCGCGCGATAGTGGCGCAACCATTACCGCCCGTCGTTCAGGTATTATCGATCAAGTTGATGCAACCCGTATCGTTATTCGTGCGACCGAAGAAACATCAACCGCCCAATCCGGTGTTGATATTTACACGTTGCAAAAATTCCAGCGTTCAAACCAGAACACCTGCTTGCATCAGCGCCCGCTGGTAAAGGTTGGTGATAAGGTTGTTTCTGGCGATACAATTGCCGATGGCCCTTCAACCGAATTTGGTGAATTGGCTTTGGGTAAAAACGTGCTGGTCGCGTTTATGCCGTGGAACGGTTACAACTTTGAAGATTCAATTCTAATTTCTGAGCGTCTTGTGCGTGACGATGTCTTTACCTCAATCCACATTGATGAATTTGAGGTAATGGCCCGTGACACCAAGCTCGGCCAAGAAGAAATCACCCGTGATATTCCAAACGTCGGTGAAGAATCTCTTAAAAACCTTGATGAAGCCGGTATCGTTTATATCGGTGCCGAAGTAAAACCGGGCGATATTTTGGTTGGTAAGGTAACACCAAAAGGCGAAAGCCCAATGACACCAGAAGAAAAGCTTCTGCGTGCCATCTTTGGTGAAAAAGCTACTGATGTTCGTGATACATCGCTCAAGCTTCCCCCGGGGGTTGTTGGTACGGTGGTTGAGGTTCGCGTGTTTAACCGCCGCGGCGTCGACAAAGATGAACGTGCCATGGCGATTGAACGTGACGAAATTGAACGTCTCGCAAAAGATCGCGATGATGAACGCGCAATTCTTGAACGTAGCTTCTCACAGCGTTTGAAAGATCTTCTTTTGGGCAAGAAAATAGTTTCCGGCCCCAAAGAAATCAGCGTTGGTTCAACCGTTACCGAAGAGCTTCTTAATGAATATACGCCTGGTCAACAATCACAGATTGTTGTCGACAACGACAAGGTTATGAAGGATATGGAAGGTCTCAAATCACAGTTTGAGGAATCCGTAGCCGCACTGCAACGCCGCTTTGAAGATAAAGTTGATAAGCTTCAACGTGGTGATGACCTTAACCCCGGCGTTATGAAGATGGTAAAAGTATTTGTTGCCGTGAAGCGCAAGCTACAACCGGGTGACAAAATGGCTGGCCGTCATGGTAACAAGGGTGTTATTTCCCGCATCATGCCAGTTGAAGATATGCCGTATGCCGAAGATGGCACATCGGTTGATATCGTTCTTAACCCGCTGGGCGTTCCATCGCGTATGAACGTGGGACAGATTCTTGAAACCCACATGGGCTGGGCTTGTGCCGGGTTGGGCCGTCAAATTGGTGACATGATTGATGTTGCCAAATCAAACGGTAAAGATACCGGCCCCGTTCGCGATTGGTTGAAAGGTATTTACGGCGAAGATGAATATAAGTCAGATATCGCCGATCTTTCCGATAGCGAAATCTTTGAAATGGGTGAAAACCTGCGCAGTGGCGTTCCCATAGCAACACCAGTGTTTGATGGTGCCCGCGAAGAAGGCGTGAATGACATGCTGACCAAAGCAGGTCTTGCTACATCTGGTCAGGTAACGCTTATCGATGGTCGCACCGGCGAAACGTTTGAACGCCAAGTGACCGTTGGTTACATTTATATGCTTAAGCTTCATCATCTGGTGGATGACAAGATCCATGCGCGTTCAATTGGGCCGTATTCTCTTGTTACCCAGCAACCGTTGGGTGGTAAGGCCCAGTTCGGTGGCCAGCGCTTCGGTGAAATGGAAGTTTGGGCATTGGAAGCATACGGTGCAGCCTACACGCTACAGGAAATGTTGACGGTTAAATCCGATGACGTTTCTGGCCGTACCAAAGTTTATGAATCGATTGTTCGCGGCGATGATAATTTCGAAGCGGGCGTGCCTGAATCCTTTAACGTTTTGGTTAAAGAGCTACAGGCACTTGGTCTTAATGTTGAACTTAGCTAACGCTAACTGACTTTCCTTTAAGGAGTACGAAAAATGAACGAACTCACTAAATTCTTCGGACAGGTCAGCGGCACGCAGCGGTTTGACTCAATCCAAATATCAATAGCATCGCCTGAACAAATCAGGGCGTGGTCTTTCGGTGAAATTAAAAAGCCGGAAACAATTAACTACCGCACCTTCAAGCCAGAACGTGATGGCCTGTTTTGTGCGCGCATCTTTGGCCCAGTAAAAGATTACGAATGTCTTTGCGGCAAATACAAGCGCATGAAGTACAAGGGTATTACCTGCGAAAAGTGCGGTGTTGAAGTTACGTTGCAAAAAGTACGTCGTGAACGCATGGGCCACATCGAACTGGCAAGCCCAGTTGCACATATTTGGTTTATGAAATCACTTCCTTCACGTATTGGCCTGCTTTTGGACATGACCTTGAAGGATCTGGAAAAGGTTCTCTATTTTGAAAGCTACGTTGTGGTTGAGCCTGGTCTCACCCCAATGAAAGAACGCGAACTTTTGAGCGAAGACCAATACCAAGCAGCACTTGATGAATATGGTCAGGATGCATTCACCGTTGGTATCGGCGCAGAAGCCCTTCGCGGCATGCTTGTCGAGATGGAACTTGAAGATGAGATTGAAACCATCAAGACAGACCTGCGTGAAACCGGCTCTGAAGCAAAACGCAAAAAATTAGTTAAGCGTCTCAAACTGGTTGAAGCATTCATCGCATCAGGCGCTAGGCCTGAATGGATGATTTTGGAAGTTGTTCCGGTTATTCCACCTGAACTACGTCCATTGGTTCCATTGGATGGTGGCCGTTTTGCCACATCTGATTTGAACGATCTTTATCGTCGGGTTATTAACCGCAACAACCGCCTTAAGCGTTTAATCGAACTTCGTGCGCCTGAAATTATTGTGCGTAACGAAAAACGTATGTTGCAAGAATCTGTTGATGCTTTGTTTGACAATGGCCGTCGTGGTCGTGCCATCACCGGTGCTAACAAGCGTCCGTTGAAATCCTTGTCCGATATGCTCAAAGGCAAGCAGGGCCGTTTCCGCCAGAACTTGCTGGGTAAACGTGTGGATTATTCTGGTCGTTCGGTTATTGTGGTTGGCCCAGAATTGAAATTGCATCAATGTGGCTTGCCGAAAAAGATGGCGCTGGAACTGTTCAAGCCGTTTATTTATTCAAAACTTGAACTCTACGGTTATGCCACCACCATTAAAGCGGCTAAACGGATGCTGGAAAAAGAACGTCCAGAAGTTTGGGATATCCTCGAAGAGGTTATCCGTGAACATCCGGTCATGCTTAACCGCGCACCAACACTTCACCGTCTTGGTATTCAGGCGTTTGAGCCCAAACTTATTGAAGGTAAAGCCATCCAGCTTCACCCATTGGTTTGTGCCGCATTTAACGCTGACTTTGATGGCGATCAAATGGCTGTTCATGTACCGCTTAGCCTTGAGGCACAGCTCGAAGCGCGTGTATTGATGATGTCCACAAACAACATCCTTTCACCCGCTAACGGCAAGCCGATCATTGTGCCATCACAGGATATTATCCTGGGTCTGTATTACATGACCACGATGCGCGAAGGTCAAAAAGGCGAGGGCATGATATTTGGTTCAGTTAGCGAAATTGAACACGCCATTTCTGAAAATGCTGTTCAGATTAACGCAAAAATTACTGCGCGTTATGTGGGCGTTGACGATGAAGGAAACGAAATTACTACCCGTGTTGAAACAACCCCGGGCCGTATGATTCTTTCGGAAATACTTCCGCGCTTTCCTAAGATAGGCTTTGATCTTATCAACCGCCTGCTAACCAAAAAAGAAATCACCAACGTAATGGACGTTGTTTATCGTCACTGTGGCCAGAAGGAGACGGTTATATTTGCTGATCACCTTATGGGTCTTGGCTTTAAGCACGCATGCCATTCCGGTATTTCTTTCGGCAAGGATGATTTGATTATTCCGCCTGAAAAAGAAAAATTGGTTTCTGAAACCGAAGAAAGAGCCAAAGAATACGAACAACAGTATCAAGATGGCTTGATTACTCAGGGTGAAAAATACAACAAAGTTGTTGATGCTTGGGCGCATTGCACCGATGCAGTATCAGACGCCATGATGAAAGAAATCTCGGCAGAACGCGATGGCAAACCGATTAACGCTGTTTATATGATGGCTCATTCCGGTGCTCGTGGTTCGGTTGCACAGATGAAACAGCTCGCTGGTATGCGTGGCCTTATGGCCAAGCCATCGGGTGAAATTATCGAAACGCCGATTATTTCTAACTTTAAAGAAGGCCTATCCGTGCTGGAATACTTTAACTCCACTCACGGTGCCCGTAAGGGCTTGGCTGATACCGCCCTTAAAACCGCTAACTCGGGCTATCTTACCCGTCGCTTGGTTGACGTTGCCCAAGATTGCATCGTTTACGAAGAAGATTGCGGAACCAAAATCGGTATCACCACAAACGTGGTGGTGCAGGGCAATGAAACCATTTCTTCCATCTTTGAACAGGTTCTCGGTCGTACAATTTCCGAAGACGTGCTCAATCCCTTGACTGGCGAAGTAGTGGCCAAACGGGGAACCCTTGTTGATGAAGCAGTGGCACAATTAATTGAAGATGCCGAAGTGGAATCAGCCAAGGTTCGTTCACCGCTAACTTGCGAAAGCAAGGTTGGTATTTGTGGTTCGTGCTACGGTCGTGACCTTGCTCGCGGTACACCGGTTAACATTGGTGAAGCTGTTGGTGTTATTGCTGCGCAGTCAATTGGTGAGCCGGGTACCCAGCTTACCATGCGTACCTTCCATATTGGTGGTGCGGCGCAGAAAGGCTCCGAGCAGTCGTTCATTGAATCAATTTCAGATGACATCAAGGTTGAACTAATCAACTGCCATACGGTTAAGAACTCATCCGGTGTTCAGGTGGTTATGAGCCGTAATGCTGAAATCTCAATGGTTGATGATAAAAAACGTGAACGCGCGCGTCAGCGTATTCCTTATGGTGCAAAACTGTTGACCAAGGATAAAGCCAAGGTCAACCGTGGCGACAAGCTGGCCGAATGGGATCCATACACGTTGCCGGTTATTACCGAACGCGAAGGTCTGGTTAATTATGTGGATCTGGTTGAGGGTCTTTCTATCAACGAACAAATGGATGAAGCTACTGGCATCTCATCTCGTGTTGTTGTTGATTGGAAATCTCAGCCCAAGGGCACCGATCTTAAGCCTCGCATCACGCTTCGTGATAAAAAGGGCGAGATCATCATGATTGATGAAGAGCAAGAAGCTCGTTACTTCCTCTCGGTTGATGCGGTTCTTTCGGTTGAAAATGGCCAACAGGTATATGTCGGTGACGTTCTTGCGCGTATTCCACGCGAAAGTGCAAAAACCCGTGATATTACCGGTGGTCTACCTCGTGTGGCTGAATTGTTTGAAGCCCGCATACCAAAAGATCACGCAATCATCAGTGAAATCGAAGGCCGGGTTGAGTTTGGCAAGGATTATAAATCCAAACGTCGCATCATCGTGGTTCCAAATGAAGACGGTGAAGAACCGCGTGAATACATGATCCCGAAGGGCAAGCACTTGGCTGTTCAAGAAGGCGATTATGTAGGCCGTGGCGATCCGCTTATGGATGGCAACCCTGTTCCGCATGATATTCTTGCGGTAATGGGTGTTGAAGCATTGGCCGAATATTTGGTTGATGAAATCCAAGAGGTTTACCGTTTGCAGGGCGTTAAAATCAACGACAAGCACATCGAGGTAATTTGCCGTCAGATGCTGCAAAAGGTCGAGGTTATAACACCGGGTGAAACCACGCTTTTGGTTGGCGAGCTGATTGATAAGTCAGAGTATCTCAAGGTAAATGCCAAAGCTAAGGAAGCTGGTGAAAAACAGGCTACGTCTAAACCTGTTCTTCAGGGCATAACCAAGGCCAGTCTACAGACGCATTCCTTCATTTCAGCGGCATCGTTCCAGGAAACAACTCGTGTCCTGACCGAAGCCGCCGTATCGGGCAAAGTCGATACCCTATTGGGATTGAAGGAAAACGTCATCGTTGGTCGCTTGATACCAGCTGGTACTGGTTCTGCCATGAACCGTTATCGCACCATTGCCGCAGAACGCGATGTGGAGCTTCAGGCAAGATCCAAGCCTGAAGAGCTGGAAGAGCAAAATCTTCCTCCGGCGGAAGCCATTACTGGGGCAGAGGTTCCTCCGGCGGCAGAATCTCAGCCGGAGACACCTAGCGAAGGGTAATAATAAATTGGAGAATCATCCTAGAATCTATTGAATTAATTCAGGTTTTAAGGGTTTTCCACAAGCAGATTACGGGCGGTGAAGCGATATATTGTCGTTTCCCGCCCGTAAACGTTCTGAAATAGTGCCGATTTACTTCAGATTTCCTATCTAACTATCTGAAAAATAACAGTTTTTTATTAATTGATAAAAACTTTAAAAAACCCCAGAAATCTGGCGATTTGGTGCTTGACGATGCTGAGAGCCGTGCATAGTATGCGCCACTCTTCAGAGGTCTGGTGGTGAACTCAGTTTAGCGGTTCAGACGCAGATTTTCGAAGCTAGCGCGTTGCAAATACAGGCTTTTTTAGCCACCGATAAGACAGCCGTGAGGCGCGATTTTAAACTCGCCTGCCTCCTCGGTTTTTTTGTTGCACCGGATTTAGATTCTCTAAATTTGAGATTGGTGCAGTTTGAAATGGTCACAGTAAGTAAATTGGAAAGAATTGTATGCCGACTATTAACCAACTAATTCGTAAGCCACGCAAAGCACCTGTGGCTCACAATAAAGTCCCCGCACTGGAGGCTTGCCCCCAGAAACGTGGCGTTTGCACACGCGTTTATACAACCACACCGAAAAAGCCTAACTCGGCGCTTCGTAAAGTTGCTCGTGTACGCTTAACTAACGGTTTTGAAGTCACCAGCTACATTCCCGGCGAAGGCCATAACCTGCAGGAGCACTCAGTTGTGATGATCCGCGGTGGTCGTGTAAAGGATCTTCCCGGTGTTCGTTATCACATCATTCGCGGCACGCTCGATACACAGGGTGTATCTGATCGTCGTCAACGTCGTTCTAAATATGGCGCCAAGCGGCCGAAATAAAGGGTGTAATAAAACATGTCACGTCGTCATGCTGCAGAAAAACGCGAAATTCAACCAGATGCCAAATATGGCGATCT
>CBFDBQ010000051.1:0-13394 GCA_965603095.1 uncultured Thalassospiraceae bacterium | reverse complement strand
TAATTGAATGTTTCCACATTTGTTCTAATTATCTTTTTATTTCCGTGGGTTCTGGAATTTTGCCATAAACAAGACCGCCAAATTGGGTTCTCGCGATCACAACGGCATAATGTTCCACCTTCTAGGGGTCAAATATTGCCGGGCAGACAAGTAATTTTGTTGCTAATTAGCCAGCAGTTTAAAAAAATCTTTTATTTACAATGTGTTAGACGCTGTATCGCAGTTGGCATGTAATTTGCTCATGCATTAGTGGATGAAACCGCTATTTGAAGAGGCAAAACACATGGATTCCATAGATACCAAGTCCAAAATCAACTCAAGCGCAGCAATACCTACGGGTGGAACGCGTAAATCCAGCTCAGGAAGCGGTGGAGATGATGGTGTTTCTTTTGCCAGCCTTCTTGGTGGCGGCGGGCTTGCCGGTATGAAGTCAGGCGGTGGGATGCAGTCCGGTCTTGAGGATAGCCTTAGCGGAGCATTGGACAGGAATCCCGATGAAGCACCGGAAAAAGCCCCAGAACAGGCCGCCAAGCATGATTACAATGACGACACCCCCGAACAATCGCCGGATGATGGGTATTACAATAAAACTGACAATAGCCACGACAATCTAAACGACAACTTAGATGATGCGCCGCGTGAAAGTGTCCATACGCAGGCTGCAACAGACGACCATTCAGATGATTATAATAACGCAAATGACGAACCGGTATACTCTGAGGCCCCGCACACATCAGATGAAAACGTGGCGCAAGAAGGCAGCTCAGCCAATACCGATGAACCTAAAGAAGCTCAAACAGAAGAAACCGCTAGCGAAACTGGCACAGAATCCGCAAGCAAAAGCGATGCAAACGCCAATGGCGGTGCAACCGTTGAAACATTAAATGAACTATCGCAAAATCAAGCCCTGCCCGAGCAAGTCGCCGCAGTAGCCGGCACCCAGACCAAAGACGCCCAAGGCAGAACAAACGCAACTGACGGCTTAAATACCGCAACCGCAGCAATTAACGCAGAGAAAAGCACTAAACCACAAGCGGTACAGCAAAATGGTGGCGAAAAAACCAACAATCAGGGAAAAACAGGTGAGAACCTAAACCAAGCACTGCAATCAGACGGCAAGCAAGAAAAGGCGAAGGTCGCATCGAATACGGTAATCAACACCACAGCCAAACCGTTACAAGATCAGTCCCAACAAGCAACGCAAGCTAAAGTCGAAACCCAGCCTCGTGAAGTCTCAAATGTAGCTAGGCAAGCGGCAGAAATATCGCGCGCAATAGGCGGCAACAAAGAAGTATCGGTAAACGTTTCGGTACAATCTGAAAAAGAAACCCTTATCTCAAGGCCAAGAACAGCTATTTCACTAGCCGCAGATGCCAACAAGGCAAATGGCGGGCTAAACAATACGCAAGCCCAACAAAACCCATCAACAAATAATCAAATGTCTCAACAAAATGGTGCGCAAAACCAGAATGCACAAAATATGGCATTGGTCGGACAGCAGGCGCAGGTCGCGGGAAGACAGGTTGCTGCCAATACTGTTAACAATGCACCAAGCGCTGTGGCATCTGCGCAATCAACCTCAGCCATCAGCGGCGATTCCGGGTCACTTAATACCTCATCGCAGGTTGGTGAAGGCCTTAATGCGCGCCAAGCAAATGCCACAGCTAAAACCAACAGCCCGGCGAACAGCCCAACTGCCAGCAAACAACCAGCCGCAGAGCAGGTATCTGTACAAATAACCAAAGCCATCAAGGTTGGTGCAGACAGAATAAGCATTCAACTGCGCCCAGCATCCATGGGGCGGATTGATGTGCAGATGGAAATGGGGGCAGACGGACGCGTAAGCGCAGTAATAACAGCAGATAACAAAGAAACACTTGATTTGTTGCAGCGTGACCAACGCTCGCTTGAACGCGCCCTGCAAGATTCTGGGATGCAGACCGACTCTGGCTCTCTTTCATTTAACCTAAGGGGCCAAAATGACCACGGCGCTGGCGACGCGCTGGCAGAAAATAATGCCAACGCAAAAGGAAACATCGAAGACGAAGAAGAGCCGCTTGACGCGCTTCTTTCGTCTGAATTTAACCAAAATAACAAGGCTACAGACGATGGACGTATCGATATACACGCCTGACACACGGGAGCTAAATAAATGATACTTGATTCAACAACAGATATTTCAGGCGTTAGTGGAGATTCAAAGTCTCTGGTAAACAAAGAAAAGCTGGACCAGGACCTTAACCGGTTCCTCACCCTGCTTGTGACCCAGCTACAAAATCAAGATCCGCTTGAACCTATGGATGCCAACCAATTCACTTCACAATTGGTTCAATTTGCCAGCGTTGAGCAACAAATATACCAAAACGCAAATCTAGAAAAACTTGTTGCTCTGCAAAACATCAATCAGGTCGGCACATTGGTCAATTATATCGGCACCACAGTCGAAGTTTCAGGCCAAGACCTATCTTTAGAAGGCGGCCAAGGCAAGTTCAGCTACACACTAGATGAATCCGCAGCAAAAAATACAATTTCCATAATGAACGATGACGACCAGGTGGTTTACACCATGGACGGCCAGATGGACCCCGACAGATACGAATTTACCTGGGATGGAAAAGATAAAAGCGGCGCTCAGCTACCAGATGGTCCCTATAGCGTTGTTATCAGCGCCACAGATCCAAAAGGCGACGTGTTGGCGGTTTCGCAAACATCGTTTGGTCGCGTTATTGGTGCAGGCGCAGCCGAAGGCCAGGTGGAAATTTATTTGGGCAAAATACCAATCTCTCTTGATCGAGTTATCAACATCAAAGAAACGCCTCCAGTCATTTAATTTTATAGTTTCAACAACAGAACAAAAAAACAAAGAACAGATAAAAAATTTATTCCGCAAATTGCGGGCAAAACCATAAAGGAGAAATAAAATGAGTTTGTATGGTGCACTATTTTCCGGCGTTTCCGGCCTTACGGCACAATCAAGCGCAATGGGTGCAATCTCTGATAACATTACCAACGTCAGTACCATTGGTTATAAAAACACCAATGTAAACTTTTCGTCGCTGGTAACCAAACAGACTTCATCAACCTTTTATTCAGCTGGCGGCGTACAATCAAAACCGCGCCAAGCAAATGATATTCAAGGGCTATTGCAGGCATCGACCTCACAGACCGATATCGCCATTTCCGGCGGCGGTTTCTTCGTGGTCAATGCGGCGCAAACACCAACCGGGTCGGATGAATACCTTTACACCCGGGCCGGGTCGTTTATTCAGGATTCCGATGGTTATTTAAAGAACACCGCTGGCTATTACCTGCAGGGTTGGCCAACAGACGCTTCGGGTACGGTTGTCCCCGCCAATAAAAGTCTAGCCATTGCCAACCAGAATGTTCTTTCCAACGATTATCTAGAAACCGTCAACCTGTCACGGGTCGGTGGTTCGGCGGCGGCGACCAGCGAAATAGGCATCGGTGCCAACCTGCCCTCAAACTCGGTAGAAGGTGACACCCACACCACCGATGTTCAGTTCTTTGATACTTTGGGCAATCCCAACACGGTGCGTTTTACCTATACCCGTAGTGCAACCAGTAACGAATGGGAAGTGAGCGCCGAACCGCCAACCGGAACCGCAGTAACCACGCTTTATGATTCAACCGGTGCAGTCTATGACAGTGTCGGCCAATTGGAATTCACAGCCATTCCGGCCGCAGGAACCACGGTAGATATTGGCGGCACCACGTTCACCTTTGCTAATGCCGCACAAAGTTTTCTCACAGCCGATGCCACAAACATTTCTGTTTTAGCCGGACAAACAGTATCAGACGTGGTTTCCGAGCTAACCACCAAGGTCAATTACGCCCTGCAGGAGCTAGAGATAGGCGCAGGCGATGGTACAGCTGGTGTTGCCGGATTGTTTGAAGGTCAATATGACGATGCCGCCATTTTCAGTTATCTGGTTGGTGATCAGGTTTATGATAAAACCACAGGCACCATTTATGAGGCCGCAGTGGCAAACAGTAGCTCCGTCGGCGTTGCGTTTTCCACCTATCGCGCAGCCAACACAAGTGACTGGGTCGCTGTTAGCGATATGCGGGCAAGCATTCGCGCCGGCTCATCCGGCACCATGTTGCTTGATGAAAACGGCTCTGGTGCAATTGCTGTAGCTGGCCTTACTACCCTTCTCGATAGCGATGGAAATATTGCAACCAATCAGGGTCAGGATACGGATACATTTTCCGTAAAACTAAAAGCATCCACCGACCCGGGCATAACATTTGCCAGTACCGGCGAACCATCAGCCTTCGGTTTGACCGAAATGGAAATACTAAATTTCTCCAACGGTGCTTCCGATATGAACGGCTCAACCAACGACAGCCCTAGGATCGCCCTTGATTTAGGTACCGTTGGTGAAAACAATGGCTTCACCCAATATGCCGGTGATTACACGCCATCGTTCATTACCCAGAACGGTTCAAGATTTGGCACATTTTCTGGCGTTACCATCAGTGACTCAGGGTTGGTTACCGCCCTGTTTGATAATGGTGACACCCGAACCATTTTCAAAATTCCGGTGGCAACGTTTGTTAACCCCAATGGCCTCGAAGGAAGATCCGGCAACGTCTGGAATGCAACCGAAGGTTCGGGTGATTACACCCTTCGCGATGCCGGCAATGGCCCAGCAGGCCTAGTTACCCAGGCATCGCTGGAAGCATCTACCGTGGATATTGGTGCTGAATTTACCTCCATGATTGTGGTGCAAAGGGCATATTCGGCCAGCACCAAGATTATCTCCACCGCAGATCAGATGCTTGAAGAATTGATGCGAACCAAGCGTTAACCCCTAATTTAGGGAAAATGGTAAAAAAGGGAGGGAAACCTCCCTTTTTTATTGCCTTATTCATTTCACAGCTCATTTCCATATCCATGGCCCCAATCCATGGATAGACAAGTATATATCCTTGATAATGTTCTGTTTTTGTTCTATTTATAAGTGGTTAAGTATAAGTAAAAATAAAACTAGTGACAAATTATACCAATGGTGGCAAAATACCATGGTGTGTAGAAATCACACAGCGCCTAGAATTAGGGGCAAACTTGTAGAAACAGTTTAGGAAGTAGGACATCAGAACGATGTTGAGCGGAATAGGAAACTCCACTCCAGTCCCAAATGTTGTATCGATGCTTGTCAAGGCAGTCGAAGAGCGTGCTGTTGACATAAAGGAAGATATCGCCGAAGCCAAAAGAGAACGGCTGGCAGCTGCTGAAGCGAAAAAAGAAAGCAGAGAATCCTCCGATGACAATAGTCATGCAGAAGACAGCAAAGAAAGCGCACCAAGCAGTGGGGTGCTAGTCGATATAGAAGTATAGTTTTTTTCGTTTTTTTTCGGCTGGGGTACTTTTAAATAACCATTGCACCATATAGACGATCCGTTTGGGTCGCCTGTTTTTGCGCGTGCGCCATGCATGGCTTTGCATGGTCTTTAATGCATGGTTTTACAAGGTCTTAACATGGTCTTGTGCGCCCAAGCGAAATGTATGTCTTGATGAATTGAATCTAGTATATTTTTTACCATCACACTGAAATCTTTCACTTTTTTAGTGTTTCTTTAACACCCCTGGGCCAATAATGATTATCAAGAACCAAGCGAACCCCGTAAAAACGGAATTAAAAAAATAATGACCCATGATGAAGGCCGGAACGCGCGGAAGAATTCCGAGTTGGCCACCAAATCCCACAATGAGACCAAAACCATAACCATGGAAGACCTGCCAGCACCAGGAACCCATCGTTGGATAACTAGACGCAAGGCCGAAGTGGTCGCCGGCGTCAGGTCGGGGCTTATTTCTCTTGAGGATGCTTGCCGCAGATACTCTCTATCGGTTGAAGAATTTCTTTCATGGCAGACCACATTGGACCGTCACGGCCTTTCAGGTCTTAGAGTTACCCGCTTGCAAGACTTGCGCCCTAGCGGGAACTGGCGTCCTGACAGGGGCTGACGTCCTAGCCGAGGCTAAGCCAACAGCAGGTCCTTGGTCTAATAAATGGCTGATTTTGTCCATTAAATATCCAAATTTTATTTAAATATTTTAGCCAGCCCGAATGCTGGCTGTTTTTTTTGGGTTTTTTACCCCCCCCTCTTGGCCCCAATCAGCCTACTTAAGGTCACCAATCAACCTAAAGTGCCTCCAAAGCATCCAATAGGCAATTTTTGCCGACTTGTTAACGACTTATTCACCATCAACTCACTAGCTTAGGGTTTAGCGGAGGGGTTGCCGGCATCGATTTCAAATATTTAATTGCCGGACACCTTAAAAGTACTGAAACAAAAAAAATAATCAGGAATTCTTGGGAATAGAGGACGCTCGTGGAAACCCTACTACAATCACTTAAAAATCTGGGGCCAATGCGCCTCGCCATCATGAGTGCCGTACTTATCGGCATGATTGCCTTTTTCATATATCTGGCAACAAGGTTAACCGCACCACAGATGGCGCTTCTTTATGGTGACCTTCAGGGCTCAGATTCTTCTTCCATTGTTACGCAGCTTTCTTCGCAAAATATTCCATTTGAATTACGCGCGGGCGGGGCCGAGGTTCACGTTCCGGCATCCCGGGTTGGTGAAATACGTTTGCAAATGGCTGGCCAAGGCATACCCAGCGGTGGGTCAATTGGTTATGAGCTTTTCGATAAACAAAGTGGAATGGGTTCAACCAATTTTCAACAAAATGTAAATTTGGTTCGCGCCCTTGAAGGTGAATTGGCACGCACCATAGGTACCATCGATAGCGTCAAATCCGCCCGTATACATCTGGTTATGCCAAAGCGTGAGCTTTTCCAACGCCAACAAAGCAAACCCAGCGCATCAGTATTTCTAAAAATGAACGGTGCCAACAGGCTTGATGCCGCGCAATCATCTGCGGTTCAGCACCTTATTGCCGCCGCCGTTCCTGGCCTTTCGCCGCAAAGTATTTCTATTATTGATTCCAAAGGTGAGCTTCTGGCCCGTGGATATGAAGGTGATCCAACATCGCCCGCTATGATTGCGCAAGCAACCGACGGGCGCAAATTGGCATTCCAACGCGGTGTATCACAAACAATTGAAAAACTTTTAGAAAAATCAATCGGCTTTGGCAAGGTTCGCGCCGAAGTAACGGCTGATATTGACTATGACAGGATTAGCACCAACGAAGAATTGTTTGATCCCGATGGACAGGTTGTTCTTTCAACCCAATCACTGGAAACAACCAATTCGGCACAAGATAAAGAACCGCCAGCGGTAACGGTAGGCAACAATATTCCAGACCCCAACAACGTTGGAGCCGATGGCGCCAGCAGAAACTCTGCTGACAGTCGCACTGAAGAAACAGTCAATTATGCAATTTCTAAAAAAGTTGTAAATATGGTGCGTGACACCGGCATCGTAAACCGCCTTTCTGTTGCTGTGTTGATAGATGGATCATATGTCTACGACGAAGAAGGTGATGTGGTTTACCGCGCACGCACGCCTGAAGAAATGGATATGTTGGCATCACTGGTTCGTGGCGCAATTGGTTATAGCGAAGCCCGCGGCGACTTGGTCGAAGTCGTTAACATGCGATTTGCCGACACCGAACCAGAGCCAGAGGTTCAGTTGGATTTGTTCTTCGGGTTTGAAAAACAAGATCTTTTGCGTATAGCCGAAATGCTGGTCCTTACCATTCTTGCCATTCTTGTTATACTTTTGGTTGTTCGTCCACTTATCAGTCGTGCATTTGAAGCATTGCCGGCAGCCGCTGGAGCCCTTGCCGAAGGTGGGCGCCTTATTGCCGATCAAGCCCAATTAGCCGCTGGTGCATTGGCGGCACCACCCGGTGCCGGAGGAATGGATGAAGATGATTCATTCGATGATTTAATCGATCTTGAGCGTGTAGAAGGCCGGGTTAAGGCTTCTAGCGTTAATAAAGTCGGTGAAATCGTTGAAAAACACCCAGATGAAGCGCTATCAATTGTACGTAGCTGGCTTTATCAGGAAGGTTGAGGCAAAATCTAGAAAATGGCCCGTGTTAAAGACGATTTCAGAAACCTAACTGGCCCGCAAAAAGCGGCCATCTTCATGCTGTCCTTAAGTGAGGAACAGTCAGGCAAGATGTTTGAAATGATGGACGATGAGGAAATCAGGGAACTTTCCCAGATTATGTCATCACTAGGTTCCATTAATTCCAAAGTTGTAGAACGATTGTTCATTGAATTTGCTGACCAGATTTCATCGGCGGGTTCGCTTGTTGGTAGTTACGAGTCAACCGAACGACTGCTGGCCAAGGCGCTGGGAAATGATCGCGTTGACCAGATCATGGAAGAACTGCGCGGCCCTGCTGGCCGTACCATGTGGGACAAACTGGGCAACGTAAACGAAGCCGTTTTAGCCAATTACCTTAAAAATGAATACCCGCAAACGGTTGCTGTGGTGTTGTCAAAAATCAGACCCGAACACGCTGCCAGCGTTTTATCAATTTTGCCGGAAAATTTCTCCATGGAAGTTATTATGCGAATGTTATCCATGGAATCTGTACAAAAGGAAATTCTTGACCACGTAGAAAAAACCCTGCGAACCGAATTCATGACCAACCTAGCCCGCACTGCGCGTCAGGATAGCCACGAAATGATGGCTAATATCTTTAATACGCTGGATCGTGGAACTGAAGCTCGCTTCCTTGCATCCCTTGAGGAACGCAATCGCGAGTCTGCTGAAAAAATCAAACAGCTTATGTTTACCTTTGATGACCTTATCCGTGCTGATAGTGCCGGCGTACAAATACTATTGCGTCAGATTGATAAATCCCAACTGGCAGTTGCGCTCAAAGGTGGTTCGGAAGAAGTTCGAGAATTGTTCTTTGAAAATATGTCCGAACGCGCAGCCAAGATCATGCGCGAAGACATGGAAGCAATGGGTGCTGTGCGGCTTAAGGATGTTGATGATGCCCAAGCTGGTGTAGTTACCATTGCCAAGCAACTGTCTGACTCTGGTGAAATTGTAATAGCCGGATCGGGTGAAGAAGAACAGCTAGTATACTAGAGGCAACCAAAATGAATACGGCGGAAATAATGAGCGGTGCTGAAATACAAAAGTTTTTATTCGATAACGACTTCAGTAATTTGGAGCCGATACTGCCTACGCCAGAGGAAATAAAAGAACAAGCCGAAGCGACTGAAATAGAAGTTGGCGCTAAAGAAGAAGTGGAAGAAATAGAAGAAATAGTTATCCCAACATTTAGCGAAGAAGATGTAAATAGGGCGCGAGAAGAAGGTATCCTGCACGGTCGCGACGAAGCGTTAAAGGATATGGAGGGGTCGTTGCAGAAAAAACTAGCGGAAACATTGCAGGTTTTAGAACAAAAATTGAACGGCATTGCAAACGAACAGCTAGCACAAAAAGAAGAAAAGGTCAGAAATGCCACTTCCGTTGCCGCTGTGATTGTTAGGAAATTATTTCCATCGCTTAATATGGACAATGCAACGGATGAAATTAGCCATATGATTGACCAAGCGCTCAAGAAAACGTCAGGTGAAACAAAAATGGTGTTTTCTGTAGCTAACGAAATAAAAGATGATGTCGAGAATAAAGTAGCAGAAATAGTGGCGCTTTCAGGACGAGAAATTGATTTCAAAGTAGTAGGAAACGACGATATTAAGATGGGTGATTGCACCATAGAATGGTCGGGCGGCGGTCTGGTAAGAGACCAAGACCAAATGTGGAGAGAAATTGACGAAATTGTTGAACGCAACCTAGGAAGTCTTCCGGGCGATAACATGCCTCATGACGATACACCAGACAGCGAAACAGGCGATAAAACAAACGACGAAACAAATGATGGAAACCCCTTATAAGGAGGACCCTTTTAACTAAAGGGTATAGCCAATGGCAGACGATAAAAATCTGGAACTGGAAGAATTAGAAGATAGTGCACCGGCAGATGCGGCATCTGCCCCATCTGGCGGAGATGATGCAATAGGCTTTGGCGGTGGTGATGGCGACGACACTTCCGATATGCCTAGAAATGCCAGAGACCTTGAGGCCGTTTATGATATCCCGGTACAGGTTTCTGCGGTGCTGGGCAAGGCTACCATGCAGGTAAGTCAATTGTTGAAATTGGGGCGCGGTGCTGTGGTTGAGTTAGATCGCAAAGTTGGCGAAGCGATTGATATATATGTCAACAACAGGCTGGTCGCACGCGGTGAAGTTGTGGTTGTTGAAGACCGTCTTGGCATAACCATGACTGAAATTATCAAAACAGATCGCGGTTAAACTTATAAATAGCCCAATGACGAAAGTGATAAGGAAGATAATAAATGGCTGAAACAGGGGGAATTCAGATATCCAGGGCGAAGACCGCCTTAGACCTTGCAACCATTATTGGTTTAGTCGCAGGCTTTGGCTTGGTCATATCAGCCATCATTGTGGGCGGAACGCCGGAAGCATTTATTAACATACCGTCGGTGCTGATTGTTATTGGCGGTACATTTTCAGTTACCACAATGTGTTTTTCTTTGCAGGAAATGATGCGCGCAATGAAGGTGGTGATGAAAACAATATCTCATACTTCGCGCGATTCATCAGAGGCCGCCATACAAGTTCTTAAAATAGCCGAGCTTGCGCGCAGGCAAGGCGTACTATCACTGCAAGGTGTTACCGAACAACTTAAATCAGAGCCGCTTTTGTTCAAAGGCATCACAATGGTTGTTGATGGAACCCCGGGCGAAGAGGTCGAAGGTATACTTAGAAAAGATATGTTTTCTACTGTGCAACGACACATCTCAAGCGCCGGAATCTTAAGAAAAGCAGCAGAATTTGCCCCTGCAATGGGACTTATTGGTACGCTAATTGGTCTGGTACAAATGTTGGGCAACCTAGATGATCCATCAACCATCGGGCCATCCATGGCGGTTGCGTTGCTTACCACATTTTATGGTGCCGTTCTCGCCAACATGGTCTTTGCCCCAATGGCGGCCAAACTGGAAAGAAACTCTGCCGAAGAAGCAATGGTCAACAATATATATGTAATGGGCGCATCTTCAATTGGCCGGCAGGAAAACCCACGCCGTCTGGAAATGATGCTTAATTCAGTTCTGCCACCGTCAAAACGAGTTCAATACTTCGACTGAGGAATAATTAACGTATGCGACTTCTTATTATCGGAACACTGGACGGACAGGTTGGCGCAGCCAGCCAAATCGCGTTGGCACAAGGAGCCAAGGTTCAGCATGTTGATAATGTCAACGCTGGGCTTGACCATCTTCGGGCTGGACGGGGCGCGGATTTAATTCTAGTCGACGTAATGTTGGATGTAGGGGCCCTTATATCAAGCCTCGAGACTGAACGAATTGCAGTGCCAGTAGTTGCCTGCGGCATTGGTAATGACACCAAGGCTGCGGTTCGTGCGATTAAGGCTGGTGCAAAAGAATACATACCCCTGCCACCAAATGCAGAGCTTATCGGCGCAGTTTTAGCCGCAGTGGCCGAAGAAAGCACAGCTTTCATTTTTCAGGATGAGCGCATGGGTGAGGTCCTTAAAGTAGCCGAACAAATTGCCCCTTCAGAAGCATCAATAATGATTACCGGTGCTAGCGGTACCGGCAAAGAATTGATGGCCAGATACATCCACCTTAAAAGCAAACGTAAAACCGGGCCGTTCGTAGCCATTAACTGCGCCGCCATACCGGAAAACCTACTGGAATCAGAACTGTTCGGGCATGAAAAAGGATCCTTTACCGGTGCCGTTGCTAGGCGCATAGGAAAATTTGAAGAATCTGCCGGGGGCACCCTTTTGTTGGATGAAATAAGCGAAATGGATGTGCGCTTACAGGCAAAATTATTGCGCGCAATTCAGGAACGTGAAATAGACCGCGTTGGCGGCAATAAACCGGTCAAGGTTGATGTGCGTATTCTGGCAACATCGAACCGCAACATGGAAGATGAGGTGGCAAAAGGAACTTTTCGCGAAGATCTTTATTTCCGCCTAAATGTCATTAGTATTGATATCCCAACATTGAACGAAAGGCCTGACGATATAGTCGCGCTAGCTCGTCATTTTGCGGCAAAATATTCAGAGGCAAACGGAATTGCCGCCAAGCCTATTTCTAAAGAAGCAATTGATAAGCTTCTTGCATCCCAATGGCCAGGGAATGTTCGTGAGTTAGAAAATGTAATTCACCGCGCCGTGTTGTTATCTAGCGGCGATGAAATTGATGAAGATTCCATACTTGCGGGTGGTGGTTCTCGTGGTGCCAGTCAAGCTACAGACAAGGCAGAAGCGGGCGATAGCAACGGTACTGACCTTGTCGGTATGTCAGTGGCAGAGGTTGAGCGCGACCTTATTATCAACACGTTAAGCCATTGCCTTGGCAATAGAACACACGCGGCAACTATTCTTGGTATTTCCATTCGCACACTAAGAAACAAACTAAAACAGTATTCTGAGGATGGCTTCTCGGTACCTGGGCCTGGTGGCGACGGCGAACATTCGCTCGCATAAATATTCAATTCTTAAATACCAACCACTTGAAAGCGGTTAAAAAAATATGGCGGAAGAAAGTACAGGAACAGCCGTAACCACATCTTCGGGAAATGTTGCCCAAGATTTTATAATAAAGATCGCAAAGCGCGGCGATATTATAATGGCGCTGGGTGTTGTTTGTATTCTTGTGGTTCTTATACTTCCGTTACCAAAATGGTTGCTTGATTTAAGTCTTGCCTTTTCCATTACCGTTTCAGTTCTTATTCTTATGACATCTCTTTTCGTTGAAAAGCCGCTTCAATTTAATACCTTTCCGACCGTTCTATTGCTGGCAACCATGATAAGGCTGGCATTGAACCTTGCCTCAACCAGGTTGATACTTGCCGATGGTCACACCGGAACCGCGGCCGCTGGCCGTGTAATTGAGGCATTCGGCGGGTTCGTAATGAGCGGCAATTTTGTAATTGGTATTATCGTTTTTGCCATTCTGGTCATTGTTAACTTTGTTGTTATTACCAAGGGCTCTGGTCGTATTGCCGAGGTTTCGGCGCGTTTTACCCTAGATGCCATGCCCGGCAAACAAATGGCGATTGATGCTGATTTATCAACCGGGCTTATTGGCGAAGATGATGCTAGGGCGCGCAGAAAAGAACTAGAAGACGAAAGTAACTTTTTCGGATCCATGGACGGTGCGGCCAAGTTTGTTCGTGGCGATGCCATAGCCGGCCTGCTTATTACATTTATAAACGTAATTGGCGGAATGATTATTGGTGTTGCTCAACACGACATGACCTTTGCCGAAGCGGCCAATAACTACACTGCGCTAACCGTTGGTGATGGTCTGGTAACCCAGATACCGGCGTTGGTTGTATCAACTTCTGCTGGCATGATGGTAACCAAGGCAGGT
>CBFDBQ010000050.1:0-14979 GCA_965603095.1 uncultured Thalassospiraceae bacterium | reverse complement strand
GATTGAGCATGCATTACAAGATGATAAAAAAATCGAGGATGAATTTTACGAAGATACAGATTTCTCGCTTGATTTTTTTATGGCGGTCAAAGGGTTTAATGAACGCTTGCTGGAAAATCCTAACTATGCGGCGTTGCTAGATTTGTTTGGAACGAACTTTCTTTATTCAACAGGCTCGCGCAAGGTAAAGCGCCAACACGAAGGTGGCGCACGGGTTGATCTTGCCCACCCTTCTCAGGTGCGCGCTATTCCGCATAACGCCATATTGCAACAACTGGGATATTTTTCTAATTCTATAAGCGGATTAGGCAAAGCCATATCGCAAGATTTTGATCGTTTTGCCGAAATATATCAAAGTTCTGATCGTCTATCGCGTTTTATAAACATGGCCGCTTACGCTAGGCACCTATCAAACCTTGATGCATTGCATGGATATATTTCGCTGTTTGACCCAGCAATATGGTTGCGTCGTTCACGGATTGAAAAAAATAGTGTGCGGGCTGAACAGATACAGCATTTGGCGCATATACTTCGCCACAGCAATAGCCATGAAAAATTAAATCGTACCTATCGTATCTTTCTTAACGACACCATTTATTTGGACAAGGGCTTAGCATCGGTAAAAAATGAAAAAATGATGCCCTCGGTGGCAGATACTAGCTATCCAGACCTGACGTTACTACATGGGTTACGGGTGGCCCTAATACAGGAGGTCTTCATAATTGTCTCACAGCTTCCACGTTTTTCAGACATGTCAGAAAGTTCCGATGACGTGATAAATGGAATCCTGCATCTTGATATAGACCATGCGTTAGAGGTTTTAAAACGTGCGTTCCCGGTTTCTGAACCACCGGCTGATGCTAAATCATTTGGTGAAGAGGCAACGTACCGCACCGATGTTGATAATGGTTACGAACAAGAGCATCGCGAACTGTTCCAACCATTAAGCGACATTTATGATTTGATAAGACGTATTTCTACTGCCGTAGCCCATATGTCGGGCGGCGTTGGCTAGCGCGCCCAGCTGTCGGGCGGCGTAGGTTAAAACGTTAAATATCTTTATATATCTAGGGCCCGGCGATAAACGTCTAACAGAGCTTCTTGTTCTTGACGTTCTGATTGATCGAGTTTGCGCAAGCTAACTATCTGGCGGATTATTTTTATATCGAAGCCAGATCCTTTTGCTTCGGAATAAACCTCTCTAATATCGGCTGCAAGTGCCGCTTTTTCTTCTTCTAGACGTTCTATGCGCTCTACGAAAGAACGCAGCTTGTCTGCTGCTATACCGCCAACATCGCTCATTTTTGAGGTTCCTGTTTTATTGTTAAATGATTGCTTAGTTGCCGGACATTAACCCCAGCCCAGTCGAGCGGCAATGTGTAAAACTGACCCAATCTGTGGAAAAGTATCTATGTTTCAAGCGTTGTCTGAACGAGCCAGTCAACCACGGCGTTAAGGGCCGAACGCTCATCAAGCCCTGAATTTATGCCATCAGTGTATATTTCTCTTTGCCGTCTGGCTGAAGTCCCGCGGTTAACGATAGTTCTTATGTGTTCAAGTTCGGCCATGCAGCCTAATTCTTTGGCGTCAATTGAAACCAAATCTATTAGTTCCTCGGTCAAGATTTTGAAATCAACCATTTCGGCTTTACCAAAATCAATCATGCCGCCATCTGTGCCATAACGTTGTGCCCGCCATCTGTTTTCATTTATCAACATATTGTCATAGATGCGCCAACGCTGGTTATCATAACGCAGACGATAAAGCATTCGGGCTATTGATTGATAAAGCGCCGCTATAGCGCAGGCATCATCTAGATGGGTGCAAACATCGGTTATACGCAGTTCAAGGGTTGGAAATTTATCCGATGGGCGCAAATCCCACCACATCATTGAAGCGTCGGGGATAACGCCTGTTTTAATTAAAACATCAATATGGCGACGGTATTCAGCAAATGTATCAAAACGCGATGGCAATCCTGTGCGCGGTAATTCGTCAAACACGCTGATGCGATATGATTGCAACCCGGTATCAACCCCACGCCAAAACGGCGATGATGTGCTAAGGGCCAAAAGATGGGGCAGAAAATAACTAATCTGATTAAGCAAATCTATGCGGAAATTATCATCTTCAATGCCGATATGTACGTGCATCCCACTAATTAATAACCTTCTTGCCACCACCTGCATGTCATCTGCCAATGTGTTGTAGCGGTCTTTGTCGGTGTGGGTTTGCGCGGTCCACTCAGAAAAAGGGTGGGTTGAGGCGGCGATTGGAGCCAGCCCATAAGCGCCTGCAATTTTAGCAATGGTTTGCCTTAGCTCGGCCAGTTGGGCGCGTGCTTCGGGCACGTTTTGACAAACGGATGTGGCAATTTCTATTTGTGCTTTCATGAATTCCGGATGGACAAGTCCGGGAATGTGTTTTTCGCATTCTTCAAATAATTCGGGCGGAGGGTTGCTGGCTAGTTCCCGTGTTTCACGGTCAACCAAAAGGTATTCTTCTTCAATGCCAATAGTTAACGATGGTTGGTCGGTGTCCAAGAAAATTTCCCCTACCTAGTCTGCTTATTATATCTAGCAGACTAGTATCTAACAACCTTGTGCAGGTTATCGGTGCCAAGGGTGTGGTTTATGGCATCTGCCAAAACATCGGCCCAGTGGCTGGCTTCGTCAAAGCTGGCACAGTGATCTTGGCGAATTTCAACCGCACATGTGGCAATGCCGCCAGCGGTACCGTGGCGATCAATGGTGTATGCTAGTTCGCGCCCGGAATATGGTTGGTTATCACCAACGTGAAGCCCGGGCCATGTTTTAAGATTTTGTATAAGCGGTTTTGCCATTCGAGGGTCGCGGTTCCACAGCACACCCATATCCCAAAGCCGGTTTTCCCCGTTCATTTCTGGTGTAAAGCTATGGATTGAAAAAAGTGCCGGTGGTTTTCCGTGGCTTTTCCATAGTTTCATAATTTCGCCATCAACCGCACCGTGATAGGGGGTGAATATTTCATTTAATCTGTCGTTGGTTGCTTGTTGGCTGAGGTTTACGTTTCCGGGAATTTCAATCTCATCACTTATTTCAGGTATTGAGCCCGGGTCGCCCGGTTGACGGTTGAGATCAATTACCAGCCGGGAATAATTGGCAATAACCGCTGGCGCATTTAATCGCTCAGCCAGAAATCTAGTTACCATGTCGGCACCAATATCATAGGCAATATGTTTTTTGAAATTACCAGAACTAAGGCCAAGGTCACCAAGGGATTTTGGAACGGCGTTACTGGCGTGGTCTGAAACAATCACAACCGGAGCAGAGCCCAAAGGATTGTATATTTCAAACGCGGTCGCGTCTTCCGGGCCAAGAATGGGTGGTGAATATTTTTTTGCCATAGGCGATATATAATGCGCCTTGGGTCATGGTTGAAAGTATTATTATATATTATTTAAAACTGGATATTTTTTCATCGGATTCTAGGTCGGAAATTAACCACGCCTCTGAAAGCTGTTCCATTTCCTGTTTACGCAGGGTATTTATATCACCTTCGCCACTGGCAACAGATATATCCATATCTATGGCATTATTTTCTGTGCATACATTGTTTACATCATCTAACGCACGCAACATGGCACAGTCTTTATTGGTAACGGCTGAAAGCGCATGGTCGCTTACGGATTTTCCCGTTTGCATATAGCTAATCCCGTCTATGGCTAACGAAGCTAGTTGTATGGCGGGGGGTAGGGCCAGGCATCCGGAAAGGGCAACAACAAGACCCAGAGCACCTGTTATGCGCAATGCTTTAACGGCTCGTTTGGTATTTTTTTCATAACCATTGGGCATTTTATTTGTGTCTGTGCTGATGGTCGGGGTCATTTTGTGTCTCCATATGTTTTTTATTATTATTTTAAGAGCACTCGTTTCTATTATTTAAGATAATACGAAAAAATTGAAGTGTAGATGTAATGTAGCATTGACAAATAAAATAATTTGTAAGTCTAGCTACAATCAATTACTTAAAATTTTTGATAAAATTTTATGTATTATTTATGTATTACATAAGCGTTACTTTAATTCTTATGCTATTAATAAGACAACGTTCTGGGTGCTGGATTTAATCCGTAATTTTTTTATTTATTTCAATCAGTTGTAATGACTTATGGAATCAAGTCCATGTGATGATTGTCACAGTATAAATCACAGCACTGCAAGGTGCCGGGTTTAAGGGTAAGGAAATTTTTTGTGATTATTTGTCTATACGTGGAAGCGCCAAAATTGGCAGATAAATTATTGTAAACAAAACAAAGGCAATGCTCCATGCACCTGCGGCAATTATTAGCGCATCGTCGCCCAATACAGGCTGGAAAAGCCTTGCTAGCGCCGCTAGGCTAACAAGCAGGTATGAAACGACAACTGGTTTGGGTGCTATTAATTGCCTGCCACTATGGCCAAGGGCGGCTCTGCTCATTATTGCCAATGTCATTGTCCCTATGGCACCAACCCCAATCCCGTGAAAAGCAGCAGCACCTAGGTCAGCGTATTCAAATATACCGCGCAATATTAGACCAATGGCTAGCCATGCGTAGCTCAGATGAAGCACCCAGACTATGGGTTTGCCAATTGTCTTTATTGTTTTCCATCCCCGCATGCGAAAAAGATTAATAACACCAGCAATTATTGCTAACGCCGGTACTGCTTGTTCGGCCATGGCAATGTACCCAGCTCCAGCGTTAGCAATTGTAAATATAATAATGGAGCCAATTGCAATGCCGTCTATGGGTGAATTATGACGAATACCTGCATCGGGACCCAGTGCGCCACCGGTAAACCCCGGCACCACCCGTCCGCCAAGTATGGCAATAATAATGGTTACAAGGTTTATGGCCAATGCAAGCGGATTGATGTCAATATTATAACCGCCAGCAGTCATGTGGGTTAGTATGTTGGCTAGGCTAAGCAATATAATAATGGCGGCAAATATCTTATTGCGAGGGGATTTGCTTTTTAATAATTTGGGGATTCCTATAATTATCAATAATGGCAAATAGGATACATCTATAATAAATACAACAAATGGGGAAATATATCCGGCTGACCATATTGCTACCCGCCCACCTATCCAGAGGATAACCAGCAGTAATAATCGCCAGCCACTAGCAGGGGTTGTACGTTCCCAATTGGGAACTGCGGTTAAAAGAAAGCCCGATATGGCCGCTGTCACAAATCCAAAAATAAGCTCATGGCCATGAAAAAGACCTGCCTGCCAAGGAAGTTCAATCCAGCCGTTTAGATGTGCACCCAGCCATAGGGGGACTAGCAGCGAGCCGTAAAGGCCAGCCATTAGAAAAAATGGCCTAAACCCATTTTGCAATAGTGTAGGCATCGCCTTTTTTGCACCGGGAGACATAATTACCCTATTTTTTGTGTGTATTTTTTTTGGCTAAAGCACCTAACTGATTATCACCAAAGAAAAAAACCCTCTTTGATTATTGTCAAAACTTTGCCGACCGCATGAAAATGATCTATAACCATAAGAGATAAATTTGGCTATTTTGCTTGCTAAATTAGATACAGCTTGGATATTTCATGACAAACGAAGATACATTGGCAATTCTGAAAAAAGTTCCTTTGTTTTCGCGTATACCAGACGTGGAATTAAAAAAGCTAATAAACGATTCAAAAATTATCGAAGCGCCATTGCACAAAATACTTTTTTTGCAAGACGATGCGGCTGACCATTTTTATGTAGTAATCGATGGGTGGATAAAACTATACCGCCAGACCAAAGACGGTGATGAAGCGGTGATAGAGGTAATCACCCACGGGCAATCTTTTGCCGAAGCAGCAATTTTTGAAAAGCAAAATTATCCTGTAAGCGCTGAATGCGTTACCGATGCGGTATTAATTGCCATAAAGGGCGATACTTTTATTGATAGAATTGAACGCCAGCCCAAGTTCGCAATGCAAATGCTTTCGTCCATGTCTAGGCGTCTCAGGACGCATATTGATCTTATTGAACGTTTGGTTGTTAAATCTACATCCGAACGGCTTGGTGATTTTTTGCTGAGCCTCAGCCGCGCAGATTCTGATCCTGAAATAATTCATCTTCCCTATGACAAAACTTTGGTAGCGGCAAGGCTGGGAATGAAGCCTGAAACCCTTTCGCGGGCATTAGCAAAATTACGCTCGGTTGGGGTCGAGACCCATGGTCACGAGGTGGTTATAAAAAACCATCAAGCATTGCGTAATTTCTGCAAGTCAGAAGACAGCGCAAGGGCCGTTGCATCCTGAAGCAGAGCCTAGCTTCTCCCCAAATATAGTATATTTTTCAATTATTTAACCTCTAAAACACTGAAATTGACTTCGGTTAAGGCGGATTCATCTGTTTTGTGGACAATCCCTAGCTGAGGCTTTATTTTTGTTTTTAGAAATTTAAAGAGGAGGGTAGTTATGAATTCTGAATCATCGGAAAATATTCCTTTTATGCAACGATTGTTGGATAGTCCGTTTGTGCTTTTGGCACTAGGCTTTGTTGTTCCGACAGTACTTTACACAGTGTGGGGGGTGGTCGAAGTATTATCCATCCCCATGGCACCTTAGGGGAGGGTAAGATATGTCTATTTTTCCAGCAAAAGGAGTTTGGTGGAACGAACCGGTAGAAAAATCGGAAGTTCTATGGGTAAGCATCGCATTTTTATGGGCGATGATTATGTTTTTTATGATGCCGTATTGGCATTTTGCAGGCGAACAAAATCTTTCTAACGAAGCATATAAAACAACACCAGATGCTTTTGAAGAAAAAACCGATGCCTTCGTCGCAAAATACACCGTTCGCGAAGATGCAGTTTCGGGCTATCCGATTGTTGCCCCACCCGCTGGCAGTGATGTTTATATGTATGGTAAAAAGTGGGAATGGTGGCCCATGCTTGAGCTTGAAGAAGGCAAATCATATCGCTTTCACCTTTCATCGCTGGATTATATGCACGGTTGGTCACTGTTACCTGAGAACATAAACCTGCAAATAATTCCAAATTACGAGATGGTGCTGACTGTAACACCAACTTCTAATGGTGAATTTAGCATCGTCTGTAACGAATTTTGCGGCATTGGCCATCATAATATGGTCGGCAAAATCTTTGTGAAATGAGGGGGTAATCATGGCTAATTTTCGTACATGCCCGGATACCGGGTTTAAAATAGATTTACAGGCCGATAAGCTGATTAAATGGAACGCGGTTACCGCCGTTGTATTTCTTTTAGTTGGCGGTCTTTTTGGCTTATTAGTTGCACTTACACGCTGGCCGGCAGTTCATCTTCTTGATGCCGACTTGTTCTATCTGGCGCTTACCGCGCATGGGCTAGATGTTTTATTGGTTTGGTGTATTTTCTTTGAGATAGCGCTTTTATATTTTACTTCTGCAATTTTACTCAACACGCGTCTAGCTATGCCCAAGGTCGCATGGATTGGCTACTGGCTAATGCTAGTTGGCGCAGCAATGACCAATGTTGCGGTATTGCAGGGTGATTCTAGCGTTATGTTTACATCATACGTTCCAATGATGGCTGCTCCGCATTTCTATCTCGGTATAATATTATTTGCCGTGGGTGCGTTGCTGGGCTGTGCCGTATTTTTTGGAACACTCTACATTGCTAGAAAAGAACGTACCTACGAAGGATCAATTCCGTTAGTTACCTTTGGCGGATTGACTGCCGCCATTATTGCCGTTTTCACCATTGTTACTGGTGCGGTAATTTTAATTCCAACGTTTGTCTGGTCATTGGACATGGGGTTGATACCGGAAATTGATGGTTTGGTTTATAGGATTATTTGGTGGGGCATGGGTCACTCGTCTCAGCAAATTAACGTCGCAGCACAAATTGCGGTATGGTATGCAATTGCCGCTATTTTGTTTGACGCTAAACCGTTGAGCGAAAAAGTAAGCCGTACGGCGTTTTTGATGTACATCTTGTTCTTGCAACTTGCTTCTGCTCACCATCTGTTATCGGATCCGGGCTTGAGCTCTGAATACAAGATATTCAACACATCATACGCTCTATATCTTGCCGTTCTTGGTTCTATGATCCACGGCCTTACGGTTCCTGGTGCAATCGAAGCAGCCCAACGTAAAAAAGGCTATACCAACGGTTTGTTTGAATGGTTGGCTAAGGCTCCTTGGGGCAATCCGGTATTTTCCGGCATGGCTCTTTCGTTGGTTTTGTTCGGTTTCTTGGGCGGAATTACCGGTGTCATCATGGGAACAGAACAGCTTAACCTCATCGTGCACAACACCATGTATGTACCGGGCCATTTCCACGGCACGGTTGTGGTGGGTACGACACTGGCTTTCATGGCCATATCTTATTGGTTGGTTCCAACCTTGTGGCAGAAAGAAATGGTGTTCCCCGGCCTTGCCAAATGGCAGCCCTATTTATTTGGGTTGGGCATGGGGGCCGCCGCCATCTTCATGATGGGTGCTGGCACGCTAGGTGTGCCTAGACGTCACTGGGATATTGCCTTTGCCGATTCTACTATTGGCCATGTATTCCCAGAGGCCGCTAACCTTATGATGGGTCTTGCCGGTGTTGCCGCGGTGGTCGGTTCGATCGGCGCGCTCATCTACATACTCAACATGGTTGGAACCATTCTTTGGGGCAAAGCCAAGGTACCAGCACCGGCTACGGCAGAACCAACAGCTGCGGCTACACCTTCTGCTGCTACCAGTTACGGTGGCGCAGGTACCATGGCCGTTCCCGGAACGTTTGTTCTGGCAATGGTTTTCTTGACCACGTTTGTTCTCTATTACTTCGTGAACTGGAAGTACCTTGCAGGCGTTTGGGGTCTCAGCTAGACGACCTGCTATCGACGGGCGGCACACAATAAAACCCTCCTCAGTGCCGCCCGCCGCTTTTTTAAAAAACTTCTATTTATGGGTACCGATTAGTTGAACAAAAAACATCCCATTATAAAAAACACATCACACGTCCACGGCCACCTCTTCTCCCCCCTTTTCTTGGCCTTGGGCGTGTTGTTGTTGGGGCTACCAACACCTGTGTTTGGGGCTGGTGATATATCTACCGATGCAAATAATGGGCTAAGCGAAAAAACCAAACAGGTAATTGAAATAAGTCAGGCTGCAGTTGGTAGAAAGGTTGGCAACTTTAAACTCTTAGGAAGCAATGGCGCCGAATACCGCATAAGCGATTTTCTAGGCAAACCGTTGATAATTAATTTAATATATTCAAGCTGCGTTGATAGCTGTCCGCCACTTGTAACTTCGCTCGGTAACGCCGTTGACATAAGCCGTGACGGCATGGGGGATGAAAGTTTTAATGTTATAACGGTTGGCTTTGATACCACATTCGATACCCCGGAAAACATGGCTGAATTTGGCAATGATCAAGAACTGGCTGATGATAATTGGTTGTTTGTGGGCGGTGAGCTAGACCAAATAATAGGATTAAGCGACGATTTAGGTTTTATGTTTTATCCAACAAAAAATGGGTTTAACCATCTTGATCAGGTTACGGTCATTGATGGCAAGGGTGTTGTCCATACCCAAATATATGGGGCAAATTTTTCACCCACCCTGTTGGGCGAGCCATTAAAGGCTATATTGTTTGGCACATCTACGCCGTACGCCAGCGTTGATGATTTGATAAAACGGGTTCGTCTATTTTGTACCGTTTACGACCCTGAATTAGGACGCTATCGATTTGATTACGGCATATTTGTTCACCTGCTGGCAGGCGCAACTTTTTTGTTAGTCGTTGGAACATTTCTTGTTCGCCAGCTATGGCGCTTTGCGGCTGAAAGCAAGGCAGCCCAGAACAAGAACATAAAGAAATCTGACAATATTGCTTGAAGTTGATATTTTAGTCATTCGTTTGATAAGCATCAAGGTGTGCGCTAAATCCCCCTGCATGATAGTAGTAATAAATAATTATATGGAGCCTTGAAAACGGCCCGCAAACGGATTTTAGATGCAACAATCTATAAGAAATATTTTCTATTATATTGAAGCCCTTTTTGACAAGGCATTTGATGGCGCATTAAACCCAATTCGCCAGCTAGGGTCGCTTGCGTTTTTTCTTTATTGGATTGTCGCCGGTAGCGGAATTTATATTTATATATTTTTTGATACATCGGTAAGCGGGGCCTATGAATCGGTTGAATGGATGACGCACCAATGGTATTTGGCCGGAATTATGCGAAGCATGCATCGCTATGCATCTGATGCGATGGTGGTGGTAGCCATGATGCATCTGTTGCGTGAATTTTCTTATGGTCGATATCGCGGGGCTAGATGGTTTGCATGGTTTACCGGAGTTCCAATAATATGGTTTTTGTTTTTTTCCGGTGTTAGCGGTTACTGGTTGGTGTGGGACCAATTGGCGCAGTATGTGGCCATAGGTTCAATGGAATGGCTTGACTGGTTGGGTATTTTTGGCAAGCAGGTGGCTAATAATTTCCTCAGCCCGGTCACCATTACCGATCGATTTTTTACGCTTTTGGTATTCATTCATATATTTGTGCCGTTGTTTTTATTGTTCATCATGTGGTTTCACGTGATGCGTTTGAAAAGCCCACGTATAAATCCGCCTAAGGGATTAATGATTAGCTCGACAGTAGCGCTTGTAATTATTTCTCTCATTTATCCAGCTGTCAGTCACGATAAGGCAGATCTTTCTACCGTGGCTCTTAACCTTAATTTCGATTGGTTTTATTTAATTGCCTATCCATTGTTTGATGCTATTGGCCCGGGGCCAATGTGGGCGGTTGGTATTGGGGTCACGCTTTTGGTTTCAATTATTCCGTTATTTAGCATGCGAAATCGTCCAGCCGCCGCATTTGTTACGCTTGAAAAATGTAATGGCTGTACACGCTGTGCCGCCGATTGCCCTTATGACGCCATTGAAATGAAACCCAGAACAGATGGATTAAAATTTGATACCGAGGCCGTGGTTGATGCTGGCGCATGTGTATCGTGCGGCATTTGTGTTGGGGCCTGTCCGGTTTCAACCCCGTTTAGACATGATGAAGAAATGCAAACCGGAATTGATTTGCCATCTCAACCATTAAAAAATATGCGCGAAGAGGCGGTAAAGGTCATGCAGGTGGCGCGTAAGGAAGCGGGCGCAGTGGGTGACGGCACCGCAGTTATTGTTTTTGGTTGCGCCAATGGGGTTGATCTTGAAAAGCTAAAATCGTCCATCCATTCGCCAAATTGCAGCATCGCCGTTATGGGCGTTGCCTGTACCGGAATGTTGCCGCCATCGTTTATTGATTTTGCAATTTCACGCGGTGAAATGGATGGCGTAATTGTAACCGGCTGCAGGGAAAATGGTTGCTATCACCGCTTCGGTCAATTCTGGGTAGAAGACCGCATTAATCAATTACGAGACCCAAATTTGAGAAAGCGAGTTCCGCGTGAACGTCTTCGTACAATTTGGGCGGCACCGACAGACCTTGCCAAGGTTGTTGATGAGACCGCTGAATTTGGCAAATCACTTTCCTCTATTACAAAAGACAATGGAGCAGGGTGATGGAAATTTATGGAATTAAAGTTTTTTATATTGTTCCCATTTTGGTATTTGGCCCAATAGTATTTTTTGTTTTGTTCAAGGCATTTGGAATTCAAAGCCTGTTTTCTCTTAGTGATGAACAAAAGGAACTGCAAAGAAAACACCGCAAATTTGAAAGTGCACTAGAAATTGAAACTGCAAAAAGTGCGCGTTATAAAAAACCAAAATTGACTGTGATAAAAATAATAGGCCAAGGGTTGCTGTATGCACCGTTCTTGCTGGCCATTGGTTATTTTTCTAGCTATCCATCATATGAATTTGCCCCTGAAAATACGGCGCAGATAAAATTGAGCCTGACATTATGGGGTGAACGCAAAATCCCATGCCGCACCAGAACCGCCGAAGAATTAAAAGAATTATCACCAAATATGCGTGGTGCCAAAAGCTGCTCACGCGAACGCCATCCGGTAAGGATTACTTTTAACCTAAATGGCGATACAGTTTTTAATAAAAGCGCCAGCCCGGCGGGTCTGCGCGATGATGGCCCATCAAGTTTTTATCAAACATTCATGGTTCCATCTGGCAAACATGAATTGGTTGTAAATATTTACAATGGCGATAACGTCACGCCCGTTGAAACATTTACTCAAGGCATCACACTGTCTTCCGGGCAAGCCATTGCCCTAACCCATACTGCTGGGGAAGGTATCGTCATTCATTAATCCTTGGCATTAATCCTTGGCATTAATTTTTGACACTAATTATTGAAATTATTTCTTGTGACGCTGTTCCCAAGCATGAAAATCGCGATCAAAGGTTGAGAAATGCGTGGTAAACCAATCACGCACACGCTGACCAAGCGCTGTATCTAAATCAATGTCATCTCCCGAACTTAGCGTATCCATTATGTCCAGAATTTCATCCAGCAAAATTGAATGGTCTGCTTTGTGTTCCTTGAAACGAGAAAATCCTTCTTCGCGCATTATGCGTTCTTCCAATGCAAAGTGGGATTCGACCAGAACATGAATTTCACTTAAATGCCTTATGGCACCGGAAACATTCCCCCTGCTTTGGTCAATGCGCGAATGGAGGTCATTTATGGATTCTATTAATGTTTGATGCTCGAAATCGATGCCGGGAAATCCGGTCTCGAAATCTTTTCTCCACTCAATCAGGGACATTGTTCAGATAGCTCCTTTTTTTCAATCTTATACCCCGGTTTCCTTCAAGCCAATTGATAAGGATCAAAAGTCAATAAAAACAAAGGGATAATAGAGAAAAACAACTAGAAATTGTTGACTCTGGTCAAGGCGAAAAACATCAGTATTAGCTATACCTAGTCCTGGATTTCGGGCTTTTTGGCCTGAGCCATTTAGCCCTGAAAAAGCACACATCTACACATAGTCTAGGAGGGATCCCAAATGAATATTAAGAGTTTTAGCTCACTGACATCTGGCGTCGCGGCATTTGCCGTTATTGCCCTGTCATCTGTGGGAACATCGTTTGCCGCAGAAATTCCAAAGCTCAGCGATGCCGAGCAAACCCAAGCTAACAAAATTTATTTTGAACGTTGCGCCGGTTGCCATGGCGTGTTGCGCAAGGGTGCTACCGGTAAACCGCTAACCGTTGATATTACCCGCGAACGCGGCCACGAAGCGTTAAGAGACTTTATCACCTATGGCTCACCCGCTGGTATGCCCAACTGGGGAACATCAAACGAACTTTCCGCAAAAGAAATAGATTTGATGGCAAAATATCTTTTGGTTGCGCCACAGGAACCACCTAAATGGGGCATGAAAGAAATGCGCGATAGCTGGAAAGTTATTGTTGCACCAAAAGACCGCCCCAAGAAAAAGATGAACAACATCAATCTTGAAAATGCATTCTCGGTTACGTTACGTGATGCAGGACAAGTTGCACTTATTGATGGCGATACCCATAAAATTTCCTCAGTAATTGATACTGGTTATGCGGTTCATATTTCTCGCCTCTCGGCATCGGGTCGCTATCTGTTTGTTATTGGCCGCGATGCACAGGTCAACATGATTGATCTATGGATGAAGGTTCCGGGTAACGTTGCTCAAATTAAGGTTGGCATCGAAGCTCGCTCTGTTGAAACTTCAAAATTCAAAGGTTTTGAAGATAAATACGCCATCGCCGGTTCTTACTGGCCTCCGCAATTTACCATTATGGATGGCGATACGTTAGAGCCACTAAAAATCGCTTCTACTCGTGGTTATACCGTGGATGATCCTGCAGAGTATCACCCTGAGCCCCGTGTGGCGGCAATTGTTGCTTCACACTACAAGCCGGAATTCATCGTTAACATTAAAGAAACCGGTAAAATATTGATGATCAACTATGCTGACATCGAAAACCTAAACATCACCACCATCGCTACCGAACGCTTTCTTCATGATGGTGGATTTGATAGCACCAAGCGTTATTTCCTAACTGCGGCAAACGCACGTAACACCATTGTGGTTATCGATACCAAAACCAGCAAACTGGTTAAATTGATCCGCGAAGGCGTTAACACAACACCGCATCCAGGACGTGGCGCTAACTTTATTCATCCTAAGTTTGGCCCTGTTTGGGCTACTAGTGGGCTTGGCGATGATCAGGTTATCCTTATTGGTACCGACCCTGTTAAGCATAAACAGCATGCTTGGAAGGTTGTTGCCTCCCTTGACGGTCTTGGCGGCGGTTCGCTGTTTGTTAAGACCCATCCAAAATCCAAAAACCTTTGGGTTGATGCACCGCTTAACTCTGACGAAGAAATTTATCAGTCTATCGGTGTGTTCGATATCAATAATTTGGACAAGGAAATTGTTTCTCTTCCCATCGCTAAGTGGGCAGACCTGGGCAAAGAAGGCGCCAAGCGCGTGGTTCAGGGCGAATACAATAAGGCTGGTGACGAAATCTGGTTCTCTGTTTGGAATGGCAAGACCCAGAATTCGGCAATTGTTGTGATTGACGATAAAACTCGCAAACTAAAAATGGTAATCAAGGACAAGCGCCTTGTTACCCCAACAGGCAAGTTCAACGTCTATAACACGATGAACGACGTCTACTGAGACAGGTTAGATGGGGCGGGGAACATTTCCTCGCCCCTTTCTACCTGAGATGTCAGCTTGATAAATTATTGTTGGGCATTCTTTTAGAGGAGGGATCCCGCCTATGAATAATATGAGAAACAAAAACAAGATAGGAAAAGTCTATCTGGTTGGTGGCGGCCCGGGTGATCCGGAACTGTTGACCATGAAAGCCCACCGGGTCCTTGGTAAAGCAGACGTGGTCGTTTATGACAGGCTTATTTCAGATGAGGTTCTTGATATTGTACCTGCCGGTGCCAGCAGAATTTTTGTCGGCAAACAAACCAGCAATCACACCATGGCCCAAGAAGAAATAAGCGCCCTATTGGTTAGCATGGCCAAAAGCGGTCATACGGTGGTGCGGCTTAAAG
>CBFDBQ010000049.1:0-15727 GCA_965603095.1 uncultured Thalassospiraceae bacterium | reverse complement strand
CCTGCCTCCGGGCAATAATGCGCTCGCTAATTCAGGTGCCATACCCGCTAATGGTCGGGCCAAAATGTTAGCTGTTATTAAATCGAATTTTTTTTGCGCCCGTTTTTTTAAATTATCGTTCTTTAACGCCATATAACCGTTTCCCGCCCCGGTTTTTATATATGCCGCCAACTGGTTTAGCGCTGCATTGGCACGCGCCACGCCCACCGCCTTTTCATCTATGTCGCAGGCAACAATTGTTTGTCGCCAAAGGCTAGCCATAGCCAAGGCCAAAATGCCAGACCCGGTACCCATATCCAAAATTCGTTTTGGTTTTTTAGATTTAGCAATATCACCAATGGCCAAAAGACATCCTGCAGTGGTTGCATGAGAGCCGGTTCCAAAGGCAACGCTTTGGTCAATGCGTAACGCCATAGTAGATGCTGGCGGGCGGCCATCAACATGGGCGCCATAAATATAAAATCTGCCAATTGAAATTGGGGGGAACTGTTTAAGATTTTCCGCTACCCAGTCACGGTCTTCTATTTGTTCAATGGTTGTGGATGGGGCGATAATGCCAGCTAATTTAGCCGCATTTTCTATTGCTTCGAATAATGACCCAGCATCCGGCGGAGTATCGGTAAAACCCTCCATTACCTGTGTTTCGGTTTCATCGTCAACCGACCACAGCAACGATTGCACAAATGGTTCCAGTGCGTTTTCGAATATAGGAATTGCGGCTTCGGGGATTGATATAGCAATACGAGTTAATGTGTTTTTCATTCAACCAGCTCGACAAAGCTTGCCATTACTTTTTTAGGGCCAGCTTTTTCAAAGTTAATTTCCAACTTATCGCCTTCAAGTTCAGAAATTCGACCATAGCCAAATTTTTGATGAAACACCCGTTGCCCTATTTTTAAATCATCAACGTCCGTGCCAACCTGATGATAGCTAACATTTTCACTCTGTCGCCCCGCTTGTCGCCCCGCCCGAGACATTTTTTTGGGTGGAGAAAATTCTGAATAACCGCCTTGGCCTTCCATGCCGTCCTCTAGGCCACGGTCCATGTGCTCGTCCGGTAATTCATCAATAAACCGCGAAGGAAGCGCCGATTGCCATTTCCCAAACAGCCTTCTTCTGCTGGCATATGTAACAAGGGCACGTTTTTTTGCCCGGGTTAAGCCGACATATGCCAAACGGCGTTCTTCCTCTAATCCTTCGGTTCCGGTCTCATCTAACGAACGCTGATGCGGAAACAGCCCTTCTTCCCAACCGGGTAAAAACACCGTGTCAAATTCCAGCCCCTTGGCGGCGTGAAGTGTCATTATGCTTAGTTTATCGGTGCTTTTATTTTCTTCGTTTTCCATAACCAATGACACATGTTCAAGAAAATTTTGCAGGCTATCAAATTGCTCCAGCCCTACTACCATTTCTTTTAGGTTCTCAACCCGGCCCGGTGCCTCGATAGATTTATCTCTCTTCCAATGTTCAATTATTCCGCTTTCGTTTATCACCATGTTGCATAGCTCGGCCGGTGGTAAATCAAGCGAACTTGCCCGCCAACGGGAAAAATCGCTCATCAACAGGGCTAGAGCCTTTCTTGGAGTTGGGCGCAATTCATCGCTACTGATAAGCTCATCAACCGCCGCCGTAAGCGGTATGCCCCGTGCGCGTGCGTGAATATGAAGTGTCTGCATTACCGCTTGACCAATTTTGCGTTTAGGAAAATTAACAATGCGCTCAAACGCAAGGTCGTCATCGGGTTGTGAGATGATTCTAAGGTATGCCACCGCGTCCCTTATTTCCCTACGTTCATAAAAACGCAATCCGCCAATAACCTGATATGGAATGCCAAGGGTTATTAAGCGCTCTTCAAATTCGCGGGTCTGGGCAGATGTTCGAACCAAAATTGCCATGGATGACAGGTTTTCTTTTTTACGGTGGCGAGATTCTATTTCGTCACCAACAAAACGAGCTTCAACCCCTGAATCAAAAACCCCATGGGCTCGAACTTTTTCACCATCGTCAACGTCGGTCCACAATGTTTTACCAAGACGGTCTTCATTTTTAGCAATAAGCCCAGATGCGGCCCCAAGAATATGCGGGGTGGAACGATAATTACGTTCAAGCCGAACAATCCGTGCGCTGGCGAAATCTTTTTCGAAACTAAGTATGTTTCCAACATCTGCCCCGCGCCACGAATAAATGGATTGGTCATCATCGCCCACACAACAAATATTAGCGTGGGTTTTGGCCAACAGTTTTAGCCACATATATTGTGCCCTATTGGTGTCTTGATATTCATCTACCAAAATATAACGAAAACGATTTTGGTAATAAGCCAAAACATCAGGATTTTTTTGCAAAACCTTGACCGCGTGCATCAATAAATCACCAAAGTCGGCGGCATTAACCGCGCGTAAGCGTGATTGATAATCTTGATACACATCCAGCGCATCGCCGGAGGCAGCATCCATTGCTTCGCCCGCCGGAACTTCGTCCGGTTCAAGGGCGCGGTCTTTCCAGCCCTGAATAGTAAAAAGAAAAGTTCTAGGCGGATTGCTCTTCACATCCATTTCCCGCTCAAGCAAAATTTGCTTTATCAGGCGCAATTGATCATCGGTATCAATAATTGTGAAATTTGGTTTTAATCCGACAAGTTCAGCATTTCGCCTTAGCATGCGCGCACAAAGGGCATGAAATGTTCCAACCCACCAGCCCTCAACCGAGGTACCCAGCACGCTGGCAACACGCTCTTGCATTTCACGGGCTGCTTTGTTGGTAAAGGTAACCGCCAGCATTTCGCCGGGTCGGGCCTTTCGTTCCATTAATATATGGGCAAGCCGGGTGGTTAGAACGCGGGTTTTTCCGGTTCCGGCACCAGCCAGCACCAGCACCGGGCCATCAATGTTTTCTACCGCTTCGAGCTGGCTTTCGTTTAGGCCCTCAAGGTGTTTGGCAGGATGATGACTTTTGCTGGTTGCTCCTGATTCTGGCTCAGGCTCAGGGGTATCTGTTATTTCAAATGGATCGTTCATTATGCCGCCATATATAGCATGACTGCTTATCCAGACCATAAGAATTGAGCCGGGGGTGTTTAAACATCGTGCTCTTCGTGGCGGCTTTCAAGCAATGCGCGGTTATAGGCGGCAATAACGCGGCGTTCATCAACCACACCTTCTAGGTGCATGGTGGCATCATCGGTTACCACCGCAATTAGCGATTCGCCCGCATCATTCATAACCTTCAGTGTTTTTTCTAGGTCGTCGCCTGGTTTCAGCACCGGTGGATTCAGGCGGGCTACATCACCAGCATTTATAAGGTTATCCAAATTAGGATCAAATGCGGTTTCGCTAAGGTCGGCCAAGGTTATGGTTCCAAATAAACGACCATCATCTGCAACCACAAAAAGCTCACCGGTAAGCGAGAGCTGCAACTGCCGCCTCAACCCCGGCAAGGTAACGTTAGGCGCTATTGTTTCTATCTCAATCTTCATTACATCTGCTACTCGCCTAGCCCTTAGCAGGCTGCTTTCAAAGCCACCCTTAAGATCAAGTCCTCGTCGTTCTAGCTGAGAAGTAAAAAATGTTCTCCCATGCAGATGGCGAAATACCCCGGTTGAAACAACTACTGCCAGCATTACCGCCAAGGTTAATTCATAATCACCGGTCATTTCAAAAATTATCAATGCTGTGGAAATGGGCGCGCCTAATGTTGCCGCCGCCACCGCACCCATGCCAATAAGTGAATATGCACCGATGTCGGCACCAACTTCGGGAAATATTCCGGAAACAATAATTCCGTAAGCACCGCCAAGCACCGCACCAATTACCAACGAAGGAGAAAATATACCACCGCCAAAACCAAAGCCCAGCGATATTGCGGTGGCCACAATTTTACCAACCAAAACTAAAAGCAACACCGTAAGTGTAAAATTACCAATTAATGCTTGCTCGGTTGCGCCATAACCAACGCCAATAATTTGCGGTAACCACACGGCCATTATGCCAATAGCCAATCCACCAACGCCCGGGCGTAACCATGATGGCATGGGGATTTTTTCTGATAAGTCCTGCGCGCTCATTATTCCCCTGACCAAAGCACTGGCAACAAGACCGGCAACAACACCAAGAATAATAAATGCAGGAAATTCAAGGTAAGAGGTAATGACATGGGGCGGCAGGGTAAAGGCTGGAAAATCGCCAAAGTATGCCCTAGAAATTGCGGTTCCGGTAACGCTAGCTATCACCACTGGGGCAAATGCTTTCAATGCGTAATGGCCAATAACTACTTCATTGGCAAATAACGCACCTGCTATGGGCGCATTAAACGAACCGGCAACGGCGGCGGCAACGCCACAACCCAAAAGCGTTCTTGAAATAGAGCGTGTAAGCTTTAATCGCTTGGCAATGCTGGCGGCCAACGCCGCACCCAAATGCACCGCCGGCCCTTCGCGCCCAACGGACGCGCCAGAGCCAATGGAAATTGCGTTTATAACTGCGGCGCGCAGGCCATCGCTCAACGACATGCGACCACCCTTTAATGCATTTGCCTCAATAACATCGGCAACACCTTGGGGGCGATTTCCCGGTAGGCCAATACGCACAAGAATACCAACGATTAATCCACCGACCACTGGCGGCCAAACTATCTGCCACCACGCAAGCCCAGCGAGATGAAGAAAAAGCCGCTCGCTACCGGTGCCAAAAAATGCATCTTGAAAAAAAGATATTCCTTCGCGAAAGCCAATAACCGCACCACCGGAAAGAATGCCAATGGCAAAGGCCAAAACAGCCAAAATCATCTGGTCATTTCCAATAATGGAACGAACAGCTGAAAATGTATTATCTATTATAGATTTAAATTTCATCGACCCTGATCAAATACCCTTTGGTCAATCATCTTAGTCAAAACTAAGGGCATCTTTTTCCATATCTACCTGACTAACAACTTGGTTGCGGCCAAGATTTTTTGCCGTGTAAAGCGCCTGATCCGCGCGGCCTATTAAATCTGACATGCTTTCGCCAAAATGAAACTGGGCTATGCCTACTGAAATGGTAACCTTGCCAAGGTCTGTATTAGTCTGGCGGTTTATAAGTTTCTTAGTTGAAATGCGCGTACGGATTGCTTCACCAACCGAATAGGCGCCATCAAGATTTGTCTCGGGAAGAATAACCGCAAATTCTTCGCCACCATATCTAGCGGCAATATCAGTACCTTTTACCGTTTTGGCGAGCGTTCCCGCCAGCAACTTTAAAACTTCGTCACCAACTTGGTGGCCAAAGGTGTCGTTAAATTTTTTAAAGAAATCTATATCCACCATCATCAATGACAAATCTTCGCCGCTTTCCATTGCATCGCGAGCGGCGCGGCGCAATTCCATATCAAACATCTTGCGATTGGAAATGCCTGTTAAGGCATCGGTTAATGTTTCTTTACGCATATCTTCAAGGTCTTCGCGCAATTGGCTAACTTCGGAAGTAGAATCAGTTAGTTTCTGTTCCAACTGATTATTTATATCTTCCATTTTTCGGGTTTCGTTTAAAACCTTGGCTATAACTTCTTTAAGTCCGGCAGGTTCATCTGCGGTAGAAAGATCGCCTTCGACGGTATGAAGAGTTTCACCATACTTTGATACATCTTCGCCAGTTTCACCGATATAGTTCATGATGTTTCTTAGTTCTTCATTTATACGCTCTGCCGTTTCATGCAAGGCGTCATCTTCGATGCTGGTTGTAAAAAACCTATCGTGCATATCCCTGCTTATGGAATTGGTTATTTCCTGATTATTATCAGTCAATATGGAAATCATGTGTGAAAGATTTGGATTGCGCCCGGCAACATGGGTGTACCAAACCAGAAAGTTCTCTGGGGTTGGCACAACTGAATTGGTGGTCATGCCTTGCAAGGCGGCTTTGGCGAATTCGAGCGCCTGTTCAAATGAATCAGATGTAGAAATATTAGGTGTAGACATATATTCTCTTCTCATGTCAAAGGCGGCATACAAAAATGCCTGTTAACCTCGACACCCCTATATTTTTATAAAAATTATGACCCTTAGAAATTCCCCTACCCAATTAATATATAATCGCTGTTTTCCAGCGCTGATGCAATATGGGGCAATATGGCTCTTTACGGGGTGGAACATGGGGGCTAACAGGTGTAAAAGCTATGACCATAAGGCCTTTTAGCAAATTCATAACCGCCCGGTCAGGTATCGGGTCATTAATTATAGTGGTATCTAATTAAATATAATGTCCATTTCCATTCCAAATCCCCAGTTCGAACTTGCCGTCATTGTGCCAGTGCACAATGAGGAACTTAATATTCGCCCTTTGGTCGAAGAAATTGCAGCTGCCCTTGATGGCAAATCTGAATATCAGATTGTTTATGTTGATGACGGCAGCCGCGATGAAACCCCAAATCGACTTTTAGAGCTGGCAAAAGAACATCCACAAATGTGTATTGTCCGGCAAATAAATTGCTGCGGCCAAAGCGCCGCGGTTGCAACCGGGGTAAAATCAGCAAACGCAAAATTTATTGCAACGCTGGATGGTGACGGACAAAACGACCCTGCCGATATTCCCAGTCTTTTAGATACACTTAAAAATGCAGATGATCCGGATTTATTATTGGTTGCTGGCTGGCGAGCCAAACGCAAAGATACCGAATGGAAACGTCTGCAATCACGCATTGCCAATGCGGTTAGATCAAAACTTTTAGGCGATGAAACACCTGATACTGGTTGTGGGTTAAAAATATTTACTCGTAATGCATTTCTTGACATGCCACGGTTTGATCACATGCACCGTTTTTTACCGGCACTTATGATAAGACGCGGAGGAAAGGTTATTTCGGTTGAAGTAAACCACCGCCAACGCGAACGCGGCATTTCCAAATATGGCATGTGGGGCAGATTAAAAGTCGGCATCGTGGATATAATCGGCGTTATGTGGTTGCGTTCACGTGGATCGACCCCCCACACCCAAATAATACGCGAATCAAAATCAGGGCCAAAATCAGGAAGAGAAACATAATGGGGACAGGCGTAATGTTACGCGGTGTTGTCATGATAGCAACGCTAGCGTTGCTTGGTTTTTTGTTTCAAGCAAGTGACATTAATAGTGCGCTAGATGAAGGCTGGATTGAAGCCCACATCATGGGGCGCGGCCTTATGGGTGAGTTATTGTTTTTAGGCATGGCAACATTTATTACCGCTATTGGCCTGCCCCGTCAGGTAATAAGTTTTTTAGGTGGTTATGCTTTTGGTCTTGCCATGGGGACAATTCTTGCGCTGGCAGGAACCGTGTTTGGTTGTGTTATTGCATTTTATTATGCCCGTCTGCTTGGACGTGATCCATTGCAACGACGATTTTCTGGCAGAATTCGAAGCCTAGATAATTTTCTTCATGACAACACTTTTTCCATGACGTTGCTTGTTCGCATGCTACCAGTTGGGTCCAACGTTGCCACAAATTTGGCGGCAGGCGTTTCATCGGTAAAATCTGGCCCATTTATTGGCGGTTCGGCCATTGGTTACCTACCGCAAACGTTGATATTTGCGCTGGCCGGAAGCGGGGTTGCGGTCGACCCAGCATTGAGAATAAGCCTCAGCGTAATTCTGTTTGTGCTTTCCGGTTTTTTAGGTGTTTATTTATATCGTCATTTCCGTCACGGTAAATCGCTGGATGTGGAAATTGACAAAAAAATTGGCGAAATTGACGAGTAAATTGATGGATAGCAATACCCGCCCTGACCCTAATAATTCTAAACTTGGCAATCCCAACAAAAGCGATATGTGGCTTACGGTTCTTTTGTGGCTGGTTCTGGTGGTCGGTGCAATTATTATGCGTCCGCTGCTGCCCATTGATGAGACCCGCTACCTGACAGTTGCTTGGGAAATGCACACCAGCGGCTCGTATCTGGTGCCACACCTAAATGGTGAGCTGTACAGCCATAAACCACCACTGCTGTTCTGGTTAATGAACGCCGGGTGGGCAATTTTTGGCGTATCCATAGAATGGGCGCGCATGGTGGCGCCATTATTTGGGCTTGGTTCATTATGGCTAACTGCAAAAATGGCAAACGCCCTTTGGCCCGATGTGGGCGAAGATATTTTATCCCTACGCCGAGGACTGGCCCCGCTGATACTGCTTAGCGGTGTTTATTGGTCGGTATTTTCAACCATGACCATGTTTGACATGATGTTAGCTTTTTCAACTCTTGTCAGTTTATTAGGTGTGGTTGGTGGTTGGCGTGCATATGTTAACGGCAACAACAGCTCTTGGGATTTTTGGAAAAATGTTGCCCTAATTGGAATTGGCCTTGGCCTTGGCGGTTTATCAAAAGGGCCTGCCATACTTCTTCATGTATTGCCGATTTATATTTTTGCGCCACTTTGGGGTCCGTTATTAACTGGGAAAAAACCTAACAGCTGGGTTAAGTGGTACACATCAATTCCCATTGCAATTTTAATAGGTGTCGGCATTGCCCTTGGCTGGGCCGTGCCGGCGGCCATAGTTGGCGGGCCTGAATATCGCGACGCCATATTTGTAGGGCAAACAGCGGGACGAATGGTAAAATCATTTGCCCATCAACGCCCACCTTGGTGGTTTTTGCAATACCTACCGTTGTTATTGTTGCCGTGGTTTGCATGGCCACGCCTGTGGCGAGCAGTTGGATTTAAAAAAAGCTGGAACGAAAAAACCGGTTTACGCGCAGCGCTATCAGATGGCGGAGTGCGGTTCCTTGTCATCTGGTTTGGGGTGACGCTGGTTGCATTTTCAACAATTTCAGGAAAGCAGTTGCATTACCTATTACCAGAATTTCCGGCAATAGCACTTTTTGCAGGCTTTCTTTTAAGCAACATTAAAAAACCCGAAGGAGAATCAACATCAAAACGCAAACATATGCTTCCAGCATTGGTGTTGGCGGGGTTGGCGGGAATTATTCTATTGGCATGGGCGGCGTTACCAACAATTGAAACCTACGTTCCGCGCATGCCTAGCTGGGCATACGAAACAGACCCCATATGGATGGTGCCGGCATTATTTCTAGCCCTTGGGGCGGCTTTTGTATCTGTGCCTGATATTCGTTCCGAGGTTCGTTTAATTTCCATAACTGCCGCTTCACTAATTGTCTTTGCCCATATGACGGCGGCACCGGCGTTGCGCCATGCCTATGATTTAAGTTTTCCCGCACAGTTGGTTGCCGACTGGCAAAATGATGGGAAAAAGATGGCCTATGTGGGTAAATACCACGGCGAATTTCATTTCCTTGGTCGTCTGGAAAAACCATTGTTAATTCTTCCCAATATGACGGCCGCCATTAAATGGGCAGGCGATAACCCTGATGGCATCGTCATAGACGTGGTCCGCAAAGGCGAAATAAAGGCCGACCCCATCGCCATTTTCCCCTATCGCGGCAAATACCTAGTCATGTGGGAATCCCGCAGGCTAAAAAACGTCAAATAGCTGCAAAAAATCCTTAAAAACTACCATTTATAGCTGGTGGCCTTGACAGATAGCCATAACCACCTTAAATCGCTAGCACTCAATGGGCGTGAGTGCTAACAATCGCCCTCTAAATTTACCATTAATTTAATTGTTTCAACAACTTCTAGGAGTTAACAAGATGAAGTTCAGGCCTTTGCATGATCGCGTACTAGTGCGTCGCGTCGAACAGGACGAAAAGACCGCCGGTGGCATCATTCTTCCTGATTCTGTTCAGGAAAAACCTTCCGAGGGCGTAATTGTCGCCGCTGGAACCGGAATTAAAAACGAAGACGGCAGCGTTGTGCCGCTTGACGTAAAAGCAGATGACCGGGTTCTGTTTGGCAAATGGTCAGGTAACGAAGTCAGCGTTGATGGTGAAGATCTTATCATCATGAAAGAATCTGACATACTAGGCGTAATCGAAATGGGCAAAAAAGGTAAAAAGAAGTAATCCTTCTTTTTGTTTATATTTCCCATATCAATTTAGAAATTCACATTTAGCGAAAGGATCCATGATCAATGGCTGCTAAAGAAGTAAAGTTTGGCTCTGATGCCCGTAACCGTATGCTCAAAGGTGTTGATACCCTTGCCAATGCGGTAAAAGTTACCCTCGGCCCCAAGGGCCGTAACGTTGTTTTAGATAAATCATTTGGCGCACCACGTATCACCAAAGATGGTGTTTCTGTTGCCAAAGAAATCGAACTTTCAGACAAGTTCGAAAACATGGGCGCGCAGATGGTTAAAGAAGTTGCATCACGCACCAATGACGAAGCCGGCGACGGCACCACCACTGCAACCGTATTGGCCCAGGCCATCGTTCGCGAAGGTACCAAAGCTGTTGCCGCTGGTATGAACCCAATGGATCTCAAGCGCGGTATCGATATTGCGGTTGAAGCGGTTATCGCTGACGTACAAAAACGTACCAAAAAAGTAAAAACCTCTGCCGAGGTTGCACAGGTTGGTACAATTTCTGCCAACGGCGAAAAAGAAATCGGTAAAATGATTGCCGAAGCCATGGAACGTGTCGGCAACGAAGGTGTTATCACCGTTGAAGAAGCAAAAGGCATTGCCACCGAATTGGATGTTGTTGAAGGCATGCAGTTCGACCGTGGATATACTTCTCCTTATTTTGTTACCAACGCTGATAAAATGACCGTTGAATTTGAAAACCCTTACATTCTTATTCACGAATCAAAACTATCTAGCTTGCAGCCATTGTTGCCCGTTTTGGAAACGGTTGTTCAGTCAACCCGTCCGCTGCTGATTATTGCAGAAGACATCGAAGGCGAAGCTCTTGCCACATTGGTTGTTAACAAACTTCGTGGTGGACTAAAAGTTGCAGCAGTAAAAGCACCTGGTTTCGGCGAACGACGCAAAGCCATGTTGCAGGATCTTGCAATCCTTACCAAGGGTACGGTTATTTCCGAAGACCTTGGCATCAAGCTTGAAAATGTTACCCTTGATATGCTTGGCACCTGCAAGCGCGCTCTTATTTCCAAGGATGACACCACTATAATTGATGGCGCTGGCGGCAAAAAAGACATCGACGCCCGTTGCAACCAAATTCGTTCACAAATCGATGAAACATCATCTGATTACGACAAAGAAAAACTGCAAGAACGTCTGGCTAAAATGGCTGGTGGTGTTGCTGTTATTCATGTTGGTGGCGGTTCGGAAGTTGAAGTTAAAGAACGCAAAGACCGCGTTGATGATGCGCTTCACGCAACCCGCGCTGCGGTTCAAGAAGGCATTGTTGCCGGTGGCGGAACCGCGTTGTTGTTAGCAACCAGGGCCTTGGCCAAGGTAAGCTGCGGCAATTCAGACCAAGATGTTGGTGTTGATATTATTCGTCGCGCCATTCAGTCTCCGATCCGTCAAATTGCCGAAAACGCAGGCCATGACGGCGCTGTTGTTGCTGGTCATGTTCTCGAAGACAGAGACAAAAAAGGTCTTTCCTTCAACGCCCAGACCGGCAAATACGTTGATCTGGTAAAAGCTGGTATCATTGACCCGACCAAGGTTGTGCGTACCGCGTTGCAAGACGCTGCATCTGTTGCAGGTTTGCTTATCACCACCGAAGCTATGGTTGCTGATAAACCTGAGCCTAAGGGCGAAGGCGGCGGCGCTGCCGGTGGCGGCATGCCCGATATGGGCGGCATGGGTGGAATGGGCGGCATGGGTGGAATGGGCTTCTAAATTAGCCCCTAAACCCAAGGCCCAAAGCCTTACCTACTACAAAAAACCCTCGTGGCGAAAGCTGCGGGGGTTTTCTTGTGGGGGCCATTTATTTATAAGAGCGCGCCATAGGGCGCGACGTGTTCCGTTCCTGAGGACATAATAAGGTTCCAATATAAGATAAGGGCGAACTTGGCAAGCTAAAGCCCCGCAGGGATACTGACTGCGGGGCATTTTTCCTATTTAAGTAACCCTTACTGTTTTAGATTTTATAGGCCGAGCGTACCCCTCACCAATTCAAACAGTCTATCTACAGTAAGACAGCCTATCGCTATAAGTAAATCCAATAGAATATTTAGAGTTTCCTGACAGAACATAGGCGTTGGCAGATGTCTGTTTTAATTGCCCACGAAGGGCAAGCCTGCGAAGCCTTTCTTTCCGGGTTAAATTTGGAGCACAATGTTCAGGAAACTTTTTTTCCTGAACATTGGACGAGCGCTGCACATTTTTCTTTGTGGTCTTTATTGACTCAAGGGCCCGATCGTCTCTTAACTTGGCGTAATCTACTGAGAATTCTTGTAAGTGACTATTGGTGTATCCTTTTGGAGAATTATTAGCCCAAAATCGTAGTGATTTTATTTTTTCTCCTTTCATGGCCGTCACATTAACAAGAAAGTAAAAATCATGTGCACATAAAGTTTTTACACCCGCAATGGCAACCAATTCTTTTATGTTAGCTTCAGTTGGCTGAATGAACACTTCATCTTCCACAATATCTTTAATAACCTTTGTCGCTTCATTAAGCGACATATCCATATTCAATTTACCTTTAATTTCTTTCGCTATTGTTTCCATTCTCAAAATATCATCTGAGATACAATATCTAGCCAAAGCATCACGTTTTTCCCTTTCCTCTTTTTCTTTCGCTTCTCGCTCTATCTTTATTTGGTAATCACTCTTGTAAAAATATTCTGCGTATAAGCCAGCCGCACCACCTAGCACAACCAACCCAACAGCAAGAAAACCAAGGCGTTTTGCCCCCTTGGTCCAATTCCAACGATCTTTAGTGGAGTGGTATAGAAAGATCAGTCCAAGAAAGGCGGCTGATAAGAAAATTCCCGTTCCTAGCGTCACAGCGCTATCTCCTCAGTTGCATCGGTGTGCGCGACCGAATTTGGAATGCGTCGCATAAGGCGCGGGTGCCCTTGGCACCTGTTAACAAAGAACGCGCCCTAAATTGAACTAACCCAAAAGCAGTGCGTCATCGGTTATTTCTTCGCCGCGCACACGTTCAAACATATGAAGAAGGTCTTCGACCTTTAGCCCTTCGCGGTCTTTGCCGCTAACATCCAACACCACCCGGCCTTCGTGTAGCATGACCGTGCGATTACCAATATCAAGGGCTTGGCGCATGGAATGGGTGACCATCATTGTGGTAAGTCCACGTTCAGCCACCAATTCTCGGGTTAATTCTAAAACCGCGGCACCGGTTTTGGGATCAAGGGCGGCGGTATGTTCATCCAACAACAATATTTTCATGGGCTGCATGGATGCCATTAACAAGCTGACCGCTTGGCGTTGCCCGCCGGATAATAATTCCATGCGGTCGCCTAGGCGATTTTCAAGCCCCAGGTTTAATCTAGATATTCGTTCGCGGAATTCTTTGCGTAACGTGCTGCCAACCGATTTTCCAAAGCCCCGGCGTTTGCCCCGGGCATTGGCTAGCGCCATGTTTTCTTCGATTGTGAGATTGGCGCAACTGCCACCCAATGGGTCTTGGAATACACGCGCCACAAGCTTGGCCCGTTTGGCCGTGGGCCACGCGGTTACGTCTTGGCTATCAATTAAAATGGAGCCGCTGTCGGGGCGCAATTCGCCCGCCAAGGCATTCAAAAATGTGCTTTTACCGGCACCGTTTGAACCAATTACGGTTACGAAATCGCCTTCGGGAATTACCAGATCAATCCCGCACATGGCTGGTGTTTCCATGGGCGTTCCGGCGTTAAAGGTAACGGCAATTTGTTTTGCTTCTATCATTGGCCGCGACCTTTCTTGCGAAAGGGCATTCGCACCCCGGGCAGAACCATGGCCAACGTTACCAGCACGGCGGTAATTAAATTAAGGTCTTGGGCTTTTAGGCCCAACATATCGGTATTAAGCGCACCGGCCACGGCCAAGCGATAAACGATGGAGCCAATAATGCAGGCAAAGGTCGCCCGCCATACTGTGGCCGTATTTATTATTGCTTCGCCACCAATTACGGCGGCCAAGCCCACAACAATAACCCCAACACCTAATGTTACATCGGCCGCACCTTGGCTTTGCGCAAATAATGCACCGGCCAATGCCACCAGCGCATTGCTAAGCGCCATGCCACCCAGAATATAATAATCAGTATTAATGCCTTGGGCCCGGGCCATGCGGGGGTTAACCCCGGTGGCGCGCATGGCCAAACCAATTTCAGAATTTAAAAACCAATCCAGCGCCAATTTCACCACAAATACCAACCCCGCCAGCGCAATGGGCAGAATTATATAAGTTGGCGTATCGAAATTTTCCAACGGCGAAAATACCGTGGTTTCACCCAACAGGGCTACGTTGGGGCGGCCCATAATACGCAGGTTAATGGAATAAAGCGCAATCATGGTAAGGATTGATGCCAACAAGTGAAGTATTTTTAAACGCACATTTAACCACGCCGTAACAATGCCGGCGCACGCCCCGGCCAATGCGGCGGCAATGCTTGCTATATAAGGGTCGGAGCCGGTTACAATCATCGATGCGCAAACGGCAGCACCCAAGGGGAAACTGCCATCCACGGTCAAATCTGGAAATTGTAAAATACGAAATGAAAGATAGACCCCGAGCGCGACCAAGGCGAACAATAGCCCTACCTCAATCGCGCCCAGAAATGCTATTTGGCTCATTTTTGAAACCGTTCCTGAGCTATTTAATAACTTCTTTGGCTTCAGCAATAAGGTCAGCTGACAATGTTACGCCTTGGGCCTTGGCCGCCTTCAGGTTTACATACAGTTCAGACTTGGCGATGCCTTCAACCGCCATGTCACCCGGTTTGCCGCCTTTTAAGATTTTAACCACCATGTGACCGGTCTGGCGACCAACGTCATAATAATTAAAACCCGATGCCGCAACTGCACCACGTTTGACAGAATCCGTATCACCAGCAAGAACCGGTATGGATGCATCGTTGCCAACCTTTACCACCGCTTCAAACGCAGAAATAACGGTGTTATCGGTTGGAATGTAAATAACATCTACCTTGCCAACCAATGAACGGGCCGCGGCAAGAACCTCGCCAGATTTAGTGGCGGCGGCAACTACCACGCTCATGCCTGCTTTGGGTGCTTCGGCTTTAATAAGTTCAACCAAGCTAACCGAATTTGCTTCGCCGGGGTTGGAAACAACACCCAAACGTTTAGCCGATGGGACAACCCGTTTAACCAGCGCCATATGCGCGGCAATTGGTGTCATATCGGTTACACCGGTAATGTTACCACCGGGATGCATGGCATTTGATACTAGCTTTGCTCCAACCGGGTCGGTAACCGCGCTAAATACAACCGGAATAGTTTTTGTGTTAGAGGCAACCGTCTGTGCCGATGGTGTAGCAATGGCAACAATTACATCGGGTGCATCGCCAACGAATTTTTTGGCAACTTGCGCCGCAGTGGCGGGGTTGCCTTGGGCGCTTTCATAAGACCATTTAAGGTTTTTGCCTTCAACGTAATCGGCCTCAGCCAATACATCTTTAACGCCTTTGCGTACGGCATCTAGTGCCGGATGTTCAACAATTTGTGTGATGGCAACATGTTTTTCTGCCGCAAATGCCAAGCCTGATGCACCAGATGTTCCTAAAAAAACCACCGAGGCCAAAACGGCCAACCCCAAACGCATTGTATTCATTTCAAAATCTCCCTTTGAGTTTATTTGTTTATTTTTTTGTAAAACCACCAAATCAAGGCCCAGTAACCTTGAGTAGCTTATAGTACCGCATTAAACCTGCCCATCAATAAGTTTAAACAGGCCTGAATGATCCAAATCACCCAATCCTTTTTCTA
>CBFDBQ010000048.1:0-16339 GCA_965603095.1 uncultured Thalassospiraceae bacterium | reverse complement strand
ATCTCGGAGATGTTTTAGATTTTTCGTCTTCAGGCGAAGCAGATAATGATTGTCGCGCAGCGAATTGTCATCACCCGGCTTGTACGGATGATCCAGGTAACGATGATTTTGAGCATTTTGGATATTTCGAGGTTTTAGTCCCAAAATTTAATTCAAAGGCTTAACCGAGAAACTTGGATATGGTTTCTAGGAAATTTGGAACCGAAATGGGTTTTGCAATATACCCTTCGCATCCACCTTCGCGTATTTTTTCCTCATCACCCTTCATGGCAAAAGCAGTAACCGCAATAACCGGAATATGCTTCAAATCATCATCGGCTTTTAGCATCTTGGTTATTTCAAGGCCGGAAATTTCGGGCAACTGAATATCCATAAGGATAAGATCGGGGCCATGCTCTCTTGCAAGGCTGAGGGCGTCTCTGCCGTCAGTGGTTTGAACCGTTTGATAGCCATGTGCCTGCAGCAGGTCGTTGAAGAGTTTCATGTTTAATTCGTTATCTTCAACAATCATTATCGTCTTGGACATTTCGCATCCTTTTGAATTTAGTGAAAATATACCGTCCATGTTCCAGATAAGTATTATCTGACAATTTAGCAAGGTTTTACAGTGTTTTTAAGACCCCTGTCTAGCAAGCAAGCTGGATGATGTCGCATTACAGTTGGCAAGTCAAACTGCTAAAGATCTATAAAAATGAGTTTTTTGTCCCTTTTCATGGATTTTTCTGGTGTTGCTTAACTTGTGTGGCCCCATGACATGAACAAAAACCAATTGCTCAAAAAAATGACCGTCACGTTAGTGACGGTCAAGTATGGGATAAGGAAAACTCGGAGATACCGAAATCTTAAATGGAATATTAGAATATTAAATGCCAGCTATGGCACCAGCTCCCGCTGGGACGACAAAACCAAGAGACATGAGCGCTATCGCGGCTATTAGTCCTAGGGCTTTAAGCTGGTTCATTTAATCAAGCTCCCATTTCCAGATCGGAATTTCCTTTGCGGTTCAAAAAATCATGAAATCCATGAACCGCCAATAACTACACAATGGCAGGTGCGGGCGCATTTAGATGTGACGGCACGCACAGGGCCCAAGATAAATCATCGCTGTTTTTGTATCTTATTGAAATTTAAGGAAATTTTTAAAGTCTATTCGCCACGAACGTCTTCAACCATCTCTTCGAGGATGTCGAGGTTCTTGATAAGAAGAGAATTCTTCTGTCGTTCAACAATTCCCTTGCGCGCTAGGTCGTTCATTACCCTAGCAACGGTTTCTCGAGTGGTGCTTACGCGCGATGCTATGTCGCTATGTACCGGAATGGGGCTAATTGAGGCAGAGCCACCTTCGCTGGACACTTTGCGACCCATGCGCAAAAGATCGGCATGAATTCGGTTATTTGCCCCGAGCGTGCTCAAATCCATGATGCGCCCAGTAGATGTACGCACCAAATGGGCCAGATGTTTCATTAGCTTTAGGGCAATGCTTGGGTGTTCGAGAATTATTTTCTGAAACTGTTCAGCCGGAAGAGACGCAATATGGGCATCATCCAATGCCATTACACTGGCCGACCTTGGCAGTCCGTCTATGGCGGCCAATTCACCAAAATGGCTACCGGAGTCCAAATCATCAAATGTGATTTCGCGACCTGAAAGAGAATAGTTAACCACCCGAACCCTTCCCTCAACAACAAAAAAGATGTCGCGAGAATCTGAATGCTGGTCAATTATTTGTTCACTGGCATCATAGGTCTTCCAACGGCAGTTCTTTTCAATCACCATTTGCTCGGCATCATCTAATTCTGCCAATAATCTTATGTGCTTTAGCGAATCGATATTGGATTCGGACACCATTTTTCCCCTGATATAATTATTAACTATGTATTCAACCTAGCATAAATCCCTTTAATAGCAGGGGGTAAAAAATATGCCTTGCCAACAGTTAACCAATTTTTGATGTTTATCTACAATACTTTCTTTTGCAAGGGGCGGAAGATCTCAAATAAATATGCTCTAGAGGGGGCAGGCCCATACCTTTTTAGACTTTAAATTGGAAGGTATCCATACCTTTCAAACTCTGGAGCATGGAGAATAATAAAAATGAAACCTAAGGCAACTGGGGCAGAATCGGACAGGCAAGATTTAATGCCAGCACCGAACGGGGCACCTAATAAGCCAGAAACAATCGAAACAATACCTGATTTAGATTCCCCATTAGAGGGAAAATCGATCAGAAGCGTATTTGCGCGCTCGCTTTGTGCGGCCCATCATATGGGTACGGTTGTAGATCGTGATGCCTGTGATGATGGGGTTCCGTGTACCAAGCTTTCCGATTGTCTAGCCCTTGCTGACAAAACATTGGTTTATCTGGAATATCGTCACCGCCTTCCCAAATAATAATAAATTAATCAAACAATAATATCCGAACCACCGCGCCTTGGGTCGCCAGCAGCGGTTAGAGTTTTGTTTTTTGGGTCAAACACAACCCCATGAACGCCACCAAAAAAAAGATTTAAATCATCCCACAATTTAAAATTATCAAAAGATGTCTTAACCGTATTTATTGCTTCGTCCGAAAATCCAGGCTCTATATTTAATAGGCCTTCTTCAAAATGTATTCTTGGCAGTGATACCGCATCAGGTAAATTTGCGTTAAAATCTTGCAACGCCGATACAACCTGCAGCAAGGCTGTGCGAATACGGTTAGAACCCCCAGACCCTAACGCATATTCCCTGCCATCACCTGTAAGCAATATAGAAGGCGCCATCATTGATGACATGCGCGTATTTTCGTCCCATGCGCCAAAACCACGAGGGTTTATATCTTCTTCGCCCAACATGTTATTAAGAACCACCCCCGTTCCGGGCGCGATATATCCTGAACCTTCGCCATTAGATACGGTCAGGGCGACAGCATTACCTTTTCCATCGATTACAGAAATATGGGTAGTTCCACGGTGTGACTTGGGCGCCCCTAAAACATTTTCTCGATATGATTTAATAAAATCAGGGTCAAGCAACATTTCGCCCGCATTTTCATTTTGCCCAAGCGCGCTTTCGATGCGCGCCTGATTAGTAAGCTCCATAACCCGGATTAGTGTTTCAAGATGAGCTGTCGTGCCAAAGCCAGATTTTTTCAAATCGATTTTTTCCAACAGCTTTAATGCAAACCCTATAAGTATGCCCCCGGTGGACGGTGGTGGGTTGGTTAAAATCGTTGCATCACCATATGAAACTTCTAGTGGCGAACGTTGATGGACTGTGTATTTTTCAAAATCAGTCATACGCAAATGACCGCCCAATTGTTCACAGTCATTGGATATTTTCCTGGCAACCTCGCCCCGGTAAAAAAGATCCGGTCCTTCGCGCACCAATGCGTCAAGAAAATCTGTGAAGTCGGGGTTTTTGATTATTTCACCCTCGCCTATAAGTCTGGCTGGGTTTTCTGGGCTGGCATAAAGCTCCATGGTACTTTTGCTGGATGTGTAAATGGGGCTTACCACATCAAATATATACGCCTGCAACGGAGATAATTTTAAACCTTTACGGGCAAGAGATATTGCTGGTTCAGCTATTTCTGACAAAGGCATACGGCCTAGCTTTTCGTGAATATCAAAAATACCCCTTACCACGCCGGGCGTGGCGATTGAGCCTTGGCCTATATGGAATTCCTGTTGCACGGTTCCGAAATCGGCCATCACGGGGCGGAAATCAACTTCGCTATCTCCAGCCAAATTATGGGGCGCGCTACCCCTCGCCAAATTATGGGGCGCGCTACCCCTCGCCAAATTATTATGAGGCGTTTGAACAAAAAAATCATAAAGCTGGGCATCACCACCCATGGGGCGGGCCAGCAAAAACCCCCCACCGCCAAGCGACGCCAACACCGGTTCAGCCTGAGTGGCCGCCAAAAGCGCGGCAAGCGCGGCATCAAACGCATTTCCACCAGAGCTTAGAACCTCGGCCGCAGCATTTGCGGTATGTATGTCACCCGCGGCGACGGCACCTTTTTTATACATATTTATTCCAAATATGATTTTTCGTTAACTCAAGTTATGATGCTATATGAACAATATAAAACAAATCAACCTAACCGGACATTCCCCTCGCATATTTGCGATTGTTTCGATTTTAATTCTTTCGGCCTGCGCGAATGCGGTTGCACCCATGCCAAGCGCCAGCGAAAGCAAAGCATGCGTTGCAACTGGGCACTGGGTAAACCCTAAAACAGGGATTTATGTTAGTACAAGCGCCATTATAAAAAATGCCGCTAGGCACGATGTGGTGCTTTTAGGCGAAACCCATGTAAATAACGATCATCACATATGGCAATTGCAAACCATTGCCCAAATATATTCTGCCAACCCAAATATGATTTTAGGTTTTGAGGCCTTCCCGCGCGAGGCACAATCTGTGTTAGATAAATGGGTTGCCGGAGATTTGAGCAAAAAAGAATTTATTAAACAAAGCGGATGGAACGATTTTTGGAGATTTAATCCAGAACTTTACATGCCGTTATTTAATTTTGCTCGCATAAACCGGGTGCCGATGGTGGGGCTTAATGTAAACCGCAGCCTTATCAATAAGGTTTCTGCAAATGGCTGGGACGGTGTCAAAAAATCAGACCGCAGTGGCATTAGTAATCCTGCGACAGCGAGTGCTGGTTACGTCAAAATTCTCGAAGATGTTTTTAAGCAACACGAAGATGAAAAAGAAAAGAATAATCAACCTAAAAAAGAGCTGGCTAAAAAAGAGCTGGCATTTGATCGTTTTGTTGATGTGCAATTAACCTGGGATCGTGCATTCGCCCAAGCAATTAATAATACAATAAGGTCAAATACAGCTGCGGCCACAACCGCTAGAAGAAACCCAATAATGGTCAATATAATTGGACGCGGGCATATTGATTATGGTTATGGAGTTCCCCATCAACTTAAATCCCTTGGAATAAATAATGTAATATCTCTTACTCCATGGGATGATTTTCTGCATTGCGATCAAATGACAAATTCTAACATTGCGGTGGCAGATGCGGTTTTTGGTACTGCGGCAAAAATTGAACACGACAACAATGCAAAACCAAAATTAGGGGTATTCATAGAACAAGGCGAAGGTGGAGTTGCGGTAAAAAAAGTTGCGCCGAAAAGTGTGGCGGAAAATGCCGGTATTAAATCCGGCGACCTGTTGATTGAGGCCGCAGGAGGAAAATTAAAAAGCCCAACAGACCTTATCAACACCATCAATACCACCCAACCCGGCACATGGTTACCGCTTAAGATAATTCGAGGTGAAAAGGTTATTGATGTTGTCGCTAAATTTAAACGCTAAGAAGATTTAGGCGCTAAGCAATAATCCAACGAATCCAGAAACAATCCCGGTGCATACACCGATGGTAAATAGCCCATATCTGAACACATTTTTCTGATAGCTGCGAAATTCGTTATTCAGGGATATAAGGTCGCTTGCCATGTAATATCTCCCAAGGGTTGGCAGTGGATTTGGTATTTATCCAGTATCAAAGTTTTCTTAAATCCAATTAGAAGGCATCCATGGTTAACAATGCGTTAGCGATACAACATAAGGCTGTGAATAAGGGTAAATGACCCCTCATACCCTCAATATTGTATGGTGGTTTAATTTCCCCCATACCCCATAAAATATGTCTAAAATGGCGTAAAATGCCCCTCTGAGGCGGTTTAGGGCTGTGCAATGCTTGCGGGTCGGCTTTATTTTCGCTACTAACCTAGGTCTAATTTAGCATTTCACATCATTATTTTGAGCGGCTGCGACCATTATGAACGATACCCCCGATAATGCCTTACTTCCTGCTGGAATGCAGGACGGACTTCCGCCCGAAGCTACCATGGAAGCAGACGCAGTTGCTTCCATGATGGCAATTTTTTCCTCGTGGGGATATCAGCGCGTAAAACCACCATTGATGGAATTTGAAACAAGCCTATTAGGCGGCATCGGCCAAGCATTAAGCTCAGAAGCATTTCGTCTGCAAGATCCCGTATCCAGACGCATGATGGCATTGCGCCCTGATCAAACTCCACAAGTTGCCCGCATTGCGGGCTCTAGGATGGCACATTCTCCCCGCCCCCTTCGTCTTGCATACAGCGGCGAAATAGTTCGGGTTCGTGGATCGCAAATTCGTTCAGAACGACAATTCGGACAGGTTGGTGCCGAACTTATCGGTTCTGACACATGGCAAGCAGATGTTGAAGTGGTGCTTATGGCCATTGATGCCCTTGAAGCGGCAGGTGTTGGTGACATTACCGTTGATCTTGGCCTACCTTCGCTGGTGCCCGCCATTACAAAAGATGCAAATATGAATGATGAAACAGCCAGCGCACTCCGCACCGCGCTTGACCGTAAAGATGCATCGGAAATAACCGCGCAGGAAAAAAATATTTCAAAGGGTGTAGCAAAAATACTAACCGATGTACTGGGCGCGGTTGGCCCTGCAGCTACTGCAATAGATAAATTAAAATCACTAAATATTAGTGGCGACGGAAAAAAACTGATTGAAAGTTTATCGCTAGTAGTTGATGGAATTTCAACCGCAAGACCGGGCGCATCAATTACAATAGATCCTATTGAAAACAGGGGTTTTGAATATCATAACGGTGTAACGTTTGCATTTTTTTCGATGCATTCGCGTGGTGAACTTGGGCGCGGTGGACGCTATCAAACTGATTTTGGAAAAACCGTTGAACAGGCAACAGGATTGACCTTGTTTATGGATACAATTTTAAAAGCCCTGCCTATCCGCCCAACAAAAGATATGGTGCTTATCCCGCTTGAAACCATCGATGCTGATGCCAAAAAATTACGCGATGAAGGGTGGGTTGCAATAAGGCAGCTTGATGGTAATGCCAGCCCAAAAACAGAGGCAAAAAGGCTGGGATGCAGTCACGTTTTAATAAACGGCAAAGCATCAAAAATATAAACAACTAACAACAACACTTAGATATTAAAGAGGGTAAATATTTAAAATGGCCAATGTGGTAGTGGTCGGCTCGCAGTGGGGCGACGAAGGCAAAGGAAAGATTGTTGACTGGTTATCTGAACGCGCCGATGTGGTGGTTAGATTTCAAGGTGGGCATAACGCGGGACACACGCTTGTAATTGATGGAGCTGTGTTCAAATTGCATATCCTTCCCAGCGGAATAGTTCGCGCTGGCAAGCTTTCGGTTATTGGTAACGGCGTTGTTCTTGACCCGTGGAATTTGTTAAATGAAATTGAAATTCTGCGTGGCCAGGGCGTAGAAATAAGCCCAGACAACCTAAAGGTTGCGGAAAATGCACCGCTTATATTACCGCTACATGCCAACCTAGATAACGCCCGCGAAGAAGCATTGGGCAAAGCTAAAATCGGCACAACCGGTCGTGGCATTGGGCCAGCCTATGAAGATAAGGTTGCACGCAGAGCAATTCGCGCCGGGGATTTAGCAGATAGCGAACTTATAAAGTCTAAAGTTGAAAAGATGCTGTTTCACCATAATGCACTGCTTAAGGGCTATGACCAGCCACTATGTGATGGTGACGAATTGGTCGCAAAGCTTTTGGAGATTGCGCCTAAAATATTGCCTTACGTCGATACAGTCTGGAAAACAATTGATGAGCAACGCAGTGCCGGCAAACGTATATTGTTTGAAGGCGCACAAGGAACCATGCTCGACATCGATCATGGCACCTATCCGTTTGTAACGTCATCAAACGTGGTTGCGGCCCAAGCCGCAGTTGGTTCTGGCCAAGGGCCGGGCGCCATTGATTACGTTCTTGGCATAACCAAGGCATACACCACCCGCGTGGGTGCCGGGCCATTCCCGACCGAATTGTTTGACGACGTTGGCGAGGGATTAGGCAAACGCGGTCACGAATTTGGCACAACCACCGGCAGACCCAGACGTTGCGGCTGGTTCGATGCGGTTCTAGTTCGCCAAGCGGTAAAGGTTAATGGCATTAACGGAATTGCTTTGACCAAATTGGACGTTCTAGACGGCATGGACGAGCTAAAGGTTTGTATCGGATACAAGCTAAACGGCAAGACACTGGGCCACCTTCCGGCGGCCACCGCCGATCAGGAACAAGTGGAGCCCATTTATGAAACCCTTGATGGTTGGTCAGAAAGCACTTGTGGGGCGCGCTCCTGGGCCGATCTTCCGGCAACTGCGGTTAAATATATCCGCCGCATAGAAGAGTTGATTGAGGCCCCGGTGGCCATACTTTCCATCAGTCCCGAGCGTGAAGACACAATTTTGGTTCACGACCCATTTGCCGATTAAGGATGGTTTTTGGGGAAATAAACCACCAATTTACCTCCTTTTCATATTTTCTAGGCTATTTTGGTGACATAGAGATACATCAGGGCGTTGTATAGCGCCCCAAACGTGATTACTCTTATATCCATAGCTACATGACAACCATGCAGCCAGTCTTGGAAAGTGCAGAAATGGCAGAAGCCTTGGACGGTGCCGTAGAAACGGCCGAGCAACAAACCAACACAGCCACACCACCCGTTAAAACCGATGGGGGAAACGGTGTTGACAGTGCGGGCAATGGCGCGAGCGTTGCAAAAACAGAATCGGTAGCGGCCCCCAGTAGCAATACCCCAAAACCATCCGGAGCATTTGCTCCCATTATCTTGAAAAAACGCTATCAGATTTATCCTGGGCAACCATTACCTGAATTTGACGGACCCTCGGCCAAGGCATTCGCCGCCGAAGATCAACGTGACCCAAGCAGGGCGCTATACGCAATGGTCTGCTCGCCCGGCCTACCACCGCGCACCAAGATTATGAATGATCTTAAAAACCTTACAATTTATTGTCTTGTTTCTTTGGTAGAATTTGGCCCAGTTGAATGGGAGCCGCTTGGGCAAAAAGCAATGCTAGTAGTCTTTGAACGCCCCCTTGGCGGAAGGCTTATAGATGCATTTCCCAAAGGGACGGCAAAGGTAAGTGAATATGAATTGGGAAAAAAAGTTATCGAGCCTATTACCCAAGCGCTTGAAAAATTAAAAGATCTAAATATTCCTCATCGTGCCATTAGGATTGAAAATATTTATTTCCTTGATGAAGAACATGAGGATCTTATCCTTGGGGAATGCGTAACAACACCCGCTGCATATGACCAACCAACAATATATGAAACGGTAGAGCGTGCCCTATCTATGAATTCTGGTCGTGGTGAAGGAAATATACTTGATGACCTTTATGCGCTGGGAATTATGTCAACGTTACTGCTTTTAGGACGTAACCCGGTAGAAAAATTAAGCGATGAAGTTATTAACGCAAAAAAAATGGAAGCGGGCACGTACCAGACTCTTTGTGGAGATGAAAGAATACCGCTTGCACTAATAGAACCGCTTCGTGGACTTCTTTCAGATAATGCCGAAGAAAGATGGGATACGGTTGCTCTTGAAACATGGGTAAACGGGCAAAAAAAGACCCCAATACAAAAACGCCCATCACAAAAACCGAAGGAACCATATTTATTTGCAGGACGCAAACACGTAACACCAAGAACGATTGCCCAGGCATTTTCTGCAAACATTCACGAAGCTGCAAAAGAAATTAAAAGCGAAAAAACATCACTTTGGCTTAAATCATCCTTGATGAAACCACAGATTGCCGAAGAAATTAGCACAATCCTAGCTTCCACCACTGCATCTCAAGGAACACCTGATGGCAGTGACGAAGTTATGGTTGCAAAAGTCATCATGCGAATGGACCCCGAAGGACCAATTCGTTATAAGAATTTTTCCTTTATGCCAGATGGTTTTGCTGTGGCAATTGCGGCTGAATGGACATTAAAAAATAGCTTCCAAGTACCTAGTGAAATACTCGCACGTGATTTGGTTGGTTATTGGTTTTCGTGTCAGACTTCATACGTTGATTTTTTATCATATGAAAAAACGTTTTCTACATTACGTTCTTTTTTCAAAATTAATGAAATGGGTTTTGGCATAGAGCGCTGTATGTATGAATTAAATCCATCTCTTCCGTGTCAAAGTGAATTGTTGCGAAAACAATATGTAACCCACGCAGAAGATGTAATGGGAGCATTGGACGAGGTTGCTAATATTGCCGACAAAAAAAGCCGTCCAATGGATAAACATCTGGCCGCATATATTGCAACGCATTTCAAATATGATATCGCGCCACACCTAAAAACATTGTCTAATCCAAAAGCAGAAACATCACTTATTGGCATGTTAAGTCTTTTTGCCCTGATGCAATGGCGTCTTAAAACACCTGCTGTTTATGGGCTTTCGCGCTGGTTGGGAGGGCTATTGTCACCAGCTATTAGCTCTTACCACTCGCGCTCCACCCGCAGAACTATTGAGCATGAAATACCAACTCTAGTCCGCCAAGGAAGCCTGCCGGAGCTGTTTGATCTTATAGATAATGTTCAAAGACGCGAACAAGATAGAACCGACTTTGATGATGCACAGGCTGAATTTACCCTAGCCGAAACAGAAATATTAAAAATCACCGGCGAAGAAGTTGATCAAAATGATTTAGCATTAAAATCTGGTGAACGGGCAACGGCAGTCACATCAATAGTTATAAGCATGACAGCAGTAAGTATTTTACTAATCATAAATTCAATTTAATAAACAAATTATCGGAACTATATAGTGTCTAAAATAACTGAAAATTCTGTGCACACTGAAATGTCAGAAGGCTCCACAAGAAGAAGGGGCAGAAGCAATACGACATGGGTACTGGTCATTGTGGCTTCACTGTTGGTTATTGCATTGCCAACGATGGTTATTTTATTTTTTGGAATGCTGCCTTCGGTAGTGGCCTTTATTATTGATCGAACCAAAGGCAGAAGTGCTGCCATTACCGTTAGCGGAATTAACTTAATAGGTGTGTTCCCATTTATAATGGACCTGTGGAAGGGTGGTAATACATTTGATCAGGCGCTTAACATGCTTGATGTATTTACCATGCTTATAATGTACAGCGCTGCAGGAATGGGTTGGTTACTTTTCATGACAACACCAACAATAATCAGTTCTTTTGTTATGGTGCTACAACAAAGAAAAATTGCCAATCTGCGTGGGCAGCAAAAAAATCTTATCGAAGAATGGGGCCCTGAAGTCGCGGCCCTGACAGAAGGTTTTGACGAGATGGGTGGTACAATGCCACATGCTTTGCCTGAGAATGCATCAGGCGATGGTTCGGTGCCACCACCTTAAAAAGGTAGCGACACCAAAATACACCACCTAAGAAGCTATACTTAATTCAATCACGGTATTCTTAACAGATTTTTGCACCTTAGTGAATGCGCGCTCTTCTATTTGACGTACACGCTCGCGTGAAATACCAAACGACTGGCTAAGGTTTTCCAATGTTGATGGGCTCGATTTTAAACGGCGTTCGGTCAAGATTGTCCGCTCACGATCGGTAAGGCCGGTCATGGCCCCATTAAGAAGATTGCGACGGCGCATGGTTTCTTCAAAACTTCCCATCATTTCTTCTTGGTTTTGCGTCTTGTCTTCAAGCCAATCCTGCCACTCTTCATCGCCATCCATGCGTACCGGTGAATTTAGCGAGCTATCGCCACCCGACATACGACGGTTCATAGAAATTACTTCTTTTTCTGAAACATCCAGACGCTCAGCAATGGCTTCTACGTGTTCTGGGCTAAGGTCACCTTCTTCATAGGCTTCCATCTGCCCTTTTAGGCGACGAAGATTGAAAAACAGTTTTTTCTGCGCGGCCGTGGTGCCCATTTTTACCAATGACCATGAGCGCAAGATGTATTCCTGGATTGAAGCCCTGATCCACCACATGGCATAAGTAGAAAGGCGAAATCCTTTTGCTGGATCAAATTTGGCAACCGCCTGCATCATTCCAACGTTTCCTTCAGAAATTAGCTCAGCCAACGGTAATCCATAACCACGAAAGCCCATTGCTATTTTTGCAACCAGGCGTAGATGGCTATTAACCAGCTCTTCGGCTGCTTCATGGTCTTCGCCATATATCCAGCGGCACGCCAGATTCTGCTCAATCTCAAAGCTGAGCATGGGGAATTTTCTAATTTCCTGAAGGTAGCGACTTAGATTGTGTTCCGGTGACATATTTACCGAGGGTATATATTTGGCACTTCCCATAGTTTTTTTCTCCTGAGAGGTTAACTCAATTATCAAGTACCGCGTCGTCTCTCCTATTGGTGGAAAGCGCCTGCCCCCGGGCAACGCGATGGTTTCAATAACTTAGCTTATTACTCAGGTATTATTTATGTCAAATTATTTCTAGCTCGCAGTATATCTTATTGATAAAACTAGGTATTTTTCGTTCAAGCAATATAGCTTTTTTGCTCTTTGGGTGTAAAAACCCCAACTTATACGCATATAATGCCTGATGGCCTAAGTTATCCACAGTCTGTTTGGCAGAATCCGATAGCTGCTTACGAACGCCCGCCCCGCCACCGCCATAGACCGGGTCGCCCATTACCGGATGACCAATGGACGCCATGTGCACCCTTATCTGGTGAGTTCGCCCGGTTGAAAGAACACATTCAACCAATGCTGCGGCGCCCCCAAAAGTTTTTATGACCCGGTAATGGGTTTTGGCTTGTTTGCCGCCCCTTTTAACAATGGCCATTTTTTTTCGATTATTAGGTGAGCGTCCAATATTGCCCTCAATATCGCCCTCTCTGGGCATTGGCACGCCCCAGACAAGGGCAAAATATGCCCTTTCCATGCTGTGTTCAGAAAACTGTGTAGCCAGTGAATGGTGGGCCCTGTCGTTCTTGGCGGCAATAATTAGCCCGCCGGTACCCTTATCAAGACGGTGGACAATACCCGGGCGTGCAACCCCGCCTATGCCCGATAGGGATCCTTGGCAATGAAATAACAGGGCATTAACAAGGGTTCCGTTGGCGTTGCCTGCGGCCGGATGAACCACCATTCCCGGTGGTTTATCAATGACAATTACGTCGTCATCCTCATAGATAACATCTAGGGCAATGTCTTCGGGCTCGGGTGTGGCCGATATGGGGGCCGGAACCGTCACCGTGTAGCTATCGCCCGAAACCACCTTATGTTTGGCCAATAAAGGGGTTTTGGTTTTGACCTCCCCCACTCCCGTCAATGAAACACAGCCGTCCACCAACAGCGCCTGAACACGGGCACGGGAGATATTATTGCCCGCTAAGGCATCGGCCAACACCTTATCAAGGCGCTCTCCATCCTTGCCTGCTGGCACCTCAACGGTGTATGTCCTTGGCGCTGTGTTAGAGTTATTATCGATGTCATTCATAAACATGAGAGTGAACCAAAAACATGCATGCACTCAAGGGTATCGTTATATTTATGGGCCTTATTATTGTCACCCTGATGATTCTTATCGTCTATGGCATGATACAAAAGGCACAAAACCCCGATTTTTCATTTTTTGGTGGAGATAGCACACCAGTCAGTGTGCCGGCTAAAAGTTTCTCCATGGAAAAAATTATGCTCGACCTTCCCCGGGGCAGCACTATTGAAGGAACCGATATTAACGAAGGTCGCATGGCAATTAGGGTTGATAGCGACGGCAAAAACGGCGCAGATACCATTATTATTGTTGATATCAACAGCGGTGAGACCGTTGGTATAATAGGCATTAATCCTTGATACACATTCCGGAAAATTTTCTGGATATAATCAGGGCAGAAGCCGAAGCTGCCTTCCCCAATGAATGTTGCGGTCTGTTAGTCGGAACCGTAAATGGCGACAACATAATAATTACAAAAGTTGTTCCCAGCCCCAATACCTTGGTTGACGATAGCGCCGGCGGGCATAAAAGCTTTGAAATAGACCCTAAAGTACATTTTGATCTATTGCGTGAATTAAAAGATAAGGCGGAAGATATTATAGGCCATTATCATTCCCATCCCGGCCAACCAGCCGAACCATCAATGCACGACATCAATAATGCATACGAAATAGAGCACCTGTGGTTTATTATAAGCGTTGATAATAATGGCGCGGCAAAAGATTTAGGTGCATTTCGTATCGATAATAAAACCCGCAAAATTGCCAAAGTTAAATTTATTGAGAGTTAAATAAAGGACATAATCCTTTGAACACAAAAACCAAACCAACCCTTTCAATGGGAGAGTTTGTTCCACTTCTGGCTTTTATGATATCGATGGTGGCCCTTGCCATTGATGCGATGCTTCCGGCATTGCCCCACATTGGACAAGAGCTAGGGGTGAAAGCCGTAAATGACCAACAGTTAATTATATTGGCATTGTTTTTAGGCCTTGGCATATCGCAAATGTTTTATGGGCCACTTTCAGATAGCATAGGTAGAAAACGCGCCATCTATGGTGGTTTAATAATTTTTATAATTGGGACACTTGTTTCAATTTTTTCTACAAACTTTGAAGTAATGCTAGTTGGCCGGGTGTTGCAAGGCGCAGGAGCGGCGGCGCCCAGAATTGTATGTATTGCACTAGTGCGCGACCAATATGAAGGCCGTGAAATGGCCCGCATAATGTCATTTGTAATGGGTGTATTTATTCTTGTCCCAGCAATAGCGCCGGCTTTGGGTCAGGGAATTATTATGCTTTTTCATTGGCGAATAATTTTCGTTTTGTTTCTTTTCCATGCAATTGTCGCATGGATATGGTTTGGCCTGCGCCAACCTGAAACCCTGCCCAAAGAATTACGGGTTCCATTTTCTATTCGCGTTATTTGGTCGGGGGTAAAGGAAACATGCCTCAATCGGGTTGCGCTTGGTTATACTATTATTGCCGGAATGGTCTTTGGTGCATTTGTTGGATTTCTATCATCTGCTCAACAAATGTTTGGCACCATCTATAAAATTACCGATTTGTTCCCTTTATATTTTGCAGTTTTAGCGCTTTCTGTTGGTCTATCATCATTTATCAACGCACGGTTGGTAATTAAATTAGGAATGCGGCGCTTGTCTGCTTTTGCTTTAATTGTGTTAACGGCAACCTCTATTACATATTTTTCATATTTGACTTCCATTAATGGTGCACCGGATTTGTTGTTAAATATGATTTATTTTATTTCCGTTTTCCTGTGTATGGGATTTTTATTTGGTAATGCAAATGCGCTTGCCATGGAGCCTATGGGACATATAGCCGGAACCGGCGCCGCAGTAATAGGTTCTATTTCAACACTAATTTCCGTATTGCTTGGAACATTTATTGGTCAAATGTTTGATGGAACAGTTATGCCGTTGGTCAGCGGGTTTGCTTTGCTTGGCATGATGGCAATCATGGTAATGTATTGGACGGAACGAGGGCGAGATTCTAAATTGGCGATGGAAAGCAATATTTCTTAAAATGTTCTTGGGTAGGTTTGTATGGCCTATTGTGGCGCAAGCTTTAGGCGCTGGTTGAACACCTCGTAATGGGTGGCATCCTTGTTGTCGTACCCTATGCGTTTGCGGCGTTTTTCATCCACTAAAAAGTATTCAACCACAGCTTCCAGCGTTTCTGCTGGCGGAAAGGTATTAGCTGAAAATGAATAATCAAATGTCCGAGGTTGGTTTCGGGGCAAACGAGTGTCCCAAAGATCAACAATAAATGGCCGCCACATTATGGTTCGTTTTAAGGTGTGTTTTTCTTCGTCAATTACATTTCCATTTCCGTCCAATAAACGAATTGTCGCAACCAAATGTCGATCGGGCGTACCGGTTGGTAAATAATGTGCGGCCCCGGTATTGGTCAGAGTTAGGCTAAATGCCCTTTCCCCTTTACCATTTGCCTCAATCTCCTTAAGCACAACCGAAAGTGCACCTTTTACCATTTCCTTATCATGTCCGCCGCGCCATAAATGCCGTCGCACCGATTTGGAATCAAATCCATCTGCAACTGGACGCTGGATCAGCGGCATGTGGCAATTAACACAGCCAAGTTTTTCAATTTCCCCAACGCTTAGTTCACCGGATGGGCCACGAACAGATGTCTGTTTGTTTAATGTGTTTATTTCGGCCACGGTGCCACAGGGGGGAAAGCGGAAAAAAGTATCCCAGCCTTCGTTTTTAACCACATGGCAACGTACGCAAATTTGATTACCCGATTGCAATTTTTCAACCGGGTGCGGTGTATTTTCTAAACCGCGAGGGCCCAATATTTTTCCTTCTTTAAGGTGACAAGCATTGCAGGTTACACCTTCTTGTTGCAGGTCATGATCAAAATCAGGGTTGGGGGCTAATATGGGGTCCCATTTATCCTTATCGTTAAACCCCAGCACCAAATTTTCCTGCTGACGGTCTAGCGGAATATGGCAGTTAAGGCATATTTGTTGTGAGCCATCAAATTTTAAATCAGCCTGATAATATGGGTCGGTCCAAGCTTGCGA
>CBFDBQ010000047.1:0-16442 GCA_965603095.1 uncultured Thalassospiraceae bacterium | reverse complement strand
ATAATGGTCTCTTTGAGGAATAGCTTTACCCCATCAGCAAACGGTTGCAATAACCCCAATGGACCAACCACATTCGGGCCTTTGCGCCGTTGCATGGCGCCAATAATTTTGCGTTCCCAATAGGTCAGATATGCAACTGCCAACAACAGTGGAACAATGATTATCAAAATCTTGATAACAATCCATATTACCGGCCACAGTGTCTCCCAGAGGTTAAGCGCCATTTCAACCATTTGTGCCATCCCCCTCTTCACCTTGGCCTAATATTTCTGCGGTGCAGCGAGCCATTGTTTCAGAGGTGCGCGATATTGGGTCGGTCATATAAAAATTGCGAATGTGCGAACGTAGCGGCCAATCGGAATTGACCTCGCCACGACCGCCAAAGCTTTGCCATTTTTGTGATTTTACTTCATCAATGGTTTCAAAGATGTCGTTAATTTCGACCATTCTTTCACGAACATCGGCCAAGCTTTCAAATGAAAGCTTATGACCAAGAACATCAGAAAGCTTTCTTAAAATTGCCCAGTCTTCTTTTGCTTCACCCGGTGGGAAAGTAGCCAATCGGGTTTGCTGGACGCGCCCTTCGGTATTTACAAATGTTGCGTTCTTTTCGGTGTAGGCCGCGCCCGGTAAAATAACATCGGCCCGATGGGCGCCGTTATCACCATGATGACCCTGATAAACAACAAATGCTTTTCCTAAACGATTGGTGTCAATTTCATCAGCACCCAACAAATATACAATTTCAATTTCACCAGCTTGTGCGCCTTCAAGAATAGAAATGGTGTCCATGCCATCGGCATCTGGAACAAACCCGATATCAAGTCCGCCAACGCGCGACGCTGCGGTTTGCAAAACATTAAATCCGTTCCAGCTATCAGAAATCATTCCAGTATCGCTGGCAATTTTATGCGCCAGACCAAGTAAAACCTGACCATCGGAACGCGAAAGTGCGCCTGCGCCGATTATCAGCATGGGATTTTTGGCTTTCTTTAAAACCTTGGCAAAGGGATGGTCGCCCGCGGCAACATCAACCAACATTGCCGGGTCATCACCAAAATTTTGATGAGTGTAAGTAAGGTCGGCTTCGGGGCCGATTACACCAATGGGAAGACCGTTCTGAAGATAGCGTTTGCGAATACGTGCATTAATTATTGGGCTTTCAATTCGTGGATTGGAGCCGATTATAAGTATGGCATCGGCCGTCTCAATTCCGGCAATGGTGGTGTTAAACCGATACGATGCGGGGGCGCCAGAATCGCACGCCCCGCCATCGGAACGACAATCAATATTGGGTGAATTAAGCGTTGCCATAAGATCTTTTAATACGGTCATTGCCTCAACATCTGCTTGGTCGCCAGCAATGGCGGCTATGGCATCGCCTTTTACGCCTTTGAACTTTGCCGCCAGAACGCTGAATGCTTCGTCCCAGCTTGCCGGAACCAGTTTGCCGTTTTCACGAACGTATGGTGTATCTAAGCGTTGACGCGAAAGACCGTCACAAGCAAAACGGGTTTTATCTGAAATCCATTCTTCGTTTATGTCTTCGTGCAGGCGCGGCAACACCCGCATTACTTCGCCGCCGCGGGTATCAATCCGAATAGCCGAACCGGTGCCATCCATAACGTCGATGCTTTCGGTTTTTTTAAGCTCCCACGGGCGCGATTTAAACGCATATGGTTTGCTGGTCAGCGCACCAACCGGACATAAATCAATTATGTTGCCCGAAAGCTCTGACGATAACGCCATATCAACGTAGGTTCCAATTTCCAGATGTTCGCTACGGAACACACCGCCCAATTCCGGCGTGCCGGCAATGTCGGTAATAAAACGAACACAACGGGTGCAATGAATGCAGCGTGTCATTATGCCTTTTACCAATGGGCCGAAATCTTTGTTGGGAACGGCGCGTTTCATTTCATCAAAACGCCCACGGTCTTTGCCATAGGTTACGGCTTGGTCCTGCAAATCACATTCACCGCCCTGGTCGCAAATTGGGCAATCAAGCGGATGATTGATGAGCAAAAATTCCATTACGTTTTCGCGCATCTTGCGAACTTTTTCGGAATTGGTGGTAATTACCATTCCTTCGCCCACAGGCATGGCACACGAAGCAATTGGTTTTGGTGCGCGTTCCATTTCCACCAAACACATGCGGCAGTTGCCCGCTATGGACAGACGTTCATGGTAGCAAAAACGCGGAACCTCGGCACCAGCTTGCTCGCAAGCCTGAAGCACGGTCAGCCCGTCTTCGACTTCTATTTCGGTTCCATCAATGGTGAGTTTTGGCATTTATTTCATCTCCACCATTCAAGCTGCATCTGTGCGGGAATTATCATCACCCGCCTTTTGCAAAATTTTTGCTTCCATTTCAGAACGGAAGCTACGAATTAGACCCTGTATCGGCCACGCCGCCGCATCACCCAGCGCACAAATTGTGTGGCCTTCTACTTGGCGGGATACTTCTTCCAGCACGTCAATTTCATCAACGCTGGCATCGCCCTCTAAAATGCGATGCATCATGCGGCTCATCCAACCGGTACCTTCCCGGCACGGTGTGCATTGACCACAGCTTTCGTGTTTATAAAATGCAGATAACCTGGTTATGGCGCGAACAATATCGGTTGATTTATCCATAACAATAACCGCCGCGGTGCCAAGGCCGGAACCAACCTCTTTCAGGCTGTCAAAATCCATCAAAACATTATCGCAGGTTGCTTTGGTCATTACCGGAACGGACGATCCACCGGGAATTACAGCTAGCAAGTTATCCCAGCCACCAGTTACGCCGCCACAATGTTTTTCCAAAAGCTCTTTTAAGGGAATTCCCATTTCTTCTTCGACGGTGCATGGGTTGTTTACATGACCGGAAATACAGAAAAGTTTTGTTCCGCAATTATTTTCGCGACCCAGCCCCGCAAACCATGGGCCACCGCGACGAATTATTTCAGGAACCACGGCAATTGATTCCACATTGTTGACAGTGGTTGGGCAACCATAAAGGCCACAGTTGGCCGGGAACGGTGGCTTCATGCGTGGTTGGCCTTTTTTGCCTTCAAGGCTTTCGATCAATGCACTTTCTTCGCCGCAAATATAAGCCCCGGCACCAAGGTGAACATAACAATCAAAATCCCAGCCAGATTTACATGCGTTTTTACCAATTAGGCCGTCTGCGTATGCTTCATCAATGGCGCGTTGCACCGCTTGGGCTTCGCGCAAAAACTCACCACGAATATAAATGTAAGCGGCTCTGGCCCCCATGGCGAATGATGCAATTAACGCGCCCTCGATAAGCTTGTGTGGTTCGTTACGTAAAATTTCACGGTCTTTGCAGGTTCCAGGTTCGCCCTCATCAGCGTTAATAACCAGATAGTGTGGACGCTCGCTTTCTTCTTTGGGCATGAACGACCATTTAACCCCGGTCGGGAAGCCTGCACCACCGCGACCACGAAGGTTGGATGATTTAACTTCCTCGATTATGGCTTCGCGTCCTTTTTTAAGGATTTTACCAGTACCATCCCAATCACCACGCGACTTGGCCCCTTTAAGCGAAGTATCGTTAATCCCGTAAATATTGGTAAAGATGCGGTTTTTATCTGAAAGCATAACTTAACCCCCCTTCACTTGAGTAAGAGAAGTGAGCCCAGTCGCAGGTTCGCAACCCTTGCGTCCCGATTGGGGGCCCGGGGTTGGTGTTTCGCCATTTGCCAGTTTATCCAATACCGCCTCAGCGGTTTCGGCTGTTAGGTCTTCGTAAAAATCATCATTGATTTGCATCATCGGTGCATTAACACAGGCACCAAGACACTCAACCTCGGACAAGGTGAATTTGCCATCGGCTGAGTTTTCGCCAAATGCAAGGTCGAGGCGTTTTTTGCAAACTTTTGCAATTTCGTCAGAGCCTTTAAGTAAACAAGAAATATTGGTGCAAACCTGAACGTGGTTTTTACCAATCGGTTGCAAATTATACATGGTGTAAAAAGTTGCGACCTCGTAAACACGAATGGCGGCAAGACCTGTCATTCCGGCAACAGTTTCCATTGCCTCACGCGGCAACCAGCCATCATTTTGACGCTGGGCCATCATAAGCAAAGGCATAACCGCACTTGCTTCACGCCCGGTTGGGTACTTAGCAAGTTCTGCTTTAGCCAATTCGGCATTTTCAGCCGTAAATGAAAAACTTTTGTTTTCACTACTCATCTGTCGATCTCACCAAATACAATGTCGATAGACCCAATTACTGCTACTGCATCAGCCAACATGTGGCCTTTGGTCATTAATTCCATTGCTTGTAAATGCGCAAACCCCGGGGCGCGTATTTTGCAACGGTACGGGCGGTTAGAGCCATCAGATACCAGATAAACCGCAAACTCACCTTTGGGTGCTTCCACCGCAGTATAGGTTTCGCCTTCGGGAACACGGATGCCTTCGGTAAACAATTTGAAATGATGGATTAATGCTTCCATCGAATGTTTCATTTCTTCGCGTGGTGGTGGCGATACCCGCCTGTCATCGGCGCGAACCAATCCATCGGGCATATCTTTCAATGCTTGGCGCATAATTTTTACAGATTCACGCATTTCATACATACGAACAAGATAGCGGTCATAACAATCGCCATTTTTGGCAACCGGAATATCAAAATCCATTTTGGCATAAGCATCATAAGGCTGACTTTTGCGTAAATCCCAGGCAAAACCGTTGGCGCGCAAATTGGGCCCGGTGAAACCCCAATCCAAAGCTTGTTCCGGTGTAACCACGCCAATATCAACTGTGCGCTGTTTGAATATACGGTTTTCTGTCAGCAATGTTTCGATGTCGTCTATCATTTGCGGGAATGTTTCTGTCCATTCCCAAATATCATCTGCAAGCCCATCAGGCATGTCACGGGCCACACCGCCAATGCGGAAATAGTTCATGTGCATGCGCGCACCCGATACGCGTTCACAGAATTCCATTAAACGTTCGCGTTCTTCAAATGCCCATAACATTGGTGTCATTGCACCAACGTCAATTGCATAAGAGCAAACGTTCAAAATATGACTTAAGATACGCCCTATTTCGCAATAAAGAACGCGGACATATTGGGCACGCTCTGGTATTTCTACCTGTAATAATTTTTCCGCAGCCAAAACAAATGCGTGTTCTTGATTTTGCGGGGCAACGTAATCAAGCCGGTCAAAATAAGGAACCGCCTGCATATAGGTTTTGTGTTCGATAAGTTTTTCTGTGCCACGGTGCAAAAGACCAATGTGCGGATCGGCACGCTCAACCACCTCGCCATCCATTTCCAACACCATGCGCAACACGCCGTGGGCCGCAGGATGTTGCGGGCCAAAATTAAGGGTCAGGTTTTTTATCTGGTTTGTTGACATGTATTTACCTTACGACCCCTCCTCGTTTTCGGTTGCCTTTTCATCGCCAGGAAGGGCACCGGGGCCTTCCCATGGGCTAAGGAAATCGAAATTGCGGAAGTCCTGCGTTAGTTTCACAGGTTCATAGACAACACGTTTTTGTTCTTCGTCGTAACGAATTTCAACAAAACCGGTTAGTGGGAAATCTTTACGTAATGGATGGCCTTCAAAACCATAATCCGTAAGAATTCGTCTTAGGTCGGGATTGCCTTCAAAAAATATTCCGTACATATCCCATACTTCGCGTTCAAACCATCCGGCGGTTGAAAAAACAGGAACCGCGCTGGGAACGCTTTCGTTATCAACATGAACCTTTACCCGAACACGGCGGTTATGGGTAAGGCTGAGCAAATTATAAACAACATCAAAACGTTTTTCACGTTCGGGATAATCGGCACCACAAATATCGACCAATTGTTTAAACTGGCAATTTATATCATCGCGCAGATAAGTAAGCACACGCCCAATCTCGTCATGTTTTACAACAATAGAAATTTCACCAAGCTTAATTTCAGAATGCACAACATTATCACCCAAGTGTGTGGTGATTGTGCCTAAAAGCTCTTCAAGTGCTTCGATCATTCTTTATGTCTTTCTAAACATTTTTGCCGTTAACGCCAAAGCGTTCCGGTGCGATGTATTTTCTTTTGCAGTTGAAGAATACCGTAAAGCAAAGCTTCAGCCGTTGGTGGACAGCCGGGCACATAGATATCAACCGGTACAACCCGGTCACAACCACGTACTACGGAATATGAATAATGATAATAGCCACCGCCATTGGCACACGAACCCATTGATATAACCCAACGCGGTTCGGCCATTTGGTCGTAAACTTTACGAAACGCCGGGGCCATTTTGTTGGTCAATGTTCCAGCAACAATAATAACATCGGACTGTCGAGGCGAAGGCCTAGGAACAACGCCAAAACGGTCAAGATCATAACGGCTCATGTATGCGTGGATCATTTCCACCGCACAACAGGCCAAACCAAATGTCATTGGCCACATGGAACCGGTCCGTGCCCAGTTAACAACCTTGTCAATGCTGGCGGTTACAAAACCACGGTCTTCCATTTCCATGGCCACATCGCCAAGCGCTGCGTCTTGGTCAACCGATGCACCGGCCCTACCGTCGGGGGCGGTTCTAGGCAAGTTACGGGTTACTCCCATTCCAGAGCCCCCTTCTTCCACTCATAAATAAAGCCAATGGTAAGAACACCAAGAAACACCATCATCGACCAAAACCCAAACACACCAATATCACCAAGGCTTACCGCCCATGGAAATAAAAATGCGATCTCAAGGTCGAATATAATGAAAAGAATGGCCACTAGATAAAACCTAACGTCAAATTTTGTACGCGCATCTTCAAATGCTTCGAAACCACACTCATATGCAGAAAGCTTTTCAGCATCAGGCTTTTGCCGCCCGATAATCATTGATGCCGCTACCATCATTACCGACATGGCTATGGCTATGGCTAAGAAAATAAGTATGGGAAAATAATCGCCAAGCAAAGCATTGGTTGAAATTGCGTCTGTCATTTTACACCCGCCTTAATTTCAAGCGCGCGCGAACGCACGCTACCAATGCCATTGGGTGCAATTAACGTCTTTTGCTGAAACGCAAGACGTTCGAATGACGTCTTCCTCATGTGCACATGACCTCCCCAGGTCTATTATTTATTTTGTTATTATAATCCATACCCCTTTCTGGGGGTTTCCCAATGTTATAAGCCATTTTTCATGCCTGCCAAAGCCCAAATGGGTAGGCTTTCCACCCAACCAAGTGGTTGAAATGACTTAATATTGGTTTTTTTTAATTACGACTGGTGAATTGGTGCAAAAATCACGCAAAAATACCGCTCAAATAGCGATAAATGACGGGAATCTTTCAAGAATCGCCCAAGCTTAGTTTTGGGCATAGTTCCGAGCATATTCATGGGTACAATTATGTGGGGTAATGGCGGGAGTGACGGGACTCGAACCCGCGACCTCCGGCGTGACAGGCCGGCGCTCTAACCAACTGAGCTACACCCCCATATAAGGGAAGCTGTCTAGTAATGCAGGCCTAGCCAGGTGTCAAGCCGACTATGGGCGCAGGGCTTACATCATGCCTTAAATTAAGAAAATGGTGGGCGGTGAGGGGCTCGAACCCCCGACATTCTCGGTGTAAACGAGATGCTCTACCAACTGAGCTAACCGCCCTCATTTGAGGCGCGGGGGAGATTAACCGCCTCTCCCCTCACCTGCAAGCAATTAAAGGTTTTAAACAGGTAGTTTTTTAACAATAGCCAAAATAAACAACTTCAAAAAAACCACCTTCAAAAAAGAACTGGCCGCCCCCATAAGAGGACGGCCAGCCGTAAACCTATATAAAGAGCCGATTAGTTAACGGCTTCTTTAAGGGCTTTACCAGCTTTGAATTTAGGCTGGTTAGAAGCCTTAATCTGGATGCTTTCGCCAGTGCGTGGGTTACGTCCGGTGGTTGCTTTACGACGGGCAACACTGAAAGTACCAAAGCCCACTAGGCGAACTTCGGTGCCAGTTTTCAATGAACCAGTGATTGCTTCGATAACTGCGTCAACCGCTTTGGTTGTGTCAGCTTTTGAAAGCTCAGTTTGTTCGGCAACTTCTGCAATGAGATCATTCTTGTTCAAGGTATAGCCCCCTTCATATATAGAGATTTAAAAAAACAAATAACGCCGAGATGTCGGCATCAGGAAAAGTATATGGGTGAAATTAGCTTCCTTTTTTCCATCCCGTCAATCACGGATGTCTAGTTTTCCCCAGTTTTTTGCGGTTTTCAGTGCATTTTAGATAAAATTGTCGAGGTCTAAAACCACCAAAAACAGAAAAAACCCCTATAAAACAAACGCTTCATAGAGGTTTTATCATCAATCACATTAGTTTAGGCAACGTAAAATTAATGGGTGAGAATATCACCTGTATCATCGTCGGAACCCTTAGAATGGGCCGATCCTTCGGCTTCTGCGTCTTCGTCCCATTCAATTGGGGTGAGCGATTCGGTTAGGGCCACTTTTAAAACTTCCTCAACATGAGAGACGGGAATTATCTTTAGCCCCTTTTTCACGTTGTCAGGTATTTCAGCCAAGTCCTTTTCGTTATCTTTGGGTATTAGCACAGTGGTTATGCCCGAACGAAGCGCGGCAAGAAGTTTTTCCTTTAGGCCGCCAATGGGAAGAATGCGCCCCCTAAGCGTAATTTCGCCAGTCATGGCAACGTTCTTGCCCACAGGGATGCCGGTTAACACCGAAACTATGGATGTAACCATACCAACGCCTGCCGATGGGCCGTCTTTTGGTGTTGCGCCTTCTGGAACGTGAACGTGAATGTCCTTTTTCTGGAATATGGGTGGTTTAATGCCAAATTGTGTAGCACGAGACTGCACAAACGAACTTGCCGCCTGAATGGATTCCTTCATCACGTCGCCCAATTTACCGGTAATGGTCATACGACCCTTGCCCGGCACCATTACGGCTTCAATTTGCAGTATCTCGCCGCCAACTTCGGTCCAGGCAAGGCCAGTGGTAACACCAACCTTGTCTTCGTCTTCTAGTTCGCCATAGCGATAGCGTTTAACGCCAGCATATTTTTCAAGATTTTTAGCGGTCATCTTTATGGATTTAACCTTAACGTCCATGACAATTTCTTTTGTCGCCTTGCGGATAAGGTTTGCAATTTCACGCTCAAGATTACGCACACCAGCTTCGCGGGTGTAATAGCGAATAATATCACGAATGGCGGCATCCGATATGGACCATTCTTCTGGTTTCAGGCCATGAGATTCAATTTGTTTGTCAATCAGGTGGTGATTGGCAATTTCAACCTTTTCGTCCTCGGTGTAACCGGAAAGACGAATTATTTCCATACGGTCCATTAATGGGCCGGGCATATTCATGGTGTTTGCGGTGGTTACAAACATTACATCGGAAAGGTCATAATCAACTTCAAGATAATGGTCGTTAAAGGTTGAGTTCTGTTCAGGGTCCAAGACCTCTAAAAGGGCAGATGCCGGATCACCGCGATAGTCTGCACCCATTTTGTCTATTTCATCTAACAGGAACAGCGGGTTTGAAACCTTGGCCTTTTTCATGCCCTGCACGACCTTGCCCGGCATTGAACCGATATAGGTACGGCGGTGACCACGAATTTCTGACTCGTCACGCACCCCGCCCAAGCTCATGCGCACGAACTTGCGCCCGGTTGCACCGGCAATGGATTTACCTAGGGATGTTTTACCAACACCCGGGGGGCCAACCAGACAAAGTATGGGGCCTTTTAGTTTTTTAGTTCGACTTTGCACCGCAAGATATTCGATGATGCGCTCTTTTACTTTTTCAAGTCCATAATGGTCGGTATCAAGAGTTTTCTCAGCTTGGCTAAGGTCTTTCTTAATGGCGCTTTTCTTTTTCCACGGTATGCCCAAAATCCAATCGAGATAATTACGCACCACGGTGGCCTCAGCCGACATGGGCGACATATTTTTTAGTTTCTTTATTTCGGCATTGCATTTTTCCCGAGCTTCTTTTGAAAGCTTGGTTTTTTTGATCTTATCTTCCAGTTCAGAAACCTCGTCGCGGCCTTCGTCACCGTCGCCCAGTTCTTTCTGAATAGCCTTCATCTGTTCGTTGAGATAATATTCGCGCTGGGTTTTTTCCATTTGCCGTTTAACCCGGTTGCGAATTTTCTTTTCAACCTGCAATACGCCAATTTCGCCTTCCATATAGGAATAAACCCGCTCTAACCTTTCGGCCACGGACTGTATTTCCAGCAATTCCTGCTTGTCAGATATTTTCAACGCAAGATGCGATGCAACCGTATCGGCAAGCTTGGATGGGTCTTCGATTTGATTGATGGAAACCAATGCTTCTGGCGGAATTTTCTTGTTTAATTTTATGTACTGCTCAAACTCGGTAACCACCGAGCGAGAAAGAGCTTCCATTTCTTGGCTCTCGTCAGCCGGCTCCTCGATTACATTGATGCTGGCCTGAAAGAACGGCTTGCTTTCATCAAATTTATTTACAATTGCCCGCTGCCCACCTTCGACCAGTACCTTTACGGTGCCGTCTGGTAATTTTAGCAACTGCAACACGGTGGAAATGGTTCCAACCGTGTAGATGTCATCTATTTCGGGGTCGTCTTGGGCGGCATTTTTTTGCGCAACCAAAAGAATTTGCTTGTCTTCGCGCATTACGTCTTCCAGCGCCAAAACCGATTTCTCGCGCCCAACAAAAAGCGGAACGATCATGTGGGGGAAAACCACAATATCGCGAAGCGGTAATACCGGCAGCAGGTCACCATCGCTGTGGGTCTTTACTGTCTCAGTCGCTTGATCTGTCATTTTTTTATATTTTCCGTTTTTTGTTTCATTTGATTAAAGATGGCCCCGTTTGACGGCCTATTCAAGTGATGGTGGCCACCAAAAGGTGAGCAATAGGCCCCGCTTAGCATGATATGGGTATGATATGGCCCATAAACCGGGGAGTTCAAGCCCCGGAGAAGCCCCAAGAGGCAAATAAAACAAAAAATAAAGCCGCCTGCATATGCCACACAGACGGCTTTATTTAATTAAATATTGGTGAGCTTTAGGCGCTCGATTCTACCTCTTCGGCACGATCGGCGTAGATATAAAGCGGCTTGGCGCTTTCGGCCACAACCTCGCGGTTGATAACCACCTCTTCAACCCCATCAAGACCGGGAAGATCAAACATGGTGTCGAGCAAGATGCCTTCCATTATGGAACGCAGGCCACGGGCTCCGGTTTTTCTTTCGACCGCTTTTTTGGCAACTTCGATAAGCGCACCCTCGGTAAAGGTAAGCTCGACATCTTCCATTTCGAACAAGCGCTGGTATTGTTTTACCAGCGCGTTTTTAGGTTCGGTCAAAATAGTGATAAGCGCTTCTTCGTCCAAGTCTTCCAGCGTTGCCAACACAGGCAAGCGGCCAACAAATTCAGGGATAAGACCAAATTTCAATAGATCTTCCGGTTCAATTTCACGCAAGATATCGCCGGTACGCCGCTCATCAGCTGAACGCACGTCGGCACCAAAGCCAATTGAGGTTTCCTTGCCGCGTTGGGAAATGATTTTATCAAGACCTGCAAACGCACCACCGCAAACAAATAGGATATTGGTGGTGTCGACCTGCAGGAATTCTTGTTGTGGGTGCTTGCGTCCGCCCTGTGGTGGCACAGAAGCAACCGTGCCTTCCATTATTTTAAGCAAAGCCTGCTGAACGCCCTCACCCGATACGTCGCGGGTTATTGATGGGTTATCGGATTTACGCGAAACCTTATCGACCTCATCAATGTAAACAATACCACGCTGGGCCCGCTCAACATTATAATCGGCAGATTGTAAAAGCTTGAGGATGATGTTTTCAACGTCTTCACCAACATAACCAGCCTCGGTCAATGTTGTGGCATCAGCCATGGTGAACGGAACATCAAGCATACGCGCCAATGATTGTGCCAACAGGGTTTTGCCGCACCCGGTTGGGCCAATTAGCAATATGTTAGATTTTGCAAGCTCAACATCGCTTGCTTTGGATGAATGGCCAAGGCGTTTGTAGTGGTTATGCACAGCAACCGAAAGAACGCGCTTGGCGAATTCCTGTCCGATTACATAATCATCTAGCACGCCTTTGATTTCACCCGGCGTTGGAACACCATCGCCTGATTTTACCAGAGTGCTTTTATGCTCTTCACGGATAATATCCATGCACAACTCAACGCATTCATCACAAATGAACACGGTTGGGCCTGCAATAAGCTTGCGCACCTCGTGCTGGCTTTTGCCGCAAAAGGAGCAATAAAGGGTATTTTTAGCTTCGCTGCCGCTGGACTTACTCATGGAAACTCCGTGAAACTTAATTAAAAAATTATACCTAAATATTGTATATATTCAGGGCCGATAAACAACCTTTTCCGCCATTTTCCCAAACAATGTATTCAAACATTACCTAGCCAAAATAGCCCTGCTTAGCCTTAAATATGGGGTTTTATGGGGAAATAACCAGCCCAAATACCAACCCCCATATGAACATAATCTGAAGAATCATCAAATTATGTTGTTTATATCAATAGCAAGCAAATCCTTGTGATTTGCTTAATCTTCTAAGGATTAGTTCTAAAATGAATAAAATGGAACAAGGCTTTAAGCCTTATTTCTTTTCATCTTCATCGCTATCTACGGGGCGGGTATAGACCACTTCGTCAATCATGCCGAATTCTTTAGCCTCTTCAGGGCTAAGGAAGCGATCGCGCTCCATGGCATCTTCGATGACCTCGAGCTTTTGTCCGGTGTGATCAACATAAATCTGATTTAGCCGCGCACGCAAAGAAAGGATTTCTTTGGTATGGATTTCAATATCGGTCGCCTGCCCCTGGAACCCACCTGATGGCTGATGGATCATAACCCGTGCATTTGGAAGCGCGTAACGTTTGTTCTCGGCACCAGCGCACAGCAACAACGAACCCATTGATGCGGCCTGACCGATAACCACGGTTGAGACTTCGGGGCGGATGTATTTCATTGTGTCATAAATAGCCAAACCCGATGTAACAACGCCACCCGGTGAATTAATATAAAATGAAATATCTTTTTTAGGGTTTTCAGATTCAAGATACAAAAGCTGGGCGCAAATAAGACTGGATACATGGTCATCAACTTGGCCCGTAAGAAAGATAATTCTTTCTTTTAGCATTCTCGAATAAATATCGTAAGAACGCTCACCCCTGTTGGTTGTTTCAACCACCATGGGTACGAGAGAATTCATGTATGTATCAACCGGATTGCGATCGCTCATTGTTTGCTCTGTCCTTGTGTCTTATTTTTTAGCGCTTTTTGTTTTAGCTTTAGCTTTAGCCTTTGATTTAGCGGCGGACTTCTTCGACGATTTAGCTGGCGCATCATCATCTGCTAAAAGCTCTTCGATGGTAACCTTTTTATCGCTGATTGTGGCCAGCTCTAAAATAAAGTCCACGATTTTGTCTTCGTATATTGGGCCAGACAATGACTGAACAGCTTCGGGGTTTTTATTGTAATAATCAATTACCGCTTGCTCTTGGCCCTGATAGCGCTTTGATTCTTCCATAATCGCCCGGTTGAAATCTTCTTGTGCGATTTTTATGTCGTTGGCGTTGCCTACTTCGGTAAACAAAAGCCCAAGACGAACCCGGCGATTAGCAATTTCCTTAAATTCCTTATCGGTTTCTTTTTCAGGGCGGTTTGCATCTTCTTCTGACAACTGACCGGCTTCTTTGGCGTCGTTCATTTGTTTTTTTACGGATTCGAATTCATCTTCAACCATGCCAGCAGGCAATTCAAACTGATATTCGATTTCAAGAGAATCCATCAATGTGCGTTTTAGTTTCTGCCTTGTGGCATCTTTAAACATTGCACCATGTTGTTCACCAATTGCTTTTTTCAAGGCATCGAGATTTTCCATGCCAGCCTTAACCGCCAATTCGTCGTTAATTTCAGCAGGCGTGCTTTCTTGGATTTCCTTCAAGGTAACTTCAAACACCGCATCTTTACCGGCAAGTTCTTCGGCGCCGTATTCGGTTGGGAATGTAACGTTAACGTCAAATTCGTCGCCCGGTTCGTGTCCGGTTACTTGGTCTTCAAAACCAGGGATGAAGCTGTTTGAGCCAAGCTCCAGCGGGTAATCTTCGGCCTTGCCGCCGGGGAACTCTTCTCCGCCTACTTTACCAAGAAAATTAATTATGGCTGTGTCACCAGATTTTGCTTTGCGTTTTTTAGCAACGGGGGTTGATGTCTTGTAGGCCTTGGCCATGTTTTCCAAAGATTTGTTTACTTCTTCTTCGTCAATCTCAACCACCATGCGTTCAATTTTTAATTTGGAAAAATCACCCAATTTTATTTCCGGCATAACTTCGACATCCATGGTGTATTCGATGTCTTGGCCTTCTTCGAATTTGATAATTTCAATTTTTGGCTTGGTCGCTGGGCGGATTTTACGCTCGCCTAATATTTTTGAAGACGCCTCATTAATGGTCTGCTCCAAAGCTTCACCCATTACGTTAGGGCCGAATTTCTTTTTCAGAATAGACGCGGGAACCTTGCCTTCGCGAAAGCCTGGCATTTTTGCAGTCTTCGCTACTTCCTTAAGGCGGCTATCCACCTTCTCGTCAAAATCTGCGGCAGGAACGGCAACGGTAAAGGCTCTGCTGAGGCCTTCGTTTTTGGTTTCGGTGACTTGCATTAACTTTCCCATGAAGCTGTGGCCAAAATAAATATGGCGGTTTTTCAAAAACTTAAATCTTATATATTCTGGCACATACCCGACGTATGACCATACCTACTATACTGAATAATGGTGCGGGTGAGAGGACTTGAACCTCCACTTCCGTAAGGAAACCAGAACCTAAATCTGGCGTGTCTACCAATTTCACCACACCCGCAACGGCCCGGAAATCCAAGCTGGCCGCGCACTTTATAGCAACCATTTTCCCTGTCAACGCCCCTATTTATAGACCTTAACGAGCAAGCTCGGTCCACACCCGGGGCAAGGTTTTGGGGATGTCTTCGGCCACCAATCCCGGCCCAAAAATACTGGCTGAGCGGGCATGTATCCACACTGCGGCACATGCGCCGGACATGCCATCCAGCCCTTCATTGCTCCCCTGCGCCAACATGGCGGCGATAATTCCTGCCAACACATCCCCGCTTCCGGCGGTGGCGAGCCACTCAGGACCGCTAGAATCCATAACCCCCACATCATCAGATGGGCCATCAGATACCCCATCAGGTGGTCCATCGGGACTGGCAATTGCAGTATCGGCCCCCTTAAACACCACTATTGCCCCGGAAAGCTTGGCCGCTTTTAGAGTTGTTTCCAGTTTTTCCTCTGGGGTTTCAATGTTTTGGGGTAATTGGGGAAACAACCGGGCAAATTCACCACCGTGGGGCGTAAGAACCACCGATGCGGGGCTGGCTTTAATTGCCTTAAATAATTTTTCTGGGTTTTCTTTAAACGCGTTCAAGCCATCGGCATCCACAACCACATTTAAACCAGAACCAATTGCCGCCAACACTAGATTTTCGGTACTGGTTCCTGAAATATCGGCTCCGGCACCGGGACCAATAACAATTGTATTTATATGTTTATCAAAAATTATTTTTTTAAAACCATCCAGACCTTTGAATGCGGTGATTATTGTTCCGGGTTCGGTGGCGGATGCGTAAATACTAAATGCGTCTTTAGCTGCGGCAATACTAACAAGCCCTGCCCCGGCACGACGCGCACCCATTGCGGCCAGCCTAGCGGCCCCCGTCATAACAGAGCCGCCAACTATTAACACATGACCACGGGTATATTTGTTTGAATGGCTATCGGGCCATTTTATTTTCCCCTTCCATAACAAAGGGGAATTTTTCTTTATCTTGATTAAATCTTTATTGGGCATTTGGTGCTGGCTCTATCTTGTTGTTTCTATTTAGTATGAACCCACTATCTATTATAAAGCCTACTTAAGGTTATGGGGTTAAAAATATGAAGGCAGTTGTTCTTGGTGCCGGAGTTATTGGCATTACCAGCGCATATTACCTGGCCCGCGAAGGCTTTGAGGTGGAAGTTATTGATCGGCGCGAAGGGGCTGGCCTTGAGACCAGCTTTGCCAACGGTGGACAGTTATCTGCCAACCATTGCGAACCATGGGCCCAGCCCGGTGTTTTGCGGCAAGGCCTTAAATGGCTTGGCCGTCATGATGCCCCCCTGCTTTACCATCTCAGGCTTGATCCAGCGTTATGGGCATGGACCATTAGGTTTCTAGCCAATAGCAGGGAACAATATTTCTGGGGAAACGTTGCAAAAATATTACGACTGGCGCTTTTTTCAAGAAAGCAATTCAAACTGCTTAGACAAGAAATCGACATCGAATACGATTTGTTGGAGCTTGGGATTTTAAATATCTATCGCAACCAACCAGAATTTGACGTAGCCATTTCACGTGTGAGCGCAATTGGTGAATTAGGTTGCGAAAG
>CBFDBQ010000046.1:0-16544 GCA_965603095.1 uncultured Thalassospiraceae bacterium | reverse complement strand
CCCCGTGTGCGAAACCGGTGATACATTTGCCAAAGCAAAAAACTTAGCTCGACCCAGCTCCGGTGATTTGCTGGCCATTCGCACCACGGGCGCATATGGCGCAGTGCAGTCGTCCACATACAATACACGCCCGCTAATTGCAGAGGTTTTGGTTAATGGTGATAAATTTCACGTTATTCGCCCGCGTCTTGGGGTCGAAGAAATTATCTCGCGCGAATCAATTGCGCCGTGGCAATTAACCGATTGAAACTGATTGTTGTGAATTATTGATTAGGATTGTCGGGATCGACAAAGGTGACTTCCATCTCGCGCGCAGTAGCTGGCGGGTTTTCAAATTCTGCTTTGAATGTAATGCTGTCTGCGGCTGGTAGCATTGCTTTTTCCGGCTGAACTACAACCGTCATCAATTGTTTTTTTAGTGGGTTTAATAATGAAACTCTTATGGGGGGTATCATACGATCAAGGTCGGTAACATTTGTTATTTTTCCTTCGATAATCATAAATGACGACCCATCGCGGGTTTCACGGCGTGCGGTATAATCGCGGATGGCCAGCCCTTCGCCGGGAATTGTTACATCAAGACCTGCCATAGCGTAGATATCACGTGCCCCTGGCCACATTCCGATAATCGCCTCGCGACCAACAAATAAACTGCCAACTAAAACCAAGAACGAAACGGCAGCGGCTATGGCAATAATCTTTAACTTTCCGCCACCGCTACTTTCGTCATCATCTTCGGTTTCATGGGCCGGCCCACTTAGCCCTTCGGGGATTGGGTCTGGGTCCATCAAGTCATCAAGAGATACGGGTATGTCTGCTTCAGCCTCACCAGCATCATCGGCGACCAAGGATGCGGGCGTAGGTGGTGCGTCGTCTTCGCCAAATAGCGAGTCTAAATCGTCTTGTGAAAGTGCGGGGCCATCATCAACTTCGGGCTCGGGCTCGGGCTCGGGTTCCGGTTCGGGCTCTGGCTCAGGAATTGGTTCGGGCTCAGGAATTGGTTCTGGTTCTGGTGCTGGCGGTGGAGCAGGTGCCACTGCAACTGGTGCTGGTTGAGCCGCGGTTGCGGCATGCACAACGTGCAACACGGTTGTTTGCCACTGATGGCTACACTTTGCACAACGCACCATGGTTCCCGTTGGCTTTATGGCCTCGGGGGGAATGTCATAGTGTGTTCCGCAATTTGGACAATTTATTATCATTTAATAACCGAGTTGTAGCTTGAAGGTCATGTTTTACCTTAGACTTATTGCATTTATAGGCTGTCACTTGCCCCAAGGCAAGTAAGGCCAAGTAAGTAAAGGCAATTATATTTAAGGGCCTATTGTCTAGGCCTAGACTTTGGCCGTTGCCCCGTGCCATCGTAGCGCTAAGCAAACGGCGCTTTATACTGATAAAATGCTTATATAACTATTCCGGTAACAAACCTGTGAGCGAAAGTGGCCAAAATTGAACTTTGATCCCACCATCCCTATAGCAAGATTTGAAAATGTCGGCCTGCGCTATGGTCTTGGGCCAGAGGTTTTGCAGGATGTAAAGCTAGAGCTGCAACCGGGGTCATACCATTTTTTGGTCGGTCCATCGGGGGCGGGCAAGTCATCGCTGTTAAAATTGCTATACCTTGCCCATCGTCCGTCACGCGGACTGGTACATTTGTTCGGATGTGATGTTGCAACCACACCGCGCGAAGAACTGCCGGCACTTCGCCGTTCAATCGGTGTGGTGTTTCAAGATTACCGTCTGCTTGATCATCTTTCTACGTTTGACAACGTCGCGCTTCCTCTTCGGGTGGCGCGGGTCAAGGAAGATGAGGTTAGGCGCCATGTTGTTGAACTATTAGCATGGGTTGGCCTTGAAAATCATATGCATGCCCGCCCACCAACCCTTTCCGGTGGGCAAAAGCAACGCGCATCAATTGCACGTGCAGTAATTGCCAGACCACGGCTTTTGTTAGCAGATGAACCAACCGGCAATGTGGATGATCGCATGGGTTTCAGGTTGATGCATTTGATTGAAGAATTAAACAAACTTGGAACCACAATTGTTGTGGCAACGCATAATGAAAAAATTGTTGAACGTTTAGGCCATCCGGTAATTGGCATTAATGATGGGCGCATAAACGTTACCCCAGGAACCGGGCCATCGTATGGTTAAGCAATTGAACAGGATTTAATTTATTTATGTTTCGTCGCAGAATAGATCTTCCACTTGACCGTGATGCATTAAGCCGCTTCTTGCCATGGCTAATTGCTTTCATGGTGTATCTTGCGGCCATGTCGCAGGCGGGAATGCTGGGGCTTGATTCAATGTCTGCTAGATGGAGCAAAGACATTGGCACATCCCTGACCGTTCAGGTGCCGCCAGTATCGGGCTCGGACAAGGCGGCCAAGGAAAAAAGTATTCGTAGGTTGCAGTCCACACTTAATCTGCTTTCCGAAACAAAGGGCATAATAAGGTCAAGCGTAATACCCGAAAGTCGCGTACTGCAACTATTAGAGCCGTGGTTGGGCGCAGGCATTGCAGGCGATGTTCCGCTTCCGGTGTTAATTGATGTTGAAACCAGCCCGGAGGGCAAGCCCGATATTCGTGTTTTAAAACAAAAATTAGGTGCGGCTGTCCCCGGCGTGGTGGTTGATGATCATGGCGTGTGGCTGGCCAGATTGGTGCAGCTAATTCACACCATGGAAGGGTTTGCCGCACTGGTTTTGGTGCTTATTTTAGCATCGGCGGCGGCAACAATTGTGTTTACCACCAGAACCGGTTTGGCCGTACACCATGAAGCAATAGAAGTTCTGCATTTTACTGGTGCCCACGATAGCTATATTGCTGGGCAGTTCGCACACCGGGCCATGGTGCTTGGTTTCAAGGGCGGCATAATTGGGCTTGGCCTTGCGGTGCCAACCCTATTGGCATTGGGCTTTGTTGCAGGACGAATTGAATCTGGTCTATTGCCGGAAATCTCCCTTGGCGGGGTTGGATGGCTATCGTTGTTGGCGTTACCGTTTGCATCTGCCCTGCTTGCATGGTGGACGGCTAGGGCAACGGTAATGCGTAACCTTGCGGGGATGCTCTGATGGCAAAACATTCCATATACCACCGCGGATCAAGCAGGCTCGCAAAGATGCTGTTTTTTTTAATTGGTTTTTCGGTAACATTTTGGGCAGGTGGGTTATATTTGTTTGCTTCGACCATTCCGGCCACTGTCGAAGACGCAACATCCAAGACCGACGCCATAGCGGTTCTTACTGGTGGCAGGGGCAGGTTAGATACTGGAATTGGTTTGTTATCAGATGGCTTTGCCAGCAAAATGTTTGTTTCCGGAGTTTACAAAGGGGTGGATGTATCAACATTGTTAAAGCTATCCCAACAAAGCCCCGAAGGGCTTTCGTGTTGCATAGGCATCGGCCATGCCGAAGATACCATTGACAATGCGCGTGAAACTTTCGCTTGGGCGGGTGATAATAAAGTTAAAAGCATTAGGCTAGTAACCTCTGCCTATCATATGCCCCGCGCTATGCTTGAATTTAACAATACCATGAAAAACATAAAAATTATTCCACATCCGGTATTTTCAGATTCTGTAAAACAGGAAAAATGGTGGGTATGGCCCGGCACTACTGATTTGATAGTATCTGAATATAATAAATTTATTTTGGCATGGCTAAGGCATCTATTTCGCAAGGTGCTAATGGTTTCACCCCGAATAAAGAATTAAATGCAGAAGGTTATAAATATAAAATGATTGTCGTGCGTTCACTTGTTTATAATTTTTTGTTTTTTGCCACCTGCATAGTTTTTGCAATTGGTTTAACACCGCTGATTGTCTTTCCTAGAGATTTTATGCAGGGCGCATTAAAAATATGGACGTCTGTATTGCTTTGGGAACTGCGCGTGGTTACGGGCCTAAAATATAAGGTTGTGGGCCTAGAGAATATTCCAGACGGCCCCGCCATATTTGCCAGCAAACATCAGTCTGCCTGGGATACGGGAATATTTCATCAATACCTTGAAGACCCTGTTTTTGTGCTTAAACAAGAATTGGTCATGATACCTTTTTTCGGTTGGGTAATTTCTCGCGTTGGCGCAATCCCCATTAATCGCAAAGGTGGGGCCAAGGCATTAAAGGGAATGATAACTGATGTGGGCAAGGCGCTATCGCTGGGACGTAGCGTAGTAATATTTCCCGAAGGAACCAGAACCGCCCCTGGTGAGAGCAAGCCCTATAACCCAGGTGTTGCGGCAATTTACAAAGGCGCCAACGTTGTGGTAGTTCCGGTTGCGTTAAATTCCGGATTGTTTTGGCAAAGACGTAGTTTTTTAAAACGCCCGGGCATTATTACCATTGAATTTCTTCAACCCATTGCCCCGGGATTAGATAGAAAAGAATTCATGAACCAACTTTGCTCAAAAATTGAAAAGGCGTGCTCGCGTCTTGCGGTTGATGGCCGGGCAGAAAACCCCCACGCGCTGCCTTTGCCACAACCAATTCCTGCACCAACTCAGGGTGGCACGGATAACCAGCAATAATCTTAAATTTCCCCCAGTTATCCTTTGATATCTCAACGAAATAGCATTGTGAATAAGTCTGTGCATATTATTGTGTGCATAGGTATATTCAGTCGTCACTGTGGATATTTACCCTGTTAGACATGGGGAAAACTAATTGAAATATAAGAAAAAACGTTGCTGGCCGGGGCATTTGCCCATGTGTGGCCAATACTTTTACCGGGATAAGGCGGTGGAAACATATAGTGAACATTTAACAAAAATTGGTTATAATCCACGTCCTTGATTTGGCCCTTGGCCGCGTCCTTAAATTGAACCAAAAGCGAAAGTTTAAAAACACAAATGTCCCAACAGTCATCAATTTCCCAGCATATCTGGGATATGAAATATCGCCTGAAATCACCCGACGGCAACGCCATAGATAAAACCGTTGATGATACGTGGGCACGTGTTGCAAACGCCATTGCCGCGACTGAAACCGATCCTGAAAAATGGTCGGGTGAATTTTATGAAGCACTAAAGGATTTCAAATTCTTGCCCGCTGGCCGCATCATGGCCGGCGCTGGGGCCAAGCGTAAGGTTACATTGTTTAACTGTTTTGTTATGGGCGAAATTCCCGATTCCATGGCGGGCATTTTTGATAGCTTAAAAGAAGCCGCCCTTACCATGCAACAGGGCGGTGGCATTGGTTACGATTTTTCCACCCTTCGCCCCAAGGGTGCGTTGGTTAAAAAAATAGGCGCAGATGCATCGGGCCCGCTTTCGTTTATGGATGTTTGGGATTCCATGTGCCGCACAATAATGAGCGCAGGATCACGCCGCGGTGCGATGATGGGGGTGCTTAGATGCGATCACCCAGATATTGAAACGTTTATTGAAGCCAAACAAGAGCCCGGCCGTTTACGCATGTTTAATCTTTCGGTTCTGGTTACAGACCCATTTATGGATGCGGTAAAGGGGGGTGATAACTGGGATTTGGTTTATGACGGTACGGTTTATAAATCTGTGCCCGCGCGCGATTTGTGGGATAAAATTATGCGTGCCACATATGCCTATGCTGAGCCCGGCGTAATATTTATCGACCGCATAAACCGTTTAAATAATTTAAATTATTGCGAAACAATATCTGCCACCAATCCATGTGGTGAACAGCCATTGCCACCCTATGGTGCATGTCTTTTGGGCTCGGTTAATTTGGCCCGCATGGTTGAAAACCCGTTTGATGATGATGCGGCCATTAATATGGATGCGCTTGCTAAATTGGTGGCAACATCTGTTCGCATGATGGATAACGTAATTGATGTTTCAAATTTTCCATTACCCGAACAAGAAAATGAAGCAAAAGCAAAACGTCGTATCGGCCTTGGCATAACCGGCTTAGGTGATGCCCTTATTATGGTTGGTGCGCGTTATGGTTCGGCCCGGGCGGTTGAATTAACCAAAACTTGGATGAAAACAATTGAACGTGCCGCCTATATGGTATCAACCCAACTGGCGGCTGAAAAAGGCGCATTTCCGCTTTATGATGCAGAGCAATATTTGCAGGGTGAAATGATAAAACGCCTTGATAGTGATGTGCAGGACGCAATTAAAAAGCACGGCATTCGTAACGCGCTTATAACCTCAATCGCGCCAACCGGAACAATTTCCATTTTTGCCGATAACGTGTCCAGTGGTTTAGAACCGGTATTTAGTTTCAAATATACCCGTCACGTTATGCAACCAGATGGTAGCCGCAAAGAAGAAGACGTAACCGATTATGCATACCGCCTTTACAAAAAATTAAAAGGTGAAAATGCCAAATTAACAGATGCATTTGTTGATGTTCAGCATCTTAGCCCCAGTGACCATTTGGTAATGCAGGCGGCGGTGCAAAAATATGTTGATAGCTCTATTTCCAAAACAATCAACGTGCCCGAAGAAATACCTTTTGATGATTTCAAAGATATTTACATGGAAGCATATGATTTGGGCTTAAAAGGTTGCACAACCTATCGTCCCAATGATGTGACGGGTGCGGTATTGGAACGCAAGGATGCAAAACCCAAGGCAGCGCCCGAACAGCAGGCACTACCATTTGACAAACCAATTGCCGTTGTTCCAAACGAAAATGAAAATGCACCAGTTAACGTTCATCATTTAACTAAAAAATTAGAACGCCCGGGTGGATTAGATGGCCATACCTATAAATTGCGTTGGCCGGAAAGCGAGCATGCGCTTTATATAACCGTAAATGATATTGTTGATGATAGCGGCCGGGTTCGTCCGTTTGAAATATTTATCAATTCAAAAGACGTTGAACATTTTGCATGGATAGTTGCGTTAACCCGGATGATTTCTGCGGTATTTCGCCGTGGCGGTGATATTTCGTTTGTGGTTGAAGAATTAAAAGCGGTGTTTGACCCGCGCGGTGGCCACTGGGTTGGCGGGCGGTATGTTCCATCATTGCTGGCAGCCATCGGTAGCGTTATTGAACAGCACCTTACCGCCATCGGTTTCTTAAAAGGGGACGAACATTTTTCTCCGGAAACAGAGCCGCAAGCAAAGGTTGTTAACATGACCCAGCAGATAGATTCAGACGAAGGCGATACACCCGTATACATGGGCAAGACTTGCCCCAAATGCGCCCAGCCAACATTAATAAGACAAGAAGGCTGCGATACTTGCCTTAGCTGTGGTTATTCCAAGTGTGGGTAAATTTTGCGTAGAATTAGCTGTTTAAATTTTTTTTGCTAAATTCAATATCCGGTGAAGCTCCGTATCTTTGATGCCTAACTGGTCAAGGTGTTCCACCGTATTGGCCAGATATTCAAGCGAGCTTCCGCGATCGCCCACGCCCTTTGCAACCATACCCGCACATTTTTGTCGCGACATGGGCCCGGCATATTGTTCATGTTCATGGCGCGCAATAAACGTATATACGTTTACGCTTCGCCCATCTTCTAGCTTTGCGTTGGTGAAATGTGGGCAATAGGCCTTGGTTATCTGTTCGCGGTCTTCTAGATATTCAAGCACATGGTTTACGTTCTTTTTTGCTACCTTAAACGCTATGCCCACGGCTGATCCGCCTCGATCTAGGCCCAACACAAGCCCCGGGTTTTCAGGGGTGCCTCGATATATGGTTGAAATCATGCAAAGGCAGCGGTGCAGGCCATAAATACGTGCAGGTGCACGTTCAATGTGAGAAAACCCCGGATTCCACATTAATGAGCCGTAGCCAAAGACCCAAAAATCATCTTCTGGAATTTTATTTGCCATTCTTTTATTTACAGCTTTAACGTTTTTTATCATAAAGCACATGGTAGTCTGCTTGTGGGGCTACAACAAGAAAACACCAAACAAGCCAATACATTTTTTATTGGTTATTGCGGCGCTTTAAGGGGAATACGCTTGCCTAATAAATACGACCTTGATGGGTTTGATCACCCATCGCTTAACTACAAGAAACCAAAATCATTAAAAATGTTTAATGCCAGCATGGTTCTTGTGCTTAGCACCGTATTGGTTGTGGGGCTGTGGTCGCTTTTATGGTTTGGGGTAGCCAATTTTGCAAAAAAACAAATATCAAATTGGGCCGCAAATGAGATTTCACGTGGAAATATTGTAACTTTTGAAAATGTACGTATTAGCGGATATCCGGGAAGAATAATTATTTCTTATGACCGTCCAAAAATAAAAACTGTTTGGGGCAATAATTTATATTGGCAGGGCGAGCAGGCAAAAATTACCATTAAACCATGGGCACCGTGGCATGGCGAAATTGCCCTTGGCGGTAAATCCAGTATGGAAATCACCACGGCTGATGGTTCATATAATTTTTCTGGCAGCATTGAAAAATTTAATTTGTTTATTAATCCCGGAAACACACTGCCAGATAATATAAAAATAAATATTGCGAACCTTAACCTTGCATCCAGCGATTCCAATTTTAAAAAAATAAAGGCCGATGAAATAATAATAAATATGGCTTCAAATATTCCTGCGGGCAAATCGGCCGCCGCCATAGAAATTGTTACCATAGCAAAAAATATTATTTTACCGTGGGGCAATAACATGCCCATTTCAAATAATTTTCAAATGGTAGAGTTTTCAGGAAAAATATCAGGGCCAATAACTGTTAGCGATAAAATCAAAACAACCCTCAAAACCGCTCTGGACGATTGGCGCGATAGTGGTGGAAAGATTATGGTTGATAACATTGTTCTGCGTGGCGCCCCGCTTGCCCTATCAGGTAGCGGAAATATTTATCTAGATAAAAATACGCAACCCGCCGGGCGATTGACCGCAAAAATAACTGGGTTGCTTCCAACCATTAATCGCTTCAGAGATGTTGGCCTAATTCGCGATAGCGATGCGGTAGTTGCAAAAATGACCCTTGCCGCGTTCTCACAAAAAACCAAAGACGGCAGGTCGTTTCTTAACCTTGGGGTAGAGGTAAAAGAAAATATTATTTATCTAGGGCCTATTGCCATAGGCAAACTGCCGCCGCTGACGTGGCAATAAAAAAATAATATTATTAGGTTTCGTCTTCTGGTTTTATGTCGGGCTTGTCTTGACCCATTTCAATAATACCACCCCGAATTTCGCGGGTGCGCCTGAACATGGATTCAAGCACGTCACCTTCGTCGTTGCTAATCGCATTTTGAAGCGCGCTTAGGTCTTCGCCAAAACGCCCAAGAATATCTAAAATCGCAACCTTGTTGCTTAGGCATACGTCGCGCCACATAATCGGGTCTGATGCAGCAATGCGGGTAAAGTCACGAAAACCGCCAGCGGAGTATTTCATAACTTCACGTTTGCTGTCGTCTTCTAAATTGGTTGCGGTGCCAACAATGGTGTAGGCAATTAATTGCGGCAGGTGTGATGTAATGGCCAGCACCCGGTCATGATGGGCGGCGTCCATTTCCTCAACCTTCATCCCGCATGCTTGCCACAGGGCACGTACTTTTTTTATCGCTCCCGCATCAGTTTCTGCGGTTGGGGTTAGCACACACCAATGGCCATCAAATAATGATGCATATCCTGCCTGGGGTCCGGAAAATTCCGTTCCCGCTACCGGATGTGCTGGGACCAGATGAACACCATCTGGCAACGCACCATCAAGGTCGTTAATAACCGATTCTTTGGATGAACCCACATCGCTAACTATTGCACCGTTTTTTAACGAGTCGGAAATTGCCTTGCCTACTGTGCCGATTGATCCTAGCGGCACACATAAAACCACAAGGTCGGCATCGGTTACAGCCTCGGCAGCATTAGTGCTGTAGCTATGGCCCAGCCCTAAATCTTCTGCTTTTTTAAGTGTCTCAACGCTACGTGTGGCAATGGCAATATGATTTGCTAAATTATGTTCGCGTACCGCGCGCGCCAACGACGAACCAATAAGGCCAATGCCAATTATTGCTATGCGTTCAAAAAGTGGTTCATTTGGTTGTGACATATTGTATCGCTTTTATTTTCCAGATTTAATTTTTTAAGATTTCATAAATTGGCCAAGGGCATCAATGCACGTTTGCATTTCATCTTCTTTGCCAATGGAAATACGCAAACATTCAGGTAGGCCATAGGCATTCATTTTGCGAACAATAATTGAATTATCGCGCAAGAACTTATCAGCCGCCTCGGCTGTTTTTCCATTTTTTCCATCAAACTGTGCTAGAACAAAATTACCAACACTGTTTGTTGTTTCTATTCCCATATCACGCAATGCATTTTGGGTTTTTTCTATCCATTCAAGATTATGTTCACGGGATTTATTAAAAAATTCCATATCTTTCAGCGTGGCTACGCCTGCGGCCTGGGCAACGGATGAAACATTAAATGGCCCACGCACGCGATTGATAACGCCAGCCACCTCTGCTGGCATATATGCCCAACCAAGACGCAGACCACCCATGGCAAATATTTTGGAAAACGTTCTAGTCATGACCGTGTTGTTTCCCTGATCAACCATTTCAAACCCCGGGGTATAATCATCGCGAGATACAAATTCGGCATATGCCGCATCTATCACTAATAATACATTTTCCGGCAATCCTGCGCGCAGGCGTTGTAATTCAGCATTGCTTATATATGTCCCAGTTGGATTATTAGGGTTGGCTAAAAAAACAATTTTTGTTTTATCTGTAACTGAGGTCAGTAATTTATCAACATCGGTTGTTAGGTTTGTCTCGCCTGCGGCAATTGGGGTTGCGCCCGCAGCTTTGGCCGCTATGGGATACATTAAAAAACCGTGTTCAGTATAAAGCACCTCGTCACCAGGCCCGGCGTATGAATATGCCAGCAGACTTAAAATTTCATCAGAGCCAGCACCACAAACAATGCGTGCGGGATCAAGGCCAAACCGTTTACCGATAGCATTTGTTAGCTGACTAGCAGAACCATCGGGATAGCGGTTTGTTGATTGCGCGCTAGCCACTATTGCCGCAAGCGCCTTGGGCGAAGGTCCAAACGCACCTTCGTTAGAGGAAAGCTTGATAACGTTTTTATTGTCCCCGATGGCGCCTTCGCCGGGTACGTATGGTTCTATGTCCATTATACCCGGGCGCGGGGATGTAAAGCGGGTGCTCATGTTATTTTATCCTATTGTCAGGATTTATAATTTCGGCCTTGCAAATCCGGGCCAAGATCATCTTCGCTCAACGGCATGGCATATCCACCAAGTTTTAGGATACGGCTTATTTTGCCACCAAATGTTTTACATTCGGTTTTAACCATATCAAATCTTGGGTCGGTTTCTTCGGCAAATCCATCAACCTCAACTAGCTTTAGCCATATTTGCGGTCGTGTTGGGTCGCCCCAGTCTGCGGCAAATATTAAATCACATCCGGATTTTTCCATTGCGCGCGCAAATGATGTTTCTGGTAATTCACCGCCACTTTCAAATACAAGATATGTACGGTCACGCCCGGTAGGTTCCATTTCAACCGGACATATAACCAATGCTTCACGTTCTGCCGAACGGGCATTACCCGGTCCGGCAAATGGTAGGCGGGCAATAATGCGCGGTGTGCCATCACCCGTTGTAGCCAGCCTGCGCCACCACGGATCATTATCACGGCGCACCGGCAGGGGCAGTATGCCCACGATAACATCTTGGTTTTGCACAACTTCAACCAACCTGCGGGTTGATGAGTATGGGGTCATTGGGGTGAAGCTTCCATATTGATCGCGGGCCAAATCCCAAAATCCTTCGCAATCATCGCCCACAAAAACACCAGCCGAAAATGGTCCTTCGGAGCTAAGGGTAGCATTTATTAGCTCGCGCCAGATGCGCACCAGTTCACGCCTTGGAAACGGGCCTTTGTGGCGTTCCAGCAGACGGTATATAATCTCAGCCTCGCGTGCGGCACGGATTTTGATTTTGTCGTCTTTTTTTGCGCCCCTAACACCTTCGATAATTTCGGTGCGCTCCATGATAAGGTCATGGAGTTGGTCATCGATGGCATCTATGGACCGGCGCAGTTCTTCAAGGGTTTTCATCAGTACTTAACCTATATCTGGCCAATATTTGGCCCATGTTTAGCCGGTGAAACCGGGAATATATTGTCTTAAAAAGCCCTTGAGTGATAAACCGACTGGCCGGGGAAATCAAAGAAAACATTGACACTTTCACGCCTGAAACATAGCAATTAACCCATAAAGCTATCTATTAAGCGGCTAGCGGGAACTACATGACATGACGTCAGAAAATAGCCATTCCAAGCCAGCGGTCAATGCTGGCGGCAAAAACCCTAAAGGGGGCGTAAATAATGACGCACACCCCGGGTTTTCTGTGCGCCTGGCTGAAACTGAGCCATTAAAGCTAGATAGCGGAGTTGAATTAAAAGGGATAGACGTCGCCTATCAGACTTATGGCGAATTAAACGCCGATAAATCCAATGTTATTCTTATCTGTCATGCCTTGACCGGCGATCATTTTGTCGCCGGAACTCACCCCGATACCGGCAAGCCCGGCTGGTGGAGTGCGGTTGTGGGCCCGGGGCTTACCATTGATACCGATAGGTACTTTGTAGTTTGCCCCAATATTTTAGGCGGCTGTATTGGCTCTACCGGGCCAAAGGATATAAACCCCGCCACCAACAAACCGTGGGCTCTGGATTTTCCGGTAATTTCCATTGCCGATATGGTTCGCGCGCAAAAGCTATTAATTGACCATCTTGGCATCGATATTTTGTTTGCCGTTATTGGTGGCTCAATGGGTGGGATGCAGGTTCTGGAATGGGCTTCACAATATCCGGACAAGGTTTTTGCCGCAGTTCCCATTGCCACCGCCGCCAGACATTCAGCACAAAACATCGCCTTTCACGAAGTTGGCCGTCAGGCGATTATGGCCGATCCTGATTGGTGTGGCGGGGCTTATCTTGAACAAGATAAAAACCCACACCGGGGCTTGGCTGTGGCACGCATGGCCGCACACATAACTTATCTTTCACAAACTGCGCTAACTAGAAAATTTGGCCGCAGATTGCAAAACCGCGACCATGTTACATGGGGTTTTGATGCTGACTTTCAGGTTGAAAGCTATCTGCGCCACCAAGGTGTTACCTTTGTTGATAGGTTTGATGCAAACTCATATCTTTATATCACGCGCGCCATGGATTATTTTGATTTGGCTGAACGGTTTGACGACGTGCTTGCCAAGGCATTTTTAAAAACCCCAGTTCGGTTTTGTGTAATTTCGTTTACTTCTGACTGGTTATACCCAACATCTGAAAACCGTGAAATTGTGCACGCCCTTACTGGTGCCGGTGCCAATGTAAGCTTTGTCGAAATTGAATCAGACAAAGGCCATGATGCATTTCTTTTGGATGAGCCGGAATTTCACAAAGTGTTTGAAGGCTTTCTTGAAGGTTGTGCTGAACATCGTGGTTTGAGGAGAAAGTCATGAATGACGACCTTGCCGATCGCAAATCAATTCGTATAGACCTGCAACTTATTGCCGATATGATTGAACCAAACACCCGTGTGCTTGATGCTGGTTGTGGCAATGGAACGCTGCTTGATTATTTGGGAACATTTAAACAGGTTGATGGCCGTGGAATTGAAATCAGCACAGAAGGTGTTAATGCTTGTGTATCTGCGGGTCTTTCGGTTATTCAGGGTGATGTTGAAACTGATCTAAAAGATTACCCTGATAAATCGTTTGATTACGTTGTTCTTAGCCAAACTTTGCAGGCAATGCGCGACCCGAAAGAGGTTCTGCATCAGCTAACGCGCATTGGTAACCGGGCAATTATTTCTTTTCCTAACTTTGGATATTGGAAATATAGGTTTTATATATTGTTCAAAGGCCGCATGCCGGTAAGCGATACCATTCCTTATCAGTGGTACAATACCCCAAACATACATTTTTGCACCATTAGGGATTTTCAACTGTTGGCAGAAGAAATGGGCTTAACCATCGAAAAGAAATTATCTTTAGGTGGAGCATCACAGCTTTGCTCTAATTGGTTTGGCGAACAGGCTGTTTATTTGCTTAAAAAATAACTTTAACGCTCGCTTGTGGTTCTGGAGGCTTCACCGCCCGGTGGGGCCAAGGCAAAACGGCTGCGTGCTTTTTTCTCGAACGCTATTTCGCTACCGTAAATTTCTTTGCCAGCTTCCATTATTACTACGCCGCCAAATGCCGGAACAACCATTTTACCTATGCCTTCCCAGGCCCGCGCTGAGCTAAGCATCATTCTGGAACTTGTCGGCGGAACATACAGGCATGACCTTGATTGTATTGGGGTGAACATGTTGTCTCGCAACAGCCTTGATATTTGCCCGGGTGAATAGGGCTGGCCATGGGCAAAGGGTGTCTTTTCTAGCCTTGACCAAACACCGCGCCTGTTTGGCACAATTAGCATTAATCTTCCGCCCTCGGCCAATACCCGCCAGACTTCACGTAACATTGGGCGCAACTGTTCAGAGCATTCTAGGGCGTGGGCCAGAACAACCCTATCTTGGCTAAGGTCGGGGAAGGGAAGCTCAGCTTCATCCACCAGTGTGGTCAGGCCATTTTCAGAAGATGGCCAGTGAAGAACCCCCTGTTGGGCAGGCATTGCAGCTATTGTTCTGTTTGCGCTAGCGCGAAATACGCCAAGCAGTTGGGTTGTATAGCCTAGACCCATAATGTTCATGCCCTTAACTTCGGGCCAGATTTCACGCATGTTCATGCGCAAAACTCCCCTGGCCACACGGCCAAGGGGGGTTGCGTAAAAATCCCTTAAATCAACTGCGTCTGTCCACATGGACATTAGTTTAACAGAGGAAATGCAGTTAAAGGTGCTTAATTTATAACAAAAATAAATTCGAGTTGTTGCCACATTCTGCTGTCGTGTTAACCTTGGGGTCTAGAAAATTTATAAATATGGGATGTATAGATTGAGCACGCTAGATATCCGGATTATCCCGGTAATAAATGACAATTATATATATCTTGTTCGCGACCCGGACACAGGATCGGTCGCCGTGGTTGATCCTGCTGTGGCAGAACCCGTGCTGCAAGAAGCCAATTCCATTGGTTGGGAAATATCTCATATTTTAATAACTCACCCCCATTACGATCATGTGGGCGGAGTTGAAGAGATAAAGTCTAAAACCGGTGCCCGGGTAATTGGTGCGGCTGGTGACGCGTCTGTTATTCCCGGCATCGACCAAACAGTTGCAGATGGTGAAAGCGTGCGTATAGGCCATGCTCGTGCTCGGGTAATTGGTGTTCCCGGTCACACAACCCATCATGTTGCTTATTGGTTCGAAGATGGAAAAGTGCTTTTTCCTGGTGACACGCTTTTTTCTCTTGGTTGTGGGCGACTTTTTGGTGGAACCGCAACTGAAATGTGGGCGTCATTAAAAAAACTACGCCAGCTACCGCCTGATACTATGATTTATCCGGCACACGAATATACAAACGCCAATGCTGATTTTGCGCTTACAATAGAAAAATCAAATAAAAATCTTAAGGCCCGAGCAAAGCAAGCTCTAGCTCAAAGAAAAAAAGGACTGCCAACCGTACCAACAACGCTTAGTGAAGAAAAATTATGCAATCCGTTTTTGCGCGCCGATATTGGTTTGGTACAAGCGGCAGTTGGTATGAAGGGCAGGGACGCCGCAGAAGTATTTGCCGAAATAAGAAAAAGAAAAGATAATTTTTAATATTAAAAAACTAAAGGAAAAAATATTATGAAATTACTTTACTCGCCAACTTCACCATATGTGAGAAAAGTTCTTGTTTCGGCTATTGAGCTTGGCATTAGCTCTTCCATTGAATTGTTACCAACAAATGTGTGGGACCCAAGCACCGATATCGCAGCCCATAATCCATTGGGCAAGGTTCCGGCATTGATAACCGAAGGCAACGAAATTCTTTATGATTCCCCGGTAATAGTTGATTACCTTGATACGTTAAATGAAAATATGGAATTGATACCAGCTAACGGACGCGCCAGATGGAATGCGCTTCGCCGTCAGGCATTGGCCGATGGCATTCTTGATGCCGCAATTTTAAGATTGCTAGAGGAAAAACGCCCCGATGGTGAACGTTCAGAGGGATGGATTTCAAGGCAACAACTATCGGTAAACCGTGCCCTTGATAAAATGGAAACCGAAGCTGATGGACTTGGCCAAGATATTAACATCGGCACCATAGCAACAGGCGTGGCTCTTGGTTATCTTGATTTTCGTTTTGGCGATGATAACTGGCGGGCCGAACGTCCGGCCTTGGCCGATTGGTTTGATATTTTTTGTGACCGCCCATCAATGGTGGAAACAATTCCCAAAGACCCCACCAAATAACTTAAGCCGTCCAAACCTTAGACAGCTAACAATTTCAGTATTTGCGGCCATCTTTAAACTCCGTATATATTTTTATTTAGGGTAATTCGCGCACCACCCGAAAGCCAATACCATAGCTGCGGACCCGGGCATCATTTTTAAAACGCCAACTGCTGCGTAGGTTTTTAGAAAAATAATACCACGAACCGCTACGCATAACTCGTTCACGGCATTTTTCCGCCATTCTGACCGAGCCATCAATTGGTGCACCGGCATTGGTC
>CBFDBQ010000045.1:0-16744 GCA_965603095.1 uncultured Thalassospiraceae bacterium | reverse complement strand
GTCTACTTCTCGCCGCGCCTGTGCCAGATGCAGGGCTTCGGACAGGAAGAGCTGGAGCCGGTATTGGACACTTGGGCAAGTCTGGTCGATCCCAATGACAAGGAACGCGTTCTCAAGAAAGTACAAGAGTACATTTCTGGCGACGCAGATTCTTTTGAAACTGAATTTCGGATGCGTCATAAGGATGGCTCATGGGTATCCATCCTTTCGCGGGCGTTCCTCGTCCACGAGAATGGTGAAGCCGTTCGCCTAGTTGGGACCCACGTAGACATCACCCAGCGCAAAAATATTGAATTACGAGAGCATCAGGCAAGGGTACAGGCGGAAACCGCCAGTCAGGCCAAATCCAACCTTATGGCGAACATGAGCCACGAATTACGCACGCCCTTGAATGCCATCATTGGCTTTTCCTCCACAATGCAGGAAGAAGTATTTGGCCCCATCGGCAACGATAAGTACCGGGAATACTTAAGTGATATTAATCATTCTGGTCAGCATCTTCTCGATCTCATCAATGACATTCTTGATGTTTCCGCCATCGAAGAGGGTGCCTTAGAGTTAAGCGAGACGGAGGTCAATATGGCCGATGTTGCTGAGGGCGCGATCCGTTTAATTGCATCCAGGGCTGAGCATAGAAAGGTAAAGATATCTACTTTTCTGGGGCCAAAAACCCCGCTGATACTTGCTGATGAGCGACGGGTAAGGCAGGTAATAATCAACCTGCTTAGCAACGCTGTAAAGTTTACCCCTGAAGGTGGAGAAGTTATTGTTGATTCGCTGTTGAATGATGATGGATCTTTTTCTGTACATGTTAGTGATACTGGTTTTGGCATGAGTGATAATGAGGTGGATATAGCTATGACTAGGTTTGGGCAGGTCGATAGCGGCCATGACCGCAAGCACGAAGGAACCGGCTTGGGGTTGCCCCTAACCAAGGGCCTGATGGAGCTTCATGGCGGAATTCTGGAAATTGATAGCCTCGAAGGCTATGGCACGATGGTAACTGCGACTTTCCCCAAGGAGCGTATTATCAGTAATGTCAGTTAAAGGTGGCGCGTCTGCTTGCCAACTGAAAGTAGGCCTGTATCCTAAGGAACCGAATGCATCGCGTTAGCGTTTCACCCTTTTTTTTGCAATCCCTTTAACCGGGTTAGCGCTGTTTCTATGTCTGAGGTGGACCCAGCAAAAGAAAACCGCACATATTGCCTACCGCGCCCGGGGTCAAAATCAATCCCCGGAGTTATGGCGACGCCGCTTTCTTTTAATATCTGCTGACAAAAAGCATTGCTGTCATCGGTCATATTAGAAACATCGGCATAAACATAAAATGCCCCTTCGGCGTGGCTAAGTTTTGAAAAACCGGCATTTGGTAATTCTTTTATCAACAAATCACGGTTAACCCGGTATCTGGCAACGTTTGCGTCAAGTTCTTCGCTACAATCAAACGCTTTTATCGCCGCAATCTGTGAAAGGGTTGGCGCTGAAATAAAAAGGTTTTGCGCTAAACATTCAATAGAGCGCGAAAGCCCATCTGGAAATACCAACCAACCAAGTCGCCAACCGGTCATTGAATAGTATTTTGAAAAACTATTAATAATAAGACATTCATCGTCAAATTCGGCCATTGAATGGGCGGAATTTTCAAATGTAATGCCGTGATAAATTTCGTCAGAAATTATTCTGATGTCATTAGTTTTGCAATATTTGGCAAGGTCTTTCAGCCCGCTTTTGGAAATCATTGTCCCGGTCGGGTTTGACGGACTTGCAATAATCAGCCCATCAATATTTACATTTACCTTATCTAAAAGTTCCGGCGTTGGTTGATAATTTGTTTCCATGCCGGTTTCAATGTTAATGACCTCAACATCAAGTGCATTCAAAATATTACGATAAGCTGGATAACCGGGGCTAGCCAACGCAACCCGATCACCAGCATCAAAGCTAGACAGGAATGAAAGAATAAATCCACCGGATGATCCGGTGGTTATGCATATATTGTTTGGGCTTATATCAATGGCATAGGTATTTTTATAATGGTCTGAAATTTTTTCACGCAATTCAAGTACGCCAAAAGCATCCGTATAACCAATTAAGTCTCTGCCCAGCGCAGCGCCTGCCCCATCTAAAACCATTTTTGGCGCAGGGGTTGATGGCTGACCCACCTCAAGGTGGATAATATCTAGGCCCGCTGCTTGGGCCTTGTTGGCCGCTCGCAACACGTCCATAACTATGAAGGGTGGAATTAATCCTCGTTTTGCCGCCTTTAGGGCCATGTAAATTTTCCCAATAAAACCAAATAGTAAATAAGCTAGCTATAGAATAGACTTTTTTTCGTAATAATTAATAGTTTTAGATAATATGGAACCCATGGCTCGTATTACCGTTAATTTTACCACCTATTTTACCCGCAAGTCGGTTCTGGCTATTGCTGCTATTGCTATGGTTGTATTAACGGCCCCCGCGCCTGTAGATGCCAAAAAATCAAATAATATGCGTTTGATACGAGACGCTGAAACAGAAAATATTATACGCCAGCTTGCAACACCATTGTTTATTGCAGCCCGGCTTGAGCCATCATCAGTACGCATACTTTTAGTTGATGATAATAGCCTTAATGCATTTGTTTCTGGTGGGCAGAATATATTTATTCATACTGGTCTTATAATTCAAAGCGAAACTCCGGCGGCACTTATTGGGGTGATAGCCCATGAGACCGGGCACATTCAAGGTGGCCACCTTATCAGAAGGCGTGGCGCTGTTGAGCAAGCAAAAATTCTTGGCGCTATTTCTGCAATACTTGGTACCGCAGCGGCTATTGGTTCGGGTCGTGGCGATGTTGCCAGCGCTGTAATTCTTGGTGGGCAAAATACCGCAACAAGAAATTTTTTAAAATTTTCACGAACGCAAGAATCATCTGCCGATCAAACTGCTTTTCGCCTACTTGATGCCACGGGTAATTCCGCCAAAGGATTAGAAAATTTCTTAGGTAAAATAAAAGACCAAGAGCTTCTTTCACCAAGATTTCAAGACCCCTATATGCAGACTCACCCGTTAAGCAATGCCCGCATATCGGCAATTCGCAATCATATAAATAAATCTCCTAATTCAGATGCGCAAATAGCAAAACAAATAACCGATGATTTTGAACGTATGGTTGCCAAGCTTTTCGGATTTTTAAAACCATTTAATCAAGTTGTGCAGCGCTACCCCGAAACCGATAAAAGTGTTCCGGCGCGGTATGCGCGCGCAATTGCGCATTACCGAAAAGCAGATGTAGAACGTAGCGTCGCAATTATGGATGGTTTAATTAAAGAACAACCTGCAAATCCTTACTTTTATGAAATGAAAGGGCAAATACTTTTTGAAAATGCCCGTGCAACTGATGCCGTGGCCAATTACAAACGCGCTTTTGAGCTTTCACCACAAGATGCATTGCTTGCACTGGAACTTGCCCGAGCTGAACTAGAACTAGAAGACCCAGCTTTTTTAAAGGATTCAATTAAGCACTTTCGTGCATCGCTAGCGATTGAACCAAATTCAGCATTCGCATTGCGTCAGCTTGGCATTGCCTATGGCAGGTCGGGTAATATGCCTATGAGCTACCTTGCATTATCAGAAGAAGCTTTGCTAAAAAACAATTTAGCTGATGCCGAACGGTTAGCCACCAAGGCACTGAAAAGCCTTCCCAATGGATCGCTTGAACGAATTCGTGCTCGTGATGTAATTCAGGCTATTAAGGTTAAGCAATTGCAAGGCAAGCCATAATGATTAAGAATTTTCGCTATTATGGCGCCGTACTAATATTATTTAGCACATTTATTTTAAGCGCGTGTGCAGAGGTAAAAACAAAAAATATAACACCCGAAGGAAGATTAGATGTTCTTGGCCCAACTCCACAATTCACGTCAGAATTAATTGATGAAGGGCTGCCTCCCGATTGGGTTCTGGTCGGCAAATCCAGCGCAAACAATATTAAAATAAATCCTATTGCGGGCGTGCCGGGAATTGGTCTTACCAGTAGCAATGAAAGCCTGTTGGCCGTGCGTCGCGTAGGTGCCATGATGTTGGCAACACCTTATCTGAGTTGGGCATGGAATATGACAGACCATGGTGATGGCGTGCATCCGGTTCGGATTATTGTTGGATTCAAAAATAACACCATCGACACCAAGCCTGACTTTTTTAGCTTTGCGGGAATGGGCCTTAGCAACACAGACCTGCCCGTGCACAATCGGGCCATAAGCATAGTTTGGGGTGATTCGGCGCTGGGCCGGGGCAGTTTGCGCCTGCCACCAGCAGGCACAGATGCACCTGAAGCGCCCCTTTACATACCCCGTGGCGGACGTGAAAATACAAATAAATGGTGGATGGAAAATGTTGATCTTTCGGATATTTATAAAAAAGCTTGGCCAGAGGATAGCGCCCGAGATATCGCCGTTAGTTTTATAGGCATAGCCGCCGCACCAAGCAGGCCCGGCCATCGTGGGCGCATATCGGGAATAGTTCTATCGCGCTAAATTATTTAAAGTCAGGGTCTTGTCATTATATGGCGACTTCCCCATGATATGGCTCCACAGCAACCAATGAACCAAATAAATATCCCTATAATTTTTACGGAATTGATAATCATGCCACGCACAATAGTTTCTGCTTTCTCCTTTGCCATTTTTACTTTTTTTGTTTTTGGATTGGCTGGCAACGCTAGCGCCCAACAAAAACTTAACCCTGAACAAAAACAGGAAGTAGAAACAATTGTTAGGGAATATATACTTAAAAACCCAGAAGTTATTGTCGATTCTATTCGCGAACTTAGGCGTCGTGACGAAGCCGCAACGGCCGAACAACGCAAAAATACGCTTAGCTCAATGCAAGACCAACTTGCAAATGATCAGAACGACCCAGTAATGGGAAACCCTCACGGTGATGTAACGGTTGTAGAATTTTTTGATTACCGTTGCGGATATTGCAAAAAGGTTTTTATTGATGTCCAAAGGCTGCTGAAAGAAGACGGAAATATTAAATTCGTATTGAAGGAATGGCCAATACTTGGCGATGATTCAAACTACGCCAGCCGTGCGGCACTTTCAGTTTGGTTTAACCAAACTGATAAATACAAAGCATTCCACGCTGCATTGATGCAAAACAATGGAAGCCTTTCCAACGATCGTGTGCTCGAGCATGCAAAAGCAGTTGGTGTTGATGTGGCTAAAATGAAACTTGACCTTGGTGATTTACGAATTAACCAAACAATTGAAAATAACAACAAGCTTGCATCTGCACTAGGTGTAACCGGAACACCAGCTTTCGTATTTGGTTCCGATCTAATGCCGGGCGCAATTGATTTTGATACAATGAAACAGTTGGTTAAGGCACAGCGAGAAGCAAAATAATTTTGCTTAACATCCGCTTGCGGGAATAGCTTCAACTTTTTTTAATATCATCTCCGCACCAAGGCTGCCATAACCCAGCAGCCAGCGTTTTGCTATTCCGTTATCCAACAGGTCAACCTCAATTTCGTAAATTGGTTCTGGCGTTGGCACATCGGGGTCAAAGTATGCAATATGCACCATCCACCCTGGCCTATCCGCCAATTTACCCAAGCTTAAATTATTTGAATTTTTACCATCAGTCGGCGCAAGCTTGCTAACAAACGCCGATATCAATTTTGCGCCTTCAACCTCGGTTCCCTCAAATGTTATGGCATTGAACTGGGTTTCGCCTTTTTCAGCGCGCGCAATCATTTCCTTGGTGTGGCCCACCGGGAACAGCGCTCCCTTGGGCAGGTTAAATTGAACTGACTTGGGCCTTTGAAATAATGCAATGCCGCCATCATTGCTAACATTTGCGTCACCCAAAATTGTTTGCTCGGGGTCATTGTTGCGGCTAAGGGAATAACGATAGCGCGAACCGTCATCGGCTTCCCATGATGAAAAAGCGGTGTAATCAGGAACCGACCCACCCTCAGCCAATTGCAATTCCATCGCGCTTTCCTGCTGCAATACCCAGCCACCACATACTTTTTGAAAATTATAAACAATGCGTCCGGAAATTCCGGCAAGGCTATTATCGCTGTGTCCCTCGGCCATTCTTACGTCATAAATGGCACGATAAGATGCCAATGGGCTGGCAATGGATGGCGTGGCGGATAGTGATATCAACACCCCAAATGCGGAAATTGCGGAAATTATGGTTATTGGCATTTTCATGAGCCCCACCTTAGCCGTGGACGCTAATATTTCCCATATATTTATAACCATTTGAAATAAATAGCTAATTTAGCAATTGTACTTAATATCACCCCCGCATCATCCTGCTCAACACATTAATCACATATATGTGATTGTTACTGTCAAAACAATGCCATAGAGGGCACCTATTTATGCTAAAACATTCAATAAATAATACGTAATTATTCAATTTTCGCTGATTGATAATTTTTTTAATACATCAAATACAAATTCCTTAGGAGGATAAGATAATATGGGTTTTCTGCAAAATACAAACATAGGTTCGCGCATCTTAATCGCGCTGATCTTGCCAATTGTTGGTTTGTTGTTTTTTTCCGGCAGCTTAGTTCTTGAGCGCAAAGCCGTATCAACGGAAATGGACCATATTCAAGAACTTGCCGAACTAGGGCCAGTTATTAGTGCGGTGGTTCATGAAATGCAGAAAGAACGCGGTACCTCAGCCGTTTTCATTGGCTCCAAAGGTGCCAAGTTTAGCAAAGAGCTTCCCCAGCAACGCGATGATACAGATGCCAAGCGGGCAGAGCTTGAAGTAGCCCTTGGCCATATGGATATAGCATCATTCGGTAACGCATTAGTTGCCAAGGTTGATGCCGCCAATAATGCGCTTGCGGAATTACCTGCCAAGCGTGAGCAAGTGGCATCGTTTTCTATTAATGTTCCAAAAATGGCGAGTTATTATACCCCCACCATTGCCAAATTGCTTTCCATTGTGGAAGAAATGGCGGTCATCAGCACCAATGCAGAAATTACCAACCAAATTACCGCATACACCAGCTTCCTCCAGGCAAAAGAACGCTCGGGCGTTGAGCGTGCAATGGGTGGTGCCGGGTTTGGTGCAGGCCAATTCAACCGTGGGCAATACAACAACTTTGTCGGCTTGATTGCAAAACAGCAAGATCTTCTTAAAATTTTTAATAACTATGCCAGCCAAGAACAGCGTGATTTTTATAAAAACACGGTAACTGGCCCCGATGTTGACCAGGTTAATCGTTTGCGCAAAATTGCCATAGCCAGCCCCGATACTGGAACCACCGAAGGCATCGAAGGCCCATATTGGTTTGGCACCATCACCAAAAAAATTAACCTAATGAAAACGGTTGAAGATAAAATTGCTTCTGACCTTATTTCATCGGCTTCTTCAATCGGTAGTAGCGCCGGAAATGCGTTTATGTTGATGCTGGGAGTAACAGTTGTTCTGCTGGTTATAACGGCAGTTTTTGTAACCGTCATTATTCGCGGCATTACCGGGCCTATTGGTTCTATGACCAGCGCAATGGGCACGCTTGCCGGTGGCAACACAGATATTCAAATTGAAGGATCAAGCCGTGGTGACGAAATTGGTTCGATGGCCAGTGCCGTTCAGGTGTTTAAGGACAACATGATAAAGACTGACCAACTTACCGCCGCACAGGCCAGAGAAAATGAGGTCAAGGAACAACGCAGCATTGCCATGGATAAAATGGCGGCCGAATTTGAAAGTTCTGTAACCGAATCTCTGGGCAAGGTTACAACCGCATCAAACATGATGCGCTCTACTGCCGATGGCATGTCGACCATTGCCGATAATACCTCATCGCAATCAACTGCGGTGGCGGCGGCGGCGGAAGAGGCATCAACCAACGTGCAAACGGTGGCTTCTGCTTCGGAAGAACTTTCCAGTTCTATTTCTGAAATATCACGTCAGGTATCGCAATCAACCCAGATTGCATCTGATGCGGTAAACGAAGTTGCCGGTGCTAATGAAAAAGTTCAGGGCTTGGCCACCGCCGCTAACAAAATTGGCGAGGTTGTAGCGCTTATTACCGATATTGCTGATCAAACCAACCTGTTGGCACTAAACGCTACTATCGAGGCGGCTAGAGCTGGCGATGCCGGTAAAGGTTTTGCCGTGGTGGCATCAGAAGTTAAAAACCTTGCCACCCAAACCGCCAAGGCAACGGAAGAAATTTCCGCACAAATTAGTGGCATCCAAGGCGCAACCCAAGAAGCAGTTGGGGCGATTGATTCAATTGGAAGTGTAATTTCAAAAATTAGCGAAATTACATCGGCCATTGCCGCTGCCGTGGAAGAACAAGGTGCGGCAACTCAAGAAATTGCCCGCAATGTGGAACAGGCCGCCGCTGGTACAGCTGATGTAACGTCCAATATTACACAGGTAACCCAAGGTGCGGCCGATACCCGCGAGTCAGCCGATGAAGTTATAAAATCAGTTGAAAGCTTAAGTTCAGAATCAGGCATGCTTCGCACGCAGGTTGAAGGTTTCCTCAAGGGCATTAAAGAGGCCTAAATTAAATAGGTTTGGTCAACCGCTTAACGGCTACTCAACTAAAAAGGCCCCCCGTCTAATCGACGGAGGGCCTTTTGAATTGGCGGACAGGGAGGGATTCGAACCCTCGGTACGGGTTTACCCCGCACGGCGGATTAGCAATCCACTGGTTTCAGCCACTCACCCACCTGTCCACAGTTGCAGCCTGTGGCATTGCTGCGGCCCCCTTATTAAACGCACCCCGCTCAGCAATCAAGCCAGTTAATTAACCAACCATAGCTAGGGCATAAGACACGGTGCCCCCGGTCAATTTTTTTAATTCCGCCACATTGGTTTCAAATATGCAATTTGGGTGCCCAGCGGCGGCATAAACCTTGGAAAACCGCTTGAGGCTAGCATCAATAGTAATTGGTATGGGCCCGCCCAAAAGCCCAACCGGGGCCACCCCACCGATGGAAAAGCCTGTTACCGCCTGGACAATATTCGCGTCAGGCCGGGTTGCTTCACCCGAAATATGAAAAATTCTTGCCAATTCGTCCTCGTGACAGGTTTTATCGCCAGCCACCAATGCCATTACCGGCTGTTCGCCAACCATAAATACCAAGGATTTTACAATTGCGCCCTGTGCCACGCCCAATGCCTTGGCCGCGTCTGCGGCTGTGCGTGCGCTTTGCTCAAGCTCAATAACATTATCTTTTAACCCGGCGTTGCTAAGTGCCGCACGGACCCGGCGTACCGGTTCATTTTCCAAAAGGCTCATGCTTGCTTTACCCCCAAATAAATAAGCGGTTATTCCGCGAAGGGAATTAGCATCCCTTTTTTAATAGCTTCGCGTTCACCCAGCCTATCATACCATTCCTTGACGTTGCAAAAATCAGCCAAATCGCACGGATGCCAGCCAAAACGCGCCACCCACGGATAGGTTGCGATATCGGCAATGGTGTAATTTTCACCCGCAAGATATTTGTTTTCACCAAGGCGTTTATCCAACACCCCATATAAGCGTATCATTTCATCGCGGTAACGGGCCTTGGCATAGGGAACGTCTTCTTTGGCGAATTTCCAAAAATGATGAACCTGACCAAATATCGGGCCGATACCGCCCATTTGCAACATCAACCATTCCAATGCGGCGTAACGCCCACGTGCATCGGACGGCAATAATTCGCTAGCAGTTTTTTCAGCTAGGTAAATAAGTATGGCGCCGGATTCAAAAACCGTAATGGGTTTGCCATCTGGGCCATCGCTATCGATTATTGCTGGTATTTTATGATTTGGATTTATTGCATCAAACGCTGGCGCAAACTGTTCGCCTTTGCCGATATTTATGGGATGAACATTATATTCAAGGCCAAGCTCTTCCAGCATTATGGATGTCTTGCGCCCGTTTGGGGTGGTCCATGTGTAGAGGTCGATCATGTTATTTTTTCCTTTTTTTAAAACGATCCCCCCAGAATTTAAAAACGCCTTACCCGTCCAATTTATCCTTCAATATTTTGTTGACGGTGCCCGGGTTGGCTTTGCCGCCGGTTGATTTCATAACTTGACCAACAAACCAACCTAAGATTTTTTCGTTGCCGCCTTTGTATTGTTCAACCTGCTGGGTTCCGGCGGCAATGGCGGCATCAACCGCGGCTTCGATGGCGCCGGTATCGGTAATTTGTTTTAGGCCTTTTTCTTCGACAATTTTTACTGGCTCGTCACCGGTTTCGATCATTATTTCGAAAACTTCTTTGGCAATGCGCCCCGATACCGTGTCGTCAGATATAAGGTCAATTAATTTGCCCAAATTATCGGCCCTGACCGGGCTGTTTTCAATACTTAGGCCCTTGTCATTTAATGCGCCAAACAGGTTTGAAATAACCCAGTTGGCGGCAAGTTTTGCATCGCGACCTGATGCTACCTCTTCAAAATAAACGGCGGTTTCTTTTTCTGCTACCAACACACCCGCATCATAAGGCGATAAACCAAAATCATTTACGTAGCGTGCTTTGCGTTCATCGGGCAGTTCGGGCAAATCTTTTTTAATGCCATCAACAAACGCCTGATCAAAAACCAGCGGCAACAAATCGGGGTCGGGGAAATAACGGTAATCATGGGCGTGTTCTTTTGAGCGCATGGAACGGGTTACGCTTTTTTGGCTATCAAACAGACGGGTTTCCTGCACCACTTCGCCACCGCCGTCATATATTTCAACTTGGCGCATGGCTTCATATTCAATTGCCTGCATGGCAAAGCGCACGGAATTGACGTTTTTGGTTTCAGCCCGGGTCCGCAGTTCGGTACTGCCCACCGGGCGGACCGATACATTTACATCGCAACGCATGGAGCCTTGGTCCATGTTGCCATCGCATGTACCCAGATAACGCACGATTGAGCGAATTTTTCTTATGTATGCACCGGCTTCTTCCGGGCTTCGCATATCGGGATCAGATACAATTTCCATCAAGGCAACGCCCGAACGGTTAAGGTCAACAAAGGTGCGATTGGGGTCTTGGTCGTGCATGGATTTGCCTGCATCCTGTTCAAGATGCAGACGTTCAACCCCAATATCAACGCTTGAACCATCGGCCAGATCAATTTTAATAACACCGGGGCCGACTATGGGTTGGTCGGCTTGGCTAATCTGGTAGCCCTGCGGCAAATCTGCATAAAAATAGTTCTTACGGGCAAAAACTGATTTTAGGTTTATTTGCGCGTTAAGGCCCAACCCGGTGCGAACCGCTTGCTCGACGCATTCTTCGTTTATAACCGGAAGCATGCCCGGCATAGCCGCATCAACCAGCGATACTTGGGTGTTTGGTTCGGCACCAAAATCTGTTGGTGCACCGGAAAATAATTTAGAATTGGAAATTACCTGACAGTGAACCTCCAGCCCAATTACAACTTCCCATTCACCGGTTTCGCCTGTGACAGTATATGCCATTATTTTACCCCCCCTGCTTTAGAGGTAAAATCAGCCGCCGTTTCTAAAACGCCTGCTACGCGCAAAAGCGTTTCTTCGTCAAAGGCACGGCCAACAAGCTGTAATCCCAACGGCAGGCCATCATTGTTCAGCCCCGCTGGTATGGAAATACCGGGAAGCCCGGCCAGCGATGTGGGTACGGTGAAAACATCATTTAAATACATGGCAATCGGGTCATCTTGTTTTTCACCAATGGCAAATGCGGCACTGGGTGCGGTTGGGGTTAGCAACACATCAACGTCGGCAAATGCTTTTTTAAAATCTTCGGATATAAGCGTGCGAACCCGTTGGGCCTTCATATAATAAGCATCATAATACCCTGCTGAAAGAACGTATGTTCCCATAAGGATACGGCGTTTGACCTCGGCCCCGAAACCTTCGCCACGGGTATTTTGGTATAAATCATCAAGGCTTTCACCCGGTACACGCAGGCCAAAACGAACACCGTCATAACGCGCTAGGTTGGCCGATGCTTCGGCCGGCGCAACTATATAATATGTTGGCAATGCGTATTTGGTGGTCGGCAATGATACTTCTTTAATTTCAGCACCGGCTGATTTTAGCCATTCAATGCCACGGTCCCACAACTGGGTTATTTCCGCGTCCATGCCGTCTATGCGGTATTCGGTTGGTACGCCAACTTTTAAACCACGAATATCACCCGTAAGTGCACTTTCAAAATCTGTCAACGCTATATCGGCAGAGGTGCTGTCCTTGGCATCAAATCCTGCCATGGACTGCAACATAATTGCACTATCGCGCACGGTTTTGGTCATTGGCCCTGCTTGGTCAAGCGATGAGGCAAAGGCAACAATGCCCCAACGCGAACAGCGGCCATAGGTTGGTTTTAGGCCAACAATGCCGCTAAATGATGCGGGCTGGCGAATAGATCCACCGGTATCTGTTCCGGTTGCGGCCATGGCAATATTGCTTGCAACTGCGGCGGCTGAACCACCGGATGAACCACCGGGGACAAGGTCTTTGCCGGCATTATTTCCACCAGTTGCTTTCCACGGATTTTTCACCGGGCCGTAATAAGAAGTAACGTTGGCAGAACCCATGGCAAATTCATCCAAATTAGCTTTGCCCAACATTACCGCACCACCAGAGCGTAAATTAGCCGAAACGGTAGACTCGTACGGCGGTACAAACCCGTCAAGAATATGACTGCCCGCCGTGGTCAAAACGCCTTCGGTAGCAAATAAATCTTTTATGGCAATGGGAATGCCGTCCATACCGCCAAGGGCATCACCCTTACCTTTTCCCCGGCGGGTATCAGACTCGCGCGCACGTTCCAGCGCAATTTCCGGGGTCTCGGTAATAAATGCGTTGAGGCCGCGTGCGTTTTCCATTGCCTTGATGTGGGCTTCGGCAAGCTCACTTGCGGAAAATTCTTTTTTTTCCAACCCGTCGCGAGCAGAAGCAATGGTAAGTGATGTTAAATTGGTCATGGATATTTACTCCACCACCTTGGGGACGGCAAAAAATCCGTCTTCGCTGTCGGGGGCGTTTTTAAGCACCGCATCCTGACAGTTACCGTCAGACACAACATCTTTACGCATTGGAAGCGTCATTTCGGCAACGCTGGCCATGGGCTCAACCCCGTCGGTATCGAGCTCGGAAAGCTGTTCAATCCAGTCAATAATGCCGGAAATCTCGCCCGCCAGTGGTTCCAACTGGGCCTCATCAACGCGAATACGCGCCAAATAAGCTATTCTTTGTACTGTTTCCTTGTCGATTGACATTTTCTGGCTGTGCCTCGGTATGGTTTTGAAGTGCTTAGTTGGAATCCTTAGTTTGGGCGCGGAAAGTAACATTGCCAACCGGGCGGGGCAAGACCAAGGTTTGATTGGACCAAGGTTTGATTGGAATTGTGGCCTAATTATCGGATTTAGAGAACAGGCTGTCCCACGCGTCATCGGTCCAACTGGAAACCGAGGTATTCATGACCAGCAACAGGGCCTCTTGAAATGTTTTGGCGTTCATTTTTTCCATCTTTGGGGGTATGGCGAATTTTGGCCTGGAATGACCATCAAATTTTAGCTCACCTGTTTTGGGATCATAAAGAAAATTGGTTGTAAGATATTTTTCCATTCCATCACCAATCGAACGCACATCCATGGCTATTTGATGAAAGCTTTTTTTGACAGTGGCTTCGGTTAAAAACATATGGGAATAAAAAACAACTGTTCCTTTTTCACTGGCGCAACGAAAACGAATTTCATAATCAGATGTATCAAATGCTCCGCCTTCTACTTCTGTTTTTCCTTCAAAACGAAACCGATAATCACAAACAGAGTTTTTTTGCATTAATACACCACGGGTTTCTTCAAATAATGTTCCGTCCACAACCGGGATCATTATTTTTGAATAAATAAAACCTATTATTTCGCCACCCTTTGATACCGCGTACCAATCTTTGCCTTCTACTGTGCCAATCACTTCAACTCGTTCGCCCTGTTTTATGCTGCCAATTATGGTGTTTTCTGTGCCCGGGCCTTTGCGTACATTGGCATCTGCGGTTATGGCATAGGTTCCTGTTTTTGGAATTATCTCAACGCCCATAACAGAAACCGTTGTTTTGGTTATTTCGGGTGATGCTTCCGGGTCTGCACTGGGCGGTGGAGCTTGATCGATGCTGCCCTCAACCGCTTCATCGGGACGTTCGCCGGGAATTGTGGGGGATTTATCTGATTGCGCGTACGCCAGCGATACGCCCATAGCAAGCGATGCAGCTAGAAAGACAATTAAGTATCTGTTGTTTTTTCTGTTCATATTCATTGAGCTATTTCAGTTAACGCGCTTTGATATTATAAGTCTAACCATGGCTGTAATGGAACTGGGCAATATGAAGGCTGCGCTGACAAAGGATCAGCGCCTACTGGGGCTTGATTTAGGCACCAAAACCATTGGTGTGGCCCTATCAGATACATCTAGAACAATAGCCAGCCCCTTTGAAACCTTAAAACACACCAAATTTACTGCCGATGCCACCCGCCTAAAACAAATAATCAATGAGCATAATGTGGGCGGAATAGTAATTGGCCTGCCCGTCAGCATGGATGGTAGCGAAGGCCCAAGGTGCCAGTCGGCTAGAACCTTTGCCATAAACCTGTTTGATAAATTTGAAATAATGGTTTCGTTCTGGGATGAGCGTCTTTCCACATCGGCCATAGAACGGGTTCTGGTGGGCGAGGTTGATATGACCCGCAAGCGCAGAAAGGAAGTGGTTGATAAGCTTGCCGCCACCTACATCCTACAAGGTGCGCTTGACGCCGTTGTTGCAAGTAACGGACATAACGAATGATCACCATAATTCAAGGGTTGCTTCCAGTTTTTATACTTATACTTATCGGTTTTGTCATCAGGCGCTACCAACTAGTTGATGATGGCCTTTGGCCGCCTGCTGAAAAAATTACCTATTATGTTTTTTTTCCGGCTCTTTTAATTGGCAGCGGGGTTCGTGCCAACCTTGACGGCAATGATGTATGGCCGATGGCGTTTTCGCTTTTTTCTGCCACGTTTATCGCCGCGCTACTGGCCCTAGCATTGCGTAAACGACTGGATATTTCAGACAGTTCGTTCACTTCGTTTTTTCAAGGTGCGTTTCGCCCCAATACCTTCGTCGGGATTACGGTTGCATTTGTAATGTGGGGCGAGGCTGGCGTTTCCATGATGGCCATAACTATTCTGGCAGTGGTTCCGCTAGCCAACCTGCTGGCGGTAGGCGCCATGGTTAGTTTCGGCGACGGCCATGATGGGGCACGAACCCCGTCCCGCGCCATGATTGCGGTTGGCAAAAACCCTTTTGTTATTGCCTGCCTTATTGGTTTTGGGATGAACGGGTTGGGGCTGGAGCTACCGCCGATTATCGAGCCGTTGCTTGATATTTTAGGCCGGGCCGCTTTACCGATTTCATTGCTAGCGGTCGGTGCTGGGCTTAATTTTAAACATTTAAGGCAAAACGCGTCGGTTTCTCTCCAATCCACGGCTATCAAGCTGGTGGCGCTTCCGGCATTTGCCTGGATTATAGCGGCGGCCATGGGGGTTAGCGGCCTACCGTTTGCGGCAATGATGCTTTTTGCCTCACTTTCCGGTGCCACATCATCGTACGTTTTGGCGCGTGAAATGGGGGGCAATGGGCCATTGATGGCCGGAATAATAACCGCCACCACCCTTGGCGCCATATTAACCATGCCGCTGTGGATGTGGCTGGCGGGCTGATTTCCTGATTTTTTTTTGGATTTTTACCCCCTTGGTCCATAAGACTTGCGAAAAAAACCATGTTTGGTGTATTGTCCGCCCTGATGAACGACGGAGCTTTCGATTTTAGTGCTTATCCGCATCGCCATCTACTTGGCATCGAAGGACTTTCTCCCGTTGCAATCTCCCTTCTCCTAGACCGTGCAGACAGCTTTGTTGAGCTAAACCGTCGCCATGACAACAAGCTAGCGACGCTTTCCGGTCGCACCATAATGAACCTGTTTTTCGAAGACAGCACCAGAACCCGAACATCGTTCGAGCTGGCGGGCAAGCGTTTAAGCGCCGATGTTATAAATATGTCGGTTTCCACCAGCTCCATCAAAAAAGGTGAAACGGTGGTTGATACCGCCATGACCCTAAACGCCATGCACCCCGATGTTTTGGTTGTCCGCCACAACGATGCCGGTGCGGTTAAACTGTTAGCGGAAAAAGTAAACTGTGCGGTTATCAATGCCGGCGACGGCAGTCACGAACACCCAACACAGGCATTGCTTGACGCCCTGACCATTCGCAGGCGCAAAGGAAAAATACAAGGCCTTACGGTTGCCATCTGCGGAGATATTCTTCATAGCCGTGTCGCGCGTTCCAACATACATCTGCTAAATGCCATGGGCGCACGGGTCCGGGTTATAGCACCAAAAACATTAATACCTGCTGGTATTGAACATCTTGGGGTTGAGGTCTTTCACGAAATGGAAACCGGGCTCAAAGATTGCGACATCGTTATGATGTTGCGCCTGCAAACCGAACGGATGAAGGGAAATTTCTTCCCTTCGGTGCGTGAATACTTTCATTTCTTCGGGTTGGATTATGCAAAACTTGAAAACGCTAAACCAGATGCGCTTATCATGCACCCCGGACCAATGAACCGTGGAGTAGAAATTGCATCTGACGTTGCCGATGATATCGGGCGCAGCGCAATTCGCGAACAAGTTGAAATGGGCGTAGCCGTTAGAATGGCCTGCCTTGAGGTTCTATGCGGAAACCTTTCGGCCGAGGGGA
>CBFDBQ010000044.1:0-17389 GCA_965603095.1 uncultured Thalassospiraceae bacterium | reverse complement strand
CACCAGCCTTGAGCGAGCCAAAATCAACCAGATCAAGTGGCTGGTCTTGGTTAAAGCAAGAAAAGACAACTTTTTCCTCGCCCGTTTTTGGGTCAACGTGGCGTTGCAGGCACTGAGCACATATTTCTTTCATCATGCATTGCATTGGGCTGTTGATGGAGCCAATGCCCTGATGGCTGTCTTTTAAATAATCTTTCAATATGGAATGGCGGGCATCGGTTACCGCCTTCATCATCATGTCTGAACCAATGGCAATTACCCGGTCAACCGCGTCCAGCGCTATTGGTCCGGGGCCATCAAATAATTTGCCTTTGCCATAGGCCGACATGGCCTCGACAATGTTGCCGACAAATGCCCTATCGCCATCACGCCCCGGTTGAAAGCCCGGGTCTTCGTCGGAACACCATATAATAGTATCGGCGGCGGCTTCTATTTTTTCTACGTGATAGCGATCGATGATTTTTTTATAGGCGGCAAAATACAAAACCTTTGAACCAGCCGCACGGAACGCTTGGCCGATTGAAAATAATACCGCATTGCCCAACCCGCCACCTGCCAGCAATACGGTTTCCCCACCCGGCGTTTCGGTTGGGGTTCCGGTTGGGCCCATCAAAACAATCGGTTGGCCGGGCGCAAGGCCAGCACACAAATTAGACGAGCCACCCATTTCCAAAACAATCAATGAAACCGTTCCAGTGCTCATGTCGGCCTCGGCCCCGGTTAGGGCCAGACCCTCCATTGCCATGCGGGTTCCATGTTGGATATCAGCAATAGATTCGAAATTTTGCAAACGGAAAAATTGCCCCGGTTTAAATGCCGCCGCCGCCATGGGGGCATTTACCACCACCTCAACAATGGTTGGGGTTAGGCGGTTTACCGAAACAACATTGGCGACTAGGCCTTGTTTCATGTTTTCGGCAATATCATCAAAGCTGATAGATGTGGGAGAAACTTTTTGTAATTGGCTGCTTATTTTAACGTAACCTTGTTTGGCACTGGCCATGGCCTTGACCACGTTTCCGGCAAAGCTGGGGTGTAAATCACCAAAAAAACTAACGGCCCGGCCATCGGGTTCAATATCAACCAAAATTTCAACTTTTTCCGGTTTGTCACTACGTTCTGGTGATATCTGGTTTCCGTTTTCATCAACCGCACGGAAATATTTTCCATCCATGGCGGCGAATGTTTCATCTTCGCGGGCCAGTACCGTGTTGGGTTGGGTTCCAGCCGCAACTAATACCGCACGGGCAGGAAGCGTAATAACATCGGCGGTTGAAATTAATTTGCCACCGTCGTCAATTTCTTGGCGTTCAAAGTTAATACTGCCAACCCAGCCAAACTCATCAACCTTTATTCCAACCGGGGAAATCAGTTCTACAAAACGGATGCCTTGCTCGAACGCTTTTTCAATTTCTTCAACATTTAATGTGTAACTGGGGCTGTCAATCATCCGCCGGCGATAAGCTATGGTTGCGCCACCCCATTGATTTAACAAAGTTGTTAAATCAGGGTCGCGGTTTTCAGATTTTGCCTTGGCCCGTTCAATGCGAATAGCCTGACCGTGGCTTAGAAATTCCGATGCAATTTCGTGGTCTTCGGTTGTCCAATTGGCACGCACCACATCTTCGCCCATAACGCCGGATAATTCTTCAAACCGGGCGATAAATTTTTCACATTGGGCAACATAATAGGCCAAGGCCTCGGTCGCGGTATCGATAGCGGTTAGCCCACCGCCAATTATGACGGCCGGTAAACGCAATTGCAGGTTGGCAATATTGTCGGACTTGGCCGCCCCGGTAAGCTGTAACGCCATTAAAAAATCAGATGCCTGACGAACACCCGGGGCAAGATTATTTTCAATGCTCAATATGGTTGGCTTGCCCGCACCCATGCAAAGGGCAACATGGTCGAACCCCATGGCAAACGCTTGTTCCTTGGTTATTTGTGCACCAAAACGCACCCCGCCAAACATGCGGAACTGTTCGCGCCGTTCCAGCAATAGTCGTTCAAGTTTAAGGAAATTTTTATCCCAACGAACGGTTATGCCATATTCGGCAACCCCGCCAAAACCAGCGAGGATACGGTCATCAAGCTGTTCGCAAATATCTTTTACGTTTTCTATTGGATCGAACTGAACCCGTTCGCCAAATGGGGTGGTGCCGGAAATGGCGGCGTCCATTGGTTCTAACTTGGCCCCATCAATCGCCGCCACCGAATGACCATCGTTCATTAGGTGGTGCGATAGCGCGCTACCAGCAGGGCCAGTGCCAACCACCAAAACCTTGTAACCGCTGTGGGGCTTAGGATAGGGGCGACGGATGCTCATGGGGTTCCACCGGGTTAGCAGCGAATAGATCTCAAAACCCCAGGGTAAACCCAATATGTCTTTTAACGCGCGGGTTTCGACTTCTGGTATATTTACCGGTTGCTGTTTTTGGTAAATGCACGATTTCATACAATCATTACAAATGCGGTGCCCGGTGCCGGCACAAAGTGGGTTATCAACAGCGATAAGCGCAAGTGCGGAAATTGCGTTGCCTTCTTTTTTGGCCTGATGCATTTCTGAAATGCGCTCTTCTAACGGGCAGCCGGTTAAATCTATTCCGGCATCATTTTTGCTGTAACCACCTGTTTTTTTATCGAGCAAACCTTTGGAACACGAATCCTTGCCCCGGTCATGACAAATTACACAGTAATTTATTTCGTCCAACGCACCGGTAAGATTACAACCGTTATCAGATAATTTAAAACCATCGCGGTAATGAATGCGTTTTGGTTTAAAATTACGCGCGTTTATGCCGGGGGCAATTTCAACCGTGTCGGTTTTTACAAGATTTTCTAAATCAAGCTTTTGTGGTTCATTAAATAAAACATCGTCTTTATGCAAGGCGCGACCTTCGGGCGTGTATGTCGCCCACAATGCATAATCGGCGGCCTTGGCAATTGCATCTTTGTTTTTTTCTTCGTCATCCAGCCATGCCATTATTTTTTCAGCAAATTTTAATTCGTTAAAATCACTAGCAATTATTTCGGCAAAATCTTTTGCCAGGGCAAGGCCGTCAATGGCCATTGCGTCATCAATGGTTTTTCCTTTTAACGCCCGGCGTTGTACGAATAAACGCTTGCATGAATATATTGGGTCTAGCAATAAATGCTGTTTTTTAAGCTCAGCAACGGGGGCCTCAACGCTAAAAAGTTTTGCAACGAACTCATCCACATGGGGGCTGAGTTCTAGCAACAAATCGGCTTCAACCTTGGCATCGATTGTGGCGGTTTCTTCGCGTGCATTTTTAAGACGCACGGCCAGATCATTATTAACCTTTGCCAGTTCGGCCATGAACACGTCGTCAATACGGCTTAGGCCATCTGTCTGGTATAAATCGTTAAATGTAAAACCGTGGGCTAGTTGAAGTTTTGTCATATGATATTAATTTCAATTTTATGGTGGGCGATGTGTAGGTGGTGTCTTATATTAAAATGAGAGCCGATTGAACACCCATTATAGGGAAAAAGCCAATGTCGCCACTAGTCTATGCCGGGGATGTAGCTCCGGAAAAAACGTGGGAAACCCTCAAAACCGACCCCAATTCGCTGTTGATTGACGTGCGCACCCCAGAAGAATGGTCATGGATTGGCGTGCCTAACCTTTCGACCCTGCCCGGTCGCAAGCTAAATTTAGTGCCATGGCAGATATATCCCGATATGCACCAAAACCCCAATTTCGTAGCAGAGATAAGCGAAATAACAAAACCCATCGAGGACAAGGTAATTTTATTAATTTGTCGTTCCGGGGTGCGTTCTGCCTATGGCGCGCACCTTTTAACCGAAAACGGATTTAAACATTGCTACAACGTTGCCCACGGTTTTGAAGGCGACAAAAATAGTACCGGGCACCGGGGAACCGTCAACGGATGGAAAGTTGCGGGCATGCCCTGGCGGCAGGAATAAAATTTAACCCAGCGCTCTGGTTAAATCTTCTTTCAAATCTTCGGTGTCTTCGATACCCACCGACAGCCGAACTAGGCTGGGTGATATACCCATTGCGGCTTGATCTTCGGCGCTAAGGCGTTGATGAGTTGTGGTTTGCGGATGGGTAATCATGGATTTAAGGTCACCAAGATTATTTGCAATATCTATTATTTGAAGTTTATTGAGCGCGGCAAAAACTTCTTTTTTACCACCGTCAACTTCAAATGAAACCACGGTACCGCCACTGCCAGACATTTGTTTCATGGCAAGATCGTGTTGTGGATGGCTAGCAAGCCCGGGGTAAAGCACGCGTGCAACCCCCGGCAATGTTTCAAGAAACTTTGCCAACGTTAATGCATTTTCAGATTGGCGGCTTACGCGCAGTTCTAATGTTTCGAGGCTTTTAACCAGCACCCATGCATTAAACGGGCTAAGCGAAGGGCCAACGTTGCGGTAAAACGGTTGTAATTCGTCTTCGATAAATGATTTATCGTTAGAAAGAATCGCTCCGCCCAAAACCCTGCCCTGCCCGTCAATATGTTTGGTAGCTGAATAGGTAACAATATCAGCGCCCAGTTCCAATGGTTTTTGCAAAATGGGTGAAGCAAATGCATTATCAACTATTAACTTGCCGCCTGCCTTGTGGGTTAGCTCGGCCACCGCTGCAATATCTATTATTTCCAGCGTTGGGTTGGCGGGGCTTTCAATAAATACTGCGTCGACCGGCGTGCTTAATGCTTCTTTCCATGCATCCAAATCGGAACCATCAACAAATTCAGTTTTAATGCCAAACTTGGGTAATGCTGTATTGATTACATATTCACAGCCGCCAAAAAGTGCGCGCGATGCAACCACCCGGTCACCAGCTTTTAACTGACTGGCAAGCGAGCAATAAACCGCCGCCATGCCAGATGCCATGGCACGGCAATGCTCTGCCCCTTCTAGCAATGCCAGACGGTTTTCAAACATTGAAACAGTTGGGTTGCCATAACGGGAATAAACATAATGGTCGATTTCGCCATTAAAGCTTTGTTCCGCCTGTTCGGCACTGTCATAGGCATAAGCCTGGGTCATGAATATTGCTTCGGAAAGCTCGCCATGATGGCTACGGTCAAGGCCGCCACGAACCAATTTGGTTGATTGGCGCCATTTATTTTCGTTTTTATTGCTCATATTATGTATCTCCAATAAAAAAAGCCCGGACCGAAGGTCAGGGCTAATTCCACTGCTTCGGCCTTTTAGCTGCTTATTTAACGTGGCCGCAAGCCAGCCGGCCAAATCACCACGTGAGGAGAATATGCCCAAATTGGGCCTAAAAATCAACCCCGTCTAACATTTCTGGCAATCGGGTGTTGAATGGCTCATATATAATGCAGAACCCAATTTTGAGGAGAGCTTTATGTCTGGTCCAGTTACCACCAATAACCTGTTTTTTGAAAACTCTGGAATGGATCGCAGCCGAACCGAAACCATTGTAAGTGACGCCCTTAATGGCTCCGATGATGGTGAGCTTTATCTTGAATATCGCCAATCAGAAAGCCTAGTTTTTGATGATGGTCCCCTAAAAGGGGCAAGTTTCGACACCGCCCAAGGGTTCGGCTTGCGCTCAGTCGCGGGCGAGGTGACCGGGTATGCCCACGCATCCGAGCTTTCCGAAGACGCCATAAAACGTGCCGGTGAAACCGTAACATCGGTACGCAAAGGAAGCGGTGGCATCATGGCCCCGCCCCCACCCGGCACCAACCGCAAACTTTACGGTGATGAAAACCCCCTTGCAGGAATGGAATTTTCTGAAAAGGTAAAATTGCTAGAAGAAATTGATGCCTATATCCGTGGTCGTGATGAGCGCGTCAAACAAGTTTCTGTTTCAATGGCGGCTAGCTGGCAAGCAATAGAAATAATTCGCGCAGGCGGTGCAACCGCCGCCGACATTCGCCCGCTTGTCAGGTTAAATGTTTCTGTTGTGGCAGGTAGCGGCGATAGAATGGAAACTGGTTCGTACGGTCACGGTGCACGCACCGGGTACGAAGAATGGATAAGTCCTGAAAACTGGCACTTGGCAGCCGATGAAGCCTTGCGTCAAGCAATGGTAAACCTTGAAAGTGTGCCTGCACCGGCGGGTGAAATGGAAGTTGTGCTTGGCCCCGGCTGGCCCGGAGTAATGTTGCACGAAGCGGTTGGCCATGGATTAGAAGGTGATTTCAACCGTAAAAAAACATCAGCTTTCGCTGGGCTTTTGGGTGAGCGCGTTGCCGCCCCCGGCGTTACGGTGGTTGATGACGGCACGTTCCAAGACCGACGCGGATCATTAAGCATTGATGACGAGGGCACGCCAACATCTGAAACCGTACTTATCGAAGACGGTATTTTAAAAGGATACATGCAAGATCGCATGAACGCCCGCCTTATGGGAATGGACGTTACCGGAAACGGCAGGCGCGAAAGCTACGCCCATGCGCCAATACCGCGCATGACCAACACATTCATGTTGGCGGGTGAGCGGGAACCTGAAGAAATTATAGGGTCCGTTAAAAAAGGTATTTACGCAGTTAATTTTGGTGGCGGACAGGTTGATATTACATCTGGCAAATTTGTTTTTTCCTGCACCGAGGCTTACCTGATTGAAAATGGCAAAGTTGGTGCCCCGGTTAAGGGCGCGACCCTAATTGGCAATGGCCCCGAGGCAATGAAGAAAGTTTCGATGATTGGCAATGATTTAAAACTTGATGCAGGCGTTGGAACATGCGGCAAAGACGGCCAAGGGGTTCCAGTTGGGGTTGGCCAGCCGACATTAAAAATGGATGAAATTACCGTTGGTGGAACGGCGGCGTAGGCGTAAGGACTTTTTTCAAAACCCTAATAAGCATATTCCCTAAACACCGGATCAACTGATTTTTTCCAACGTCCGTTATAGGCAAACAGCAAATCTTCGGCCGCCGTGGTTCCGGTTTCGGCAATATGAAACAGCGGTTTTAAGAACGGTGTTTCATCTAAACCAACACCATCCAGTCTTTTCCGCCCAGCCAATCCAGCGTGGGCAATGTCTAGCATATCGAGGGCTATATCGCCGACGCTTTGGTCTCCCATTTTGGCATTAAGGGCCAATTTTGGAACCTCGAGCCGAAGTTGGGCCACATCTTCGGCTGTCCAGTCTTTGATTAAATCCCAAGCAGCTGAACGCGCCCCATCATCGTAAAGAATACCAACCCACAGGGCAGAAAATGCACAAAGCCTGTTCCATGGCCCGCCATCGCCGCCACGCATTTCAAGATATTTTTTCAAGCGAACCTCGGGGAAGGCTGTGGTTAGGTGATCTTCCCAATCTGATATGGTTGGTTTTTCGCCCATCAACACCGGAAGCTTGCCATCAAGAAAATCACGAAACGACTGCCCGGTGGCATCTAGATATTTACCACCCCGATAAACAAAATACATTGGAACGTCGAGCATATAATCAACATAACGTTCAAACCCAAACCCGTCTTCGAATACAAATGGTAATATGCCGGTACGGTCAGGGTCGGTATCTGTCCAAATATGGCTGCGATAGCTTAGATACCCAGACGGCTTTCCATTTTTAAACGGTGAGTTTGCAAAAAGCGCAGTTGCAATTGGTTGCAATGCCATAGCAATGCGAAACATTTCTGCCATTGTTTTTTCTGAATCAAAATCAAGGTTGACCTGCACGGTGCAGGTTGCCTGCATCATATCCAACCCAAGCTCACCCCGGGTTGGCATATATTTTTGCATAATTTCGTAACGCCCTTTTGGCATCCACGGTAAATCATCAAGTCCCCATTTAGGCTGATAGCCAAGCCCAAGAAAACCTATTCCCATTTCACTGGCAACGGATTTTACCTGTTGCAGATGTGTTCCAACTTCTTTGCAAGTTTGATGAATATCACAAACTGCGGCACCGGAAAGCTCAACCTGGCCTGCTGGTTCTAAAGTTATTGAGCAACCATCATCCATTTTCAGCGCAATTACCTTGCCATCCTCGGTAACCTGCTGCCAACCAAAACGAGATAGTTTTTCAAGCAATGTTTTGATTCCATTTTCGCCTTCGTATTCTAACGCGCGAAGATTATCTAGATGATAGGCGAACTTTTCATGTTCGGTGCCAATGCGCCAATTGTTTTTAGGTTTACAGCCAGATGCCATATATTCGATAAGTTGATTCCGATTTTCAATTACCGCATCCGAATGTATGGCAGTGGGGTTGGCGCTAAAGCTCATAATTATTGCCCTATTATTTATTTGGTTATTTATTTATTGGGGTGAAAAAATCGTTGCTTATGCTGGGTATAATAGTCAGGTTTGTCATAGAGTACACCTGTGATGTAATAATAACCCCATGAATGTAAATATCCATAACCACGGCCCAGCTCATGGCCCAGACCATAGTGAAGAGCAAAAGCTGGATGCCACCGATATCAGGGACGATATACTGATAATGCGGGCAACGCCCAAGGCATGGCGGCCCTATTTATTGTTGTTGCGAATTGACCGCCCAGTGGGTTCGTGGCTTTTATTAATGCCCTGCTGGTGGGGTGTTGCCATGGCATCAACGGGCATGCCCGATTGGAAGCTAATTTTGCTTTTCTTTATTGGTGCATTCACCATGCGTGGGGCCGGTTGTGTTTTTAACGATATTGTAGACCGCGATTTTGATGCCAAGGTTGTTCGCACTGCATTGCGCCCCATTCCCAGTGGGCAGGTTAGCGTTGCCAAAGCGTTTATATTTTTTAATGTCATTTGTTTCGTGGGATTGCTGGTTCTTCTTCAGCTAAACATGTTTTCCATTTGGGTGGGCATGGGGGCGCTAATACCACTTGCCATTTATCCGTTTATGAAACGGTTTGTACATTTTCCCCAGCTATTTATGGGGTTTGCTTTCAACTGGGGGGCTATGTTGGGCTGGGCGGCAGTTCGCGGTGAATTATCACTGGCACCGGGGTTGCTTTATATTGCTGGTATTTTCTGGACACTTGGCTACGACACAATTTATGCCCACCAAGACAAAGAAGATGACATGTTGGTTGGTATAAAATCGTTAGCGGTAAGATTGGGCGACAGCACCCGCCCGTGGATTGCTTTTTTCTACTTTATAACAATCTTGCTTATCATTGCCGCCGGATATGTTTCAGGCATTAATTGGATATTTTATCCAGCTATGGCCATACCCGCCGCCCATCTGATATGGCAAGTCAGCACAATTGATTTTGAAAATGCAAAAGATTGCCTTTCCAAATTCAAATTAAACCGTGATTTCGGGTTTTTAGTTTTTATCGCATTCGTATTGGGCAACGCTATCTAGCAGGGTAGCTTTTCAATTTAAATACTTCAATTTAAATAGTGCGCAATATCAACTTCGTCTATTTGTTCGGGACGAAGGAATTTTTCTGCGTACTGTTTGTATATTCCAGATTTAAGCAACAACTGGAAAAGCTCGGGGTCAATGTGTTGGTCTTTGACCATAAACGATAAAATCTTGATGCTATCGCTCAAAGATTTTGGTTTTTTATATGGGCGATCTGCCGCGGTTAATGCTTCAAACACATCGGCCAGCGCCATTATACGTGCTGGAATTGACATCTGTTCCTTGGAAAGTTTACGTGGATAGCCAGTCCCAATAAGGGTTTCATGATGCGAGCCGGCAAATTCCGGAACCCTAGATAAATGCTTGGGAAACGGCAGTTGGTCTAACATAACCACCGTCTGCGCCACATGGTTTTGAATTATATAGCGGTCTTCGGCGGTCAATGTGCCGCGAGCTATGGACAGGTTATAAAGCTCACCCCGATTAAATAGGTCTTTGGGAATTTCCATGTCAAAGCCGAATGCTTCAGGGTTGTGAATTTCATAGGCACCATCACGGGGGAAAACATGGTCGGGTTTATCAGAAAGCAGATTTTCTTCCACCGGCAATGTTTGCGCCGGTGTTTTTTCTTTGCGTAATAATTCTTCTTGGGCGATGCCAAGGCGATCATCAAGAGTTCTTATCCATTTGCGCGATGCAATTTCGCGCAAACGATCAACCTTTTCATCGGCCATAAATTCACCGCCAATATTACATTCGGCAACAAATGAAAATTCATCATCAAGCTTGGCCCACTCGGCCTCCATTTCTTTTTTAAGGGTAGGCTCATCACCACCTTGGGCGACACCTTTCCAATAAACAATTTCAACGTCACGTTTTATAATTTCAAACCGCATGCGAATTTCATGAATACGGTCATAAATGGTTTCTAGTTTGGTTGCTTTATCAACAACATATTCTGGCGTTACCACCTTGCCGCAATCATGTAACCAGCTTGCCAGATGCAATTCGCGGAAACCGTCATCATCTAATGAAAATTCATTTAGCGTGCCATCGTTTGAACTGCACGCGGCAACCGCTAACATTTCGGCCAATTCCGGAACGCGCGCGCAATGCCCACCAGTATAAGGTGACTTGGCATCAATCGCGCCACCCATAACCATGATAAATGCATCAAACAACCTGCGCTGTGCATCAATAAGCAGCTGGTTATCAACCGCAACTGCGGCTTGGCTTGCCAATGCTTCTATCAGTGGTTGGATTGTTTCATCAAATGTTACGACTTCATTTGTTTTTGGGTTTTTGGCATTGAGCAATTGCAAAACGCCAATGATTTCACCGGAATGATTTTTTAATGGAACTGTTAAAAACGATTTTGAACGATAACCGGTTCCTTCGTCGAATTTTTTAGTGCCGCTAAAATCAAACTGGGTTGATGTATAGGCATCTTCAACGTTTACCGTGTTGCCCGTTAATGCCACATGGGTCGCAATGTTTTTGTGATTGGGTTCGCCGGTTTCTGGGTTGTGCAATGGCAATGGTGGAAACGAAATATCTTCGCCAGTGGTTCCGCCCTTGGCTATGTCCAAGCTATCGGTGCGCATAATTTCAAATGCCAGATACTTTCCATCGCCTTCGGGTTCGAAAACTGTTTCACCTTCGCGCTCAACTGGATTGCCGCTCATATAAAGCGTGCCGCCATCGGCATGGCACATGGATTTTGCTTCGATAAGTATGGTTTCAAGCAGGCGCTTGTGGTCGTGTTCAGCCGATAGCGCGATACCAATTTCAACCAAGCGTGCATAATTAGGGCCCTCGCGTCGGTTGACTTGGTTCTCGGAAGATTTTCCATCTGGCGTCATATTGTATAATTCCCGCACCCCGAGGTGCACTTTGGGCTGTGCCCCAAATGCCAGCCCTATCTACCTACAATTAAAGCATTATATTACCCCCCTACACAACGCCCACAAATAGACCATATGTCTAATTATTTTGATTTTTTGCAATGTTTTGTGTTGATTAGCGCATATTTCGTATAAACATTGATGCCATGGCTTATTCATCATTAAGAGATTTTATTGAAAAACTAGAGCAAAGCGGGGATTTGGTCCGCGTGGCTACCCCGGTATCGCCACACCTTGAGATGACCGAAATCCAAACCCGCCTGCTGGCCGAAAATGGCCCTGCGGTTTTGTTTGAAAATCCCATTAATCCTGATGGTACGCCGACAAATGTTCCGGTTCTGGTTAACCTGTTTGGAACCGTTGAACGTGTGGCCTGTGGCATGAACCGCAAACCGGATGAATTACGCGAAGTTGGTGAAATGCTGGCTTTCTTGCGCCAACCCGAACCACCCGGTGGCTGGCGTGAAGCCATGGAATTATTGCCGTTGATGAAATCGGTCATGTCGATGAAGCCAAAATCGGTAAAAAAAGCATCGGTTCATGAGGTGATAATCGAGGGCGATGATGTGGACCTTTCCACCCTGCCCATCCAAACCTGCTGGCCGGGCGAACCGGCCCCGCTTATTACCTGGGGGCTGGTGGTAACCGGTGGACCCGACCCAGAATCTGACAAGCGCGATAGCCCTAATCTAGGTATTTACCGAATGCAGGTAACGGGTAAAAACACAACCCTGATGCGTTGGCTACATCATCGCGGCGGAGCCCAACATTTTGCCCGCTGGAAAGAAAAAAATAATACCCCCATGCCGGTGGCGGTGGTTATTGGGGCCGATCCCGGAACCATATTGGCGGCGGTTACCCCGGTTCCAGATACCCTATCGGAATATCAATTTGCCGGGCTTTTGCGAGGTGAAAAAGTAGAACTAGTTGATTGCAAAACGGTGCCGTTAAAAGTTCCGGCCAGCGCAGAAATAGTTTTAGAAGGCCACATTTCATTAACCGAAACTGGCCCCGAAGGCCCCTATGGCGACCATACCGGATATTATAATTCGGTTGAAGAATTCCCGGTGTTCACCGTTAGCGCAATTACCATGCGAAAAAATCCCATATACCTTTCCACCTTTACCGGCAGGCCACCGGATGAACCTAGCGTGTTGGGTGAGGCCCTAAACGATGTGTTTGTGCCGTTGTTTATTCAACAGTTCCCCGAGGTAGTGGATTTTTGGTTGCCGCCCGAAGCATGCTCGTACCGGGTTGCGGTTGTTAGCATGAAAAAATCATACCCCGGCCATGCCAAGCGAATAATGATGGGGGTCTGGTCATACCTGCGCCAGTTTACCTATACCAAATTTGTAATCGTGGTCGACGAAGACATCGACGCCAGAAACTGGAAAGATGTAATCTGGGCCATATCAACCAATGTGGATGGCGCCCGCGATACCACCTTAATCGAGGGAACGCCCATAGATTATCTCGATTTTGCTTCGCCCGCTTCGGGTCTGGGATCTAAGATGGGCATTGATGCCACCACCAAAATGGGTTCGGAAATAACCCGTGAATGGGGCACTAAAATACGTATGGACGATGAAGTGGTAGAAAAAGTTTCCGCCATGTGGAGCGATCTCGGCCTCCCCGGCTCGGGCAAGCCCATATGGCCGGCTCAGGCAAACAAATTTGGAAAAAATAAAAACAAATGACCGACACCCTTAATCTTCTCCAAGACCTAATTAAAAAAGCAAAATCCAGCGGTGCCGATGCGGCCGATGCGGTAAAGGTTGAAGGAACATCTCTTTCTTTGACCTACCGCTTGGGCGAGGTTGAACAGTTAGACCGTTCCGAAGGCAGTGACCTTGGCCTGCGTGTGCTGGTGGGAAAACGCCAAGCCATAGTTTCAACATCCGATACATCGCCCGCATCGCTTGATGAAATGGTTGAACGTGCAATTGCCATGGCGCGCGCCGTACCCGAAGATGAATTTGCCGGGTTGGCTGACCCTGAACAACTTATCAGCGGGGAAATTCCCGATTTGGATATGTTTGACCCAATTGAACCAACTGCCAAACAAATGGAAGAAATGGCCCGTGCCGCCGAAGAAGCAGGTCTTGCAGTTAATGGCGTTACCAATTCCGAAGGAGCCAGCGTTGGTTTTGGTAAAACCAACGTCGCCATGGCGGCAAGCAATGGGCTGGCCCACACATATTCCAGATCGGGTTTTAATTTAAGCGCATCACTTTTGGCTGGAACTGGCACCGAAATGGAGCGTGACTGGGATTACAGCGGAGCAGTATGGTTAGAAGATTTAAGAGACGCCGCCGATGTTGGAAAAACAGCAGGCGAAAATGCGGTTAAAAGATTGGGTTCAAAAAAAGTAGCATCGGCAACATTGCCAGTTATTTATGATGCCCGAGTTGCAAAATCACTTGTCGGGCATCTTTCCGGTGCGGTTAATGGGCAATCAATTGCGCGCGGGACTTCTTTTCTAAAAGACAGCATGGGTGAAAAAATTTTTAGAGACGGCATAAATATTGTGGATGACCCGTTACGCAAACGCGGTCTTAGCTCGGCTCCATTTGATGACGAAGGCATCGCCTCAACAAAAATGAATATCATTAATGATGGCTGTCTTAGCACATGGTTCCTAGATTTGCGTTCGGCCCGACAGTTGGGTCTTAAAAGCGCCGGTCATGCATCGCGAAGCGTTTCAGGCCCACCACACCCAAGTTCCAGCAACCTTTATCTTGAACCGGGGAATATAACTCAGGCGCAAATGATTTCTGAAATTGATGCGGGGATATTTATTACCGAACTTATCGGTATGGGAGTAAATCAGGTAACTGGTGATTATTCCCGCGGTGCTTCCGGGTTTTGGATTGAAAAGGGTGAAATTGCATTTCCGGTTAGCGAATTGACGGTGGCCGGAAACATGAAAGACATGTTCTTAAGCCTTGAGCCCGCCAATGACCTTGTCTTTCGCTACGGCACCGACAGCCCCAGCATCAGAATTGAGGCCATGACCATAGCCGGCACCTGAGTCTGGGGCTGGGGCTAAAATTCCCCAGTAAACGCATAAGTATTTGCCAAGGTGTTTGTGAGTATTGGCCCTTATTTAATCTCCATGCTACATTGCCCGAACGTCTAAATGCCTATAATACTGTCGCAATTTCAGGGAATACACCAACTTGTCAAAAACACACGCCTATAAAACCGCGGCTGGCAAGCACGCTAGCACATCCGCCCTAATGGGCCGACTTTGGCGCGAAAACGTTAACCAGTATAAATGGTGGTTGGTGTTGGCCGTTATCTGCATGGCAATTATGGCATTTGCCACCGCATTAAGCGCATGGCTGATGAAGCCAGTGGTCAACGATATTTTTATCGCTAAGCGCGAAAATATGTTGTGGGTTATTGGCGGAACGGTTTTGGCAACGTTTTTTATAAAAGGTATTGCCAACTACGCCCAATCGGTATTGATGGCATTTGTTGGTCTGCGCATTGTCGCCGATTTACAAAAACGTCTTTACAGCCACATGATCGGGCTGGACATGACATTTTTTCACAACAATTCAACTGGTAAACTGGTCAGCCGTTTTACCGTTGATATTCACGCCATGCGAGTTACGGTTTCGCATGCGATTACTGTTTTTGGCAAAGACCTGCTTTCGCTTATTGGGTTAGTCACGGTTATGTTTTTGCAAGACTGGCAGTTAGCTGCACTTGCATTCATTGTTTTCCCTGTTGCGGTTTTACCAATTATAAAATTGGGGCGCAAAATGCGCCGGGTCACGACAACATTCCAAGAAGAAACCGGAATGTTTACCACACTGTTGGAACAAACATTTCAAGGCATTCGCGTTGTAAAGGCATATTCAATGGAACCGTACGAACAGGGTCGTGTGGGAGAAATTGTAGATAAGCTGTTTAAGACATTTCTAAAATCAAATCAGACTCGCGCCATGAACAGCCCAATAATGGAGACCCTTGGTGGTGTGGCCATTACGCTAGTTATTGTTTATGGCGGCAGTCGAGTAATTGATGGCGGCATGGATGCGGGCTCGTTCTTTTCATTTATTACTGCATTACTGCTTGCCTACGAACCAATGAAACGCCTTGCCAATCTTAACGCTACTATTCAAGAAGGCCTTGCCGGGGCTGAACGCACTTTTTCACTGCTAGATAATAACGCATTAATAAAAGATAGCGCGCAGGCAAAAGATGTTTTGCCAGATGGTGGTGAAATAAAATTAGAAGATGTTTCATTTGCATATGCCGGAAACGAAACAAATGGGTCTGCAAGCGCGCTTATTAATACGCGGCAGGCAAGCGCACTTAACAATATAAACATTACGGTTCCGGCTGGTAAAACGGTTGCCTTGGTGGGTGCATCGGGTGCAGGAAAATCAACACTAATGAACCTTGTGCCGCGTTTTTACGAAGTAGGCGAAGGCCGGATCCTAATCGATGGTCAAGACATACGCGACATCACAATAAAATCATTACGCGGTTCCATCGCATTGGTTAGCCAAGAAGTCACCCTTTTTGACGACACAGTTCACGCCAACATAGCCTACGGTCGCCAAGGCGCATCAGAAGATGAAATAATAGATGCCGCACGTAACGCATCGGCTCTAAGCTTTATAAAAGAACTGCCACAGGGCTTTGACACCCAAGTGGGTGAGCACGGGGTAAAGCTTTCTGGTGGTCAACGCCAGCGCTTAGCCATAGCGCGCGCCATGCTAAAAAATGCACCCATACTATTGCTTGATGAGGCGACTTCGGCGCTTGATACAGAATCTGAACGTAACGTGCAAAACGCACTTGATAAATTAATGAAAGACAGAACAACGCTTGTAATCGCCCATAGGCTTTCAACCGTTGTCGGTGCAGATTTAATATATGTTCTAGATGCCGGGCGGATAATTGAACAGGGAAGCCACGCTGAACTGCTGGAAAAAGGCGGGGCCTACGCCAGCCTTTATCATTTGCAGTTTGAAGGTGATGAGCACTAATGTCATCGATGGACGTGAGGCACAACTAAGTGAAGCTTTACAAAAAAATATTAAATCAATCATGGGCGCAAAACGTCGTATCCATGCTTGCCGCGTCATATTTGCGCTTTGTGCGCTTAACCGGGCGCTGGGATTTTCGTGGATGGGAAACCATACAATCATTAATTGATGAAGACCGGCCAATAATTCTATGTTTCTGGCATTCACGCCTAATAGCTAATGCATTTGCATGGAAAACCGACAAACCCCTGCACCAGCTAAGCACGCCGCATCGTGATGGAAAAATTGCCGCCGGGGCATATAACCGTTTGGGCGTAAAAACCATATGGGGCTCAACCAGCAAAGGTGGCTCTAGCGCCGTGCGTGGAATATTAAAAGTTCTTAAAAGCGGCGGGGCTGTATCCATAACCCCGGATGGGCCCCGTGGCCCACGCCAAAGAATGCAGTCCAGTGCTATCGATATTGCCCGCATGTCGGGTGCGGTTTTAGTTCCCGTATCAAATTCAATGAGCGCGGCAAAAATGTTGGACACATGGGATAGAATGTTGGTGCCGCTTCCATTTGCCCGTGGTGTTTTTGAAATTGGAACCCCAGTTGAGGTTCCCCGCGACGCATCACCTGAACAACGTGAAAATATAAGGCTGGAAATGGAAACAAGCCTTAATGAAATTACATTCAAGCTTGATAAAGAAACAGGTGTAACCACACCTGAACCAGCACCCATAAACAATGGTGATGCGGAGGTGTCGTCATGATGCTTTCATTTTACCGTATGTTCACGGGCCTAGGTGCGCCGTTAATTGCGCTCTATCTTTCCCGTCGTTTAAAAAAAGGCAAAGAAGACCCAATACGATTTTCTGAACGCCTTGGCATTGCATCTATGGCCAGACCAAAAGAAAAATTGGTTTGGATTCATGCCGCCAGCGTGGGTGAAGCATTTTCAATGCTAAAGGTAATAGAACAAATATTACAAAAATATAGCGACTGGTCAGTTCTGGTAACAACCGGAACGGTGACCTCAGCAAAATTAATGGAAAACCGTTTAGGTGAACGCGCCTTTCATCAATACGTGCCGGTTGATCGGGTAAAATACGTAAGACGGTTTCTTGAACATTGGCAACCTGATTTGGCTATTTGGGCTGAATCTGAATTTTGGCCCAACATGGTTATCGAAACCCGAGCATCGGCCA
>CBFDBQ010000043.1:0-18893 GCA_965603095.1 uncultured Thalassospiraceae bacterium | reverse complement strand
GGGGAAAGTTCGGTCTTGGGGGTGTTATTTTTCATGATGTTTATCCTATGTATAGAGGTTGATGCTGTTAAAAAATATGGCACGCCCATACTGAAATAGTGCTGGAATATGCATTCAATTTCTGTTTTTCAGTACGAATGCCCGTGAGAGGCCATCTTGTTACCGGCTTGCGGCCGGTGCCGTTCTTCAGCGTTGGACCCGTTATACGCTCTCGGACTTGAACCAACTCTGAAGCTTGTACTAAGACAACGTTCAGCTGTTGGAAAATAATCCGTCGTGTCCGGAGCGAGGTTATTCCCTGCGCCCGGGCTTAGGCAAAGTGATGGTGGTCACATACAGCTAATTTTTTAGGGCTGTCCCAGAAATGTTCTAGGGGGTGGCCATGCAGTAAACGGCTTCCTCCGCCAGCATCACGAACTTCTGCAATACTAGGCTGTCTTCAATTTAAAATATTAGCACCAGCCTTAATGGGCGCAATAGCAGCCATTTATCAACGAAATGACACCTTTAATAATCTTATATAAAGAACTCAATTTGATGCGGTCATCTTGTATTCCGAGCCAAGGCTGAACAATACCAGCAAACGTAAGCGTCCTACATCCGTGTAACCCTGTACCCCAAGCGAGGGAAGTTGATGCACACCTGTCCAGCCTGTTCACTTTCATGCAAAACGGCGAGGCGGTCGGATGAAAGGCTGCGTAGGGTTCCCGCTACTTGTGGCCCGCCAGTGATGGGTTCGATGGAGATGTGGTCCCCCACATTAAGTCCGAGCTGGTCGTCTGGATCAACTTGTTCCGGCGTTTGCGGTTCGGCATTTTTAGCGATGTCTAGTGCTTCTAGGTCACTCATCTCTTGCGGATTGCCGTGACCGATGCCTTTAATCCGTTGTTCCCAATCCACTAGATTTTTGAACTGCCCCAAGAACTGATCTCCTTCGGCCATTCTGTCGCGCAGGAACCAGACCAAATAATAAGCCAGCGCATCGGGCAATCCTGCTTCCCGCCCAAGCATGAAATCTCTGGATTTAAGACATTCATCCATCAAGGTGAACTGGGCGCTGACATTGGCAAGACATTCCGTATATTTGGCTTTAATGGATTCCAGAGAAAAATCGGGGCCAAAATAGAGAGGGCCACGATCAGCCAGAAATTCCGGCGGCATGTTGGGGCTCATTTCAACCAACGCCACAGTGACCACGTCCTTAAATAGCGGTTCATCGACCCATTGTCCGACACCCCAAGGCAGGCCCTCGACCTTATCTAGAAATTGGGTCGGATGAGGAAAGCGGCGCTCAAGCTCATGGATGATACATTTGGTATCGCAATAGATATCGGCACCGATCTGCATCACCGGAGTCAGACGATAGCCCCCGGTCAGCGGCATCAAATTCGGTTTCGGCGGTAGACGTGGAATCATCACGGACTTCCAAGTCAAACCCTTCATACCGAATACAACCCGGACTTTTTCGGACACGGGGGACTGTGGATAATGATGAAATATAATTTGACCACTGCTCATCTACGTTTTCCTTTCTGCATCAATACCACATCGTCTCCGGAAATAATAAGTTTGGCCGACCAACGTTTGGCCAACCACTGAAACGTTGGCACTGAGAAATAGCAAATGTGGGTCGGGTCCGTGATGTAGTGCCATGTCTTAAAGGCCTCTGCATTGCGGACACGTTTTGTCATGATTCCCAGCCTGCTTCCCGCGTTCAAATTGGCCCATAGATCGTCTAAGACTTTGCCCGGTTCGGCCAAATGCTCAACCACTTCGCTCATTGTTATGAAATCGTAGCTATTTGAAAGCACGGCTGTGTCAGGAGCATAGTAAAGGTCGTGCAGAGCCATGGAGTGGCCGGCCTCTTCAAACAGTTTTGGCAACGCTGGGCCTGGGCCACAGCCGAAGTCTAGGCCATGGGACTTGGGGCTTAAGTGCTGATTGAGAGGTTCAAACAGTTTGCTGAGGAATGTGCGATAGCCCGGATCATCGGGATGGTTTTCATGAAGATCATAATACTTTTTTTCAGCATCAGTAGATAGATGAAAAGCTTTGGGCACAAACACCAGATCACAGGTCCTGCACTGGACATATTCACGAAACTTGTCGTGATGAAATGACAAAGCGTTATAATTGCCACAAAGCGGACAGGAAAGGGAAGTAATTTGATTCATCATTTACAGCTAACAGGACCATCAGTGGTCGAGGTTTCTTTATCAATGGATTGGTTTGCGCCCTGGAAGTAAAAAAGTCCGACGTCTAGTGCCGTTGCCACTCTTAAAATTATTAATTTCATATTCATGGTTAACCATTGTTTGCTACGGACACCATTCACGCAAAAAAACTAACGATCGAGGGCAGCGTTCTATCCAGCTGAGCTACGGGTGCGTACAGGGCGATATTTAACCGAATTAACGGCGGTTGGCAAACGGGGGATTGGTGTGGCTGGCGTGTGGCTGTTGGTGGCTAATTTCCGTCAATCTCGTCTTGCAAAAGCGATAGGGCAAGCCATTGCTCTTCTGCCAAGGCCAGATTTTGTTCGGTCGTTTTAAGCTTTGCAGCGGTTTCAGCAAATTTTTCCGGAGTGTTGGAATAAAGTTTGGGATCAGCCAATAAGGTTTGCAGTTGGTCTATATCACCGCGTAATGCATCCATTTCACCGGGCAATTTTTCTAGCTTATGTTTGTCTTTGAAGCTCATTTTAGTTTTGGCTGAGATATTTTTTGCAGATAATTTTTCTGTATTTTTGTTGCCCTTGTTTTTTGCACCAGATTTTTTTTGCGCTTTAGGTTCAATATTGCGCCCGCGTTGGGAAATCATATCTGAGTAGCCACCGGCATATTCAACCCAGTTTCCATCCCCCTCAAAAGCCAAGGTTGATAACGTAACCCGATCAATAAAATCCCTGTCATGGCTAACCAATAAAACTGTACCGGCATAATCGGTAAGCATTTCTTGCAACAGGTCGAGGGTTTCTAAATCCAAATCGTTGGTTGGTTCATCCAATATCAATAAATTAGATGTTTGCGCCAATGCCCGGGCCAACATTAATCGTCCGCGTTCACCACCCGATAGCGCACCAATGGGGGTGCGTGCTTGTTCTGGTAAAAACAAAAAATCTCTCATGTAACCGATAACGTGTTTTTGTTCACCGCCTACGGTTACGCTGTCGCCTTGGCCATTGGTTAGGGCTTCAGCCAAGGTCCATGCATCGTTTAAACTTTCGCGTTTTTGGTCAATGCTCACCATTTCTAAATTGGTGCCTAACTTGATGGTTCCACTATCTGGCGCCAAAATGCCTGTCAGCAGGTTAAGCAATGTAGTTTTGCCCGCACCATTGGGCCCGACTATGGCCAAACGGTCACCGCGCAAAATACGTAAATTAAGGTTATTTATAATTTGCGGCCCGCCATAGGATTTATTTACGCCAACTGCTTCGGCCACTAACTTGCCCGAAGTTCGGCTTTCGCTTGTGGTCAGTTGTGCACTGCCGGTTACAGCGCGCTGATCGCGCCGTTGTTTGCGTAAATCTTTTAACGCACGCAATCGGCCTTGGTTGCGTTTGCGTCTGGCGGTAACGCCTTTGCGCATCCATTCGGTTTCGCGAATAATTTTACGATCTAACTTATGACGTTCGGTTTCTTGTTGTTCTAAAATACCATCGCGCCATTCTTCAAACCCGGCAAAACCTTGGTCAAACTTACGGGTTGCGCCTTGGTAAATCCAAAGTGTGGAACGGGTTAAGTTTTCTAAAAATTTCCGATCATGGCTTATAAGAACAATTGCCGAGCGAACGGATTTAAGTTCGCTTTCCAGCCATTCAATAACATTTAAATCTAGATGGTTGGTTGGCTCATCCAACAATAAAATATCAGGTTCCGCCACCAGCACTCGGGCCAATGCCGCGCGTCGGGCTTCGCCACCTGATAAATGTTCGGGGTTTTCATCCCCGTTCAATCCCAGCTCGCTCAACAGGTATTGCGGGCGATAATGATCGGCGCTGGCGTCCATTCCGCTTTCGACATATTCTAACGTGGTGGCATAACCGCTTAGGTCTGGTTCTTGCGGCAGGTAACGAATGGATGTTCCCGGCTGGACAAACCGTTCGCCATCATCGGCCTCAATAATTCCGGCGGCAATTTTCAACAAGGTTGATTTGCCCGAACCATTACGCCCAACCAAACACAACCGTTCGCCAGCAGATACAGAAAATTCAGCACCTTCCAACAATGGTGCACTACCAAAGGTAAGTTCAATTTCGCGCAGTATGAGCAAGGGAGGGGCCATGGCCACTATGTACAGATGCAGGCCTACTAAAGCAAGAACAAGTAGGGCAACAATCCAATGCCTTGGTTACATAATGGGGCAAAGCTAAATTGGAAATTGTGGTTCCTTGTCGCCCGGTTTCCATGGCGCAAGCTTTTTCATTATATTTTGAAATAAATCTGAGCTCAGATGTGCTTCTAGCCATTTTTGTAAATCGCTTAGGGGCTGGCCATCAAACCAATCACGATCAGTGTTGGCAAATTGGCGAACAAACGGAAAAATAGCGTAATCGGCCAAACAGGCGCGTCCACCAAATAAATGTGCATGTTCGCCTAATCGGGTGTTTAGGGTGTGCAGAAATGAATATCCTTCGCTGCGGTGGTGCTCGGGGTCGGTATCTGCATCATAACGGTTTGCATATTTATAACGGTCAAGATGTTGTTTAAAGGGGCCGTCATTAATATCTATTAGTTCCATCATATTTTGAACGGAACCGTTTTGCGGGGCTAGCCATTGCTCAGGATCATTAATGCCCAATGCCCATGTGGCAATATCCAAGCTTTCGTCTAGCACCCGACCATCTGGTAGTTCAAGAACCGGAACAGTGGCCTTTGGCGATATGGATATCATTTCAGCCGGTTTGTTGCGCAAAACAATTTCACGATGGCGATACGGTTCGGCGCTAACCGTTAACGCCATTCGTGCGCGCATGGCGTATGGGCATCTCAGAAATGAATAAAGAACCGGAAGGGTTGTGGGCATCAAGTTTATGTAACCTAAAAATTTAAGAAATTCAGCAAAAAAGCCGTGTTTTGGTTATGGTCGGCCAAGACAGCATCTATCATATCCATATTTACGGTGTTATATGAAGACATGAATAAAGACGAAAAAAACGATAATCAGTCAAACATCGGCCAATATAGCCCCCCGTCCGGCCACCGGGCTGAACTATTAATGCCGGCGGGCTCATTGGTGAAGCTCAAAACCGCTGTGCTTTATGGTGCAGATGCGGTTTATGCCGGTACGCCCGATTTATCGCTCCGCACTCAGTCAGATTTTTCATTGGAAGATTTACTCGAAGGGGTGCGTTTTGCCCATGAGCATGGGGTGCGTATTTATTTAACCCTTAATCTTTTTACCCATAACCGCGATATTGAAAAACTGCCGGAATTTGTAAAAACCGTGCGTCAGGTAAAACCCGATGGGGTTATTGTATCGGATCAAGGGGTGTTTCATTATTTGCGCGAAAACGCCCCTGAAATAGATTTACATGTTTCAACCCAGGCCAATGCCTGTTCGTGGTTGACGGTTGAAAGCTGGGCCGTCCAAGGCGCCAAACTTTGTGTGCTGGCGCGTGAAGTCAGCTTTGCCGAATTATGTGAAATTCGCGCCAAATGCCCAGATATAAAATTAGAGGCATTTGTTCATGGCGCAATGTGCATGACGTACTCTGGGCGGTGCTTACTTTCAAACTATTTGGCTGAACGTGGCGCCAACCAAGGCAACTGTGCGCAAAGTTGCAGGTGGAGCTACAAAGTATTAGCGCGCAAAAAAAATGGCGACGAGGTTGAAATCACCCCAGACAATAAAGATGATTTTGATTTTTATCTGGAAGAAGAATATCGCCAAGGCGAATTAATGAAAATAGAAGAAGATGATCGTGGCTCGTACATATTAAATGCCAAAGATTTATGCTTGATGGGCAAGCTAGATGATTATCTAACGCTGGGTATTGATAGTCTTAAAATTGAAGGCCGTAATAAATCTGAATATTATGCCGCCGTTACCGCGCATGCCTACCGTCAAGCCATTGATGCATGGTATGAAAACCCTGAAATCTGGTCGCCCGAACCATACCTGCGCGAGATTTATACATTACAAAACAGGGGCTATTCACTAGGCTTTCACGAAGGACGAATTACTAACATCGCACATAATTATGATCGTAGCGCAACCGTTGGCGGCTGGTTGTTTGCCGGATCAATCACCAGCTGGGAAGGTGACGACATTATATTTACCCCGCGCAATGGGCTAAAGGTGGGTTCGGTTATTGAATTTCTTTCGCCCGGCCAGCTAGAGCCCATACGTTTGCGAATGTATGAATTTACCAGCGCCAGCAGTGGTGTTGTTTCAGACCGGGCTAACCCCGGCCAGGGCAGAACCGGGCACGGAAATGCCATTCGCATAAATGCCAGCGCATTTCATAACGAAGATATTTCCAATATTAAAAAATTACTTCCGCCCATGACTGTTGGCCGGACCGAAGCCATTTTAAACGAAGACCAACAAGATCTATTGCAGGGTAATTTAATTGCCATGGATGTTGAACGTGGCCTGCGCGAAAGCGGTGACGAGCGACCAACCCTTAAAGGTCGCGCCCATACCGGCAAAACCCCAGCACAGGGGTTGGATAGCTGTTGTGGGTTGGGCTGTAATGGCTGTTCCATGTTTTGGCATGATGAAAAATATGCCAAGGCCCGTGAAACACTTGCCGCAAAAAAAATTGGTGAAAAGCTTCAGGCTAGCTAAAATTATTATCACACAGGGGGAATATTCTTTTTCGCCTTCTTTTCGCGCAGGTCTGTGACAAATCCAAAAATCTTGCTCACTTCATTTTTGCAGGCGTGGGGATTTTCGCATGATGGACAGTTACCAATATCCAAGGACAGGTTGTTTGCCCGGCACATTGCTAGGTGCAGGCTTTTTAGAACCTGCACCGGTATCGGTTTGGCATAATCAGCCAAATTGGGGAGATCCGCTTTATTTTGTTCAGTGGGTGCGGCAGCAGATTTTTTGTTGTGGTTGGGCGATGGTTTTTTCAAAAAAGTGGGCCTTTTTTAAACCTGTTCTAATTTGTAGGTGCAATCTAAGCGAGTATTTATAATTGTCAACAATCAATGCACACTAGAGTTGCGTCAATGTATAAGTTACAACCTTAATCAGATATGAATGGAGATGGGGGCTGGTTTACCCAGAAACAAGAGAAAAATAGGGGTATTAAGCAGATTCTTTATCGTCAATTTCCGCCACGTTGGTGATCTGAACGAAAATATCCTCAAGCTCCGGCTCTTTGGTGGCTATTTCGGCGAACCTTAGACCCGCCGCCTGAACCGCCCGAACTATTTCGCCCGAACGTATTTTGCTAGGCTGGTAGTTAAATTCCATCACCCGCCCTTCGCTTAAGCTTACATCAAAGCCTTTTAGACTATCTGGTATCTCGCTTATTTCATCGCTAAGCACCACAGTTACCCGTTTGGAATCAAGCCTGCCCATTAGATTTTTGGTATCATCACAGGCGACCACTCGACCGTGGTTTATAATGGCAATGCGATCACATAATTCTTCGGCTTCTTCAAGGTAGTGCGTCGTCAACAAAACCGTGGTGCCTTCGGCATTTAGTTTGCGAACGTATTCCCACAGCTGTCGACGTAATTCCACATCAACGCCTGCGGTTGGTTCATCTAGCACCAATACTTGGGGACTATGGACAAGAGCCTTGGCCACCAGCAATCGTCTGCGCATACCACCGGAAAGGGTGCGGGCGTATGAATGGGCCTTATCGGAAAGCCCGACGGCTTCTAGTATTTCATCGGTGCGCCGTTCATTTGCCGGAATGCCATAAAGACCTGCTTGTAAATCCAGCAATTCACGCGGGGTAAAAAATGGATCAAGGTTTAATTCTTGCGGCACAACCCCAATGGAGCGGCGCGCGGCGCGCATTTCATTTTCTGTGTCATAACCCCAAATACTGGCTGAACCAGAAGACTTATTAACCAGCCCGGCCAGTATATTTATAAGCGTTGATTTGCCCGCCCCATTTGGCCCCAGTAGCCCAAAAAAAGACCCCCTGGGGATATCTAGCGAAATGCCTTTTAACGCGCGTTTTTCAGGCGCAGTTTTAGAAGCGGCATAGGTTTTTGTTAGATCGCGCACTTCTACTGCGTTTATTGGCATTTCTAAAGATTGTTTTGGCTGGGTGGCCATCTTGTATCCTTATGAGTATTATCTTTGTAATCATATAGGTCTAAATAGAGCCGGGCGCAAAGGGAGACATTAATTTGCCAAATGATTTATCAAATAATACGTCCGTAGTGGTTCAAGACACAACCATATCCTGCCAAGGTCAAGGTGGGGATAACGATAAAACAGGCGGTCACCCACGGGTATTTATAAAAATAGACGTCCATGCAAATTCCGCTGACTGCCCCTATTGCGGCCAGAATTTCACCCTCGACCCCAATGCCAAAGTTTCTGGCGGACATTAAGTGCGAATATTAAGGCCAGCATTAACATGAAGCATCTTTTTTTAATTGATGGCTCGGGCTTTATTTTCCGTGCTTATCATGCCCTGCCACCCATGACCCGTAGCGACGGAACCCCCGTTGGCGCGGTATATGGTTTTACCAAAATGATAATAAAATTGGTCGAAGACACCGACGCCGATGCCGTAGCGGTGGTGCTAGACCGTGCGCGTAAAACTTTTCGCAATGATATTTATCCTGAATACAAAGCCCATCGCCCACCGGCGCCAGATGACCTTGTTCCCCAATTTGCATTGGTGCGTGATGCGGTTGAGGCCATGGATTTAAAATCCGTTGATATGGAAGGTTATGAAGCAGACGACCTAATCGCAACCTATGCCTGCCAAGCGCAAGCACGCGGCATAGAGGTAACAATAGTTTCGTCTGACAAAGACCTAATGCAATTAGTTGGCCCCGGCATAACCATGCTTGATGCCATGAAAGATAAAATTATTGGTCCAGATCAGGTGTTTGAAAAATTTGGGGTTGGCCCAGAACGGGTAATAGACGTACAAGCATTGGCTGGCGATAGCTCAGATAACGTGCCCGGCGTTGCCGGTATTGGTGTAAAAACTGCAGCCCTTTTAATAAACGAATATGGCGATTTGGATGGCGTGTTAGAAAATGCCCACAAGGTAAAACAAAACAAACGGCGTGAAAATTTAATAGAGCAGGCCGAACAGGCCCGGATTTCAAGGGAATTAGTCACGTTAAAAAAAGACGTTCCAATTGAAATGGAAATTGAAGATTTTATTTTGCATGAAGCTGACCCCAATAAAATGATGTCTTTTTTGGCAGAAAATAATTTCAAATCGCTATTAAAAAAGATGGAAGCCCAAGGTTTTAACGCCCCTAAAAGCAGTAATAAAAATATTGCTGGCGAAGAAAAACCCGAAAAATCTGCACCTGAAAATAAAAGAACAACTCCAACCCCACCTACGACAAAAACATATGAGTTGGTGCAGGGCGTTGCCGCCCTTGAACGTTGGGTAGCGGCAGCTTTTGATGCTGGTGTAGTTGCGGTGGATACAGAAACTACTGGGCTTGATTCCATGGATGCTCAATTGGTCGGGGTGTCACTTTCATATAAACCGGGGCATGGGGCTTATATTCCCTTGGCCCACAGGGGTGCGCCCGCCCAAGGTGCGTTTGATCTTGGTGATGGCAATGGTGATGATGATAAAAATTCAGGCGCGCCAAAACAAATAGAAATTAAAAAAGCATTGGCAATATTAAAACCGTTGTTAGAAGACCCCGGTGTATTAAAAATTGGGCAAAACATAAAATATGATCAGGTAATTTTGGCGCGAAACGATATTGATGTTACCCCAGTCGACGACACCATGGTCATTAGTTATGTTTTAGAAGGTGGCTTGCATGGTCACGGTATGGATGAATTGGCGTTGCTTCATCTTGGAACCGATACCATAAAATTTAAAGATGTGGCCGGTACGGGAAAATCAAAAGTAACCTTTGATTATGTGGGTTTAGATAAAGCATTAGATTACGCCGCCGAAGATGCCGATATTACATTGCAACTCCACCAACTATTAAAACCACGTCTTGTGGATGAACACATGGTCAGCATTTATGAAAACATTGAACGCCCGTTAATATCGGTGTTGGCCAACATGGAAACTAACGGCATCAAGGTTGATGCTAAAATTCTTAAAAATTTATCAGATGATTTTTCCAAACGTTTGGCAGTACTGGAAAAAGAAATACATTTACTTGCCGGACGTGAATTTAATATTGCCTCGCCCAAGCAACTGGGCGAAATACTTTTTGATGAATTGGGCCTTGAGGGCGGAAAGAAAAGCAAAAAAACCGGCGCATGGTCAACTGGTGCCGATGTGTTAGAAGAACTAAGCCACGTTCATGAATTACCCAGTCATGTTTTGGGTTGGCGGCAATTAGCAAAATTAAAAAGTACCTATACTGATGCTCTGCAAAATCAAATAAATGGGGTAACCAAACGGGTGCATACATCTTATTCAATGGCCGCAACCTCAACCGGTAGGCTGGCATCAAGTGATCCTAATTTACAAAACATTCCCATTCGTTCCGAAGAAGGGCGTGCGGTCAGAACCGCGTTCGTTGCGGAAAAAGGAAATATTTTATTAAGCGCTGATTATTCACAAATTGAATTAAGGATACTTGCTCATGTGGCCGGTATTGATGCATTAAAAACTGCATTTCATGACGGTCTTGATATTCATGCCATGACCGCATCAGAAGTTTTTGGTGTTCCGGTTAAAGGAATGGATCCAGATGTTCGCCGTAATGCCAAAGCAATAAATTTTGGAATTATCTATGGCATTTCTGCATTTGGTTTAGCCCGTCAGTTAGGCATTTCTAGAACTGAAGCAAAAGAATATATTGATGCATATTTTAAACGCTTCCCCGGTATCCGCGATTATATGGAAGAAACCAAAGCTAGCGCCGCCAAGGATGGATTTGTTAGCACGCTTTTCGGACGCAAATGTTTTGTTCCGGGCATAAATGATAAAAACCAAATGCGTAAAAGCTTTGCCGAACGTGCCGCCATCAACGCACCCATACAAGGGGGCGCCGCCGATATTATAAAGCGGGCTATGTTGCGCCTGCCAGATGCCCTAAATGATGCCAACTTGAAAGCATTAATGCTTTTGCAGGTGCACGATGAATTGGTGTTTGAATTACCCAAGGGTCAATCTGAAAAAACCATTGAGGTTGTAAAATCGGTTATGGAAGGGGCGGCCAGCCTTGACGTGCCGTTGGTGGTGGATTGTGGAATTGGGTCAAATTGGGGCGAGGCCCACTAAAGCTTTACTTATAATTTATATTTTGTGCTACATATTCGGACGGGGCGGCCATATATAATAATAAATACTTGAGGAAGCCCATGCCCGTAGATGTCAGGAAAATAATTTTTTCCAATCGCGAACTTCGCTTAATTTTGCCAAGGTATTGTCGCGACAAAGGCATCCAATTGCCCGACAGCCCCATGCAAGATTTTGAAATAAACCAACCCGATAGCAACAAGCGTATTGTTTCTGAAAACACACCCGAGGGGCTAAAGGTGGTGCTTAGATTTGTTTCGTCTAATCCGATGGAACCATTTCGGGTAATACTTTCAGAGAACGATATTGTCGAGGCCCTTATTGGTGCTTGCCGCGAAGCAAAAATACCGTTGCCGCGCCGGGCAAGCAAATATTTGCAAGTACAAAAAGATTCCATAGCTTTGGCAGTCGGGCTTTCCGATAATATATATTTTTCTAGGGCCGATATTTGACGGCTTTAAGCGTTACGCAAGGCGCTAGATTTTTTGTATTTTTCTAGCAAACGTATAGCCATTAGCAAAATATATATAATTGCATAAATTATTGGTTCACGAATATCAGCCTTTACCATCCAGAAAAAATGTAGCAACGCCAATGCCCCTGCCGGGTAAACCAACTTGTGCAGACGTTTCCAATTTTTTGAACCCATACGTTTTGCAATTTTGGCAGGTGAGGTAATGGCCAATGCCAACAAAATTGTAATAACCACCATGCCAACTGTTATAAAATTACGCTTGACGATGTCTTGCCAAATAGCGGTCCAGTCAAAAAATTGATCCAGCACTATGTAACTACTTAAATGCGCCATGGCATAAAAAAATGCGCTCAGTCCCACCATCCGGCGCAAACGTATTGGCCATGCTTTTTTATTGATAATGCGAATTGGTGTCATGGCCAACGCGATTAATAAAAAACGCAACGCCCAATCGCCAAGGAAACGGTTGATGGCTTCAATCGGGTTGGCGCCCAGTCCATTGGTGAATGGATTAAGGTTAAATGCGTTTAGGCCCAACCACACAAGCGGCAGCAATATGCCCATCATGGCCAGCCACCAAATAACGCGAAAAGAAAAAATCATTAAAATAATTTCTCAAGGTCCATGCCGGAATACATGCCTGCTACTTCTTCTTCGTAACCATTGAACATTAATGTTTTGCGACGCAGAAATTCACCAATCCTTCTTTCTTTGGCTTGGCTCCAGCGTGGGTGGCTTACGTTCGGGTTTACGTTGGAATAAAAACCGTATTCATGGGGTGCAGAAATATTCCATGAAGTCGGCGGCTGTTTATCAGTGAATTCAATTTTGACGATAGATTTAATTCCCTTAAAACCATATTTCCACGGCACTACCAAACGTATGGGCGCACCATTTTGCGGCGGTAATTCTTGTCCATAAATACCAACTGCTAACATGGTTAGTGGGTTCATTGCTTCATCAATGCGGAGCCCCTCAACATATGGCCACTGCAACACACTGCGTTTTTGCCCCGGCATTCGCTCAGGGTCGTGCAGGGTTTGAAATGCAACATACTTTGCACTGCTTGCGGGTTCCATGCGTTTTATAATTTCAGATAACTGAATACCAGCCCATGGTATAACCATTGACCAACCTTCTACACAGCGGTGGCGATAAATGCGTTCTTGTAATTTGTCTTTTTTAATTAAATCCCACACATCATAAGTGCCGGTATTTTTTGCCAACCCCGCAACCTCAACCGTCCATGGGCTGGAAACAAAATTTTCAGCATTAAAACGTGGCCCTTCTTTTGAGGTGCCAAATTCATAAAAATTATTATAGGTGGTGGCGGCTTCAAATTCGGTCAGTTTTTCATCCGTCCCGCCCGCCCATTTGGCTGTGCTTAGGCTGGCACCTGCGGCGTGGCTTGGGCGTGGAACAGCACCTAAAAGCCCACCGGCAATACCACTAAGGACGGCCCCGCCAATGGTTGCCGCGCTCATATTTAAAAACCTGCGCCGGGCCTTAAAAAGCCGTTCCGGGGTAACTTCATTTTCCAGCAAGTGTGAATTTGGCAGGTTTTTAATTAGCATTTTATGCCCTTTAAAAAGTGATGCAGGCCGCGAAATTGCTGGCCTAGTTTAGAATAAATCAAAAGAATATGACACAATAAAGACGAAACTTAACGATAAAACCGGTTAATTCTTGGCAATCTTTGGCAATCAGGTGTTATTCGTTATTTTTGCGTTAAAGGTTAGCGTATATATATTTTTATTATGCGAAAACTTTATCACCTATGGCTAGATCCGTTTTCCCGCAAGGTCCGCCTTGTGCTGGGGGAAAAGGGTATGGATTTTGAACCAATAGTAGAAAAGGTTTGGGAGCGGCGCGAAGGGTTTTTGCGCCTTAATCCGGCGGGTGAAGTTCCGGTTCTGGTCGAGGAAGATGGCAATGCAATTTCTGGGGCCACGGCAATATCTGAATATCTTGATGAAATACATCCCAACCCACCGCTATTGGGTGCATCGCCGCTTGAACGGGCCGAGGTCAGGAGGCTTTGTCATTGGTTTGATTCAAAGTTTAACCGTGAGGTGACCGTTAATTTGGTCGAAGAAAAAATAACAAAACGTTTTCTTGGTTTAGGTTCACCAGATTCAAAAGCAATCCGGGCCGGACTTTCAAATGTAAAACATCATCTGGACTATATAACCTATCTTGTGGAACGCCGCGATTGGTTGGCGGGTGATCGTATATCGTTGGCCGATCTTACCGCAGGGGCGCATCTTTCAAGTGTTGATTATCTTGGCGATGTTCCGTGGGAAAGCTATCCATTGGTCAAAGATTGGTATGTGCGAATAAAATCTCGTCCTGGGTTCCGTCAATTATTGCATGACATGATACCCGGCGTGGCCCCGCCAAAACATTATGCTGACTTAGATTTCTAAGAGGGGACTTCTAAGAGGGAATTTTTAAAGCAAGGTTTTTAAATTTCGCTTTTGAAATCTGCCAGCATATGGGCCAGCGATACATTTTTTCCGTCTTGTGAACATGCGCCACACCATTCGGTGTAAACGACCGTAACGCCCCGCTCTTGCCGGCGCATTACGGTGCCAGTTGATATATTAATAAACCCAAACATTTTTTGTGATTTTGGGTCATCATCAACTTTTATAAAACATCCTTTGGCATTCTCAAATGCATGGCCGGAATTGGGTGGTGTATCATTTGTACCGCTGCCTAATTCAAAACTTGCCTCAAGCACGGTGTCGAATACTTTGTCTTCGGGGTCGAGATAAACCATCCCTAGCTTGCCCGAAATACGTGGAAAAATTTGTACCGCATAATGATGAATGTATTCTTTGCCTATGCGTTCGGTCTTTATAAAAGCCGCTGGCCCATTGTCAGTTTCAAGAACAACAACATTGCCGGGCCTTACGTTCATTGCTTCGCATATTCCGGCTGTATCGTTATATGATATTTCTGTTTCATTCATTTTTTTAATTCACCTATTAATTGTTTTAAGCAAAATATAGGAACATATATTCAAATTTCCAATGCTGTTTAGCGCGAAACATCCATCATTTCTATGTTTGTGCGTGCAGCATTGGCGGCTTTGCTGTTTGGCCATGCCGTAATAATTGCTAACCATTTTTTTCTGGCCCCGGCGTTATCGCCCAAAAGACGCATTATATTGCCAAGCTCCAACAATGCCGATGGGTGATTGGGGTTAATTTTAAGCGCGCGGGTGGCATCTTCTTGGGCCAAATCCAACACCTCAAGCTGACGCCATGCGCTGGCACGAAAAGCAAGGACATCTGCGTTGTTTGGATTAATGGCAATGGCCCGGCCAAGATCATCGGTTGCTTCCCAATATGCCCCCTTGGCGGCCATTATTCGGGCGCGAATTATTAATGGTTCGCTCTCGGCGGGCGCTAGCCTGACTGCGGTGTCGGCCACGTCCATGGCCATATCTAGCTCGTTTAACAAAAGCCATGCCTCAGAAGACCTGCTCAACAGCCGGGCCTTGAATTTAGGCCCTGCACGCACGGCATCGGCCAATGCCTCAAACCCTTGGGCCGCCTCGCCATAATGGCCAAGGCCCATTAATGCGGCTAAAGCACAGTATCTTGCCGGGTGGCCACCGCCCAATCCCTCCCACTTAATGGCCTCATCAAAGGCGACCTTGGGGTTGGTGGCCGCCATATTCAGGCAGGCGCGGTAATTGTCCTTTCCCTCGCCCTCAAATCCGGCAGTTGCGCCAAGCGCTTGCTGGGAAAGCATAAAAGCCATAAACATTAAGAGTAATTTTTTGATAGTGTTTATCATTATCCCTCAAGTATAACCGCCAAGCATAACCACATGGCCCCATATTGATAAATAATACCATAAACCAACAAGGCTCATAAATTGCCAGAAAAATCACCAGAAAAATCACCACACTTGTTTTGTTTCGGGCTGGGCTATAGCGCCACGCATCTGGCAAACACCCTTTATGACGAAGGCTGGCGCATAAGCGGAACCCATCGTCCCGGCGAAGTGCGGGCGCAAGAAAACAAAATTGTAACCCTTCCATTTGATCGTAATCATCCGTTGGATGATTTTGATTTTCTATTTGATACGGTCACCCATGTTCTTGTTTCCATACCACCTGACAGCGGCGGTGATCCGGTGTTGGACATACATGGCGAAGACATAGCGCGCCATGCCGGGCACATAGATTGGCTTGGTTATCTTTCAACCGTTGGGGTGTATGGCGATACAAAGGGCCGCGTAGTTGATGAAAATGCGCCATTGTTACCAACACAAGAACGCTCGCGTTTTCGTGCACTAGCAGAAAATCGTTGGCAAAATTTAGGCGTATTTAATAATTTGCCCATACACGCTTTTCGTCTTGCCGGAATTTATGGCCCCGGACGCAGTGTGTTTGATAAAATTAGAAGCAAAAAAGCAAATAATATAATCAAACCAGGGCACAAATTTTCTCGTATTCATGTTGATGATATTGTAGGCGTGCTAATGGCATCCATGGCAAACCCCAGCCCCGGTTCTATATATAACGTCAGCGACGATGAACCTGCCGAACCTGCCCACGTAATTCAACTTGCCGCACAAATTATGGGCGAACAAATACCACCTGAAATTACATTCGAAGAAGCATTGCAAGATATGAGCGACATGGCCAAAACATTTTGGGCCGATAACAGACTGGTAAATAATGAACGCATTAAAGAAGAGCTTGGCGTTACCTTAAAATATCCAACCTACCGCGAAGGTTTAAAAGCTATTTTTGCCAAAGGGGGATAAGAGGGGTGGGTAAGAAATACTTTTATCAGTCAATTTTTTTGAAAGTTTTTTCATCCTTGTCATAGGCCAGCAAGGTTCCTTCAACAATATCTAGATACCAACCATGAAGCTGTAATTTTCCACTTTCTACCCGTTCGGATATAAAAGGAAATGTCATTAGGTTTTCTAGTGACACTATTACTGAATTTTTTTCGCAACACCTTGCTTCGGTTTCAACGTCGGCATCTGGAAATTCATTTTTTGTTCTAACGTATGCTTCGGATGCGATGGACGCCCAGGGCCCCACAAAATGACCGGGAACGTTTTCGCCTTTTTGTTCGCTAATCATCGCCTGAATACCGGCGCAATGGGCGTGACCAAAAACAATTATATTTTCAACCCCAATTTCACATACGGCAAATTCTAACGCCGCACTGGTACCGTGGTGGGAATCATCCATTACAAATGGGGGGACAAGATTAGCAACATTGCGGATGGAAAAAATATCCCCCGGCTCTGCTTGTAATACTATTGCTGGGTCAACCCGCGAATCCGAACACGCGATAACTGCGGCACTTGGGCTTTGTCCGGCTTTTATTAGTTTTTGATAAAGAGGTTTATTTTTTTCAAAATATTGTCCGCGAAAAGAATTAAACCCATGTATCATGCGTTCAATGCTCATTTGTTTCCCCTAGTATGTTTAAGTTCAATTTTATCAAGCAACATATTTAGTGTGGTAGTCATTCTTTTTAAATCATCCACGCCTGAAAGACGATGGTCACCATCTTTTATTAACTGCACTTCAACATCGTTACTTTTTAATATTTTTTCTATTCGCAGGGCTGTTTTCCACGGAACATCTTCGTCTTTCATTCCCTGTATCAATCTGACTGGTACTGAAATATTAATAGGCTTGTCTAGCAACAGATTATCTTTCCCATTGTCAATTAATGCTTTGGTTATGATATATGGATCATCCGGGTCGTAACAGTTTTCAATTTCAAGATGGCCATTTTTTTCAATGGCTGTTTTCTGTTCGTTAGAAAATTCGTGTTCCATCATATCTTGGGTAAAATCAGGTGCTGCCGCCAGCCCAAGTAGACCTTTTATGCGCTCACCTATTTTTAATGTGGCCAGCAGCATAATCCAGCCACCCATTGATGAACCGACCAATACAACCGGCCCGGAGGTTAAGGTTTCAATGGCAAAAATGGCATCTTTGGCCCATTGACCGATGGTTCCGTCTTCGAATTTTCCCGAAGACTGACCATGGCCGCTGTAATCGAATCTTAGGAATTGACGGCCCTCATCAATGCACCATTTTTCCAGCGCCAATGCCTTGGTCCCGTTCATGTCCGAGCGAAAACCACCCAAAAATACCACCCCCACATTTTTTTCTGCATCCTTGCGGGCAGTGGCGTGATGCGCGATTATTGCACCATCTGCTGGGTTTGTGGCTTTGGCCATAACTTTATCATTCATGAAAATCACACTTGTTGCTGGACAGGGTGGGGTAGGGATTGTAACCCTAAGTTTAACATTACAGGTAAAACAGGCTCATTCAGTGAACAATAATAACACTTTTATTAATAAGGTAAAACGGGCGCCAGTAAACGAAAATGGGCAAGGGGAATCTGCCCCCCGGCCAGCTGGCTATAAAACCGTTCTGCAAGTATTACCAGCCCTTGGTTCTAGTGGCGGGGTTGAACGCGGCACCATTGAAATAGCCGGATGCATAAACGATATCGGGTGGCGTTCGTTGGTTGCATCAAATGGCGGCGCACGGGTGCATCAGCTGTCGCGTGCCGGTGCCGAACATTTTGAACTGCCCTTGCATTCTAAAAATCCCATAATCATGTGGTTAAATGTTGGTCGTTTGGTAAAAATAATTCGCAACGAAAATGTTGATTTGTTGCATGTACGTTCGCGCGCACCGGCGTGGAGTGCGTACCGGGCTTGTAAAAAAACTTCCATACCATTTGTTACAACATTTCACGGTACCTATGGTGCTAAGGGCGAATTAAAGCGTTCATATAATAAAGTAATGACCAAAGGCGTGCGCGTCATTGCGATTTCTAGCTTTATCGCCGGACATCTAAAACGTCTTTATGGCGTTGCCGCTGATCGTATTCGCGTAATATATCGCGGGGTTGATATTTCAACCTTTGATCCGACAAAGGTAAGCGCCGAACGCGTTGTCCAATTGGCAAGCGCATGGCGGCTAGAAGAAGGCTATCCAGTTATTATGTTGCCGGGTCGCCTAAC
>CBFDBQ010000042.1:0-19936 GCA_965603095.1 uncultured Thalassospiraceae bacterium | reverse complement strand
GGTCAAAACCATGATGTTAGGAGGAAGTGGCGATGCTATTTTGCCCAGCTGTTCCATTACATCAAAGCCATCCATGTGCGGCATTCGGATATCAAGCAGAATAAGATCAAATGGGCTTTCTTCGTAAAGTGCTTTTACTTCACGGGAATCAGTAATTCCTAAAATGTCTGTAAAGCCGGAACCTTCAAGAAGTTTTTTCAACAGCACAACATTAGTTAGGTTGTCATCAACTATCAAAATGCGTGAGGAAATAATTTCATTAGATAGGTTGGTCATATTTTAGTTCCAAGAGGCAATTTTAGGGGTTTGATTTGCGCTATTTATTTAATATTACAAATTTTTTCCGCCAGTTGAAAGATATCAGTTAGTTAGAATTTATTGGTTGGTCTATCTTATACATATAAAAGCTTTTTTGCCATTCACAGCCTCAAAAATAAGATTAATTCACATCATGGTTATCAGGGCGCTCATAAAAAATATTATAGCCCCGTAACCCATGTTTTTTAGTGGTATTTACACCATTTTTTTACAAATTTATCCTGCTAACATGCTGTCATACTGTAATTTTTTCATATATAACTACGCTTATGACAAAATCTCTATATCAGGACTATTTTGGAATACGGGAAAATCCGTTTTCCATTATACCCGACCCCCACTATCTATATATGGGGCCACGCCACCAAGAGGCATTGGCACATCTATTGTTTGGCGTTGGCGAAGGCGGAGGGTTTGTTCTACTTACGGGCGAGGTAGGGACCGGAAAAACAACCGTTTGCCGCGCCCTAACGGAACAGTTACCTGAACGGGTCGATCTGGCATTAATACTAAACCCCAAGCTTGGTGAGTTAGAATTGATGTCAGCAATTTGCGATGAAATGCATATTGTCTACCCCGAAGAGACCGACAATCTTAAAGGTTTTTTTGATCTTGTTAATCGTCACTTATTAGATGCCCATTCCCGTGGCCGCAATCCGGTATTGCTAATTGATGAGGCACAGGCATTACCAGAGGAATCCATCGAACTGGTTCGTCTGCTTACAAACCTTGAAACATCTGAAAAAAAGCTTCTCCAGATAATATTGGTTGGTCAGCCCGAACTTAATACCATTCTTGCCCAGCCACATTTTCGTCAAACCGCGCAACGCATTACTGCCAGATATCATCTTGGGGTGTTGGGGCTTGCCGATTGCAAAAAATACATTGATCACCGCCTACATGTGGCCGGAATGAACGATACTGTATTTAGCGTTGGTGCGATAAAAATTATTCAAAAAAATGCGGGAGGAATACCGCGGCTTATTAATAGTATTTGTGATCGTGCAATGCTGGGGGCGTATGCTAATGGAAGCAAAAAGGTTTCAAGAAAAATTGCTTCTATGGCGGCGGGCGAAGTTCTGGGTCGCGGGCCAACACCGGGGGCATCAAGTGTGTGGATGTCAGGTGCGGCCGTAATGTTAATAGCCTTATTTTCTGTATTCGTTGCCATTGACCCTATGGGTTATGGATTCAAAGAAAAAATAAGAAAAGTTACATATTCCATGTTTGCAGAAATGAATTTCTCCGCTGTTTCAATTAAACCGCAAGTTATCAAACCTGAAAAAGTTATTACTGAAATATTAACTCCGCCCAAACAAATTATCAAAAACGAAATAAAAATTGAAGAACCTATTGCTCCAATCGCAGAAAACAAAACACCAGTGCCATCTGAAAATAATCTTAATACTCCGGATGAAGATGTCGGAAAAACAAGTTTATTAAATGAATTAACAAAATCTGGAACATTGGAAATTGCGTTCGTTAAGCTATTTAATCTATGGGAGAAAGATTATTTAAAGTCTACGGGTGTGACCCCGTGTGATAAAGCGCAAGATGCTGGTCTTTCTTGCATGCAAGGCACAGCCGATATCAAGGGTCTAAGGGCGATAAACCGCCCTGCCCTTGTTTCATTTTCAATGCCTAATGGAGAAAGCCTTTACGGAGTTATCACCCAAATAAAAAATAAAGAAGCAGGCGGTAGCAACCTGACCATTGAATTTGACGAACGCCAGATAACAATGTTGCCAAATGCGTTAGCCCTACGCTGGAAAGGTGATTATCTGGTTTTGTGGAAACAACCTGAATATTATATTCGCCCACTTTCCGTTGGGATTCAGGGCGATGATGTTGTAAAGGCTCGTCAATTACTAGCCATATCTGGGTATGGAGATGCGCCCCTTGATAGTGAAGGAAGGGGAAGTCAGTTTTTCGGAACCACCATGCAGTCCAAGGTAATGTCATTCCAGCGAGATTTTGGCCTTACTCCCGATGGCATAATTGGATCGGAAACATTATTAAAAATAACTGGTTCAGTAGGTTCTGTTAACGGCCCCAGCATTGTCTGGGAGGAGTAATTACAGCTATGTCTTATATTCTTGATGCTCTAAAAAAATCTGATCAGGAAAGAAAACGTGGTGAAGTGCCAACAATTGCTTCTGCCAATAATGAAACCGAATCAGATGAAGGTGTTACTAATAAAATTGGTTTAAAAATTACAGCGGGTGGATTTGCCTTAGTTACTGTGGTTTTGGTAATCGTTTTACTTTCAGGTGGTGATGAACCTAGTTCTACACCAATGCAAACAGATGTGGCCATGACCCCGCCCGCCCTTGAACAAATTGCAGAGCCAAAACCAGAAGCAAAAATTGAAGAAAAACCTGAAGCGGTTGCAGTAATTTCACCGGAACCAGAGAAGGAGCCTGCAAAACCAGTTATCGAAAAATCAATAAAGGTTGAAAAACCAAAAACATCCGCTCCTATAATTGCGGCATCCCCTATTGATGCAGAAATTCCCAAACCACAACTATCTGCAACCGAAGCTTCGCCACCTGCATCACAACCGGTTAGCGATGTATCAAAAGCACCGGCGCCTAAAAAAGTCCCCGGTTCAACAATTGCTACTGCACCAAAACCCAAAACAGAAACCAAAACATCAAACGCACCAGTTAGAAAAAAACCAACAGCAAGCTTGCCCAAACTTAGTCAAGCATCAGATTATCTTGATCGCGGATGGTCAAGCATAGATCGCGGCCTTTATAATCAAGCCATAGCAGACTTTTCAAATGCAGTAGAAATGGAACCAGGTTTTAGCGATGGTTGGTTTGCGCTTGGTTGGGCGCAGGAAAAAAATGAACAAGACGCTGATGCAATCGTAAGCTACACCCGTGCAATAAAATCAAAGCCTGATCATACCGGGGCGTTATTTAGCCGTGCGTATCTTGAGTTATTCTCTGGTAACGCCTCTGCTGCAGTGCGTGATTTTAACGCAACCATATCCATTGCAGATGGTGATTTAAAAATATACACCCATATTTGGCTGTTTATCGCCCGCAGCAATGCTGGCATGGATGCCGCTGGCAGAATAGCTATTGATAGCCGTGGAGACGACCTTTCCGTATGGCCGGGCCCTGTTATTAAATTTTATGCAGGCAGGTTAAGCGAAGCTGAGGTTTTGCAATCAGTGGAATCTGAGGGCGTATCAGGCTTGCAGCAACGCCGGGGGGCAGGATATTTCTTTCTTGGCGAATATGCTCTTCTGCAAGGAAATACGACTAAAGCCAAAGAATACTTTGAAAAAACGCTGGCCACTGGCGCAGTAAAGCTTCGTCAATTTGATGGTGCTAGACGTGAGTTAGCTAAACTTATAAAATAATTTGCTAAAATTATCTGACTGCCAGAACCACACCCCCCCACAAAGGGGTAGGTTCTCTCCCCGTGCGGGTGTTGGCACAACTTTCGCCATTGGTTACATCAGCGCAACTTAAACTTATCCTGTAGAAAAAAGGTCTCGCCCCCATGCCGACAGATCGCAAAACAATTACCCATTTCATGATTGAAGAACAGCGCCGTACACATGGTACTGGCGATTTCTCCATGCTACTTGGCGATATCATTACTTCATGCAAGGTTATTTCAGATCAAGTTAACCACGGTGCACTGGTTGGTGCATTGGGTAGCGCTGGCTCTGAAAACATTCAGGGCGAAACCCAGAAAAAATTGGATATTTTATCCAACGATATATTCCTGCGCTTTAACGAAGTTGGTGGTCATTTAGCCGGTATGGCATCCGAAGAAATGGATGACCCCTATGCCCTGCCCGAAGGCGCACCCCGCGGCAAATACCTATTGCTGTTTGATCCACTAGACGGCTCAAGCAATATTGACGTTAACGTATCTGTTGGCACAATTTTTTCTATTTTAAAATGCCCTGAAGGCGTAACCCACCCAGAAGTTGAAGATTTTCTTCAACCCGGAACAACCCAAGTATGTGCTGGATACGCCCTATATGGCCCCTCGACCATGCTGGTTTTAACATCCGGTAGTGGTGTTAACGGATTTACCCTCGATCAAAACATTGGTGAATTTATTTTGACCCATCCGGGAATGACGGTTCCCGAAGATACCCGTGAATTAGCCATCAATGCATCGAAACAACGATTCTGGGAAGCGCCGGTTAAGCGTTACGTTGATGAATGCATGGCAGGTAGCGAAGGTCCGCGCGGTGAAAACTTCAACATGCGCTGGATTGCTTCTATGGTTGCTGAAATTCATCGTATCCTTACCCGTGGCGGCATCTTTCTTTACCCCATGGATGAACGCCTACGTGACCAAGGTGGCAAGTTGCGCCTTATGTATGAAGCAAACCCCATGGGTATGATAATTGAACAAGCCGGTGGCGTTGCATCCACCGGGCGCGAGCGCATTATGGAAATCAAGCCTAGTGGCTTGCACCAACGGGTTCCGGTTATTATGGGATCAAAAAATGAAGTAGAGCGCGTTGTTGGGTATCATAAAGAATAATCAGTCAATCATAGCTATTTTGCCGGTGTAATCGTCAAAATATGTTCCCAGCACTAGCTTCTTTATTTTATCAGGGGTTTGTTTTGAATTTCTATTCATCAGCTTCAACTCGTTAACCACGCCCTGAAGTATAATAAGCCCCTCTTTCTTTTTTAGCGCCTTGGAAACAACGTGCATATTAAATTTTTCCACTAGACCATCAAGAACGGCAATAACCTGACCTTCATCAAGCCCATCAAGCAATTGCATTGATGGACCGGTGAGAACGCCAAGATACGGTTTGTAGGTATCAATCTTTTTTTGCGGCCACGAACCTAAGTCCCTAACCAAAGCGGGGCTACCTTTTATAAGCTTAATGAATAAGTCCCTACCTAGGGATGCCGTAATTTGGTCTATTCTACAAATAAACTTGCCATTTTCATCTGTTGCAGTTGGCCATGAACCAAGCGCATCAAACATGGCCGGATCGTTTATTTCAACAATAGTATTCCCAAGTGCGTGAATTTTTTCCGGACGGTCAAGATTTTTTGCCGCCGATTCAAGAATTTTCTCGGACCAATTAAGTACATCTGGAAACTCATGGTCCAAAATATTTCGCAATGGCCTAAGAAATGCTGTTGCATCTACATTACAAAGCACCTGTAACCATTTATCGTCTTTTTGTAAAAGCATATCAAGGTTTGAAAGCCCCGAACGCATTTCATTGATTGTTGCTTTGCTTAGTTTTGTTAAAAATCTAAGGCGACCAATACTTTGCACTCGTGATTGCAAAAATGTAGAAAGAAATACGTTAATATCGCTTGGGCTATGCCCACCATTTTTTAAAATTGGAGTAGCCAGCACCAAAACGTATCTTCTGGCAACTTCATTAGGCGTTATGCCACAGCTACCTACTGGATTATCCAAATCGCCACGAATTGAAATAGCCCTCTCGCCCCTTCGCGGGGCATACCTTATTAGGCCGTCACTTAGCGCCATTTCATATAAATACAAGGCAAGCTCAAGCGACGTGGGATCCATGACCACCTGATCAACGGATTTACCTTTAAGAAAAAGGGTGGCAGATGGGTTTTTCTCAAGCTGAACTGCTTCAATTTTTTGCAATAATGGCAGTATCTGTCTGGACAAGGTTAACTGAAGCCGTTTTTCGCGCACGCCAGAACTTCGACGCCACAAAGCATCAGGTACCTGCCACCACTTTTTGCCTAACCCCCCGGACAGAGTTATCGGATCAACCATTATCGCCATGATAAATACTAAAACACATTCTTCTAATTTTTGTTATTTCCCAATAAGGTATACTGCCAGCTAAGAATGAATTGGGCAATTGTAACCGTAGAGTTTCATTGAATGATATTTTTAAGTTATTGGGTACTATGATTTTCATACCCATATATACTTAAATATGGGCCATTGAATTGGTCTTAGCAGGATGGATTTGCTTAACATGGTGAGTACAGACAGAGAATCGCTCGAAATTAATGATGACACCTATCGCTGGGTCGCCAAATCAATCGAAACTATAAAAGATCGTTTGGGTCTTAAGATACGAGTTCATCACACAGATGACTTATTCAATCGTGGTGATATATTTTTGTTTAATCATTTTGCCCGATTCGAAACAATTATTCCTCCTTATGTAATTTATCAGAAAACCGGTGCACATTGCCGTTCGGTTGCAGACAAGGTTTTCTTTGAAGGCAGCGACATGTTTGCCAATTTTATTAGAAGTATCGGCGTTGTTCCAAACGACCTGCCTGGGTTATTGCCGTTTTTGGCTGCTGAAATATTGCGTGGACGAAAGGTAGTGATGTTCCCCGAAGGCGGCATGGTTAAAGATCGCCGCGTTATGGACAATAAAGGTAATTACAGTATTTATTCGCGTACCGCATCGGAAAGAAGAAAACACCATCGTGGCGCGGCAGTTCTTGCGCACACATTAGATATATTTAAATTACGCATATTGGACTTAAATAAAAATAATGATACCGATCGAATTAATCGATGGGTGAAAGCATTGAAATTGAATAGCGCAGAAGAACTTATTGCATTGGCTAAAAAACCTACTTTGATAATACCTTCAACTATTACGTTTTACCCTATCCGTGTAAGAGAAAACTTTTTTAGCAAGTTTGCTAGTTTTTTTACAAAAAATATGTCGAGAAAATTCTCTGAAGAAATCCTTATTGAAAGCAATCTTGTTTTCAAAGATACCGATATGGACATTCGGTTGTGCGAACCAGTAATCACAAGAAAAAAATGGTGGTGGTGGGAAAAAATAATTCTTAAAAGGTATTTTGCAAAAATTAGATCGCTTGATGATTTATTTGGATTAAAAGATCAAGCTAGCGGATACATAGAGAAAATTCTGGAGCGATGCATATCAAAAGAAACCAACATTATTCGCGATGAATACATGCAAGCCATGTACACAAATATAACAATAAACCTTAGCCATATTGCATCGCATTTAATTGTTACCCTACTTGAGCGTGACCGCATGGAAATAGAATTTAATGAATTTAATCTTGCGCTTTATATGTCGGTAAAAAACCTTCAGGCGACTTATGGTCTGCAATTACACCACAGCCTTCTCTGGCCAAACTGTTATATTAAATTACTGGATGGAGAATGCCCCGAACTTGATAGATTTATTGCTACCTGCAAACAGGCAGAGTTGATTAAGGTTTCTGATAATAAATACATATTCAATGACAAGCTATTAAATGAATACGAATTTGATGAAATTCGCATTGAAAACCCAGTTATGGTTTATGAAAATGAAGTTGTGCCTTTAGCCGAGGTCCATCAAACAGTTGATGCGGCACTGGACAGTGTTGAAACAGTGCCAGACGAAGATATTGCTTCTTATATGTTTGATGATGAACTTCGCTCCTATCAATGGAATTTAGAACACTTTAATGCCCCTGAATTTGATGAAATAAATAAAAAAGAAACCGCAACCGAAGACGCTAAACCTTATCTTTTACTGCCAAAGAGCAAATGCAAAACTGGCATTTTATTGTTGCACGGTCTTTTGGCAACACCGGCCGAATTGCGTGAATTTGGTGATGGCTTGTGCAAACAAGGATATGCCGTAATGGGTGTTCGCATTGCAGGCCATGGGACATCACCGCATGACCTAGCCGAGCTTTCATGGAATGACTGGCTTACATCAGTAGAACGTGGCTACAAAATTCTTTCCGCATTTTGCGAGAACATTGTTGTTGTTGGGTTTTCTACCGGGGCAACGTTGGCGCTAGCCTTTGCCGCTAGCAATCCTGAAAATCTTGCCGGTGTTGCCGCTGTTTCCCCTGCCGTAAAATTAAGGAATAAAAAATCTGCTTTAATTCCGTTTGTTCAAGGAATTAACAAAATGACTAAATGGCTACCAAATACAGAAGGCTTGCTTGAATTTATTGACAATGACCCAGAACACCCAGAAATCAATTATCGCTCAACCCCAGTTGGAGCCATTGGCAACCTGCTTGACCTTTCCGAATACACCCTAAAGGAGCTTAGGCAAATATCGAGCCCAATTAGCATAATTCAAGGCGATGACGACCCGGTGGTCGATCCGGATGGAGCAAAGCTAGTGTTTGACGGTCTTTCTGTAGGCGATAAATCACTACATTGGATTGCATCAAATAAGCATGGTATCATTATTGACGATATTGGCGATACCCGTGAGTTATTGACTAACTTCATTAGGCGCATAGAAACCGACTAATTTTCTTATAGGGGTGCTGTCATGAACGATCATCGGCAAACACGGATTTGGGCTAGAAACTACCCCGAAGATATTGACATCAATCTTTCCCCGGTTGAAAAGCCAGTGCATTCCATATTGGAAGATTCTATTGCCATCGTGCCCAATGCCCCTTGCCTAGATTTTATGGGATGCAAGCAAACTTACGGCGAAATAGGTAATCTGGTTAACCGCGCAGCCGAAGGCCTGCAAAAATTAGGTGTAGGCAAAGACAGTCGTGTGGGATTGTGCCTACCCAATTCACCATTTTATGTAATTTCATATTTTGCGGCCCTTAAAATTGGCGCGACTATCGTCAATTTTAACCCGCTCTATACGGCCGAAGAATTAAACCATCAAGCCAATGACAGCGATATCTGCATGATGATAACGCTAGATGTAAAATTGCTTTACGATAAAGTAGAACAAGCAATGGTCGCTTCAAACGTAAAAACGATTGTCGTTTGTTCGCTAGCTGAAGCATTGCCAACTGTTAAAAGTTTTCTTTATCGTGTTTTTAAACGTTCAGAAATTGCCCGCCCGCCCACAAATGAACGTCATATTTCATTTGAACGCTTAATTGATAATGAGGGCAATCCCGGTCCGGTCAATATTGATGCTTTAAACGACATTGCCATTATTCAATACACCGGTGGCACAACCGGAATACCCAAGGGAGCAATGCTTACCCACTCCAACGTATCGACAAACGCATTACAGGTAAAATTATGGTTGGGAAAAGTTAATCCGGGTGAAGAGAAATTTCTTTGCGTTTTGCCGTTCTTTCATGTTTTTGCCATGACTGCTGGCATGAATATGGGTTTAATTTCTGGATCAGAATTAATACTGCTGCCACGATTTGAACTGGATACAGTTCTAAAAACCATAAATGAAAAACACCCAACCGTATTCCCGGCAGTCCCGACCATATATAACGCGATTAACAACCATCCAAAATTAAATAAGTTTGACCTGACTTCGATCAGATTTTGCGTTTCAGGTGGGGCATCACTGCCCATTGAGGTTAAGGAAAGGTTTGAAAAGTTGACCGGGTGCGTTGTGGTTGAGGGATATGGTCTATCGGAATCATCGCCGGTGCTTACCTGTAACCCGCCAAGGGGGATAAACAAAACTGGCTCTATCGGCATTCCCTTCCCCGGTGTTGATATTGAAATTCGCGACCTTGACGATCCTAAAAAATCCCTGCCCCAGGGCGAACGGGGCGAAGTTGTTGCCCGTGGTCCACAGATAATGGCTGGCTATTGGAATAAACCAATCGACACCGCAGAAACAATAATTGATGGCTGGCTCAGAACCGGAGATGTCGGCCGTATTGATGAAGATGGATATATCTTTCTGACCGATAGATTAAAGGATGTAATAATTTGTTCCGGCTACAAGGTTTATCCGCGCACCATTGAAGACGCGCTTTACCTTAACCCCGCAGTTGATGAAGTAATAGTTATAGGAATTGCTGATGAATACCGTGGCGAAGCCCCAAAAGCGTTTGTGAAATTAAAAAATGGGATAAATGCTACGGTTGATGAACTTATTGAATTTGCTGGCGAACATCTAAATCCCATAGAAAAAATCGCTGAACTTGAAATACGAGATGCCCTTCCAAAAACACTAATTGGTAAGCTGTCGAAAAAAGAGCTAATTGCAGAAGAAAAACAAAAAAGGAGCAAAAGCGCATGAAATCAATAGTAATAGCAGGGTATGTTCGCTCGCCCTTTACTCCTGCCTTCAAGGGTGCGCTAGCCAAAACAAGGCCTGATGAAATTGCCGCGCAAGTGGTGCGTGAACTTGTAACCCGAACCGGGGTAATCCCCTCACAACTGGAAGACCTCATCATGGGCTGCGCCTTCCCCGAAGGCGAACAGGGTTTCAATATTGCCAGACTGGTCGGATTTTTGGCCGACCTGCCAATAAGCGTTGGCGGTGTAACCGTAAATAGATTTTGTGGATCATCCATGCAAGCAATTCATATGGCCGCAGGTGCTATGCAGATGAATGCGGGCGAAGCTTACATTTGTGCGGGCGTCGAAAGCATGACCCGCGTTCCCATGGCCGGTTTTAACCCCCTACCCCATCCGGATTTGGCCGCCCGCATGGCCGGTGCCTATATGGGTATGGGTGAAACCGCAGAAAACATTGCTGAAAAATACTCCCTTAGCCGCACCGAACAAGACGAGTTTGCTCTTGCCAGCCAATTAAAAGCGGTCAAGGCACAGGCAGATGGAAAATTGGCGGCTGAAATAGTTCCTATCCACACCAAAGGCGGAGTTGTTAATGTTGATGGCTGTGTGCGCGCAGATACCACAATCGAAGCCCTTGCCGACCTTAAACCGGCATTTAGTGAGAACGGAAGCGTTACCGCCGGAACGGCATCACCATTAACCGACGGGGCATCGGCGGTGCTGGTTACTACCGAAGAATTTGCAAATAAATATTCAATTGAACCACTGGCCCGGATTAAATCTTTTGCCGTATCGGGATGTGATCCTGAAATAATGGGCATCGGCCCGGTTGAATCATCACGCAAAGCTCTTGCCCGCGCGGGCATAACGGTTGACGAGCTTGACGTTATCGAACTTAACGAAGCATTTGCCAGCCAATCGCTGGCCTCCATTGGCGACCTTGGGTTGGATGTCTCAAAAATCAATGTTGATGGCGGGGCCATAGCCCTTGGCCATCCGTTGGGCGCAACTGGCGCCAGAATTACCGGCAAGGCGGCTGAAATATTAAAACGTGATGGTGGACGGTACGCGCTAGCCACACAGTGCATTGGTGGCGGACAAGGAATTGCAACGGTTCTGGAGTCTATTTAATGACCAAGCAACCGCAAAAATCTGTTGAGATTAAAAACGTGTGCGTTATTGGTGCGGGCGTTATGGGTGCTGGTATTACCGCCCACGCGGCTAACGCTGGGGCTGATGTATTGTTGTTGGATATTGTGCCCAAGGGAGCAACAGACCGCTCAGTCATAGCAAAGGACGCAATTAATAAATTAAAAAAAACCGACCCGGCACCACTAATGCACCCTAAATTTGCCAAACGCATAACCCCGGGCAATATCGAAGATAATCTTGATAAAATAAAAAAATGCGACTGGGTGGTTGAGGTGGTTCTGGAAAATATTGATATCAAGCATGATCTTTATGCCAAAATTGCCCCACATTTAAAAAGCGATGCAATTTTATCATCCAATACATCGACCATCCCGCTTGCGGTTCTTGCCAAGGGTCTGTCAAAGGCTGTTAAAAAAAGATTTTTCATTAGCCACTTTTTTAATCCACCACGTTATATGCGATTGCTGGAAATTATTTCTGGCCCCGATTGCGATAAAGCTGCGTTAAGCAAGTTTGAAAATTTTGCCGATAACAATCTTGGCAAAAGCATTGTTCATGCCAAGGATACACCCGGATTTATTGCCAACCGCATAGGTACATATTGGTTGGGCGCGGCGGTAAATGAAGCTTTCAAACAAGGCATCGGAGTTGAAGAAGCCGATGCAGTTCTTGGCCGCCCGGCAGGTATTCCCAAAACAGGTATTTTTGGCCTGCTTGATTTAGTTGGGCTTGATTTAATGCCCCACGTAATGAAAAGCATGGAAACGGCCTTGCCCAAAACCGATGCTTTAATTGATTTAGGTAAACAACCACAGCTTTTAGAAAAAATGATTGCCGACGGTTATACCGGACGCAAAGGCAAGGGTGGATTTTACCGCCTGAATACCGATAGTGGTAAAAAAATAAAAGAGGTTATAGATTTAAGTAGCGGTGAATATTCAACCGCTAAACGCCCGACCCCACAAGCCGCTAAGGAATATAAAAAAAATGGCCTGCGTGGCACGCTTTCCCACAATAGCGCCGAAGGTCGCTATGCTTGGGACGTGTTGGGCAAAACCCTTGCTTATGCGGCATCGCTAGTCCCGGAAATTTCAGATGATATCGAACGGGTTGATAGGGCTATGCGTCTTGGTTACAACTGGAAATGGGGGCCGTTTGAACTTATCGATAAAATTGGCCCGGCGTGGTTTGCGGCAAAGCTAGATGAAAGCGGAATAAATGTACCGCCCCTGCTTGCGGCACTTGTTTCGGTACCTGACGATGATAAATTTTATAAAATTACAGATGGAAAAATTACCCAGTTTGATGGCTCCGATTACGCGCCGGTTATCAGGGCCGAAGGAACGCTTCTTCTTTCGGATATAAAGCTTGGTTCCCAACCAATTTTTTCAAACAATTCTGCAAACGTATGGGATATCGGTGATGGGGTGGCGTGTCTTGAATTTTCTTCCAAGATGAACTCCATAAACCCGTTTACCCTAATGATGGCATCCAAGGCAGTAGATACCCTGCCTAAAAAAGGTTTTAAGGCATTGGTTATCTATAACGAAGGAAGCAATTTTTCCGTTGGCGCCAACATTGGGCTGTTTCTAGTGGTGGCCAAGCTACATATCTGGCCGTTGCTAAGATGGATACTTTCTCAGGGCCAAAGAACCATGGCCAAGCTACGGTTTGCCCCCTTCCCGGTTGTGGGCGCACCATCGGGCATGGCCCTTGGCGGTGGGTGTGAAACCCTTCTTCATTGTGACCATATAACTGCCCATTCAGAAACATATGTCGGGCTGGTCGAAGTTGGGGTTGGAATTATCCCCGGTTGGGGTGGATGCAAGGAATTAATCGGGCGCTGGTTTGTTTCAAAAAATCGCCCCGGTGGCCCCATGGTCCCGGTAATGAAAGCATTTGAAACAATCGCAACGGCCGAGGTCGCTAAATCAGCGTTTGAAGCCCGCGATTTAATGTTTTTACGTCCCGATGATGAAATAATAATGAACCGTGACCGAGTTTTAAGCAAAGCCAAGATTGCTGCTTTAAAAATGGCAGATAATTACCCTGCGCCTGAACCCTATGAAGTTTCCCTGCCGGGGCCATCTGGTCGCGCCGCACTTGAAATGGCCCTGCGTGACTTTGCTAACAAAGGAATTGCCACCCCCCATGACGTTACCATCGGCAAAGAGTTGGCGTGGGTATTAAGCGGTGGTGAAACCGATGTAACGGAAACACTATCTGAAAAAGACCTATTGAGGCTGGAACGCAAAGCTTTCATGCGTTTGGCCAAAACCCCCAAGTCACTTGCCCGGGTTGAAAATATGTTAAAAAAAGGAAAGCCCCTTAGAAACTAAGGTACCTGAAAACTAAGATACTTGGAAACTAAGCCAAAAGTAACAAGAGGTAACAAATGACAATTACATTGATAATTATCCTCACTTCTTTCGCTGTTGCCGCCATGCTCGCCTATATGGGGCGCGGATATCTCGCATGGGTTTCATTTGTTGCATTTGGAATACTTGCATGGTGGGTGGCGGGTGTTAACTCGCCCACTGCGTTCAAGGTTACGCTTGGTGTTTACGTATTCTTTGCGGTTTTATTTGGCGTCACGTTAATACGCCGTTTTATTGTTTCTGCACCATCCATGAAAATTGTCGCATCAATGTTGCCTGCCATCGGTGATACGGAAAAAATTGCGCTCGAAGCAGGAACCGTCTGGTGGGATGGCGACCTTTTTTCCGGTGATCCTGATTGGCAAAAACTTATAGACTTTAAAATACCCGAACTTAGCGCCGAAGAACAAAAATTCATGGATGGCCCGGTGGAAGAACTGTGCGCCATGATAAATGACTGGGAAACATTTCAGGCCCGCGACCTTTCACCCGAAGTGTGGGGTTTCATAAAAAAGAACGGGTTTATGGGAATGATAATCCCTAAAAAATATGGCGGCCTTGGATTTTCTGCCGCCGCCCATTCGGCCATTGTTACAAAAATATCCAGCCGTTCCATTGCCGCCGCGGTAACCGTAATGGTTCCCAATTCATTGGGGCCGGGCGAATTGCTTGTTCATTATGGAACTAAAGAACAAAAAGACCATTTCTTGCCCCGGCTTGCCGATGGTACCGACATTCCCTGCTTCGCCCTGACCGAACCCCATGCCGGATCGGACGCCGCCAGTGGGCGTTCATCGGGTATTGTTTGCCGGGGTTCGTGGGAAGGAAAAGAAGTAATTGGTATCAACCTTACGTTTTCCAAACGCTACATTACACTGGCCCCGATTGCAGACGTTGTTGGGCTATCATTTAATCTTTTTGATCCCGACAACATTTTAGGTGAAAACAAAAACCCCGGCATAACTTGTGCACTTATTCCTGCCACCACCTCAGGCTTAATATTGGGTGATAGACATGATCCGCTTGGGGTTCCGTTTATGAACGGCACGGTTGAAGGCGAAAATATGTTTATCCCGGCTGATTTCATCATCGGCGGGGCAGAACAAGCCGGTGGCGGCTGGCGCATGCTGATGGAAAGCCTTTCTGCTGGGCGCGGAATATCTCTTCCTTCGCTTTCGGTTGGCGGTGCAGAGGTTTCCTGCCGCGCGGCTGGAACGTATGCGTTGGTGCGCGAACAATTCGGTCTTCCCATTGGCAAGTTCGAAGGTGTACGCGAACGCTTGGGCCGCATGGCCGGTATGGCCTACGTTATGAATGCGGCGCGTAAAACTACTGCAGCGTCCATTGATGCGGGCGAAAGCCCAACTGTTATTTCAGCCATTGTAAAAGCATACCTAACCGAAGGAATGCGCCAATGCATGAACGACGCCATGGACGTTCATGCCGGTGCCGGAATTAGCGGTGGGCCGCGAAACATATTTGGTCGCGCCTATACATCTATCCCCATTGGAATAACGGTTGAAGGTGCAAACATATTAACTCGTTCGTTAATTGTGTTTGGTCAGGGCGCAATTCGTTGCCACCCATTTGCCTACCCCCAAGTAGAAGCCATAATGGCAAATGATTTAAAAGCATTTGATAAATCTCTTTTCGGTCATATCAACCACGTTAGTAAAAACTCAATGCGGGCATTATTTTTAGGACTTTCCGGTGGCGCACTGCTGAACGCGCCAGTTAGCGGGCCAGAGGCAAAACACTACAAACGCCTTACCCGTATGTCGTCTGCATTTGCACTAATCGCTGATTTTGCTCTTATGACCTTGGGTGGCGCATTAAAGCGCAAGGAATATATAAGTGGGCGTCTGGCAGATGCCTTTGCTTGGATGTATTTGGCATCAACTGCGTTAAAAAGGTTTTATGACGAAGGATCGCCCGAAAGCGAACGCCCATTGCTTGATTGGGTAATGGCGCACGCTCTTTATCAAATTGAAAGCTCTCTTATTGGCGTTCTGGTTAACCTTCCAAATCGGTTGGCGGTAGGCGTTGCTTCAATTCTGGCGTTCCCTCTGGGCCCCAGATACCAACCCCCTACCGACCGTCAGGTTGATGCGGCGGCGGCGGCATTATTAGATGAAGATGGCATTGTGCGCGAAATGCTTAGCCGTGAAATATACATACCCCACGCATCCAGCCCCGGGTTTGGCGCGCTGGAACACGCGCTGGATTTAATAACCACTGCCGGGCCAGCAATTGCCAAGGTTAAAGGTGCCCGCAAAAAAGGTGAAATTGAAAAAGCGTCCATGCTGGAAATGGCCATCTCAGCCCGTGATAACAAAATTATAAATGATGGCGAACTGGGTGCAATCAAGGCCGCCGAGGAAGCGCGCGATGATGTTGTGCAGGTAGACCGCTTTAGCCAAGACGTTTACAAAACATTGCGCTGATAAGTTTGCTGTTAGATAGCGACGATAAACGTAAAACCTTGTTTATTCATACCTTCGCGTTCGTAAAAACGGTGCGCTTCTTCTCGGGCAAAACCACTGCTAAGCCGTAAGTTATTGCATTTTTCTTTTACGGCCTCATCGGTGGCGAAGGAAAGCAGGTTTTTGCCAATACCCATACTGCGAGAATTTTCATCAACCACAAGGTCATCAATATAAAGCGAGCGCCCCCACGCCAAATCATTGGCGATGCGCCAACCCATGGCACCAACAATGCGCCCTTCTTGTTTGCCGACAAACAACCGATAACCATTTTCTTTGGCCGCAGCGACCCTCGATTCAAATGTTTGCTGGTCAATGGATGGGCGAAGTTGGTTCATCACCGCCCATGCTTCGGCAATTTCGTCAGAATTTTTGCATTCAATAATTTTCATATTATGTATCCAAGCTAATTTGGTTGACGCAGGCCTGATTGCGACCAGATTCTTTTGCTTTATAGAGCATAATATCGGCTTGATTTACAAATATGTAAAAGGACTCATAACCTGCCCCTGTTATTGATTTCATTAAACCACCAGAGACGACTTATGTGTCTTTTTACAACATGCTGAGAAACTGCGCATAAGTCTTCCAACGCAGTTACAAAAAACCGCAGAATTACGTAACCTCCGGAATCAATAGCCTTCCTTCTTAAGGGGCATATGGTTTCATTTTTTCTAAAATGGGGGTCACAAGTCTTCTTTTTTTCCAGATGAGAATTTTTTATCTGATAATTTTATTTACACTCAGATGTAATAAAGGTTGGTGTTGGTCGTATCCGCGACCAGTGATGAACCGCCCATTCCGGCAAGGGTGACAAAATCGTATGTGTTTGCCCCGTTACTGCAGGTAACCGTAAGGTCTGCCCCGGCATTGGCAAAAGTAATGGTGGTATATCCGTTAGACAGAACATCGGTAAGGTCGAGGGTGTCTACATACCCGCCGGACTGCACTTCAAAATTGACAATGGTGTCAATGTTGACGCCGTCAATATCGGCCAGCAGGTATTCAAATATATCGTTACCCAAACCCCCGGTCAGGGTATCGGCGCCCGCACCGCCGTTAATGGTATCAATGCCATCGAGGCCACTAATGGTGTCATCACCAAACCCGCCGCTTAACGTATCGGCGCCCGCCGTCCCGGTCAGGGTATCGTTGAGGTTGAGGGTAAAGGCAAATGTTTGCCCGGTTGTTGAGCCGCCAGTGCCGTCATCAACATCAAAAACAAAACTATCGCTGGTAGGTGCCGATGCGGCCCCATGAACATAGGTTACCAAATTATTATCAATATCATCCTGGGTGAAGGATGTTGCGAGTGTGCCGTTTAACTTAACTGTGCCTTCTGTGGGCGAGGTGGTTAGCGAATAGGTAATGCTGGCCGGAGCGGCAGTTTCCACATCGGAACTGGAAAGCATTGCGCTGGTTAACGTAACCGTGGCGCCTTCGGTGGCTGTGGCACCAGTATTGGTATCAACCGTCGGCAGGTCGTTTACCGCAGTAACGTCAATTGCCATGGTGCTAGCGGCTGCACTATAAGCCAGCCCATCAAATACCGAATAAGTAAATGATGCATAAGCAGCACCACTGGCGTTTGATGCCGCAATGTAGGTAAGGTTGCCGGCGGTTATATCGGCGATGGCAATAACATCCGTGGTGCTAACCGCGCCGACACCAGTTAGAAACAACGAACCAGCTGCAGGAAGAGAATCTATCCGCACGCTACTTAATGCATCACTGCTATCCACATCGGAAAAGGCAAAGTCGGCGGCTGTTAGCGCATAGGCAACATCTTCGATTGCGGTAATTGTGTTGCCGGCGGATGTTGGGGCGTCGTTGGTTCCGGTTACGGTCACCGTGGCGGTACCGGTGGAAGTCAGGCCAGCGGCATCGGTAATAACGTATGAAAGCGTGGCATCACCGGTTACCCCTGCTCCCAGCGAATTAAAATCAATACCGGGATCAAACAAAATATCGCTACCGCTTATGCTGGCCGTTCCGCCCAAACCAGCAGAAACCGAAACAGATGTCAGGCTAAAGCTGTCGCCAGCATCGGGATCGCTATCATTGGCAATAACATCGGCAATGGTAACCGACGAGCCCTGAGTTGTGGCGCCAGTATCGGCAACGGTTATTGGTGCTTCGTTCACATCGTTAATGGCAAAGCTAAGGGCCGAAATATAGCTATCGCTGGTAACGCTATTTGTTGCTGTGAAATCAAGGGCGTAGCTGGAAAGAGTTTCAAAATCAAACCCTGCTGAACCCGCCGCCAAAACCAGTTGGTCGCCGGAAATTGAAAATAGCCCGCCGTGGGTATTGGTTAATGCATAGGTTATATCGGTAGTTGCACCGGCATAACCACGAATTGATAAGGTCGCCAGATTTGAGCCTACTGCCGCGTCTTCATTGGCGCTGGCCACCGACATCATAATTGGTGCCTGCTGGTTCTGGATAGAAAGGGTCGCTTCCGATGTGCTGCCATCGGCATCTTCAAGCACATAATTAAACAGTTCGGTACCAACAAAGTCGGGGTCGAGATTAACCGTCATATCCTGAATATAATAATCCCCGTTATCGGTGCCGAACGTCATGGTGTCGTATCCGGTTACGCCATTTACCGTTGGGGCCGCAAACAAAATGAATGACTGGCCGGAAATGCTGTCGTAACCGCCAAGGTCATAGCTGTTTTGTACCAATGGTATTTCAAGTGTCGGTGTCTTGACCGAAAGAGCCGTCAGTGGGCCAAACTCACCAATCGTCAAGAACGAAGCTCCTGCCGCAAAATGGAAGGCCGACATATCAAGCTGGCCATCAATGCCTAAACTAACGGTTGAATCGTAGGCAGCATTAGCTTTAAAGACCGGAGTAACCTCAACACCCTGATCGTCAACCGCCTTAAAACCGGGAAGGTTGTTCCAATCCACAGAATAAAGTTCGGTAACTGCATCGGCGTAACCATCAACTAAAACCGGGGCGCTGAAATAGACATCGGCCAACAATGTTGGGGTTAAATCAGAGCCGATAATAAAATCAAACCCGGGACCAAACCGTATGTCGCCAAAATTATAGCTTACCCATGGGGACTTGGATGCAGAGCCACCGAACGCCACCATCTTGCCGCTAAACAAGCCAGATGTGGCACCGCCAGTAAGGGCGTTGGAAATCAAGCCATCAATATCTGCTTGAAAAAGCGCCACATCTTTTCTAGTGCTTGATGAAATGGTGCCGGCCCCTTCAGTCGTCACGGTTGGATCACCGGCAGTGAAATCAAGTGTCATGCTCCCCAAGGTATTTTGAAGAATACCTTTAGATGGAAGTCCCATATAAAAAGTCGCGGGCATGGACACATCAAACCCCAAGACATTAAGAGTAGCGGCAATTTCACTTTCTTCTCCGTTTCCACCCAGTCCAATCAGGTTATAGCGAAAATCAGGTTCGGTAACCTTGATGCCATATTCGTCGTAACCTGCGTCCGTAGGTTCGGCTGGAGTAAGGGAAATAAGATCAATAGTTTCGTCAACCCCAAAGGCGAAACTTGTATCTACAACCGTTGCGCCGAGCAGTAAGCCCTTCATCCATGCGCTGAGATTGGCCTGCATAACCAAGTCAACATCAAACGAAACAAATGGCATGTTATGATCA
>CBFDBQ010000041.1:0-20436 GCA_965603095.1 uncultured Thalassospiraceae bacterium | reverse complement strand
TTCACCTTGGGGCGTTTCGACGATCCATTCACCGTTTTCGCGCCTAACACCCGTTACCGGACAGAAGCGAACAATCTTCGCCCCCATGTTGCGCGCGCCCTTGGCCAGCGCCTGCGTCAGTTGGGCGGGATCGATATCGCCATCTAGCGGATCCCAACACCCCCCCACCAGATCGTGTGTTTCGAGGAACGGATAGACTTCTTTCAGGTCGTCGTTCGACATCATCTTGAAGTCAATGCCCTGATGTCGGGCCATGGAAACCGAATGCTCAAATTCCTGCATGCGTTCTTTGCTGTGGGCAAGGCGGATGGAACCGGTGACGTGATAGTTGATGGGGTAGTCGACTTCGTCGCCCAACCGGCGATACAGCTCGGTCGAGTACGCTTGCATTTTCATGATCGACCAGGAGCCGGAAAAATTCGGGCAATTGCCCGCAGCGTGCCAGGTCGAACCAGAGGTTAGTTCGTTTTTTTCCAGTAAAATGCAATCCGTCCACCCGGCCTTGGCAAGATGATACAGCCCCGATGTTCCGACTATACCGCCGCCGATTATGACGACCCGGGCGGTTGAAGGTAGTGTTGCCATTTTAAGTTCCCCCTAGTTATTTTAGCCTTTGGTGTACCAGCCGTTATCAACGTAAAGGGCGTCGCCGTTAATAAAACTGGCTTCATCTGATGCCAGGAATAAAACGGCGGCCGCGACTTCTTCGGGTTCGCATATGCGGCCCTGAGCCTCGGTCAAGGCGCCTTCTTCCCACGCCTGTCCGGCGGCGTCCAGTTCGTCAATTTCGCGCAGACCATGGGCCGTTTTCACAAAACCGGGGCACACCGCATTACAGCGAATGCCGCGATCACGATATTCAGCAGCAATCACCCGTGACAATTGAAGTACTGCACCCTTGGTCATGCAGTAAAGGGATTCCAGCGGGTAGCCGAGTTCCGATGCGATGGACGCCGTAATGACAATGGAGCCACCGCCATTATCGCTCATTTCTTTTACCGCACGGCGGCAGACCAAAAAGGCAGATTTTACATTGATGTCCATCAAGCGGTCATAATCGGCCTCTGTCGATTCATCGAGCGGTTTTACGGTAATAGTACCAGCATGGTTGAAAAGAACATCGTAAGGACCAACTTTATCGGCGATGGTGTCAAAAGCAGCCGTTACCTGATCGGCGTTAGATACATCGGTTTCAATGAACAAGGCCTTGCCACCGTTTTTTTCGATCGATTTTACGACTTCCTCTCCGGCATCTTTTTGAATATCTAGAATGACGACACTTGCGCCTTCGTCAGCAAATTTAATGGCAGTGACACTTCCCATACCGGCGGCACCGCCCGTAATGACAACCGTTTTACCTTTAAAGCGACCCCGATTATCCTGTGGTTTAGTTTTTTTAGACATAAGATTCTACCTTCCCTTAGACGTTATGTTTTTAGATGTAATATCTTTGAAAAAGATTGCAAAAAGTTCCTGCTGAGATGAAATCTGTAGTTTTGCGTAAATATTTCTACGATGTATACGCACCGTTCCGACGGATATTCCCAAGTCTTTGGCGATGGAATCCGATGAATGACCCTCAAGCACCTGCACTACAACTTGGGTTTCGCGTGGGGTCAAGCGCTTGCTGAACATGTCGCTGACCGTATTCTCAATTAGGGAATGTTCTTCGGCTGCTTCGTGGTCCACGGATTTTATATTGAATTGATTGGGTGTATCTCTCCAGTGACGTTGTGCAAGGCTGACCACGATGGGAACAACGCTGTCGAGCAACCTGAATTCCCGCGCCGAGAATCGTGAGCTTTCACTCGAACGCATCAACGAGATTACGATCGCCACACCCTTATCAATATAGAAGGTGTAGCAAATCTCGTCGGAAAGGCCTGTCTGGTTGTAGTAAGACCGATAATATTCAGTTTGATGGAAACTATCGGGTGCAATGTCGCGAATCCGGTACAACCCCGTATCGATATGGCGACTGCATGCCTTGAAAAAGGGATCGAGTAGATATTTACCCTTCAAATAGTCATCAACATACACGACTTTTTTCTTGGCCGAGAACGAATGGGACAGGCATATGGGCTTTTTGTTTTTGTAATAGGCGAAAGCGACCGAGTAATCGATATCGGCTAGCGTTTTCAGGGCATTTATCAGTCGAAGTGGAAAATCATCAGTCCCAATAGAATCAATACACTGTGCCAGAAGCGCCACCCAAACAGCGTCTTCACCAGCGCCAGCCTTCTTTTTTTGCTTGGGTTTGCTTGTCACGACATTATAATCCCTCTAAACCAGCTGGCTCTGCATACCACAATAGAGGTATGCATTTGATGGTATATGCCTTAATTTGCGTTAATGTTTGAATACACTCAAATCAGGTGGTAGTCCACTATCATCCAAAAAATAAAAAATATTGAAGCTTGGGTAATATGAAATAAATATCCGCCGAGCTTTTTGGGGAGAAAAACATTGGCCGCGAACAGCGACCCATCGCCGGAAATTGATATTGAGTTTCGCAATGTGACCAAGCGCTATGGGGATGTTCTTGCGGTTGACGATGTGTCGTTAACGGTTGAGCGAGGATCATTCTTCAGCTTTTTGGGCCCATCGGGTTGCGGCAAGACCACATCGCTTCGTATGATTGCAGGATTTGAGCAACCTACAGAGGGCGAAATCTACATTAGTGGCAATTCCGTCGTTGGTATTCCGCCGCATAAACGACCCGTGAATATGGTATTTCAACACTATGCGTTATTCCCCCATATGAACGTAGCTGAAAATATCGGCTACGGGCTTCGCCAGAGCAAACCAAAATTATCCAAGCTAGAAATGAACAAGCGTATCGATGAAATGCTTGAACTGGTGCAGATGTCCGGTTTTGGCCCCCGTCGCGTATGGGAAATGTCAGGCGGCCAGCAGCAACGCGTTGCGCTTGCCCGGGCTTTGATAAATCACCCGACGGTTCTGCTTTTGGATGAACCCTTGGCCGCCCTTGATCGAAAACTGCGCCGCGATATGCAAATTGAATTGCAGACCATTCAGCGCGATGTCGGCATTACCTTTATTCTGGTTACCCACGATCAGGAAGAGGCGCTTTCGATGAGCGATCGTATCTGCATCATGCAAGAAGGCTCCATTGCACAATCGGGTAGCCCGCGTGAGCTATATGATCATCCCGTTAATCGCTACGTTGCCGATTTTGTTGGGAAATCAAATTTTATCGGCGGTTCTATTTCAAGGGTAAATGGCAAATCGGTATCCATAATAAATGAGAATGGACACGAATTTTCTGGCTTACCTGCCATGGGCGCCCCACTGCTGCGCCCGAAAGAACACGGCAGTGTTGCCATTCGACCGGAATTGATTTCCATTTTCCCGAGCGACACGACTGCCGAAACTATGAAAACAGATGTCGCGTTGAACGGTCGCGTTAAAAACCAAATCTTTCTAGGTGAGCACACTGAATATCTGGTTCAAACAGATGGCATCGGTGATGTTCTGGTGCTGTCACCAAAATATATTGAAAGTGCGCACGGGGGCTTTGTGCCCGGTGACAACGTTACCATTGGATGGAAAAGCGAGCTTGCGCTTGCTTTGAGTAATTCTTGAAAGCCGCAAACCTATAAGAGACGGCTACTATTTGTAAGTAACTACATACAATTAACAAAACAGGAGAAGACAAATTATGGGTAAAGATTACAAAGACAATCAACCGATTACGTCCAAAAAACTTATGGAAGAATTCAAGCGTTATCAGAATGGCTCTGTCACGCGCCGTCACTTCTTAGGCGTGACCGGTCTTGGTACTGCTATGGCTGTTATGGCTTCTGCAGTGCCGTCGTTATTACCGAAGTCTTCGTTTGCAGCAGGGAATTTAAGCGACCGTATGGTGCTGTCTACGTGGCCGAACTACCACAACCCGAAAACTATCGAAAACTTTACAAAGGCGACCGGTGTAAACATTCAGGCCAACGTATTTGGCTCAAATGAAGAAATGCTGGCCAAAATGCAGGCCGGCGGCGGTGGTGTTAATGTTATTGAAAACACCAACTACACCTTCACCACATATGTAAAGTTGGGATTGCTTGCGGAACTCGATCTTTCCAAGATTCCGAATTACGACGCCAGCACGCAAAATTCAAAATTTGCCGAGGCCTCTACGGTTAACGGTAAAGTCTATGGTGTGTGCAAAAACTGGGGCACCACTGGTTTTGTCGTTAATTCCAATAAAATCAAAAGCAACCCTAAATCACACAAGGACTTTTTTGATGTCACCATGGGTGAAGGTTCCGGTCACAGCATCCTCCATGACTATCAGGTGACGACCATCGGTGCCGCACTGTGTGCATTGGGATACTCGTTCAACTCCATTGATCCCGGCGAACTTGCCAAGGCCGAAAAACTGTTGATCGATGCAAAACCACACCTATTTGCCATGACGTCGGATTATCAGCCCGGCATGCGCAGTGGCGATGCATGGATGACACTTGCTTGGGTCGGTGACGGCAAGCAGCTAAACACCGATATGCCGGAAATGGTCTATGTTGTGGCATCAGACGGTGGCGAGTTATGGTCGGATTTCTATTCAATCCCGGCCAACACGCCTAGTATTGACACCTCATATGCGTTCATCAATTACATGATGGATCCTAAAAATCAGGTGCTTGATGCAGAAGGGCACGGTTATCCAACCAGCGATTCCCGTGTCTCTGATATGCAGCCTGCTTCCGTACGCACAGACCCAATTCTCTATCCAGCGAAAGAGCTCTTTGACGGTCTCGAGTTTACGGCTGCCGTCGTGTTAACAGACCCCAACCGCGCCGAAGTAATGGCGCGATTTAAGTCTGCGTAACATCGAAACTTCCTATGGAAAGTGGTGGCGACAATGACGGGTGAAACCAACAAGGGGCGATGGCTGACGGGGGTGCTTATGGCGCCTACTTCAGCATGGTTCCTATTTATGTTGGTGATGCCCTTAATTGTCGTCATCATTTTCAGTTTCGGTGAGCGATCGGCGGAAGGGGGATATGTTGCATCGTTTACGTTCGATCAATATTTGAACCTTCCGTCGCGCCTTAAGGCATTCACAAACACCATGACCTATGCGCCGTTGGGCACCCTGCTGACGTTGTTCATGGCCTATCCACTTGCATATTATTTGGCAGTTAAAGTCGACAAGCGCTGGAAGTTGCTCCTGTTGGTTCTCGTCATTGTGCCGTTTTGGACCAGCTTGCTGATCCGTACCTATGCCTGGATTTTTATCTTGGGTGGGCAGGGAATCCCGGCTTTTCTGGGGTTCATTGGATTTGAAGACGTTCGTCTGATCAACACCGGCGGTGCCGTGTTGGTGGGAATGATTTATGGCTATTTGCCGCTGATGGTTTTCCCCATTTATGTTTCGTTGGACAAGCTTGATAAAAGACTTCTTGAGGCATCCAACGATCTGGGCGGAAATTCGTTTCGCACCTTTATGCAAATAACCCTACCGCTTTCCATGCCCGGCATAGCGACCGGATGCATGTTGGTATTTATTCTTTTAATGGGTGAATTTCTGATCCCCGCTTTTCTTGGCGGTGGTAAAATATTCTTTTTTGGCAATGCGTTGGTTGATTTGTTTCTACAATCGAGAAACTGGCCATTTGGTTCCGCGCTCGCGGTTACACTTGTCATCATTATGCTCGTTACGGTTACCTTGTATATGCGTTTGACTGCGGGCAAGAAAACCGGCAACGAACAGTCGTTGATGTAGGGACGATATTATGATCATGCGTCTTTATTCATTTGCGGTTTATTTATTCCTTTATGTGCCCATTGGCATTATTGTGCTGTTCAGTTTTAATTCCGGACGTCACGCCAGTGATTTTCAGGGGCTTTCCACAAAGTGGTACGCCAAGGCGCTGGACAATCCGTTTATGATGGATGCGCTCACCAACAGCTTGATCATTGCTTTTTCAGCGGCAGTGCTTTCAAGCATCATGGGTACGACGGCGGCACTTGCACTGCAACGAATGCGTGGCCCCATGCGGACACTTTTCGATGGGCTTATTTATGTATCTATCATGATCCCGGGCATAGTCATCGGCATTGCGACCTTGGTCGCCTTGGTAACGGTATTTGATTTTCTCAACCCGATGCTGGCTGCTTTGTGGCCAGAAGGTATCAAGCCACCCACGTTGTCACTGGGTTATATATCAGTTATCGCGGCGCACACGCTGTTTACCATGTCGTTGGTTATTGTGTTGGTCCGCGCCAGAATTGACGGAATGGATCGCTCACTTATTGAGGCATCGCAGGATCTTTACGCCACACCATGGAGAACTTTTCTACTGGTTACCTTGCCGCAAATTTTTCCGGCCATTCTTGCCGGTTTCCTGTTGAGCTTTACCTTCAGTTTTGATGATTTCATTATTTCGTTCTTTGTTGCTGGAAACAATTCAACTCTACCGATATATGTATTTTCATCTATTCGGCGCGGCATCACGCCCGAGGTCAACGCCATTGGCACCATGGTGCTGGGCGTGTCGCTGACCTTGTTGATCGTGGTGCAAGTGTTGTTGCAAAAGAAAAATCACAAAACACCGGGCGACAATTGATCTGCCCCAGTTAGATGTAAGGAAATTACATGATACTTAAGGATCGAGTTGCGATTGTAACGGGTGCAGGTTCTGGAATTGGCCGTGGCGGGGCCGAGATTATGGCTCGCGAGGGTGCGCATGTGGTTGTTTCCGATTTGTCTGCTGATCGTGCCGAAGAGACTGTTGAGATCATCAAGAAGGCGGGCGGAAGTGCCGAAGCCCATGCAACCGATGTTACCGATAATGACGCCCTTGCAAAATTGATTAACGATACGCATAAATCGCACGAGCGAATTGATATCCTGCACTCTCACGCCGGAATTCAGGTTGAGGGCACTCTGGAAGAAGTTTCGGTTCAGGGATTAGATGATTCTTACAATCTTAACGTCCGCTCGCACTTCGTAGCCGCCAAGGCCGTCGTTGGCTACATGAAGGACCAAGGTGGCGGCTCCATCATCAACACATCGTCAAATTCTGGTGTGTTTATTGATGAGGGCATGCTTGCCTACATCACATCCAAGGCGGCCATCATTATGATGACCAAACAAATTGCGCTTGATTACGCCAGCTACAACATCCGTTGCAATGCACTTTGCCCGGGTTGGGTAGATACACCGTTCAATGAACCTTATATTCGTCAAATGGGTGGCCGCGACGCGATTGAAAAATACGTCAGTGAAACCATCCCCATGGGTAGATGGGCGAGCATTGAGGAAATAGCTGAATCGATCCTGTTTCTGGCTTCTGACAGATCATCGTTTATGACCGGACAAGCCCTAGTCATTGATGGCGGTGAATGCATCGCCTAAGCGCGCATCCCATAAGGATCAGAATTTAACCTGACTGGCGTTTTTTGGAATTTCGAAGTTTAAAATAAATCGTCAGGATTGCCAACAAACAAGACGCGATAAATAGGGTTCCGGCTCCAACAACCCCCAGCAACCAAAATAAGCCCGTAACCGTAGGTAGGTTGCGGGCTTTTTGTTTGTTCGGGTTTTGGCTGGAAATATGCCGGGTAAGCGTGGGGTAAGCAGATGAAATCAAGTTCCAGCAAGCTTGTACAAGGAGGAGACCCATTAGTTGCCACGCCTTTCAATACGTCTGCTTACAGTACGAAGGCAGACGTATTGCCATCTCATTGGAAAGGTCCGCTATTAGCCAGAAGCAGATATGGCGCCAATATACATAAAGCCATTAATGCGCTGCTGGAAAACCGGTTATCGGGCGTACTGGTGGTCGATGAAGTCGGCGATCTGGTTAAGCGATGATCCAAAGCCGGGGCGATTTATTTCTTTCATAGGTGGATTTCGCTGGCTGACCAGTTAGCGTGAAACCAGTTCGGTCGTGTCGCAATATTTCGGTATCCTGCAGGACCAGCCAAGCTCGGCCTCGATCCGCTGGCGTAGGCTGGCGGCAGACTCGGGTTCGCCGTGGTTGATGAAAGTCAGCTTGGGTGCAGCGCTGAAGCTGGCCAACCAGTTCATGATTCCATCCTCGTCGGCATGGGCTGAGAGCATGTCGAGGTTTTGCACTTCGGCGCGTACCGGGACTTGTCGTCCGTGAATCTTGATCTCTTTGGCACCTGCCAACATTTTATCGCCGCGCGTACCTGGCGCTTGGTAGCCGACGAACATAATGGTGTTGCGCTGATTGGGACTAAAGTTTTTTAGGTGGTGAACTACTCGTCCTCCGGTCGCCATACCGCTTGCTGAAATGATTACCTTGGGCAAGGGGTTAATACCCAGCGCTTTCGATTCTTCGACACCGCGTGTGTAGGTGGCGACATTGCAGGTGCGCTGGACCTCGCTCTCGTTCAAGCGATGCAGGCGGTGATGGCGGCGGAATATCTCGCTGGCATTAATTGCCATGGGGCTGTCGAGAAATACCGGCAAATCGGGGATACGGCCACTGTCCTTGAGCCGCATCAGATAATACATAATCATTTGCGCACGTCCGACGGCGAACGATGGGATCAACACCGTGCCGCCGCGCTTGGCGGTGCGGTTGATTGTTTCCGCAAGCAATGTCTCGGGATCGTCCTTGCCATGAAGGCGGCCACCGTATGTGGACTCGACTACGAGGTAGTCAACCTTTCCTCCCGGTGCCGGGCTGACGTTTAATGGATCTCCCGCACGTCCGAGATCTCCTGAAAACAGGATGGAAGTGCCATCGTGCTCAAAACGTGCCTGAGCAGCGCCCAGAATGTGTCCAGCTGGGCGAAAGTTTAAAGTAATCTCGTCCCCCAAATCGAAATCTCTTTCGAACTCAACCGTTCGGAACTGCTTGAGCGAACGATCCGCGTCGTCTTTGGTATAAAGTGGCAATGCCGGACTGTGCTTTGAAAATCTATGCCTGTTGGCATAGTCGGCATCCTTCTCGTGCAGGAAGCCACTGTCGGGAAGCAGCACTTGGCATAAATCGCACGTCGCCTCGGTGGCAAACACCGGACCGGAGAAACCATTTTTTACCAACAACGGAACGTAACCCGAATGATCAATATGCGCATGGGTCAGCACCACGCAGTCAATAGCGCCCGCTTTCACCGGCAACTGTGCCCAGTTGCGCAGGCGCAATTCCTTCAGCCCTTGAAAGAGGCCGCAGTCTACCATAATTCGTTTATTCGCGGTCTCAAGCAACGCCTTGGATCCGGTGACAGTATTTGTGGCGCCGTAAAAGGTAAGTTTCATGGCCAAACTCCGGTGCATCTGTGGAAGAAATTACCACTCTATGCTATCATTACAAAGGTTCGGTTGGTATCCCCCGCAGTGTAAAACATCGTTAAAGGAAAATCGTGCAGAAGTATTACGTCCCGAACAAATACAATTAAGTGATAGCTATTTGTCTTTTCGGCAATTTTTGCGACGAACTGGAGGGTATCCTCACATGAGTAAAAAAATAAAAAGTGATATCGAAATAGCGCGCATTGCCAAGATGCAGCCGGTGCAAGATATTGCCGCCAAGTTGGGCATTCCCGAGAATGCGTTAACCCTTTATGGCCGCTTCATGGCCAAGGTCGACCCCGATCTGGCAGGTATGGACAAAAATAAAAAAGGCCACCTTATTTTGGTTAGCGCCATGTCGCCAACGTCATTGGGTGAAGGTAAAACCACCACAACTATCGGCCTTGGTGATGCGCTGAGCAAGCGGGGTAAAAAAACCGCTCTGTGTTTGCGCGAGCCCAGCCTTGGCCCGGTGTTTGGTATGAAGGGTGGCGGGGCCGGTGGTGGCCACGCTCAGGTGATGCCGATGGAAAACATCAATCTGCATTTCACCGGTGATTCTCATGCCATTGGTGCAGCCAATAATCTGCTTGCCGCCCTGATTGATAATTCCGTTTATTGGCGAAACGAGATCCACACCGATAATCGCCGCATTGCGTGGCGTCGGGTTCTGGATATGAATGATCGTGCGCTGCGCTCGGTGGTAACGGGGCTTGGGGGCTTGGTAGGTGGTGCTCCACGTGAAGGTGGGTTTGATATCACAGCGGCATCGGAAATCATGGCGATTTTGTGTTTGGCGCGCGATGCCAAGGATTTGCATCGCCGCCTTGGTAACATTGTAATCGGTAAAAATTTGGAAGGCGGTTTTGTTCGCGCTAGCGAGATTAAGGCCCAGGGCGCGATGACGGTATTGCTGAAAGATGCCCTGCTGCCCAATCTAGTGCAGACTTTGGAAGGCACGCCTGCGTTTGTTCATGGTGGGCCGTTCGCCAATATAGCCCACGGATGCAGCTCGACTATCGCCACACGCACCGCATTGGGCTTGGCCGATTACGTGGTAACGGAAGCAGGTTTCGGTGCCGATTTAGGAGCCGAGAAGTTTTTTAACATCAAGTGCCGCAGTGCCAAGTTAGAGCCTTCGGCGGCTGTACTGGTGGCAACCGTACGCGCAATCAAACATCACGGCGGGGCATCCAAGGGCGACATGGCCAAGTTTGATGAGGATGTGATAACCAAGGGCTTCGCCAATCTTACCCGCCATGTGGAAAACTTGCGTCACTTTGGGGTGCCGGTGGTGGTCGCCATCAACCGTTTTTCCGATGATAGCGATGAAGAAATAAATTTTGTTCACCAGCTGTGTAGTGAGGTCGGCGTGGTTGCGGTGCCTTGCACCCATCATGGGGATGGCGGTAAGGGCGCGGAGCAGTTGGCCGAAACGTTAGAGCGACTTATCGCGGAGGAGCCACCGGAGTTTCGCTTGCTCTACCCCGACAACATGCCACTGTGGGATAAGGTCCGCACCATTGCACGGTTGATGTATGGCGCACAGGGCATTATCGCCGATAAAAAAGTGCGCAACCGCTTCAAGGAATTTGAAGATGCTGGATTTGGAGATTTGCCGGTATGTATAGCCAAGACCCCATACAGTTTTTCCACCGACCCCGATTTGTTGGGTGCGCCCAGCAATCATGTGGTGCCAATCCGTGAGATCAGGTTATCAGGTGGGGCCGAGTTCGTGGTGGTGGTGTGCGGCGATATTATGACCATGCCGGGCCTGCCCCGCCACCCCTCGGCAGAGCATATTTACATCAATCAAAACGGCGAGATCGAGGGTCTGTTTTGAAAAACCTCGTTTCAAGAAAAGATTCTTTTCGTTATTATGGCTGGTGAAAAAGCGAAAGCCTGCTACCTAAGTTTTTTGCGGATAATCCAATAATTATCTAGCGACCATCAGTTTGTGAGCTTTCCCTACTGGGTTTTGTTTGCACGGCAGGGGAGGCGATCCTGAGCAAAATCCAGTTTATTTAACCCGTACGTTTCTTGGGTTTTTAAGCGCTAAACTCATCGTCTAATTCTTTTTTCAATCGCACAAGATCATCAGGCAAAGCCATGCCAAAAACTTTCATCTGCTCAAGGATTTGGCATAGACGAGCATGAATTTCGTGTGGCTCTAGATCACCACCTTCGAAATCTTGAATAACTTCCGAAGCCAATACTTCCATGTCTTGTTTTTGCATTGCTTAATCTCCTTCAGATTATTCACATGAAATAGCGAAGATAGAGATAGATGTTGGCGATGACTATGCTCAGCGCCATCAGCGGTAGGCCGTATTTTAGAAAGCGTATAAAACTTATGGGATAGCCCGCGCGTTCGCTCATGCCCGAAACCATCACGTTGGCCGCCGCTCCTACCAGCGATCCGTTGCCACCAAGGCACGCCCCCAATGCTAACGACCACCATACCGGCTCCAGTGCATCAGCCCCACCCAATGCCGGCCCCATGCTTTCTACTAGCGGTATCATGGTAGCAACGAAGGGAATGTTATCTACCGCAGCGGAAATTATCGCCGATAGCCACAGTGTGGCATATGCGGTTACGGCAGCATTTCCTTGGGTGAATTCCATTAACATATCGCCAAGCATATTAAGTAGGCCGGCGTGTTCAACCCCTGCAACAATCACGAACAAACCAACGAAAAACAACAGCGCAGACCATTCGACCTCGATCAAGGCTTGGTGCAAACGCTCGGCCTGCTCCTTGCTGTCAGCATGAAAACTAGATACCAGCAGCAATAGCGCTGCCCCAAACATGGCGGTGGTGCCGGGTGGAATATGATAATGCTCACCGATGATAAAGCCTAAAATTACCATCACTAAAATCACCAGCGAAGTGATCAATAACTTTTTGTCGGTAATGCAATCAGATTCCTTAAACCGCATAATGCTTTCACGGTTTTCATCAGATGCCACCATTTCTTTTCCCCAAATGAATTTAAAAATTGGGACCATAACTATCAGCACCACCAACGCCACCGGGCCAAGGTTGGTTAGAAACTGCATAAAGCTCAACCCCGTGGCCGACCCGATCAGGATGTTTGGCGGATCACCAATCAGGGTTGCCGTGCCACCGATATTGGAAGCCAAGATTTGTGAGATAAGAAACGGATAGGGTGTTATTTTAAGTTTCTCAACAATCAGTAATGCTATGGGAACTACCAATAATACCGTCGTCAGGTTATCGAGAAATGCAGAAAATACCGCCGTTACAATCGACAGCACGATTAATATTCCCATGGGGTCGGCCTTGACCTTTTTTGCCGACCAAATGGCAACAAATTCAAAAACCCCGGACCTTCGTGTGATTGAAACAATAATCATCATGCCGGTAAGCAAGGCTATGGTGTTAAAGTCAATTGCGGCAAACGCTTGGGACTGGGAAATCAGGCCAGTGATAATAACCAACCCACCCCCCAGCAATGCAATCACCGTGCGATTGAATTTTTCGCTTAGCAATACGGCGTAGGAAACAATCAATATGGCGGTGCTTAACCACAGGGGATCAAGCCCGAATATAACCGCACCGACAACAGCATCTTCTCCACCAGGGGGGCTCATTGCTCAGCCTCCTTTTCGTGGTTATGCTTTCGTTCTTGGCGTTCTTCGCGCTCAGTGGCTTTTTGCTTTTCTGCTTTTTCGCGATCGTATTCTTCGTTCAAGCCATAAAGCACTGAAAAAAATGAGATTGCACCAACCAGCTTGTTATCATTATCAACCACCGGCACAACGTATTGTTTGCCCTTTATCATCATTAGGGCATCGATTAGCGGAGTGTCGGGGCGCACGATTTCGACATTGCGGTCAACCATTTCGCTAATCGGACGTCCACGCAACCCGCTCAAGCGGTCTTGCATCTCATGGGCTGTTTCATTGAGAAAGCTAACCTTGTGCATAGCCGCTCGGTGGTGGCTTTCTGCCATGGTCGTCAGGGTTCGGGGCAACATAAACGCCATCAGGCTATCGCCGCTGATTAAGCCAGCAAAGGTGCCATCACGTTCCACCACCGGCACTAATCCCATGTGTTTTTCAACCATGAAATCTATTACAACGCCAGCCAGTTCATCGGCATAGATGCTGACCTTGATTGGAGCCATTACTGTTTTGCAGTCCATAGTCCGGCCCTCCTACATACGTGAAAGGCACCTATTTGGCGCGAGGATAATTATAGCACAATTAACGTCATGTTTTTTATATAATACCGGGTAGCGGTAATTAATTTTCTGGCGCAAAAGGACGTCCCTTGCACCAAAGTGCTTGATGGGCGATTATATTGCATGTCTGAAATTGCAGCATACGATATGGCCGGACGGCTTGCGCTTGCGCTTGGTATCGGATTGTTAGTGGGCATCGAACGTGGCCTGCACACACGCAATCAAAGTGGCGGAATTCGCGTTGCCGGGGTGCGAACTTTTGCCCTAATTGGTCTGCTGGGCGGGGTTTGGGGCCTTCTTGGTGTTGTGCTTGGTGACGTAGTGTTGGGCATTGCCTTTCTAGGGTTTACGGCATTTGTGCTTTCCGTTTACCACTCCTCAACCAAAAAAGAGGTCGATTTTGGCATGACTTCAGAAGTCGCAGCACTTTTGGTTTTTGCCCTTGGGGCCATGGCCGTCAGGGGTGATATGGCGTTGGCGGCCGGAGCCGGTGTGGTAACTGCGGCACTGTTAGATGCCAAGCTTTATTTACACAAATGGGTGGCCCACCTGAAAAACATGGAGCTTGATGCAGCCATCAAGCTGTTGGTCATTTCTGTGGTTGTATTGCCGGTTTTGCCCAACAAGGGGTTCGGGCCGGATGAGATTCTCAACCCGTTTAAGCTATGGTGGATGGTTGTTTTGGTCGCGGGAATATCGTTCATGGGCTATATCGCCATTCAAAAAGTTGGGCCACGAGTCGGTGGATTGCTAACTGGTATTTTTGGTGGACTTGCATCATCTACTGCCCTGACATTGGGCTTTGCCAAGTTGGGGCAAAAATCTCCATCCGTAGTATCGGCGCTGGTGGGTGGAATTGCGGCCTCAAGCGCGATCATGTATGTGCGCGTAATTATCGTTGTCGGGATATTTAACCAGTCTTTGCTTTCGGGCATTACCGTTCCATTAATACTAATGGCATTTGCAAGTGCTATTGGATCGTTGGTTATGTTTAAGATTGCGGGCAAAAAAGATACAACCGCAACCATAGAAGTAAGCAACCCATGTGATATTTCTTCTGCTTTGAAGTTTGGCCTATTGCTTGGGGTTATAGTGCTAGCCGTTCATTATGCCCGCCAATGGCTTGGGAGTACCGGGGTTTACGCCATAGCTGCAATTTCTGGTATCGCCGATGTTGATGCCATATCCCTAAGCATGGCCGAGCAATCTATGCATGGGCTTGGTAGTCAAATAGCGATAGGGGGTATTATAATTGCCGTTGCGGTAAATACCGTTGTTAAGGTTATATTTGTAGCATCCATCGCCGGAAAAAAGATGGCGTTTCCATTAGCGGTAATGTCGGTTGCGGTTATATTGATGGGAGGCGTCGGCCTAATGTTGAACAACATGTATATATAAAAATTTAAATTATTCGCCTGTCGAAAAAGACAGTTATTTGTTATGCCTCTTCGATAAGTGATTTAAGGATATCGTGTCGGCTAATTTGGCCGACTAACTTGCCACCCCGCATTACCGGAAAGCGGCGAAAACTGCTTTTGATAAAGTGTTCGGCCGCCTCTATCAAACCAGTGTCGACATCAAGCGTTTCTACTTTTGTGCTCATATATTCGCTTACCTGTCCGCCATGGTCATTATGGTACCCGGTGCTGAACACAATTTTTAGGCAATCTTTCTTTGATATTATCCCAACCAGAGCGCCATTACCGTCAACTACCGGAGCACCTGATAGGCGTTTTCCCAACAACAAATGAATTGCCTTGTGAATGCTGGTCTCAGGAGTGAAGGTCAACAGTTCAGTGGTCATCATATCGCCGATGGTGTGTGTCATGGTTTTTTCCCTTCGGTTTCAATAAAATTATCATTTTTGCAGGCGGGACAGTTTTTAACCACCGCATTTCCGCCACACGAACCCTTAAGCGGTGCGCGCCCGGTTAATATACCTATGGCGATACCAACCATGGCCAGCAGAAAAATTAAAAACGACAATAAAAAAATGTTCATACATCCAACCCTTTGCTAAACCCTAAAACATCAATCTCGCGCATGGATGGGCCACCATCATTATCCCGCATTATAAACAGCGCGCTGGCATCAAATTGTTTTAGCATTTCTGGCGCCCTATCCGGGCCCATTACCAATGCCGCCGTTGCCAGACCATCGGCAAGCATCGCGCTTGGTGCCAGAATGCTTACCTGCAGCGTATTGTTAGAAACCGGCATTGCGGTTTTGGGGTTAATCACATGACCATACTGATGCCCAGCAAAATTATACCCTTCAACCCCATTGCCAGAGGTTGCAAGCGCGCGACCATCCCATTTTATAATGCGCCTAATTTTTTTCCCGTCGAGGCTATCTATCCCCATTAGCCATTCACGCCCGTTGGGGTGGTGGCCACGGGCGGCAATTTCACCGCCAAGTTCAAGTAGGAAATCAAGCCCCGCAAGTTCATTAGCAATCGCATCCAATGCGTGGCCCTTGGCGATTCCGCAAAGATCAAGGCTTAAGCCCGGACGAACGGTTTTAAGTTCATTGCCATAAATTTTAAGGTCAGCATAATGTCCGGCAGGGCGGGTGGGGTTTATATTGTTTGCACCAAAACCAAAACGCCGCCCCATGGGGGCTATGGTCGGATCAAACGCGCCATCGCTAAGGTTTGATATTTCAAGGGCGGTTCGGGCAACCGATGCAGTTTCACCAGATAACATGACACCTGTGGGTGCGGCCTTAATGTCCAAGCCATTGAAACGAGAAAGTTCAGAATCAGTTCTAAATGGTGACATCAACCCATCAATCTTGCTGACAACATTTTTAATTACGCTTTGGGCGATAAATGAATCTGCGCTATTGGCCATTATCAAACGCCATGCCGAACCGAACGCAGGCCCGCTAAATGCACGCAATTCATTTGCGTTAGCGCGGGCAATGGCAGGGCACCCGGCCATAATAATGCCGGCGGTGGAAAGTTTTAGCAGTTCGCGTCTAGTAATTTTCATTAGATAAATTCCTACCTAAACGCCAAAGTCATCATAAAAAATATTTTCTTTGGGAACGCCAAGTTTATCCAGCATGGCCCGCACTGCCTTTATCATTAACGGCGGACCGCACAGATAATATTCACAATTTTGTGGGTTTGGATGGGTTTTTAAATATTTATTATAAATGACTTCATGAATAAACCCAACGTTACCATCCCAGCCGTCTTGTTTGGTAGGCTCGGAAAGGGCTATGTGCCATGAAAAATTTTTATAATCCTTTGCCAATCGTTCCATTTTATTGGCGTAATAAAGATCGCTTAATGAACGCGCCCCGTACCAGTAGCTTGCGGTTCTTTTGGTTTTTATGTTCTCAAGTTGATCGTGCACATGTGCACACAGGGGCGCCATGCCAACACCGCCACCGATAAAAATCATTTCCCGATCTGAGTTATTTACAAAGAAATTACCAAACGGCCCGGACACAGCTACATTGTCGCCCGGTTTTAATCCAAACAGATATGACGAAACTACGCCCGGAGGGGCATAAGGGTTTGTTCCTGGCGCCAAGGTTAGACGAATATTTAGCACAAGTTTATCAGTCTCAACAGGGCGGTTGGCCAGCGAATATGCTCGTGCCTGTTTTTCCCCACTTTCGATTTTTAGGTCGCGCAACCCCAGACACTTCCACATGGTTTCGTGCTCGGGCTTGATCTCAATATCTGAAAACGATAGTGCAAACTCTGGCGCTTCTACCATAACGTATCCGCCAGCCGGTAAATCCCGATTTACCCCCGCTGGTAACGAAAGAATTACTTCTTTTATTAGTGGTGAAAGTGTTCGGGTTTCCAAAACATGACAAATCCAATTTTCGGAATTGAGTATCCCTTCGGGAATGCTTATTTCCATATCACCGCGCACAACCACCTGACAGGCCAAACGGTAGCTATTGGCTATATCGTTATCGCTTAGTATCGCACGTTCAATCGGTAGGGCATGGGTAACGTTTGCAGAATCTGCAATCATTACCCGGCATAAGCCGCATGTTCCAACCCCGCCACACGATGTGGGCAGATGGATACCACCGTGTTCTAGCGCCACCAATAACTTTCCACCCATCAGGCTTTCGATAACTCGTTCCCCATTTATATTCAGTCGAACACGCACATTTCCCCATAAAATCGCGCGTGCAGCTAAAACAATAATGGCCAGTGCCATTATTAGTCCGGTAAAAACCGCTATTCCTAGGATGATTTCGCTTATCATTTTATCACCCAATTTTCAGATCGCCAAAAACGGCAAACCCCATGGACATTATTCCGGTTAGGATAAATGCAAGGCCAAGGCCACGCAGACCTTTGGGCACAATGTTTTCATCAATGCGTTCACGTAGCGCCGCCAGCGCCCAGATTGCCAGCGCCCAACCAAGACCAGAGCCAAACCCATAAACAACGCTTTCGGAAAAATCGTAACGCCGCTCAACCATAAACAGGCTGGCACCAAGAATGGCGCAGTTCACGGTAATAAGCGGAAGAAAAATACCCAATTCCCGATATAGTTTGGGAAAAAAGCTATCCAAAATCATTTCCAGAATCTGTACAGTTGCGGCTATCACTCCGATGGATGCAATTAAAGTCAGAAAACTTAAATCAACATTGTCCAGTCCGGCCCATGACAAGGCCCCGTAACCTAGGGCATAATTAAAAATTAGGTTATTTATGGGAACCGTAATCGTTTCAACCGCAATCATCGCAAGACCCAACCCGAATGCGGTTTCAAAATGGCGCGACACCGCAAGAAATGTGCACATGCCAAGAAAATATGCGAGCGCCAGATTTTGGCTAAAAATGGATTTTAGAAGGATTTCGATCATTTTGATCCTTCCTCCTGTTCAATCTGTTCAGCTTGTTCGGGCTTAATGCTACGCACCAGCCAGATCAGCAAAGCCAGCAGAAAAAATGCGCTTGGCGGCAAACCCATGAATTCAAGCGGGGTAAACCAACCGCCATTTTTTATTAGCGGCAACACCACATGGCCCATTAACGTACCCGATGCTAACAATTCACGAACCGCGCCAATTAAAAGCAAAATCCAAGCATAACCAAAACCGTTGCCGATACCATCAAGCAGGCTGGGGATAGGGGGGTTTTTCATGGCAAAGGCTTCGGCCCGACCCAATACTATGCAGTTGGTTACTATCAAGCCGACAAACACGCTAAGGCGTTTACTAATTTCAAATAAATACGCTTGCAATATTTGATCAACCACTATGACCAGCGATGCTATGATTGTTATTTGCACAATCAGGCGAATTGATTTGTCGATATGATTGCGGATAAGGCTGATCAGGGTATTGGAAAAAGCAAGAACCACAACCAGCGATATGCTCATCACCAGTGCGGTTGATAATGACGTGGTAACGGCAAGCGCGGAACAAACTCCAAGCATGTTTAAAATAATAGGGTTTGAAGCTATTATCGGTTTTACCAAATACCCTGAAATTGGTTTATCATGTTGTTTCATGAATTACCCCCACTTTTCAGGCGCTGGATGTATGGCCCATAACCGTCTGGCCCTAGCCAAAACCTGACCAGATTGGTAACGCCCCTGCCGGTGCGGGTGGCACCGGAAATGCCATCTACTTCATACAGTTTGTTTTCATCAGTACCGCCGGCACCTTTTACTACCTCAATGCGGATGACGCCTTTTTCATCGGCAATGTGCTTATCAGCCCATAATGCCTGCCATTGTTTTTCCATTATCAGCGCACCCATGCCAGGCGTTTCATCGTGCTGGTGAAAAGTCAGCGCAGCAATGGTGTTTAGGTCGCCCTTTAACGCCAGATACCCCTTTAATGTGGATTTATAACCAGAGCCGCGCACCGGAAGAATTACAAGTTCAACCCCACTGTCGCCAAACAATTCGTAAACCGTAAGCACATCTTCGATCTGCCCAAGGCCAGCAATGTCATGGTCGGGATCAAGCGCGCTTGTGCTAGCATTATCACGCTGAACTGTATTGCCGCTGGTGCGTTCAACCAAACGGGGTTTTGGCATGTCGGCCCCAAGGCCATTTATTAGGTCAACCAACGCTGCAGATCTTTCACGCAATTTATTTGCATCTTGCAATGGTTTTAATGTAACAGCGGTAACGGACACAATAATAGAACAAGCCAAGGCAACTAAAAACGCAACACCAAGTGTTTTCAAATTATTCATTTTATTCATGGCTGGATCTCCAGCCTATTGCACGATCAATAAGCGGGGCAAACAAGCTGCCCAACAAAAGCGCAAATACCACACCATCGGGCTGGGCCGGGTTGGTCAAACGAATTGTTATTATCAGCCCGCCAATTATTGCACCATAAATCCATTGTGCGTGACGCGTGTGTGGCGCGGTTTGCGCCATTGCAGCAATAAATAAAATTCCTGGAAAGAATGTTCCTAAAATTAGGTGTTGCCACCATAGTGGTGATTGGGGAACCGATAGCGTTACCGCCACAATGCCCGCCCCCAGCACAGCACCAATTACAATGCGTCTGGATAAGGCGTTTTTCCATAACAACCATAGGGCCCCAGGAATACACGCAATAGCCAACGCCAAATCAAATTTCGCAAAAAATAACGACTTGATTTCGTACCCGCCATTTGAAAAAGAAAAAATACCAAACGCCAGCGCCAACAATGCAGGCGAAATAAAACCCTTAGCCCCAAAAACTTCGTGTGCAAATACCCAGCCAAAACTTGCGGCCAATACCGCACCACCCCAACCGATGGGTGTGGGTAAAAATACCGTAAATAAAATGGCAAAATACAACTGGGCAATGGTTGGTTTTTTTAGTGCACGTTTTGCAAATATGCCAGACCAGCCATAGGCAACAACAAACACCAATGCCAGCAACAAAATTCGATGCAAGGCCCCGGCGAAACCGTCTTCAAAAAACCTTGCCAACAGTAACGGGGAT
>CBFDBQ010000040.1:0-20550 GCA_965603095.1 uncultured Thalassospiraceae bacterium | reverse complement strand
TAATTGAGAGATAATAAAAAAAACGGCTGCTTTTATAATTAAGCAGCCGTTTTATTTTACTTACGTTTTTCTATGGGAACGAAATCGCGATGTGTCTTCCCGGTGTAAAGCTGGCGTGGGCGGCCAATTTTTTGACTAGGGTCTTCAATCATTTCGTTCCACTGGGCAACCCAGCCAACAACACGGGCAACGGCAAATAAAACCGTGAACATGGATGTTGGAATTCCCATTGCCTTGAAAATAATTCCTGAATAGAAATCAACGTTGGGGTAAAGCTTCTTTTCGATGAAATATTCATCTTCCAGCGCAATACGTTCTAGCTCCAAGGCTAAATCAAGCAGTGGGTCATCCTTGATGCCCAAGTCATTCAAAACCTCATGGCAGGTTTGGCGCATTACAGTTGCCCTTGGGTCATGATTTTTATAAACTCGGTGACCAAAACCCATAAGACGGAACGGGTCGTTTTTGTCTTTAGCGCGCTTTATGTATTCAGCAACCCGGTCTTTCGAGCCAATCTCATTTAACATGTTTAGCACTGCTTCATTGGCACCACCGTGGGCCGGCCCCCAAAGGGACGCAATACCAGATGCAATACAGGCAAATGGGTTGGCACCGGAAGAGCCCGCAATACGCACGGTTGAAGTTGATGCATTTTGTTCATGGTCGGCATGAAGAATAAGAATGCGGTCCATGGCCTTGGCCAGAACTGGATTTACCACATAATCTTCGCATGGGTTGGAAAACATCATATAAAGAAAGTTTTCCGAGAATTTAAGATTATTTTTTGGATAAGCAAACGGAAGTCCGCGTGAATAACGATAAGCATTGGCCGCAATGGTTGGCATTTTTGCAAGCATGCGGGTTGATGCGATAAAACGGTGTTTGGGGTCTGAAATATCGGTGCTGTCATGATAAAACGCTGAAAGCGCACCAACCACACCAACCATAATGGCCATTGGGTGTGAATCTCGCCTGAACCCGGTGAAAAAATCATTCATCTGTTCATGCAGCATGGTGTGATAGGTTATGCGGCTAAGGAATTTATCTTTTTGGTCTTGGGTCGGAAGTTCGCCGTAAATCAATAAATAACACACCTCCATAAAGGTGGATCCTTCGGCCAGTTGTTGAATTGGATAGCCGCGATAAAGTAATTCACCTTTTTCGCCATCAATATAGGTAATTTCAGATTGGCAACTGCCGGTTGAGGTGTATCCGGGGTCGTAGGTAAAACATCCAGTATCAGCATATAGTTTTCGAATATCAATAACCGCAGGGCCGACGGTGCCTTCAAGCAGGGGTAATTCCCAGCTTTGTCCGGTGGTATTGTCGGTCAGGGTAAATGATTTATTAGCTGATTTTGGATCGGGCATACTTACCTCTCTTTTTGTTATTTAGGGCGCTACTTATTAGGGCATTATTTGGTCGTGTTTAAGGCGTCATCAATTCGGCCAAGGGTTTCCTCTTTTCCGAGTATTTCCAATACTTCGAACATTCCGGGTGATGAATTAGACCCCGTAAGCGCGGCCCGTAACGGCCCAGCTACCTGGCCCAGCTTGCATCCCTCATTTTCAGAAAAAACTCTGGCTTTTTCTTCAAGCGTGGGAGCACTCCAGTCATCGATTTCGGCCAATATAGCACGAAAACCTGCCAGTTTGTCATGCCCATCACCAGAAAGAAGCTTGCTGGCCTTGTCGTTCATGGAAAGGGGTCTATTTTTGCAATAAAATACTGCATTTTCAGCTAGTTCTACGATTGTCTTAGCGCGACCCTTTAGGCCAGCCATACCATTTTTTAATCTGTTTTCAGCATCAGAAGCCATATTTCCAGCCAATATTTCACTGATTTTTGGCAAGACCAAATTGGCAAGACGTTCATCATCGGCAATGCGAATATAGTGGGCGTTTAGGCTGGTTAGTTTGTCCATATCAAAACGGGCCGCCGCCTTTCCCACGTTGACCACATCAAACCATTCTATGGCTTGTTTGTTGGATATTATCTCATCATCACCATGGCCCCAGCCAAGGCGAAGCAGATAATTACAAACGGCTTCAGGCAAAAAACCCATTTCTTCATAGGCCTTAACCCCCAATGCACCATGACGTTTTGAAAGCTTCTTGCCATCGCTCCCGTGCAAAAGCGGCATATGGGCAAATATTGGCAAATCCCAGCCCATTGCCTTGTAAAGTTGTATCTGTCTAAAGGTATTGGTCAGGTGGTCGTCACCGCGAATGACGTGGGTTATTCCCATATGGTGGTCATCGGCCACAACGGCTAACATGTATGTGGGTGTACCGTCTGCGCGCAGCAGGACAAAATCATCCATTTCGGTATTTTCAACACTAACGTCACCTTGGATCATGTCGTTTATGGTTGTTGTTCCTGCTTGTTCCGCCTTTAAACGAACAACCGGGGAAACACCTTCGGGGGCATCGTCTGGGTTTTTATCACGCCATTTGCCGTTATAGCGCATGGGCTTTCCATCTGACCTTGCTTGTTCGCGCATTTTTTCAAGCTCTTCGGGTGAGCAATAGCAATTATAAGCCTTACCCTCGGCCAATAGTTTTTTTACCACATCAACGTGGCTTTGTTGGCGTGAATACTGGCTTATGGGATCTTCGTCTGCATCTAGACCAAGCCAGTGCATGCCGTGGATAATTGCCTTGGTGGCCTCGTCGGTTGATCTGGCCCGGTCGGTATCTTCAATTCTCAACAGAAACTTTCCGCCCATATGGCGAGAGTAAAGCCAGTTGAACAATGCCGTTCTGGCACCGCCAATATGGAGAAATCCTGTGGGTGAGGGGGCAAATCTGGTAACAACGGTCATGGCGGGAAAACAAATCCTCGTTCTTGGGTGGGGTTTGACACTAGTATGAATTGGGTGGGGTTTAACACATTTAAGACATTCATACAAAATCATATAGGGTGCTATTGGCGGAGATTTAAGGTTTTTGAGCCAACAATTAGGCATAATAAAATATACCACCAGTCACGCCGCCCGTCGGGCGCGAATGTTTGGGGTAAGCGTTGCACATGCACTTGGTAAAGAGCGTGAGCGCTGGATATTATGGGTACCGGTTTTTTGCAGTATGGGTATTGGGGCTTATTTTTCTCTTAATTTTGAACCAGCTTTATGGGCCGGGCCTTTGTTGCTGGCACTTGCCGGATTATTGCTATTTTTGACAAGAAAGCACGAAAGTCAGAATTATTATTTTCTAACTCTTATTCTTATCCCTGTTTTTGTGTTTAGTGCAGGGTTTAGTGCGGCACAGTTTGCAACATGGTCGGCTGACAGACCGATGCTTACAAAAGAAATTGGCCCGGTCGATGTTAGTGGACAGGTGGTGCGGGTTGAGCATCGGTCCAAATCAAAACGCATTACCATTGAAAAATTACAAATTAGCACCCTTGCGCCCGATAAAACCCCAAATTCTGTTCGGGTTGTACTGATGGGCAAACAGCCCAAGATAACAAGTGGCGATTGGGTCCGCGTTTGGGCAACGCTAAAACCGCCATCTCCACCGGCATCACCTGGCGCATTTGATTTTCAACGCCAATCTTATTTTCGCGGCCTTGGTGGAGTTGGCTTTTCGTTTGGCACAGCAATTATTGAGGGCAGGGCACCCAGTGTGGGCGCCGCATAAATCCCTTTTATGGTTGAGCGGGTACGGGAAAATATTAATTTAATTGTTCGCTCGGTTCTTGATGGAGGAATAGGTGGTGTTGCCAGCGCGTTAATGACTGGCGACCGATCAGCCATACCAAAAGAAATTATGAATGCAATGCGTAATTCTGGGCTTGCCCATTTGCTTGCAATATCCGGGCTTCATGTGGGCCTAGTCGCGGGAATATTATTTTTTTCCGTGCGTGCTCTTTTAGTATTAGTTCCGGGGTTGGCGCTTAGGTATCCGGTTAAAAAATGGGCGGCAATTGCGGCAATGGTTGGTGCATTAGCCTATGCGTTTATTTCTGGAACCACCATGCCAACTCAGCGCGCATTTCTTATGCTTGCATTTGTGTTGTTGGCGGTGGTTTTTGACAGGCAAGGTATTTCAATGCGCGTTGTCGCATGGGCGGCCATGGCGATTTTACTTACTTCGCCTGAAAGTATATTGGGAGCAAGCTTTCAGCTTTCCTTTGCCGCCGTGGTTGCGTTGGTTGCATTTTACGAAGAATTTAGAGATCGCGATAAACACCACAGCCAGAAAAAATCAAACTTTAGAAAAATATCATATTATGTGGTTGGCGTGGCCTTAACCACGTTGGTAGCAGGCCTTGCAACGGCACCATTTGCGGCGTTTCATTTTAATAGCGTTGCCACGTTCGGTTTAATTGCAAACCTAGTTGCCGTGCCGGTTACGGCGCTTTGGATAATGCCTGCGGCAGTTAGCGCGTTTGCCCTTATGCCCCTTGGTCTGGAGGATGTAGCCCTTCATACAATGGGTGTTGGGGTTGAAGTGGTAATTTGGGTCGCAAAAATAGTATCCGAAATGCCGGGCGCAGTAAGAGTGACGCCAGCATTTCCCATGTGGGGACTGGGCTTACTTGTTATTGGTGGTTTATGGTCCGCAATCTGGCGTGGAAAAATACGTATTGCAGGTTTTCCGATAATTATTTTGGGCATGACAAGCTCGATTTTTTTGCAAACTCCAGATATTCTTGTTTCATCCAGCGCAAAATTGGCCGCCGTGCAAACAGATGGTGGCGGTTACACGGTTTCCACCCTAAGCAAGGCAAGGTTCGAGCGAAATATATGGCTCCGTCGCGCGGGGCTTTACGGCGTCCAAGGAAAATGGCCAAAAAATGGAAAAACAAATGGTGTTTCCTGCGATGCCATAGGCTGTATTTATCAAAAAAGTGGACACAAGGTTTCATTTGCTAAAACCGCACAATCATTTGCCGAAGATTGTACCAGCGGTGTCGATATATTGTTTGCGCTTGAAAAGGGAATAGAGGTTGCTAGTTACGGCCAGAAACATCAATGCCCCGAGGTTTCGCATTTGATAAGCGTGAAAGATCTTAAAAAAAATGGCACTTATGCGATTTGGTTAAATGATGACGGCATCAAAGTAGAAACCGTAAACCAGCGGCGCGGCAATAGGCCCTGGATAATTAATTAAGTATACTTAATTAATATTTACGCACCAACCCCACAAGCCGACCCTGAACCGCAACCCGGTCAGGGCCAAAAATGCGGGTTTCAAAATCTTTGTTGGCAGGTTCCAGCGCAATGGAATTATTTTTACGACGAAGCCTTTTAAGTGTCGCTTCTTCGCCATCAACCAAGGCAACACAAATTGTTCCATTTTCAACCTTGTTGGTGCGTTCAATAATTACCGTATCACCATCAAAGATGCCCGCTTCAATCATTGAATCGCCATCAACCTCAAGCGCAAAATGTTCACCACCACTTATCATTGATGCAGGAATATCAACATAGCTAGAAGGGTCGCTTATTGCCTCAATTGGTGTGCCAGCGGCAATGCGTCCAAGCATGGGAAGCGTGACAGCTTCGCCTTCGCTGCCATCAGATGATTTTGAATCTGGTGTGCGCTCTGGGCCAAAATCACCGCGTATAACATTTCCAGAAATAATTTCTGGGGTGTCGGCAATATTATCTGAAGAATCTGCCATGTTTTCAGGAAGCTTAAGAACCTCAAGCGCGCGTGCGCGATGGGGAAGGCGGCGGATGAAGCCACGTTCTTCAAGCCCGCTAATCAGCCGATGGATGCCCGATTTGGATTTGAGGCCAAGGGCATCTTTCATTTCATCAAACGATGGCGGAACGCCAGTTTCCTTGATGCGGGTGTTGAGCAGGGATAAAAGCTCGTATTGTTTTTTGGTCAGCATTTGGTCACCTATATGGCTCATTAATAATTAGAACAAAACAAAAACGTCAACTAATGTTCTACTTTAGTTCTCATTTACCGTCAAGGGCCAGTTTTTGACTAGTTTAGGTATTATATGGCGTAAACCTTAGACAAAACGCATACTCTGCCTATGGATTCGCAAAAGCATACAAAACACATTCAAGGCATCTGGCAAAACATCCGGCAAAACAGTCGATTTTTGCTCACGGGATTAAGGGCTTCATTATTGGCTTCGCTGGTTTTTCTCGCGTCTTGTGGTGGGGGTGTAAAAAAAGCCCCCGACCCCGAGGGCGATCACTGTTTAGTAGCGCTTGAAAAACTGTCCAAGGATTTTACCGATGTGGCATTAATTAAAGCCCGCGGTTGGGATGCGGAAAACATAAAAAATGTTTCGCTAACCTTTGATTACACCGTTCCGGCAAAGGGAACCGTCACCCCGGAAGAATCCTTTCGTGGACTTATGGTTTGTCGTTATGAATATTCCATAAAAACCCGAACAACCAAGGGCCGTGAAGCTAAGGCCATTGCCATACGTTTTCGCGGAAGCCAGCTATCATTGAATGAATTGCTGTTGCTTAATACTTCTATTTCCGGGGTAAAATCTAGATTGCAGTGGCCTAAGTAAATCTGATTTTTTTAATCTAGCGTTTTGCTGTAAAAACGAGTCGCGATCCAAGCTCTACATTGAAGGTTCAGGCATGAAACGTTTTTTGCCATTTTTGATAATTACACTGTCAGTATTGTTGCTAATGGTTGATGTTGCACCTGCTGCAACCAATGCCAATGCAATAGGAAAAGTCAAAAAAGTAATGAACGGCGTTTATGGAATGTTCCTTGGCGGCGGTTGGACACGCAAATTTCCGCGATATGACATCACCTTCGGCGAGCTTATCAAAACCACCACCAACGCGGCTGTGCTGATAGAAATGAAAGACAATACTGAGCTATATATTGGCGAGCGTGCCGAACTGATCATCGACGAGTTTGTCTATAACCCCAATACCGGAAAAACAGATGCGATTTATGAGTTCAATATAGGTGTGATGCGCTTTGTATCCGGGGGCATAACCGAAGGTGAGGTCACCATCATCACGCCATTAGCGCACATCGGCATTCGCGGCAGTGAAGCTTTGATTTTTGTAACCCCCAATGGTGAAACTGTGGTCAATGTGTTAGATGGCCAGTTTTCGGTTCGTTCGCAAGGCGGCGATGACATTTCTGTCATCAAGAATCAAAATATTAGAGTTTCAAGAGGCGAACCTTCCAGGGTTGCCGATGGCATTTACGTTCCCAAGGATATCGGTGACTCCAGAGGCGAGATGACGCGGTTCAAGGATAATATAGACATCCTGAAGCAGGGTGGCCTGATGGAGAAGAGCAATAAAGATAAGATATCGGGTGGTTATGGCGATCGTGGTCGTCGTGATCGGCGTGATCGTGGTGGTCACCGTGACCGCCGTGATCGTCATAAATAAGTGACCGGATATGGAGCTATATTAGATCAGCCCAATCTTAGTCAGATAAGTACTCACCTGATTTGCCACCGGCCTTATGCACCAAACGTACATCGGTAATGCGCATGGTTTTATCTATTGCCTTGCACATGTCGTAAACGGTTAATGCGGCAACCGATACGGCGGTTAACGCTTCCATCTCAACCCCGGTTTTACCAACCAGTTTGCAAGTAGCGGTTATATCAACTGCATTTTTGTTTTCATTTATTGATAATTCAACCTTTACCGATGAAAGCGATAGGGGGTGACAAAGGGGAATTAGATCGGGTGTTTTTTTAGCCCCCATAATTCCCGCCAACTGGGCAACACCCAACACGTCACCTTTTTTAACCCCGCCATCAGAAATACGTTTAAGCGCACCTGCTGACATTACAACCGAACCCTTGGCCGTTGCCGTGCGCTGGGTCGCATCTTTGGATGAAACGTCAACCATCTGGGCATTGCCGTCTTTATCTATGTGGGTTAGGTCGCTCATACATTTTGCCTTCGTTTTGTCTTCAATTTGTCTTTAAATCATATGCCTGCCAGTAAATTGCGGGTGGCTTGTTCCACATCGCTTTCGCGCATTAACGATTCACCAATTAAAAAACAACTGGCCCCGGCATTTTTCATCCGCAGTAAATCGCCAGGTGTGTGAAGCCCGCTTTCGGAAACTAACATTTTGCCATCGGGAACCATGCTGGCAAGTTCTTCGGTGGTGGCGGTGTTAACTTCCAGTGTTTTTAAGTTGCGATTATTAATACCGATAAGTTTCGTGCCAAGTTTAAGCGCGCGTTCCATTTCAATATCATTATGAACCTCAACCAAAACATCCATGTCTATTTTATTGGCAGTTTCTTCAAGTTCATCCGCCGCATCATCGCTAAGAGCCGCCATGATAAGCAAAATACAATCAGCTCCTAACGCACGAGCTTCATAAACCTGATATTCATCAAGCATAAAATCTTTACGCAAAACTGGAATGGATACCGCATCACGGGCTTGAATTAAATATTCATCCGATCCCTGAAAATAAGGCTCATCGGTTAACACACTTAAACATGCGGCACCACCATTTTCGTAATCTTGGGCAAGGTTTGCAGGGTTGAAATCTTCGCGGATTAAACCTTTAGACGGTGATGCTTTTTTAATTTCGGCAATTAGGCCGTAATGGCCGAGGCTGACCTTGGCTTCCAGCGCGCCTATGAAACCACGTGTCGGGTTATTTTGATTGGCAGCATTTGCCGCATCAATCACTTCATCAAACGAGCGTTCAGATTTTTTGTGCTCAATATGTTGGCGCTTGTGGTTACAAATTTTTTCAAGAATGTCGCTCATTTTAAGGTGTTTACCCACCAACTTCATCATCAAGATCGCCGCCAACCGGTTCGTTGGTAATGTTAATAAGGCTTTCAAGAGTATCTAATGCTTTTTTATTATCAATAGCCGCCGCCGCCATTTCGGCACCGGATTTAAGATTACCAACCTTGCCTGCCACCATTAACGATGCGGCCGCATTTAAAATAACTATGTCGCGATAGGGCCCGGTTTCACCTTCTAGCAATTCGGTTAATGCTTTTGCATTGTGCTGGGCGTCGCCACCTTTTAGGTCTTCTGGTTTTGCTAAATCAATTCCGGCATCAGCTGGCGATATTTCAAACTCTGTTACCTTGCCGTCTTTTAATTGGGCAACAAATGTTTTTCCGGTTGTGGTTATTTCATCAAGCCCGTCTGAACCATGAACAACCCATGCCATTTCGCTGCCTAAATTGCCAAGGGTCTGAGCCATGGGAACAATCCATTCTTTTGCAAATGCACCGCTCATTTGTCGTTTAACATTGGCCGGGTTGGAAAGGGGGCCGAGAATATTAAAAATTGTCCGAACGCCCAATTCAATTCTCGCGGGCATAACGTGTTTTATTGCGCTGTGATGGCGCGGTGCCATTAAAAAACAAATTCCGGCTTCAGCCAATGCGCGTTTTACCAAATCCATATTGCAATCGATGTTGATGCCCAATGCACCCAACACATCGGATGCCCCCGATTTAGATGAAAGCGCACGGTTGCCGTGTTTGGCCACAGGCACACCGCAAGATGCCGTTACAATGGCCGCAGCAGTTGAAATATTATATGTGCCGGAACCATCACCACCTGTGCCAACAATATCCATGGCACCGGGCGGTGCGGGAATGGATAACATTTTTGCCCGCATGGTTTTTACCGCGGCGGTTATTTCATCAACGGTTTCACCTCGTGTGCGCAACGCCATAAGGAACCCTGCGATTTGCGCAGTGGTAGCACCGCCTGACATTATTATGTCAAACGCTTCTTCGGCTTCAGCGGCAGATAAGACTTCGCCATCAGCGACTTTGTTTAAAATTGGTTTTAATGCGGTTGGTATCTCGTTCATGCCGCAGCCTTTCGCGAACTGGAAATATCAATAAAGTTTTTCAAAATATCATGGCCGTGTTCAGAGGCGATGCTTTCAGGATGAAACTGAACACCAAACATGGGCCTAGTTTTATGGGCAATGCCTTGTATCACGCCATCATCACTGCTGGCAGTAACCGCAAGGCAATCGGGCATGGTCGCGGGGTCTATGGTAAGGGAATGATAGCGGGTTGCTTCAAGCGGTGAGGGCACGCCCTGAAATATGCCTTGGCCATTATGATTTATTGTATCGACTTTGCCGTGCATGGGTTTGGGCGCACGAACAATGCTTGCACCAAAATGTTGGGCAATGGATTGATGACCAAGGCAAACCCCAAAAATAGGCATGCTATCGGGCAAGGCCGCCAGTAGGTCAAGGCAGATACCAGCCTGGGGTGGATCGCACGGCCCCGGTGAGATGACTATTCCTTGTGGTTTCATGGCAATGGCTTCAGCAGTTGTAATGGCATCGTTTCGCCTAACCACCACATCAGCTCCCAGCTCGCCTAAAAAATGGAGCAGGTTGTAGGTAAAGCTGTCGTAGTTGTCGATTAATAAAAACATTTTATTTCAATAACTTACCTTAAATTCGCAGTTTGTAAGGGCGCTTGATTTTTGTTGGCCACAGAATGCCTTGAAATACCAATAAAACAAAGCTTTTTAGCCGTTTCGGGGCAGTTAGAAAATGCTTTGACCTTCCAGTCACTGGAAGGTTCATGCTATACTTTCCCCTAAACTGGAAGGTTATAAATATCATGCCCGCAAATTTAATCCATCTGTCCTTACCGGTAGAAGGCATGACGTGTGCTTCATGCGCGGGTCGCATTGAACGCCAACTAATCAAGGTTGATGGCGTGGCCGTTGCCGCAGTTAATCTGGCGGCCGAAACCGCCGACATTGAATTTGATCCAGCTTTGGTCGATGCGGCCAAAATAAGCGAAACAATTGTAAAGACCGGGTTCAGTGTACCCGACAGGGATTTAGATTTTTCCATAGACGGCATGACCTGCGCTTCATGCGTAGCGCGGATTGAAAAAGCAATCGAAAAACTTTCAGGAATTAAAAGCGTAGCGGTAAATCTGGCTGACGAAACCGCCCGTGTGGTTGTTCCTGCGGGCGGTGCAAGTGCGGTTGATATTATTCGTGCGGTTGAAAAATCTGGCTACAAGGCAAGCGTAATAGAAAACGCTGAAGAATTTGGCAGCGCCGATGACATGCGCGCGGCAAAGCGGCTAAAGAAAGATTACATAAACTTTATTGGCTCAGCATTGCTTACCATCCCATTGGTTTTGCAAATGGTATGGATGCTTGCGGGCGTTAATTATGAAATACCCGGCATTATTCAAATGGGGCTGGCATCCATAGTTCAATTTTATTTTGGGTTTCGTTTTTATAACCCCGCATGGAAATCTTTAAAGGCCGGAAGCGGCAATATGGATTTGCTTGTGGTTATGGGAACCATGGCGGCATGGTCGTTAAGTGCATGGCGAGTTATTTCAAGCATGGAAGGGCATTTATATTTTGAAGCCTCGGCTGCGGTATTAACATTAATTCTTTTGGGCAAGTTCCTTGAAAGCAGGGCCAAGCGTGGAACCACCGGGGCAATTCGTGCGTTGATGAAATTAAAACCCGCAACCGCCATGGTGGTTTCATCGGACGGTTCAGAGGTTGAGGTTCCCGCATCGAGCATAAGTTCTGGTGATGTGGTTGTTGTGCGCCCGGGCGAACGGGTTGCGGTTGATGGAATAATTATCAAAGGACAAACCAGCGTAGATGAAGCGTTACTAACGGGCGAAAGCCTGCCCGCCCTAAAATCGGTTGATGACAAGGTTGTTGGCGGTTCCATAAACGCCGATGGCATGGTTCGTGTTCGGGCAACTACCGTTGGCGCAGAATCAACCCTTAGCGCAATTATTCGTATGATACAGGGGGCGCAGGCATCAAAGGCACCGGTACAAAAATTGGTCGATCAAATTGCGGCGGTGTTTGTTCCGGCGGTTATTTTAATAGCGTTTGGAACATGGGGCACATGGTGGTTGATGGGTGCTGGTTGGGAAATCGGACTTATTAATGCGGTTACGGTTTTGGTTATTGCTTGCCCCTGTGCATTGGGTTTGGCAACACCAACCGCCATAATGGTTGGCACCGGAAGCGCGGCCGCAAGTGGAATATTAATTAAAGATGCTAGCGCATTAGAGCTTTCGCATAAAATTGATGTTGTGGTGTTTGATAAAACCGGAACACTGACCGAAGGCAAGCCCACGGTTGTAGATGCTCACCCCATAGATATGAGCGAAGATAATCTGTTGAGCATTATGGCAACGGCACAAAAAGGAAGCGAGCATCCATTGGCCCGTGCCATTACGGTTTATACAAATAATAAGGGGATCAATATAAACGAGCCAGAACAATTCCGCGCCCTTGTGGGGCGTGGGGTTGAGGCGGTAGTGGGTGGCAAAACCGTATTAATTGGTAGCCGCCGCCTGATGGAAGAAAAAGAAATTGATATTTCTTTGTTTAATGAAGCCGCAACCAACATTGAAAAAAATGGCCAAAGTGTTATTTGGGCGGCCATAGAAGGTGGCGATGCCATACAGCTTGCGGGATATGTAGCGGTTGGCGATATGGCGAAGAAAAATTCCACAAGCGCAGTTCAATTGCTGAAAGATAATGGCATTCGCCCGATTATGCTTACGGGTGATAACCAGCAGACAGCAGAGGCAATAGCAAAATCAATTGGTCTGGATAAAGATGACGTAATCGCCGAGGTGTTACCCGATGGTAAGGCGGCTGAGATTGAACGCCTAAAAGGGGCCGGTCACACGGTTGCCATGGTTGGTGATGGGGTTAATGACGCGCCGGCGCTGGCCATGGCCGATGTCGGTATGGCCATGGGCGGCGGCACCGATGTTGCCATGCACACCGCAGGTATTACCCTTATGCGCGGCGACCCCGAATTAGTGGCCAATGCGGTAAAGGTATCAAAGGCAACGGTTATGAAAATCAGACAAAATCTTTTTTGGGCTTTTTTCTATAACGTTGTTGCCCTTCCATTGGCCGCAATGGGTTTGCTTAACCCGATAATTGCGGGTGCAGCTATGGCATTGAGCAGTGTTTCGGTAGTTAGTAATTCATTATTGTTAAAACGCTGGAAAGGTAGATCTTAAAATGAATATTGGAAATGCATCAAAAATGTCTGGGGTTCCAGCCAAAACAATTCGTTATTACGAGCAGGTTGGTCTTATTCCACCGGCTGGCCGGGCCGCCAATGGTTATCGTGATTATGATAAAAAAGACGTACAGGTTCTAAGGTTCATAAAACGATCCAGAAGTTTGGGGTTTAGCGTTGGAGAGGTTTCAGCCTTGTTAGATTTGTGGATAAACGGTGGGCGCGCATCAGCCGATGTAAAATCCATAGCCACCAAACATATTGCCGAGATTGAAAAAAAAATTATTGAGATGCAAAGTATTGTTGGAACGTTAAAAAACTTGACCAAGTGTTGCCATGGTGATGATCGTCCCGATTGCCCAATACTTGACGACTTGGCCAAGGATAGCGACGACCTAGGTGATGAGGTGGGTAGCGCGGCAGAGTAATTCCGCATAGTCTCAATGTAATGGTAAAAAAAACTAAATCACGCAACCTATCTAGTAGATTTATTTTGCCCGCATTTATTTTGGCGGTGGCATTGGCTGGCGTGGGCGGCTATTGGGTTGCCGATAATATTTTTGGTGCTAACGGTAACAATACCGTAGCCGATGGTAGCAGGGGTGCATTCAGCCCGCCCACAGATGGCAAATCATCTTTTAAGGTAAATCGTCCAAATCCATTTACACCGTGGAAAGCATACGAAGAAAAATTACCCGATGATGTTTATGATCCATCACATAAAACGAACGGCAGCCTTGCCATGGTTGTGCCTAGCATTATTGATGGCAATAGCCCGACATGGATTAAAAATTCTATTTCTTATAATGACAGTGGCAGTGGCCCGTTAATTGCCATTGTAATCGATGATATGGGTGTAGATAGGGATAGGTCTAAAAAAATATGGCAACTGCCACCACCGCTTACACTTGCATTTCTTACCTATGCCGACGAACTGCCAAAACAAACGCGCACCGCGCAGGATAGTGGGCATGAACTTATGCTTCATGTTTCCATGGAGCCCAGCTCAAAAAACGTTGATGCTGGACCAAATGTGTTGATGTCTGGCATGGATGAAGATGAGCTTCGCAATCTTGTTTCATGGGGTATGGATAGGTTTGAAGGATATATTGGTATCAATAACCACATGGGAAGTCGTTTTACCGAAGATAAAGATGGAATGACAGTCGTTATGCAAGAGGTTCACAAACGTGGATTAATGTTCCTTGATTCGCGTACTAGCGCAAAAACAGTTGGCCCGGTGGTAGCCAGCGAACTTGGCGTCCCCCATTTGGAGCGTAACGTGTTTTTAGATAACGAACCCAAAGTACCCGCAATAAATAAACAATTAGCCGAGGTCGAGGCATTGGCCATGCGTCGGGGTATGTCCATAGCCATTGGTCACCCACGCGAGGCCACCATAGATGCCCTTGCCCAGTGGTTGCCCCAGGCCCGGGCGCGGGGGTTTCAAATTGTACCGTTAAGTGCTGTGCTTAAAAAAAGATTGGGAATTGGCGCAAAACCTAATTGACCTTGCGCCTACTGGTGGGTTTATTTTGTTTGTTGAATATCTATAAATACGAAAAAAAATTGGAGAATAAATTATGTCAGAAACATATAAAGTAATTGGAATGAGCTGTGGTGGTTGTGCTAAATCAGTAACATCGGCTATACAATCAGCCGCACCCGGTTCTGATGTAAATGTAGATTTAGATGGTAAAACGGTTAGCGTAACCGGCGCAGAAGAAAACATTGTTAAGCAGGCAGTTGAAGATGCTGGTTTTGAATTTGCCGGCGCCGCCTAGCAAATAAGCGCCGTCTAGCAAGAAGTAGGAGGGTAGTTAATGATTAAAGCAGTATCTGGATTGGCTGTTGCCGCTGTTATGGCTGTTGTATTTATTGTTGGCGGTGCAAATGTGCACGCCGCTGAGTTTATAATAGAATCATTTGATTATGATTTTCCCACTGAAATAGAAGACGCAGCCAGCGATGGTAAAAACCTGGTGGTTATGTTTCACAAGAACGGGTGCCCTTACTGCGATAAAATGCACAAAAGGGTTTTTCCTCACCCCAAGGTTTTAAAGCTTTATAACGAAAAATTTATCATGATAATTGTCAACATGAGCGGCGATTTAGATGTGGTAACGCCCAAGGGTGAAACAAAACTTGAAAAAGAATTTGCATCCGAGCTTTTGGTTCGGGCAACACCTGTATTTATGTTTTATGACAAAGATGGCAACGATGCCCTGCGTCTTGTTGGATATCAAGACCCAGAAATGTTTACGGCCGCCGGTAAATATATTTCCGATGGCGCATTTAAAGATGGAACGTCTTTTATTAATTATGTTCGCGGTATGAATTAAGGGCGATGAATGATGAAAAAAATTAAAAATCACATATTGATGGCCTTGGTCGCCGTTATGATGGTGGCATCATATGGTTTGCCTGCTTTGGCTGAGATGCCGCAAACTGACGTTGATTTTGTAAATCAGATGGGCGGATCAGATGCAGAAAAGCTTGGCGCGCTTGAAATCTATTATAACCTGCACGTTTCAGAGCTTGAAGTGCAGATAATAACCGAACAAAACACCGGAGCATTTCTTGGCGGAAGACGGGCCGAACGCGAAGGCGATGCGGCTGAGGCCAAACGCTTGCTAAAAATGTATGAGGATACAAAAGCCGCCAAAGAAAAAAAGATCGAAGAAAACCGTCATATTAGGATAAAACTTAGCGAAGTTTCCAAAATTGAATTTGCCGAAAGCTTTGTCATGGCGCCGGAAGCACCAGAAACAATCTTGGCAATTTCTTCTAGCGCACCAGAAAACATGAAAGCTGATGTAGCCAATGCGTGGACGAACGTTCAGGCGGCAAAAAAATCATGGAAAACAGCTAGAATGAATCTTTTAGAAGGACAAGAAAAATATAGCGCAAGGGTCAAGGGTATTCGCATTGGCGATTTGATGCGTTCGGTAACTGCGGCGGAAATTTTACTTGCCCGCGCGGCTAGCGACATGCGCCTTGTTATTGCCCGCATTGCGGTTGCGGGCGGCAAACCGTTGGCTAAAACACTTTCTGATCTTTGATAAAAAAAGGAAAAAAATGAAAGCATTATTAAAATCACTTGCCCTGACTTTGGTGCTTGTTTTTTTCGCGCCAATTACGGCAAGCGCCAAGTCACCGGCCAAGCTGCTTCCCCTTTATGGCACAAATGAAGATGGCTTTCACGTTCAGCCATGGATAGAGGAAACCTTCAAGGATGTGGTTGATGATATAGAAACCGCATCAAGCCAGGGTAAACGACTACTTGTTATCTATGAACAACAGGGATGCAATTCGTGTAAAAAAATGCACGAGATTAATTTTCGCTATCCTCAGATAGTAGATTACCTAAACAAGCATTTTTATGTGGTGCAAATAAACATGCGTGGCGTCAACGAAGTAACTGATATTGACGGCAAGGTGATGGGGGAAAATAACTTTAGCGCCAGATCAGCAGTCAATAAAACTCCGACGCTTCAATTTTTTCCCGTCAACCCGAACGCGGTTAAAGGCAAAAACGGCATTCGCGCCGAAGCCTATCGTTTTATCGGATACCAAAAACCGGAAATATTTCTCAATCAGCTGGCCTATATCCAGCGCGGACACTTTAAGCGCCAGTCCAATTTCATAGACTGGTACAGAAAAGGCGCCGGCTTGATTAAGCTGGAACCGGTTTTGGGAAAAAACGGCTAGTTGTTCATTCGTGAAATTTTATAGGCTTCTTCGGCTGAGCGAATAAGTGCGCGTGCTTTATTGCGACTTTCTTCAAATTCACCCTCAGGCGTTGAATCAACCACAACCCCGCCACCGGCTTGGGCGTAAAGGGTTCCGTCTTTTATTATGGCGGTACGAAGGGCGATGCAGCTATCCATTTCTCCATCGGCACCGAAATACCCAATGCAACCTGCGTAAATTCCGCGTTGCTCCGATTCTAATTCATCAATTATTTCCATTGCCCGAACTTTTGGTGCACCGGAAACGGTTCCGGCGGGGAAACCTGCAAACATTGCATCGATTGCATCGAACTTATCGGTATCAAGTTCGCCCTCAACATTAGAAACAATATGCATAACGTGAGAATAGCGCTCGACTATGTTGCGCTCGGTTACTTTTATGCTACCGACCTTGGCAACTCGACCAACATCGTTACGGCCAAGGTCCAGCAACATTAGGTGTTCGGCCAGTTCTTTGGGGTCACTTAATAGCTCTTGTTCAAGGGCATCGTCTTCTGCCTTTGTTTCACCGCGTGGCCTGGTTCCAGCAATGGGACGGATGGTTACCTTTCCCTCGCGTACCCTTACCAATATTTCCGGACTTGAACCTGAAACCTGAAAAGACCCAAAATCAAAAAAGAACATAAACGGCGATGGGTTTACCCGCCTTAGGGCGCGGTAAAACGTAAATGGGTTCAACGTAAACGGCAGACTGAACCGTTGCGATAAAACAACTTGGAAAATATCACCAGCTAAAATGTATTCCTTGGCCCGTTTTACCATTTGATGAAAGTTATCAACCGTCATATTTGAAACAGGTTCGGCCACGTTAATGCTATTATCCAAAATCTCGACCGTGTTTTGTATTTGTTGGTCGGAAAAATCGGCTACAACCTCAGCCAGTCTATTTTGTGCAGCATCATATGCCTGCTCAGCAGATACATTTTCATCAGGCCATACCGGGGTTACTATAAAGACAGTATCTTTTACATTATCGAAAATTGCACTTACGGTTGGGCGTAAAAATTGTCCGTCAGGAACATTCAATACATCAAGGTTATTGCTGGGTATGTTTTCAACCAAGCGAACCGTGTCATATGCCATGTAACCGATAAGTCCAGCCGCCATTGGCGGTAGGTTATCTGGCATTTCTATTTCAGAACGTTTTAGCAGCGCGCGCAGAGATGCAATTGCACCATCGTTTTTGCTTATGGGGCAGGGGCTGAAATCATCAGGCGTTCCACCGGGGTTTTCATTTATTTCTGCATTGTTGCCTTTGCAGCGCCAAATAAGATCGGGGCGAACACCAATAAATGAATAACGCCCACGTTGTGATCCGCCTTCGACTGATTCCATTAAAAAGCTCATGGGCTCTGATTTTGAAAGCTTTAGAAATGCCGTAACTGGGGTGTCGAGGTCGGCAACCATTGTTGCCCATACTACCTGCGCTTTGCCTGCGCTATAGGTTTTTTCAAAATCATTTATGCCGGGCTGTATGTCCATTCCATCAATATGCCTGATCGAGGACACTTTGATTAATCGTTACGCTATGGCGTTGGCGTAACGATGCCGCAAGCTGATCAAGTATATCGCCGCGTAATTCTTCAAATACTTTTGCGGTTGTTTGCTCAAGAGATGCTTTGTCGTTTATATCAGCCTTTTGAATTTCTTTTAACACCACGGCAACGCTGGAACTTGTGCCTTGGGCGGTGGCGCTATCACCGGGTGAAAGCTCAAAAGCTCGATTTACCATTTCAGCAGGTATGGCAAGCGATAGTCCGCCTCCATTGCGATCAAACGGGGATGTGGTTTCAACCTTCATTCCAACTTCTTTGGCCGCCGCAGAAATGCTTGAGCCACTTTTTAACTTTTCAATTATTTTGTCAGTTATTTCCTTGGCTCGTATTGCGCTTGCTTCCCCATTCCAACTACTTAAAACAGCCTGCTTGACGGTTTCATATTTTTTTAATGTTGGCGGTGTTGTTTCTATAAGCCTTGATACAAAAAACCCATTTCCATCTTTTGCTTCGATAAGTGGTGTATCACCACCGACTTCAAGGGTGAATGCAGAAGAAACTATTTCACCAGCAAAAGGAATTGATAGTTTTTTTCCGTTAATCATTCTTCCGCTACTATCGGATTCAGATGTAATCGCTTCAAGACCAAGATTTTTTGCCGTTTCTTCAAGTTGGGATCCGCTGGCAAGTTCATCTTCTAGCGTGTTAGACATTTCAAATATTGCATCCAATGCGCGTTCAGTCTTTAGCTCCGTTGCAATCGATTCTTTTACCTTGGAAAATGATTGTTGTTCTGATTTTTCTATTTTTTCAACAAAAACTATGTGCCAGCCCAATACAGTTTTAATGGGCTTAGTCGCAGAACCTGTTTCAAGAGAAAAAACAGCATCTTGAATTTCAGGTAAAAGCAGGTCTTTGCTAAAAAACCCGATATCAAGCAAATCAGGGTTGGCGCCAGATTTTGCAGCGGCATCAGCAACCGTTGCGCCTTTGGCGATTAAATCGCTGGCAATTTTTGCAGACGCTTCATCATCAACAAGAATTTGTTTAAGTTTACGTCGCTCAGGCGAGATGAATTCGTCTGCACGTTCATCGTATGCAGATTTAATGTCTGCTTCGCTTATTTCGATATTTTTTGCTATGTCCTCAGCTTTTAAAATGATTGTGGTAAACTTGCGGTATTCAGGATCCATGAATAGCCTAGAGTTTTCTTTGTGAAACTTTTTTAAATCATCATCGTTTGGTTTGCCAAGGTTTGTAATTGAGGCATGGCCCACACGAATCATTTCCAGAACACGTTTTTCACCATTATATTGCTGAACCAGCTTGGCCAAAAGCGGCGGCACCTCAACTCCAGACCTTATCGGCGAAAGATATTGTAGGCGCGTCATGTTGTGACGAACACGGGCAACGTATGATTCTTCGCTAAATCCTGAATTGCTTAGCAATTGCATAAAGCGGTTGCGGTCAAATGAACCTGCTTCGTTAAAAAATTCTGGTGAACGTTTAATTTCGGCAAGCACCACCGCATCAGAAATACCAAGACCAAGATCTTTTGCTCCCAAATCATAAAGCTGGGTATTTACAAGACGGTTAAGAAGCGCATCGCCAATTCCAAATAGCTTTGCCTGTTCGGTGGTGAATGCTTGCCCGAGAACAGGTTTTAGCCGTTCAACCTCACGATTTAGTTCATTGCGGAATTCGTCGGGTGATATTTCATTGTCACCAATTACAGCAACAGCTACGCGTCCGGCCTTTGATGAAAACACATCGCCAATACCCCATGCGGCAAAGCTTAGTATTAGCAGACCAAGAAGCACCTTGACGATAATACCAGAAGCGGACTTTCTTAAGAATTCAAGCATGAACGGAAAAACCTTTGGATGGTGTCTGGGCATTTGTGTGCACCCAGACAATGATTTACGAAAATATTTGGCGCATAATAGGAGCGCACCCCATTACCTGCAAGTCCTTGGCAAGTCCTTGGTAAGTCTTTGCCAAGGTCAGGTGATAAGGGCCACAGAACAAGCCTTTAAAAGGGTAAGCATCGTATAGCAACCCCACCCATTAGAGTATATACCCAAGGTCTGGCTCTGTGGTAGAAGTGCCAAAATAAGTTTAACTTAAATCAAATACTTTTTATGGGGGTTCTTACATATGACCGCATCTCGTCGTCCACTTATCGCCGGAAACTGGAAAATGAACGGCAAAACTGCCGATGGGGTAGCTTTGGCCTCAGGCGTTGCCGAAAAAATGAAGGCGGCGGGCGATGTTTCCTTTGATTTGTTGGTTTGCCCCCCATCTACACTTGTTTCCAAGGTTGCAGACGCCACCCGCGGATCC
>CBFDBQ010000039.1:0-21364 GCA_965603095.1 uncultured Thalassospiraceae bacterium | reverse complement strand
TTGATGATGCAATCAAGCGTGGTGCAAGTGCCGTTCTTGCGCCCATGGGAATTGATGTGGAAATTTATGGAAAAAAATTAACACGCGATGTTCAGCTACTTCTCCACCCAAACCCAAGAAAACAATTTTCTGAAATGGCAGCAAGGTTTAACCCCGGACAGCCAGAAACAGTCGCGGCCATTACAGGCACTAACGGAAAAACATCGGTTGCTTTTTTTCTTGAGCAGATTTGGTCAAGTCAGGGAATTAAGGCGGCAAGCCTTGGAACTCTGGGTATTTATTCATCAAATGATAATTTGAAAAATATAAATGCACCCGGTTCTCATACCACACCAGACCCGGTCAAATTGCACCAAACACTTGCAAAATTGGCAAGTCTTGGGGTTAACAATTTGGCGGTTGAGGCATCAAGCCATGGTCTAGATCAATATAGGCTTGATGGTGTTCGTATTAAGTATGGCGCGTTTACAAATATTTCCCGCGAGCATCTTGATTATCACACATCAATGGAATCTTACATGGCGGCCAAGTTACGGTTGTTTACAGAATTGTTAGATGTCGATGACTTGGCAGTAATTAATGTTGACCACCCCGAAGGAATAGAGGTTGAAGCGGCATGCGTGGCACGCGGATTAAAAACCATAGCGGTTGGAAAAAATGGTCGTGATATAATCATACTTGAAGCGGTTCCTAAAAATGCTGGCCAGCAAGTTAAAATTGAAATAGACGGAAAAGTTTTTGAAATTAATTTACCATTGGTTGGTTCATTTCAAACGGAAAATGCAATTGTGGCCCTTGGTCTAGCGCTAGCATCGGGTATTGATATTGCTGATTGTGTGGACGCACTTGAACACCTAAATGGTGTGCCCGGACGAATGCAGGCGGTATCAACAAGCAATGAAAAAATAGTTTTTGTTGATTATGCCCATACCCCAGACGCCCTTGAAACGGTTTTGAAAAATCTTCGCCCCCATACAAAAAATAATTTGGTGGTAGTTTTTGGTGCTGGTGGCAATCGCGATACCGGAAAACGTTCAAAAATGGGAAGCGTTGCCGCAACCTATGCCGACCGTGTAATTGTAACCGATGATAACCCGCGCCATGAGAACCCTGCCGCAATTCGTGCTGATATTTTAAAATCTTCCCCCGGTGCCATTGAAATTGCCGATCGCCATCAAGCAATCATTCGCGCCATCGATGAATTAAAATCAGGTGATGTTTTGCTTATTGCCGGCAAAGGCCACGAACAGGGTCAAATAATTGGTGACAAAACAATTCCTTTTGATGATGTGCTTGAAGCAGAAAAAGCAATAGCGGGGGGCACGCCATGATCAACTCTCACCAGCTATGGACTTCAGCCGAAGCGTGCAAAGCAACCGATGGGGTTGCAATTGGCGAATGGGTTGCTTCGGGCGTATCAATAAATACCCGCACCTTAAACCCCGGAGATCTTTTTGTTGCCCTTAGTGGGCCAAAACTTGATGGACATGATTTTGTTGGCAAGGCTCTTGATATGGGTGCTGTTGCCGCCGCAGTAAATTATATACCACCAGGCGCAGAAGGTGCCCATCCCGGCTCTGCATTTTTGACGGTAAATGACACACAAAAAGCATTAGAAGACCTAGCCGTTGCCGCGCGTGCGCGTGCAAATAACGCACAAGTTATTGCCATAACCGGGTCTGTTGGAAAAACAGGAATAAAAGAAGCATTAGCTGCGGTTTTTTCAAAACAAGGAATAACAAGCGCCAGTGAAGGAAGCCTCAACAATCATTGGGGCTTGCCATTAAGTCTTGCACGAATGCCAAGGGATACTGATTTTGCCGTTCTTGAAATGGGCATGAACCATGCGGGCGAACTTACTCCATTATCACAAATGGCCAGGCCACACGTTTGTATAATCACAACCATACAGCCAGCGCATACTAAACATTTTAAATCTTTGGAAGACATTGCAGTTGCTAAAGCAGAAATATTTAAAGGTGCCGAAAGCGGCGCAATTGCCGTACTAAACCATGACATCGCCCAGTTTGAACAATTATCAGATGCGGCAAATGATGCTGGAATAAACCACATAATATCGTTTGGCAGTAATGAAAGTGCCGATGTGCATCTGGCCTCGTTTGAGGTTGGTGCAAAAAATTCTGAAGTAACCGTGGTTATCGATGGTGCGCGCATCGAATACAAGGTGGCCATTGCCGGAAGACACTGGGTAATGAACTCACTTTGCGTGCTGGCAGGTGTGCTAGCGGTTGGTGGCAACGTGGAAAAGGCGGCAAAGGCATTATCAAGCATTAGCGCACCCAAGGGCAGGGGCGAGCGTTTTTCAATCAGGCTTGATTGCGGAAACCTTACGTTAATTGATGAAAGTTATAACGCATCACCAGCATCAATGAAGGCTGCGATTGAGGTGCTTTCTAGTACTCCGGTTGCAAATGGTGGACGCAAAATTGCAGTTCTTGGCGATATGTTGGAGTTGGGAAATGAAACAGTTCCAGCCCATCGGGCACTTGCCCATGAATTGGTTGGGGCCGGTATAGACATTGTAATGGTTTTCGGTGAAGCGATGAAAAATCTTTGGGGCGAACTTACAGAAGAAATGAAGGGAAAGCTTTTTGCAACATCAGAAAAGGCGGCAGATTATTAGCAACAATCGTTACATGAAGGTGATGTTGTGATGGTTAAGGGATCGGCTGGTGCACAAATGGGCGTGGTGGTAGATGCAATTATGAAACTTGATACTTCGGATACATTAAAAAATATTGATGGGAAAACAAATGCTTTATAATTTACTTTTCCCTTTTGCCGATCAAATACCTGTATTTAACGTATTTCGTTACCTTACGTTTCGTACTGGTGGTGCAGTAATGACATCGCTTATTATTAGTTTTGTAATTGGCCCATATTTGATACGGCAATTGCAAACAAAACAAAAAGGTGGTCAACCAATTCGCGACGATGGCCCCGAAGGGCATATTCTTACCAAGCAGGGAACGCCAACCATGGGCGGCCTGCTTATACTTATTGCATCAATTTCTTCGACGTTGCTTTGGGCCAATTTAGGCAATCCATTTATATGGATTACGCTTGTGGTTACCGCGTCTTATGGGGCAATTGGGTTTGCAGATGATTATTTAAAGGTAAAAAGACGCAGCCACAATGGCCTATCGGGTAAAATGAAACTTGTTTTCCAGTTTTTGGTAGCAGTTGTTGCCGGATATTGGATAATGGATACCCTGCCCGAAGGATTAAACACAACAATCGCGGTTCCATTTTTCAAAGAGACATTGCTTGAATTTGGGTTTTTGTTTGTTGTCGCGGCGGCCTTTGTAATGGTTGGCGCATCAAATGCGGTTAACCTTACAGATGGCCTAGATGGCTTGGCGATTGTTCCGGTTATGATTGCGGCAGGTGTTTTTGCCCTAATTTCATACCTTGTTGGTAACGCTGTTTTTGCAGGTTATTTGCAACTTCACTTTGTTCCCGGCTCTGGCGAATTAGCGGTATTTTGCGGCTCGCTTGTCGGCGGCGGGCTTGGCTTCCTTTGGTTTAATGCGCCACCTGCACGTATTTTTATGGGCGATACAGGGTCACTTGCCTTGGGCGGTGCGCTTGGCACGGTAAGTGTAATTACCAAACATGAATTGGTGTTGGCCATTGTTGGCGGTTTGTTTGTACTGGAAACGGTTTCTGTAATTGTTCAAGTAGTCTCATTTAAATTAACCGGCAAGCGGGTTTTTGCCATGGCACCGCTTCATCATCATTTTGAAAAGAAAGGCTGGGCTGAGCCGACAATTGTAATTCGCTTTTGGATTATTGCGTCAATTCTGGCCCTTATTGGCCTTTCAACATTGAAACTAAGGTAACGGGAAAAACCATGAACACATTTGCCCGTACTGATACATCGTTAATTGGCCGCTGGTGGTGGACCATTGATCGTTGGACGTTGGTTGCCATTATCGCACTTGCATCACTTGGCGCCATATTAACGCTTGCGGCATCACCTGCAGTGGCTGAACGCATTGGGTTGGAAAACTATCATTTTGTTCGCAGGCAATTCGTGTTTTTACCGCTGGGCATTATTATAATGCTTGCAACATCCATGCTTACCCCACGCGGCGTTAGGCGAACCGCGCTTGTAGCATTTATTGCATCAATTATTCTTATGATTGGGGTTCTTTTTTTCGGTGCAGAAATTAAAGGTGCAACCCGCTGGCTCTCGCTGGGCGGGCTTTCGTTGCAACCATCAGAATTTATTAAACCAAGCTTTGCCGTAATTGCCGCATGGATGTTTTCATCGCAAAAACTCGATGATGAAATTCCCGGATATGCAATAGCAACTGGTCTTTGGGTTTTAGTAACCGGACTGTTAATGATGCAACCAGATTTTGGAATGAGCGTTGTTGTTTCGGTTGTATGGGGCGTGCAGTTTTTTATTGCTGGCTTGCCCTGGGTATTGGTTGGCGCTGTTGCAATGGTGTTTTTAATGGGCGGCATTGGCGCATACTTTATGTTTGATCATGTTCGCGGGCGCATAGACCGTTTTCTCGACCCCGCAGTTGGCGATGGATACCAAGTTGACCGTGCCTTAAGCGCATTTGAAAACGGTGGTTTGTTTGGCCGTGGCCCCGGTGAAGGTAGGGTCAAAGAGGTTTTGCCCGATGCCCATACCGATTTCATTCTTGCAGTAGCGGGCGAAGAATTTGGCCTGCTTATATGCCTATTGATTTTGGCGTTATTTGCATTTGTTGTATTGCGCGGATTTTCCCGTTCTTTTCGTGATACCGATTTATTTGTGATGGTCGCCTCTACCGGTCTTTTAGTTCAGTTTGCATTGCAGGCAATTATAAATATTGCCTCAACCACAAACCTTATGCCGCCCAAGGGAATGACATTACCATTTATTTCTTATGGCGGCTCGTCAACTCTTGCCCTTGCCTTTGGTATGGGGATGGTTCTTGCGCTTACCCGCTTTAGACCCAAAGTCGGAGGCTCAGTAAATGATTGATGGGCATTCAGAACAAAAGCCATTGGTCTTGCTTGCCGCGGGTGGAACAGGCGGTCATATTTTTCCGGCTGAGGCCCTTGCCAGTGAGTTAAAAAAACGTGGATTTAGATTGGGCCTAGTAACGGACCGTCGCGGTAGTGCGTTCAAGGGCACGTTAGGCGAAATTAAAACCCATAGAATTCTTGCCGGCGGTATAGCTGGCAAAAGCTTAACGGCAAAACTGTTTAGCGTTATTGAACTTGCAATTGGTACGGTGCAGGCATTGTTATTAATTAAACGCATAAAGCCTGCTTGCGTTATTGGTTTTGGTGGTTATGCATCAGTGCCAACCATGATGGCGGCGTCATTAAGCGGTGTCGCCAGCGCAATTCATGAACAAAATGCACTTTTAGGTCGGGCTAATCGCTTGCTTGCAACAAGGGTAGCAAAAATTGCAACTTCGTTTTCCAATATGCGAGGCCTGCCCGAAGGTGCATCAGAAAAAGTTATTTTAACCGGCATGCCTGTTCGCCCCGCCATTGCCGAAAAACGGGGTAGCGCATATCCCGATGTTGAAGGTGAGGGTGATTTAAATATTTTGGTGCTGGGCGGCTCACAAGGCGCAACGGTATTAAGCGAAGTAGTTCCCGCCGCACTGGAACGGTTGGAAAGAAAAATTCGTGACCGTATTCATGTTACCCAACAATGCCGCGACGAAGATTTAGCCGCAGTTGGCCGCGCTTATCAGGCAAGCAATATAAAGGCCACCTTAGCTACGTTTATTTCCGATGTTCCCGAACGTTTGGCAGATGCCCATGTGGTTATTGTCAGGTCAGGGGCATCAACAGTGGCTGAAGTATTGGCGGTTGGAAGACCATCCATAATGGTGCCCTATCCTTATGCCGCAGACGATCATCAGACATTTAATGCCCAAGCAGTTGATGGCGCGGGTGCAGGTTGGATAATGCCGCAAAGCTCGTTCACCGCAGAAAACCTTGCCGCTAGATTGGATTCCCTTTTGGGCTTGCCCGCAGTTTTGAAAAAAGCAGCAGCTTGTGCCCACCAGCAAGGCCGTTCCGATGCCGCCTTAATGTTAGCTGGCGTCGTTAGCGAACTTGTTAACAGCCATGAAAATGTAGGAACCACATCATGAGGGCGCTTCCACTTTCCATTGGCACAATTCATTTTGTTGGTATCGGCGGTATAGGCATGAGCGGCATTGCCGAAGTTTTATCAAGCCTTGGTTATTCGGTTCAAGGATCAGACCAATCAGAAAGCACAAATGTAAAAAGATTACAAAAACACGGAATTAAAGTTTACATCGGCCACGCTGAACAAAATATAGAAGATGCCGGGGTGTTGGTAATTTCTTCGGCCGTTAAATCAGATAATCCAGAAGTCCAAGCCGCCAGAAAGCGCATGGTGCCAGTGGTTCGTCGGGCTGAAATGTTAGCTGAATTAATGCGCCTTAAATGGTCTATTGCAGTTGGCGGAACCCACGGCAAAACCACCACCACCTCGCTTATTGCGCATTTGCTTGATTTTGCCGCTATGGACCCAACGGTTATTAACGGTGGAATAATAAATGCGTGGGGCTCAAACGCAAGGCTCGGCAGTGGTGACTGGATGGTTGCCGAGGCGGACGAGTCTGATGGAACATTTTTAAAGCTTCCCGCAACAATCGCGGTGGTAACAAACATTGATCCAGAACATCTAGATCATTACGGCTCGTTTGATGTGTTAAGGGAAGCATTTGCAACATTTGTTGAAAACATTCCTTTTTATGGCTTTGCCGCACTTTGCATCGATCATGCTGAAGTTCAGGCATTGATACCAAAAGTATCAGACCGCAGAATTGTAACTTATGGTTTCAACCAGCAAGCCATGGTTCGCGGGGAAAATCTTAGAACAGAACCGGACGGCGTGGTTTTTGATATAACCTTTGCGTCTTTTTCCGGAATGGATAGCGAAACATTAAAAGATTTACATCTGCCCATGTTTGGTAGACACAACGTTGAAAACGCACTTGCGGCGGCGACAATGGCGCGTGAAATGGGAATAGAAAATGATAAATTACGCGGTGCATTCGCTGGTTTCGAGGGCGTTAATCGTCGCTTTACCAAAACGGGCGTTACAGGCGGCATAACAATAATTGATGACTATGGCCATCATCCGGTTGAAATATCATCGGTGTTAAGGGCGGCGCGCGATGCATCTAGTGGCCAAGTAATTGCCGTGGTTCAACCGCACCGTTATTCCCGGCTTAAAGATCTGTTTGAAGATTTCTGTACCTGCTTTAACGATGCCGATGCGGTTTTGGTAGCAGATGTTTATGAGGCCGGTGAAAAACCAATAGATGGAATAAGTCGCGATACCTTGGTTGCCGGTCTTCGCCAACGTGGCCACCGCTTGGTTGTCCCGCTTTCGGGACCAGATGAATTAGCCGCTGAAATAAATAAATTGGCAAAATCCGGCGACATGGTTGTTTGCTTGGGCGCTGGCGATATTACAAATTGGGCTAATTATCTTCCGGCTGAGCTTTCTAAAATTATAGCCAAGACAACTAATGGTGAAAGCTGATGATGGTTGCACATGATATTTCAGACGGCCTTATTTCGCGCATCCCAGCGGTTAGGGGACGGTTAAGCGAAAATGCAATCCTTTCACGGGTAACATGGTTTCAGGTTGGTGGCCCGGCAGAGGTTCTGTTTAAACCCGCAGACATAGACGACCTTGCACATTTTTTAAAACATCGGCCAAAAGATATTGCCGTAACCGTAATTGGGGTTGGGTCAAATTTATTGGTCAGAGATGGCGGCATCCCCGGCGTGGTGGTGCGCCTTGGCCGGGCATTTGCAGATATTAAATGCGTTGGCGCAGATATAATATGTGGTGCTGGTGCGCTCGATGGCAATGTGGCGCTTGGTGCTGGCGAAGCAGGCATTTCAGGTTTTGAATTTCTTGTTGGCGTTCCCGGTACAATCGGTGGCGCACTGCGCATGAATGCTGGCGCCTATGGTGGGGAAATAAAAGACATTGTTACAAGTGCGGTTGCTTTGGACATGGATGGAAACAAACACGAGCTTGATATTGATGAGCTTGGTTTTAGTTATCGTAAAAGTGCCATACCCGCAGATTGGATATTTGTTGAATGCAATTTACGCGGCCACGTTGGCAATAAATCTGACATCAAGGCCCGGATGGAAGATATAAAATCGGTTCGTGAAAAATCTCAACCCATACGCACCTCAACTGGCGGCTCAACCTTTAAGAACCCCGAAGGGCATAAAGCATGGCAGTTAATCGATGAAGCCGGATGTCGGGGTTTAAAAATTGGTGGCGCTAGCATTTCTGAAAAGCATTGTAATTTTATCATCAATGACGGAACCGCCACCGCCGCCGACATCGAAGCCGTGGGCGAAGAAGTGCGCGCCCGGGTAAAAGCGGGTTCAAATATCGAATTGCAATGGGAGATAAGGCGCATCGGTGTCCCTGTAGATGGGAGTCTTTTCCAATGAGTACTAAGTTTAAAAAAATAGCCGTGCTAATGGGTGGAGCATCAGCCGAGCGCGAAGTTTCTCTGGTTTCTGGTCAGGCGGTCGCCACCGCCCTTGAAGGCGCGGGCTTTGAAGTAGCTAAAATTGATGTTGGCCGTGATGTGACGGCACTTGCCGATGCACTGAAATATGGGCCGGATGCGGTATTTAACGCACTTCATGGTCGTTTCGGTGAAGATGGCTCGGTTCAGGGCGTGCTTAATCTTATGGGCATCCCCTACACCCATTCTGGCCTTATGGCCTCAGCCATTGCCATGGATAAACCAATGGCACAAAGGATTTTTGCCAATGTAGGGATAAATGCCGCCCCACATATAATTGCAGGCAAAACTGATGCTTTGAAGGGTGATTTGATGGCCCGGCCATATGTAATCAAGCCCATTAACGAAGGGTCAAGTGTTGATGTGCATATTATTAACGACGATGTAAGCGAACCACTTACGAAAGATAACTGGCCGTACGGAGAATACGTAATGGTCGAGCAATTTATTCCCGGTCGGGAGCTGACTGTTGCCGTAATGGGCGCGAAGCCTTTGGCCGTGACCGAAATAACAACTGGGCGGGATTTTTATGATTATGACGCCAAATACACCGATGGGGGATCAACCCATGTGCTACCGGCAGATATTCCCGGTCCAATTTATGACGAGGCCATGCGTCTTGCATTATTGGCGCACGAAACAATTGGTTGCCGTGGTGTTAGCCGCGCAGATTTTAGATTTGATGGAAAAGATATTTATATTCTTGAAATTAACACCCAACCGGGAATGACCCCAACATCGCTTGTACCGGAACAGGCGGCATTGGTTGGAATTGGATTTGGTGAACTAGTAACGTGGATGGTTGAGCAGGCGGAGTGCGACCTATGAAGTTAAAAATTAAATTTGGCAAAGGTGGTTCGGATAAATCAAATGAACGCACCGCGGCAAAACCTCGTAAAAGAGTAATTCCATTATGGCGCGCGCATCGTTTAATCGGGGTCTCAGCCGTAGTGTTGTTAGCAGGATTTGTTGGTGCCGGGGCGTGGGCCATGCAATCTGGTTGGGCGGTAAAAAAATTAGATGATGTTCGTTGGAGCGCAATTGCAGCCTCAGCCCAGCTTGGTTTTACGGTACAAGAGGTTCTAGTAACTGGTCGGGATGAAACCAAACGTGAAGAACTAATGCGCGTGCTCGAGGTCGAACGCGGCGCACCCATATTGGCTTATGATTTTACCAGAGCAAAAGAACGGGTTGAAAGATTGCCTTGGGTTTTAAATGCCAAGGTCGAACGTCTGTTGCCAGATACATTAGTTTTGCATTTGATAGAGCGTCGCCCGCTTGCTCTGTGGCAAAAAAATGGCAAATTTTCTCTAATAGACGAAGAGGGCAAGATTATCACCACCAATGGGTTGGAACGTTTTAGGGGCATGATGCATGTTGTAGGCGCTGACGCGCCGGATAATGTTGGCCCGTTGTTAGAACTTCTTGCAACCCAGCCAGATATTAAAAACAAGGTAAAGGCCGCTGTTCGCATTGGTGGGCGGCGTTGGGATTTACGCCTAAACGGCGGCATAGATGTACGCTTGCCCGAAGACGGTGCCCCCGAAGCCCTTGCCCGACTTGCCCGGTTTGAACGTGAAAGCAACTTGTTATCGCGCGATATTAGAATACTTGATTTACGCATTCCTGATCGGGTGATACTTCGCCGTCAGCCAAATTTGCAAATAAAACCATCTAGCCCACGTGAAAATAAAATTTAAGAAAGAGCCTAAGTTGAAGCACGAAAACACAGCAAAAAAACAACGGACAGGTCTTGTTGCGGCGCTTGATATCGGCACAACCAAAGTATCGTGCCTGATTGCAAGAAAAGACACTGACCGTCCTGCGCGCATAGTCGGCATTGGTCACCATGCATCCAAGGGGGTTAAGGCTGGGTCTATTGTTGATATGGATACCGCCGAACATTCAATTCGTTCAGCGGTGGAAGCTGCCGAGCTTATGGCCGGAGAAAATATCAAGTCGGTTACTCTCGGTATTTCCGGAACCTGTTTTTCATCACGCTTGGTTTCTTATGACATTTCAATTTCTGGTCACGAAATTAATGACCATGATATTCACCGTATTTTAGATACCCACCGCTTGGCGGCAGACACTCCCGAAGATAGGGAAATAATTCACATAATTCCGGTTGGCTATTCAATTGATGGTAATCGCGGTGTTCATGACCCGCGCGGCATGTTTGGCGATAGGCTGGGTGTTAATCTTCACGTTATTACTGCATCAAAAAACACCATAAAAAATCTTCATACCTGTGTGCATCGTTGCCATTTGGAAATTGACGAGCTTGTGGTTGCGCCATATGCGGCGGCCCTTTCCGGGCTTGTCGGCGATGAAATGCGCCTTGGTGTCACCTTGATTGATATGGGTGGCGGCACCACAAGCATGGCGGTATTTTTTGATGGTGAAATTGTGCACGCAGATTCAATTCCGGTTGGCGGCATGAGTGTTACCAACGATATAGCCCGCGGTCTTTCGACCCCAATTGCCCACGCAGAAAGAATGAAAACCCTTTATGGCAACGCAATGCCATCGCCTTCTGACGATCATGAAATAATAAAGGTTCCAATTATTGGAGAGGAACAATCGGGCGAAGCCAATCCGGTTCCGCGTTCGGTTTTGGTTGGCATTATTCGTCCGCGCATAGAAGAAACCTTTGAAATGATAAGAGACAGGTTAGATGCCGCTGGTTTCGGCAAGGTCGCAGGCCCGCGTTTGGTTCTTTCCGGTGGCGCCAGTCTTTTGCCGGGCGTGCGTGAAATGGCGGGTGAAATATTGCAAAAACAGGTGCGGATGGCGAGGCCTCGGCCAATGGAGGGTCTAGCCGAAGCCGCATCGGGCCCGCAATTTTCAACCTGTGCCGGGCTATTGGATTATGCCTTGAAATCAGGGCAAGGCCCCATGACACGCGCTTGGCGTCCGGGGAACCGTCCGGCAAGCAGGATTGGGCGTATTGGCCAGTGGTTAAGAGAAAATTTTTGAGGCTCAGAAATAGATACAAGATGAATCAAGTATAGGAACAGAAAAAAGGAATCGATTTTAACCAATAGAGTCAGAAAAGGGCTGGAATAGAGTCGAAATAAGCAACTAAAGACCCAAAAAGAAACCAAATATTAAGTGTTAATGGTGCATTTTTTATAGACATTTTAGTGGAGAGGGATCCCATGACCATAAACCTTAGCGTACCGAATGAAACTCTTGAGCTAAAGCCCCGCATCAGCGTGGTTGGCGTTGGCGGTGCCGGTGGCAACGCAGTCAATAACATGATTAACGGACAGCTCGAAGGTTGCGAATTCATCGTCGCCAACACCGACGCCCAGGCACTGATACATTCAGGAACGGACAGGCGGATACAGTTGGGGGCAAATCTTACCCAAGGCCTTGGCGCAGGATCAAAACCTGACATCGGTCGTGCGGCAGCAGAAGAAACCATTGATGAATTGAACGAGCAACTTAAAGGCGCTCACATGGTATTTATTGCCGCCGGCATGGGTGGTGGCACGGGTACCGGTGCGGCACCTGTAATAGCACGGGCCGCACGCGACATGGGCATCCTGACCGTTGGTGTGGTTACAAAACCTTTTCAGTTTGAAGGCCAGCACCGTATGCGTCTGGCAGAAAAAGGTATCGAAGAACTGGAACAGTACGTCGATACCTTGATCATAATTCCCAACCAGAACCTTTTCCGTATTGCCAATGAAAAAACCACTTTCTCTGATGCCTTTAAAATGGCTGATGATGTGCTTTATTCTGGCGTGCGTTCAGTAACTGACCTTATGGTTCGTCCCGGCCTTATTAATTTGGATTTTGCAGATGTTCGCTCAGTCATGAACGAAATGGGCAAAGCCATGATGGGCACAGGCGAAGCCGAAGGCGAACGTCGTGCACTTGATGCCGCCGAAGCAGCTATTTCTAATCCATTGTTGGATGATGCCTCTATGGCAGGTGCCAACGGCGTTTTAATTAACATCACCGGTGGTTCCGACATGACCTTGTTTGAGGTTGACGAAGCCGCAAACCGCATCCGTGCCGAAGTTGACCAAGATGCATATATTATTTTTGGTTCCACCTATGAAGAAGGTCTAGATGGCCGTATGCGGGTGTCGGTTGTTGCAACCGGCATAGATGCTGAAAATTCACGCCGTCAAACACCAACGGTTCTGGCCATGGAAGAAACACCAGCAGTTTCCCGTCCGCGTGTATTGGGTATGGAAGAAGCTATGGTTTCAGTAGAAGCAGAAGTAGCAATAGCCGAGCCAGCACCTGAACTAGATGATAGCGAACTGCTTAGCGCCGAAGACGTGGCCGCCGCCGCATCCGAGCTAGAAATGATTGAAGAGGTTTCTGCTGAAACAACAAATGAAACACCAGCAGAAGAAATTGAAATTGAATTTGTAGAAGAAGGCATTGCCGAGGAAGATATGGCCCCGCTACCAACACCACCGGCCATGCCAAATGCCGAAGCCGAAGATGCCTTCATCCCATCGGCCCCTGCAGTAATTGATGAAAATGACGATGGGCTCAAAGCTGATCCATTTGCCGCCGCCGCCATGGAAAACGGAACAGAACGCGCAGACGAAACAGTAAATGAAAGAGACCTTAAGCAGGGCGTAAGTCGTGGCCCAAGCTTATTTGAAAGGGTTACCGGAAGCGCCAAAAACACCATCAATGGATTTAGCTCATCCCAGCCGAAACCACAGGTAGTGGAACCTGAAAAATCAGAAGCCGCTCCTACCCCAGTGGCAGGACTAACAGACGTAAGTGAGCCAACATTGGGCGGAATGGACAGCGAAGAACGTATCCAAGGCTCATCTACCGACGATGATCTCCTTGATATTCCAGCGTTTTTACGCAGACAGGCCAATTAAGGCAGAAAACAAGGGATATTTAGTGACCAAACCAGCTAATCCCCTGAGAATATGTAACATTAGGTAACAATCATTGATTTGAGCGCCTTAGGGCAGGGTGTTACACCCTTAAGCCAAGAGGCGCTCTTTCTTTGTCTGCCTTTTGGATATTGAGCTCAAGAATACGGAATAATTTTATGTCACCCACCACTGTAATGAAAATTGATGACCTAAAACAAAAAACGCTTAAAAGCGCCATTGGCTGTTCGGGTGTTGGTTTGCATTCGGGTGACAAAATAAGCATGACCTTACACCCGGCCAACGCCAACAGCGGAATTGTGTTCCGTCGTTCCGACATCAATGGTGGCGGTGTTGAAATTAAAGCAAGCTTTGACAATGTTCGCGACACTCGTCTTTGCACCACAATTGGCGATGAAAATGGTGTTCTTATTTCCACCATCGAACATCTTATGGCCGCACTTGCTGGCGCTGGTGTTGATAACGTATTGGTTGATGTGGTTGGTGGCGAAGTTCCAATTATGGACGGCAGTGCCGCACCATTTATGTTTCTAATTGATTGCGCTGGTTTGGTTGAGCAAGATGCTCCCAAGCGCGTAGTTCGTGTTTTGAAACCCGTTGTTGTTTCCGAAGATGGAAAGTCTGCGTCGCTCATCCCTTCCAATGATTTCTCAATTGATTTTGAAATTGATTTTGACAGCAGCGCAATTAAACGACAATCAATGCGCGTTGATATGATAGACGGCGTATTTAAAAACGAACTTTCCCGCGCACGCACATTTGGTTTCATGCACGAAGTTGAAGCATTGCGTGCGGCCGGCTTTGCCAAGGGTGGGTCGCTTGATAACGCCGTTGTCGTAAGCGGTGATGAAATTCTTAACGAAGATGGCCTTCGTTTTGATGATGAATTTGTACGTCATAAAATACTTGATGCCGTTGGCGATCTTTATCTTGCTGGCGGAACCATTGCTGGGCATTTCTCGGGCGTTTGCACAGGTCACTCTCTCAATAACAAATTGCTGAGAGAGCTTTTTTCAGATGCATCAAATTATGAATGGATTAATGCATCAGACTTGCCAACAGAGGCACCTGCCAAAGCCGCTAATACAGCTTCGTGGGACAGGGAAGCAGTTGCCGCAATCCCAGCTACCGCTTAAATACAAATATCTTTCTAATTTTAATACCTTGGATGGCTGGGGCGATTCGCCCCAAATGCTTCCATGTGTCCAGATTAGCGCCCACAGCACTGTTTTGCCTATGGATAGTCTTGGGGCCCTAATTTACCTTAAACAGGCGGAAAACATGGCCCCAAGGCGCTGTCATGACACCTTAGGCGGTTATTGATATGCTACCTGCTCAGATAGCCAATATGGCGTGATATAACATTTTGTATGGTGCTAATATATGTCAGCCCTTATGGGGGCGGAAATAGCACTGAATCAATACCTAAATGAATACGGGAAAATCACCTCAGATGATACCAGTTACAATTAGAAAAATAAGAAGCTCGATTATTGTCGTAGCTGTTACCGCATTGGGAATGGCTACGGTAGCGTGCTCAACCACAGAAGATGCCCCTAAATATGTAGAGCAAACTGTAGAAGTTTTATATAACACTGCGGTCAACGCCCTTGAGGCCGAGCAATATGATATTGCCGCCCAGCGCTTTGACGAGGTTGAGCGCCAGCATCCGTATTCAAAATGGGCAACTAAATCTCAGATTATGTCTGCATATAGCCTTTATATGTCTAACAAATATGACGAGGCTATTTTGGCGTTGGATCGTTACATACAACTTCACCCATCCAGCAAGGATACCGCATACGCATATTATTTAAAGGGCCTGACATATTACGAACAGATTTCAGATGTTGGCCGTGATCAGGAAATGACAGAAAAATCCAGCGCATTATTTGCAGAATTAATAAAGCGCTTCCCTGAAAGCAAGTACTCAAAAGATGCTAAAATAAAGTTTGAACTGACAAAAGATCATATGGCAGGCAAGGAAATGAACGTTGGTCGTTATTATCTTGACCGTAAAATGTATCTTGCTGCGATTAATAGATTCAAATTGGTGGTGGATAAATACCAAACCACCACCCACATCCCAGAGGCTCTCCACCGATTGGTAGAATCCTATCTGGCGCTTGGTGTAGTTGATGAGGCACGAAAATATGCGGCAGTGTTGGGGCATAACTATGCCTCTAGCCCGTGGTATTTGGATTCTTATGCCATTTTAGAAGACCCCAGCGTGCGCCCGTCTGAAGATAAATCTTGGTATAAACTCTGGTAAGGGCGCCCATGGTGGATGCTGGTACGACTTTCCATACGTGACGTTGTGTTAATCGACCGTCTTGAACTTGAATTCGGGCTGGGCTTAAGCGTGCTTACGGGTGAAACCGGGGCGGGTAAGTCAATCTTGCTTGATGCGCTGGGTCTTGCCCTAGGCCGTAGGGCCGAAGCCAGGCTGGTTCGCCATGGCCAAGAGCAAGCATCAGTAATGGCGGAGTTTGATATTAATGCCAACCACCCATTGTGGCGCAAACTGGAAGAACATGGAATTTCAAGTGGTGATGGTGCGTTAATGCTTAGACGGGTGCTTGGCGCCAACGGAAAATCTAGGGCATTTATCAACGATCAAGCAATTAGCGTTTCTTTGTTGGCGGAAATTGGTGCGGAAATTGTTGAAATACATGGCCAGTTTGATAATCAAAAACTGATGAGCCCCTCATCACACCTTGGGTTGCTAGATGCCCTTGGTGGGCATCAAAAAATGCTATCAGATGTTTCTTTGGCGTTTGATGGTTGGCGCAATGCCGTTGCCGAATTAAAGCGCGCCACCGAGGAATTGGAAGCCGCCAAAAGAGACGAAGAATATCTAAGCCACGCGGTTGATGAACTGCGCGTAATTTCCCCTGAAAAAGGCGAAGAACAACGCCTGGCGCAGGAACGGACAATGATGATGCACGGCGAAAAGCTGGTCGAAGCCATGAACAAGGCCGCAGGAATTATTGGTTCCGGCGCAGGGGTTGAACGCAAAGTCCGTGATGCCATTCGTAAACTTGAGCCAGTTCAGGAAAAAGCCGAAGGTCTTCTTGATGATACCCTAAAGGCACTAGACGATGCCTCTGAAAAATTGGCGCAAGCATCAAGTGAATTAAACAAGGCGGCGGCACGAGTTGATCTTGACCCAGCGGTTCTTGAGCAAGCCGAAGACAGGCTATTTAAGCTTCGCGCTCTTTCACGCAAGCACAATGTCGAGGTTGATGCGCTTTCCGACCTTGCGCTTAAGTTGGAAAGCCAGCTCAGACAAATAACCTATGGCGGTAAACATTTGGAACAATTGTCTCGGGCTGAGCTTGAGGCCAAGGCAACATACTCCAAGTCGGCTGAAAAAATATCCGCTGCCCGCAAAAAAACATCTAAAAAACTTGATACCTCGGTTGCGGCTGAGCTTGAGCCACTTAAACTAGGCTCGGCCCATTTTGTAAGCAAAATCGAAAGCTTGTTAGGCGATGAAAATGCTTGGGGGCAAAACGGATTTGATAAAGTTGCGTTTGAGGTATCGACCAACCCGGGCGCACCATCGGGGCCGTTAAACCGCATAGCATCGGGTGGCGAGTTAGCCCGTTTTATGCTGGCGCTAAAGGTTGTCCTGTCCAAGGCCGACCCGGTGCCAACCCTGATTTTTGATGAGGTTGATGCCGGTATTGGTGGCGCGGTGGCCGATGCGGTTGGGGTGCGTCTTTCTACCTTAAGCTCTGATGTGCAGGTTTTAGTGGTTACTCATAGCCCGCAGGTAGCCGCCCGTGGTGCCCAGCACCTGCGTGTAAGCAAATCAACCAAAGGCGATGGTGACAAGGTTCTGACCATGGTTGAGGTTCTGGATGCGACCCAGCGCACCGATGAAATAGCCAGAATGCTAGCGGGCGAACAAATAACATCCGAAGCTCGTGCCGCCGCCCAAAGCCTTTTGCAAGGGGCGGCTGAATGAGTTTTGAGATATCTCATTTACGAACCACAAACGTTAAAGAGCTAACATCTGAAACGGCAGAAATCGAAATAGATAGATTAATTGCCGAAATAAATAGCCATGATAATTCTTACCATCAGGAAGATTCTCCGGTTATTTCCGATGGGCAATATGATTTGCTGCGCCAACGTTTGCTGGAAATAGAGGAAGCGTTTCCTTTGCTGGTACGGCCAGATAGCCCATCTAATAAGGTTGGCGCAGTTGTAAAATCAGGCTTCAACAAAATTAAACATTCAAAATCCATGCTATCGCTGGGAAATGTGTTCAGCGATGATGAATTACAAGATTTTATTGATGGCATCCGTAGGTTTTTAAAAGAATTAAAAGATGACCCATCTGCACCTCTGGAAATGGTGGCCGAACCTAAAATAGATGGGGTTTCAATTGCGCTCAGGTACGAAAATGGCATTTTAGTTCAGGCCGCCACCCGTGGCGATGGTGCGGTCGGCGAAGATGTAACCAAAAATGCAAAAACATTAAAAGACATACCGCAAAATATCAAAGGTGCGCCCGATGTGCTGGAGGTGCGCGGTGAGGTTTACATGACCAAGCCCAATTTTGCCAAGCTAAACAAGATGCAGGAAGATCAAGACGACAAGGTGTTTGCAAACCCCCGCAACGCCGCCGCCGGTTCGTTGCGACAGTTAGATAGTAATATTACCAAAGAACGTCCGCTTAGCTTTTTCGCCTATGCTTGGGGCGACGTTTCGGACATGGTATGGGATACCCAGTGGGACTATTTTGAACTTTTAAAAAAATGGGGCTTTAAGATTAACCCCCTTACCAGTGTTTGCCCTGATATAAATTCTTTGCTGGATGCCTATGAAAAAATCGGCCATGAACGGGCAACCTTAGATTATGACATAGACGGGGTTGTTTATAAAATTAACCGCCTTGATTGGCAGGAACGGTTGGGCTTTGTTTCCCGTTCACCCCGCTGGGCGGTGGCGCACAAATTCCCAGCGGAAAAAGCCGAAACTATTCTCAATAAAATTACGGTTCAGGTTGGACGCACCGGGGTGCTTACGCCCGTTGCCGAGCTTGAACCCATAACCGTTGGCGGGGTGGTGGTTTCTCGGGCCACGTTACATAACGCAGACTATATATCAGAGCTTGATATTCGCATTGGTGACCGGGTGATAATACAGCGCGCCGGTGATGTCATCCCACAGGTGGTCAAGGTGGTGGATGATGGCAAGCGGGCACCCCGAAACAAATATAAATTTCCAACCAAATGCCCCGAATGTGATGCCCACGCGGTGCGCGAAGAAGGTGAAGCCGCGACCAGATGCACTGGGGGGCTTACTTGCCCGGCGCAAGCATCCGAACGCCTAAAGCATTTTGTTTCCCGTGACGCATTCGATATCGAAGGCTTTGGCGCCAAGCACATCGTAAGTTTTTTTGAAGATGGATTGATAAAATCACCCGCTGATATATTTAATTTAAAAGAAGGTGATTTAAAAGGTCGAGAAGGGTGGAAGGATAAATCCATCACAAATCTTATAAATGCCATAAACAGCCGCCGCGAAATAGAAATGCCCCGTTTTATTTTTGCCTTAGGCATAAATCAGGTGGGCCAAGCCACCGCAAGACTGCTTTGTAAAACCTATGGCTCGTTTGTTTTGCTTAAAGGCGCGATGAAGGATGCCCGAATTATTGGCTCTGATGCCATGGAGGAATTATTAGCCATTGATGGCATAGGCAAATCAATGGCCGATGATATTATTGAATTTTTTAAAGAACCCCATAACCAAAAGGTTTTGGATAAATTACTTGAAAACGTAACGGTGATAGATTTTGTTGCCCCTGACACGTCGGCATCAAAGGTGGCGGGTAAAACTGTGGTATTTACCGGCACACTTGAAACCATGACCCGCCCCGAGGCCAAGGCCGGGGCAGAGGCATTGGGGGCCAAGGTATCAGGTTCGGTCTCAAAAAAGACCGATTACGTGGTTGTCGGCCCCGGCGCAGGGTCTAAAGAAAAACGCGCGAGAGAGCTTGGGGTTGTGGTATTGAGCGAGGAAGAGTGGCACAATCTTGCAGGGGGGAAATAATAATGCTGAGAATTGTCGCCATGTGCGCTGTGTTGTTGGTTGGCGCCTGCGCCCAGCCGGATGAAATGAAAGCACCTGATGCGGTTCCGGTGATATCGGTAACCACTAGCGTTAAATCATCATTTTATGACTGCACCCGTCAGGTTTTAGAAATAAATAAAAATATTGGCAAACCGCCATGGGAAATAAATTATTTTCCCGTTCGTATATTGGCGCCAAATTCAGCCGTCACCATGGACCACAATCTAGCTCGCCTGAATATAAATGTAGATAATAATGGAAATATACTTTCGGCCAAATGTGGATAGCTATTCACAGTGCTACATATGATCGGCGGCGTTAAAGTATGGCAAGTTGTCCTGTGATGAACATCCAAGCATGGCCAATCTTTCGGTAATTTTAATCGCTTTTTGGTATTTGCGTTCGCTTTCAGCCGGGCTGTGCGTTTTAAATGCAGTGCCGCAAAGCGAAATACCATAATGGGCTTGAAGCGTTCTTATTTTTTTACCAGCTAACATGCCATCTGCAATTAACGCTAACTCGAAATCGTCTTGTTTTTTAATCCAGAATTGATTTTTCACTAAATAAGTGCGGATGTGTGCCTCGGCTGCCAGTGCCGCATCCCAATAATCTGTTTCAGAGTTTGTTTCATCGCCGGAAACCTCAGCAAATGCCATGCAGAACCCTAAGAATACTTTTTCTTTGTCGGTGGCAGTTTTCCATGCGGTGGAACCAAGGCTTTCCCAAACCGATAGGTTCATCTCGTCGAAAACCTTTGGGACGCGGTCAAAGAACAGGTTGTGCAATCCGCTTTCGTTGAGCGAGCTATCTAGTTTTTGTTCTTTGTATATATCGGTGGCAGCATAGGTGCCACAATCAGGGCAGGTATCGTCTTTGTGGACGCCTTTTTTGTAAATATGAGAACATCTGGTTTTATTGGGTAATTCGCTTTTGCAAAGAAGGTATGTTTCGGCTTCTTCTTCGTCATCGTGCTGTTGGCCAATCCAATTAAAACGGTTCATGAATTGCAGGCTCGATCGCCGGTTGCTCCACAGGCTCCATTCTAATTTTTCTACTGGCCCGAATGTGCTCCAGTTTGAGCTAACATCGATAATAACGCATTTTTCTTTGCCCGGCGCCGAGCGCAACCCACGACCAACCGACTGGCCCCACAATACTTTGGATAGTGTCGGGCGAAGGTGAACAATTATGTTGCAAAAAGGGTTGTCCCAGCCTTCGGCCAGAACACCAACCGAGACCATGGCTTCAATCTCAGCGTTTTCGTGCTGTGCCAAAAGCTCCATCCGCTCCTTAATGGGCGTTCCAGCGGTAATAATCGCTGCCTTGATACCTTCTTGCTGGATTCTATTTAGGGTGGCTTCTGCTACGCTAATATCGGCACAAAACCATGCTGATACAGGGTTTCCCGAAACCTTTAAACGTTCTTCGTTGTAGCTCCACATGGCATAATCAATCATCGATGATTTAATTATGGCAGGGGCCAATTTAGTGACCGGAAAATCACCCGAGCTGGTATCGATGCTTGCTAGATTTAGGTCATGCACAAAATGCGGACGATAAACCGGTTGTACCAAAACGCCTTCTTTGATTAAGTCTTCAATATTTGCACAATCTATAATCGCATCGAAGGCAAGGTTTAGCTGATCGCGCTGATCGTTTGTCCAGTCCTTGCCGTTTACCTTGGGTGGCACATATTGCACGAATACCGACATGAAATGTTTGCCGGGAGGCGCCATGGTCGGATCTGTCAGCGACGGTATGAGAATGTCAAGATACGGGTCTTTCGACCAGGTGCCGTTTTTCCAGTCATCG
>CBFDBQ010000038.1:0-21741 GCA_965603095.1 uncultured Thalassospiraceae bacterium | reverse complement strand
ATAGCTTAAATAACATCAATCTAAATGCGCGCTTATGGCTATTAGCGGACCTCTCCAATGGAACGGCATTATGACCGCTCTCGGGTGGTGAGCAGACATCCCAGATTAAGTTCAATGCGTTCACGCATTGACACGGCTCACATGGCAAGACTCATGGTTTGCAGATAGGCAATGTTTGCAAAAACGAAGAGGGTTAGCCTTTTGTTCTCCAGCGGAAGAATTCTAACCCCTTGAAATATGGAGGAGAGAGAGGGATTCGAACCCTCGGAACTATCGCTAGCTCAACGGTTTTCGAGACCGCCCCGTTCGACCACTCCGGCACCTCTCCTAAAGTCATTAATAATTTATATAAATTTGGACGGAAACTATCATCCTCGTAAAATCAGTGCAAGACGGATATTGTTGCTTTAACACTGTAAAACAATAACCAAATACCAATGCCAAACCTAAGGAGCGTCATCTTATGGACGATAAACCAGTAATTCTTGTAACCCGTAAATTGCCACAATCGGTCGAAGCTAGATTGCTGGCTGATTATCAACCCATCCTTAACCCCGATGACAGGCTTTATAGCGCGGATGAATTGATCGAAATGTCTGCTGGCGTTGATGCCATTATGCCGTGCCATACGGAAAAATTTACTGCCGATGTAATATCGCGCTTGCCTGCAAACGTTAAGGCAATTGCAAATTTTTCGGTTGGTTATGACCATGTTGATGTTGAAGCCGCAAAAGCAAAAGGGGTGATTGTAACCAACACACCCGATGTTCTTAGCGATGCCACGGCAGAAATTGCCATAATGCTTATGTTGGGCGCGGCCCGCAGGGCAAGCGAAGGCGAAAGAATTGTTCGCGCCAAAAAATGGAAAGACTGGTCCCCGGCATTTATGGTCGGCAGCCAGGTTACAGGAAAACGTTTCGGGGTTATTGGAATGGGTCGTGTCGGTCAGGTGGTGGCAAATCGTGCCCGTGGATTTGATATGGATATCCATTATTATAATCGCACAAGGTTAAAACCCGATCTTGAAAATGGCGCTACCTATCACGAAACGGTTGAGGGGTTATTGGCGCACGCTGACGTGCTATCCATCCATTGTCCGGCAACTCCGGAAACAGCTGGTCTATTAAATAATGAGCGCATAGCACTGCTACCTGATGGTGCAATTGTGGTAAATACCGCCCGCGGTGGGGTAATTGACGATGATGCGCTGGTTGATGCTTTAAAATCGGGCAAGGTATATGCCGCCGGCCTAGATGTATTTAATGGCGAGCCTGACAATATCCATCCCGGCTACCGCGATTTGGAAAATGTATTTTTGCTACCCCATATCGGCAGCGCCACCCGTGAAACACGCGAGGCCATGGGATTCCGTGCCATTGATAACCTAGATGCAATATTTTCAGGGGCCGAGCCGGGCGATCTGGTCGCATGAATAGTGGCAAACGCTGTTTAATTAGTTGAAAATAAATAAAAAAATTAGCTTTCAAGTAATGTTCAAAAATCAGATAGTTTGCGTTGACGCTGGGTATGGCTAACCTTATTGTCAGCGTACACTAACGCCATAGTTGGCGTAATTTATACGTAGTTTACGAGGGCTTCCCCATCCTTAATCTTTAAATAAAGTTGATTTATTTGGCTATTGTTGGAGGGTCCTCAGGCTGAGTTTGCCGGGTTTTTCATGATAATCCGGGTCTATTATTGGCCAATAATATCATGGATTTAAATGTACATATCTGCTTATGTTCATTTATTTGAGTTTTCCACCGTTTTTTTGGTGGATATGGTTGAAAAGACATGGTTTTGACTGTCTTATGTTGAACCTTAGAATGTCTAGATAGAAAAATGTCTTAGTAATAATGGGGCAATAATTTTTTTGGGAGGTTGTTTAGTATGACTAAAGATAATGACACAATTAATGACACAAATGACAAGGCGCTTTCGCGTCGCAAATTTATAAAAACCGGTAGCATTGTTGCTGCAGCCGGTGCCGCAACCGTTGCTTTGGCAGCCTGTGGCAAAAAAGAAGAAAAAGCCGACAACAAGATGGCAGCTCCTGCCGTTGTAACCAAAGCCGTTGACGTACTTAAAGTACAGGCTGCATGGGGTGGTGGCATCTTCCTTGAATTCGCACAAGACTACGTTAACCGTGTTAACGAAATGGCTGGCGGCTCTATGAAGGTTGAATTGTTAGGCGTTGGCGCTGTTGTTAAAACTGCTGAAATGCAAACAGCCGTTCACAAAGGCGTTCTTGATGGCGCACACATGGTTACCGCTTACTGGTATTCTAAATCACCAGTTGCTTCGTTGTTCGGTACCGGCCCATGCTTTGGTTGGTCTGCCAATGAATTGATGGGTTGGGTACAATACGGCGGTGGTCGTGAACTCTATTACGAACTCATGCATGACAAATTGAAACTTGACCTTGTTGGTTTCTTTTCAGGCCCAATGCCTGCTCAGCCTCTTGGTTGGTTTAAAGAGCAAATTAAAGACAGCTCACAGATGAAGGGCCTTAAGTATCGTACCGTTGGTTTGGCTGCAGACGTTCTTCAAGAAATGGGAATGTCAGTTGTTCAGCTTCCTGGTGGTGAAATTCAGCCAGCAATGAAAAGTGGTTTGATTGATGCCGCTGAATTTAACAACCCAACATCTGATAAAGATTTCGGCATGCAGGACGTTTCCAAGGACTATCACTTGGGCAGCTTCCATCAGTCGCAAGAATCTTTTGAAATCATCTTCAACAAAACACGCTTCGACAAACTGTCTTCTGAACAGCGTGCTATACTTGAATATGCTAGTGAAGCTGCTTCCACCGACATGGCTTGGAAAGCAATGGAGCGTTATTCTGCCGATCTGGTTACACTGAAAACCGAACATGGTGTAAACGTTCACCGTACACCGGATTCAGTTATGGCTGACCAGCTTAACGCTTGGGACATTGTTATTGATCGCATTAGCGCATCAGACCCGTTCTTTGCTAAGGTTGTTGCTTCGCAGAAAAAATGGGCCAAACGTTATGGCGCATATCAGCTGCAAAATACACCTAACTACCGTCTTGCCTACGAACACTACTACGGCAAGCTTTAATAGCGATTTGGACTGTTTCAAGTCCAGACTGGGGAGGCGACGCTTTAACGGCGTCGCCTCAACAGCTTCGTATATATAATTTTCCCCTTACCCAAGGTTGCGGGCATGACCAAAATACTACATTTTATTGATAGTCTTAGCGCATGGACCGGAAGAGCATTTTCCTGGTGCATCGTGGTTTTGACTTTTTCCACCTGTTATGAAGTTTTCGTTCGCTACGCTCTCAACAGTCCGACCGTTTGGGCATTTGATATGAGCGTTCAAATGTATGGCGCACTGTTTATGATGGCTGGCGCATACGCGCTTTCGCAAGACGCCCATGTTCGCGGCGATGTTATCTACCGCTTACTACCCATCAGATGGCAGGCCAAGGTTGATTTGACGCTGTACATTTTGTTTCTGGTGCCCGGCGCAGTAACTCTGCTTTATTATGGATTTGATTACGCAGCATATGCGTGGCAAATCAAAGAAGTTAGCTGGTCTAGCCCTTCGCGCATCCAGATTTATTTCTTTAAAACCATTATCCCAATTGCCGGACTGCTTGTTTTGTTGCAAGGGTTTGCCGAAATCGTTCGCTGTATACAGTGCATTAAAACCGGTGAGTGGCCAAAGCGTCTACAAGACGTTCAAGAAACAGAAACAATGCTGTTGCATGAAAAAGAAGACCTGCATCAACTTAAGAGTGAGAAAAACTAATGACTGATCCGCAAATCGCTCTTGTAATGTTGGGCCTGTTTATTTTTGTAGTGCTTCTTGGGTTTCCTATTGCATTTACACTTATTGCCATGGGTCTGGGCTTTGGTTATTACGCTTATTACGATCCCAGCCGTATGCAAACGCTGTTTGACAACCGAATATTTGATTTGTTTGTCCAAAATACGTTCTCGGTTATGTCCAATGATGTATTGGTTGCGGTTCCGCTATTCCTATTCATGGGCTATGTGGTTGAGCGCGCCAATATTGTAAACCGTCTTTTCTTTAGCTTTCAATTGGCCGCGCGCAATCTACCCGGTTCCATGGCGGTTGCGGCACTTTTGACCTGTGCGGTATTTGCTACTGCTACTGGCATTATCGGTGCGGTGGTAACGCTTATGGGTATGCTGGCATTTCCTGCCATGCTCGAAGCCAAATATGATAAAAGCTATGCCGCAGGCGTAATTTGCGCCGGTGGTTGCCTTGGCATTCTTATTCCGCCATCCATCATGCTTATCGTTTATGCCGCCATCGCAGAATTATCGCCGCTACGCCTGTATGCCGCCGCAATGTTTCCAGGGCTGATGCTGGCCGGCTTTTACATGATTTATGTGGTAACGCGGGCGACACTAAACCCATCGTTGGCACCAAAACCAGTAACTACCGACGTATCGTTTGGCAAAGTTTTCTACGAGCTTTTGACATCTTTTTTCCCGCTAGCGGTACTGATTTTGTCGGTGCTGGGCGCTATTTTAATGGGGCTGGCAACGCCCGCCGAAGCCGCCGGTGTTGGTGCTGCGGGTGGTTTATTGCTTGCTACCCTATACCGCGCGCTTACGTGGGAACGCCTAAAAGAAGCCGTGTTCTTAACCGCCAAGACATCGGCCATGGTTTGCTGGTTGTTTGTTGGTTCGTGGACATTTGCCGCTGTGTTTTCTTACCTTGGCGGTCACGACATTATTAGGGACTGGTTCCTGACATTAGATATCGGAACGGTTGGGTTCCTTATTCTGGCGCAGGCGACCATTTTCTTATTAGGCTGGCCGTTGGAATGGACCGAAATTATTATTATTTTCGTTCCTATTTTCTTGCCAATGCTGGAAACATTTAATGTTGATCCATTGTTCTTTGGAATGCTGGTGGCACTTAACCTGCAAACATCGTTCCTTACCCCGCCAATGGCAATGGCTGCTTATTATCTCAAGGGTGTTGCACCGGATGATGTGGAATTAATGGAAATATTCAAGGGCATTATGCCGTATTTGGGTATTGTTATTTTCTCCATGGTCTTGCTTTACAACTTCCCGGGAATAGCCTTGTGGCTGCCCGTATACTTGTTTGGGTAACAATGGTGTATTTAATTTAAATGGCAAACCTTAACCTATTATCGGCAACAGAAGCGGCCCGCGCCATAGTTGCGGGCGAGACATCTTCGGAAGAGCTTGTCCAAGATTGCTTGGAACATATTTCTAATGTGGATGACACGGTTCATGCATGGGCCAGCATTGACGGTGAATACGCGCTGGAACAGGCAAAAGCATCTGACATACATCGTCGTTCCGGCGCACCAATTGGCCCACTACAAGGGGTGCCAGTTGGAATTAAAGACATTTTTGATACCGCTGATTATCCAACCCAATATGGATCGCCATTATATAAAGACCGCAAAACCACCGAAGACGCAACCGTGGTTGCAATGTTGCGCCAAGCAGGCGCAATAGTTTTAGGCAAAACTATAACGGCAGAATTTGCGGTTACGTCACCGGGGCCTACGACCAACCCCCATGATGTGGCGCGCACCCCGGGCGGTTCAAGCAGCGGCTCAGCCGCAGCAGTGGCAGCAGGCATGGTTCCGCTGGCGCTTGGCACCCAAACCAATGGTTCGGTAATTCGTCCGGCATCATATTGTGGGGTTGTTGGCTATAAGCCGTCTTTTGGTCTTGTTTCACGCCATCGGACGCTTAGGTGTTCTAAAAATCTTGATCAAGTTGGGATGTTTGCCCGCACAATCGAAGATGCGGCATTAATGGCAGAGGCAATAATTGGTTTTGATAAGCTAGATAGCGATACCAGCATTGCACCGCGTCCTGATCTTGTTGCCAAAATATCAGAAGAACCACCAATGCCGCCCAAATTTGCCTACATCAAAGGCCCCGCATGGGGGCAATGCGATAGCTCAACCCATGATGCATTTGGTGAGCTTTTTAATGCCATGGGCGACCGAGTAGAAGAAGTTGATTTAGGGCCCGTTTATGATGAAGTCTTTGAATGGCACCGTATCGTAATGGAAGCTGACATCGCCAAAAACATGAACGATGATTACCTGCGTGGGGCCGAGCAAATAAGCCCCGCATTGTGCGATATGATTGAGCGCGGGCGCAAGGTTCATGCGGTTGATTACAGTTTAGCATTGGACCGCATCGATATTTTCGCCAAGGCATTTGCCCCAATGTTTGAAGAATTTGATGCCATCATTACGCCATCAGCAACAGGCGAAGCACCGATTGGTTTGGATAGCACCGGAAATCCAGCGTGTTCTACACTTTGGACATTTGCCGGAATGCCCACCATTTCGTTACCATTATTACAAGGTGAAGCAGAAATGCCACTTGGTGTTCAGTTGGTTAGCCATCGCGGTGACGATGCGCGTCTGTTTAGAAATACCAGCTGGATGGCAAAACATCTGGAAGAATTACCTCAATAGGCGTAAAGTGCCGAAGCGTAAAATTTAAAGGAATATTTTAATGAAACCTTCAATGAATACCGTAACTGGACTAGTTGGCATTACCTTGTTTATTGCCTTCATTGGCGGGTTGGCAGAATCCATCGGCGCCTTGCCGTTCATTATTATTGTTTCAATAATAGGCGCAATGGCAATTTATGATTTTGTAGGAAGTGTGCGTGATGAGCGCAAACAAGCCGTCAGACAGGCCGATGTTGACGCCAAAGAAAACATGTAATTCTTAAAAGTTGCCCATTAAATGACAAATCTTCCTGATTGGCTAAAGTCGTACCTACGCCAACCGTTTGTAATGATCGTATGGTTTATAGAAACCTATGCAAAAAACACGGCTCGATTGCGTATTTTTATGGCAAAGCCAGATGTTATAAAGGCATTTAAGCTGGCGATCACATTTACAATGGTTGCATGGATTGTTGTCGGCATAATGGCAAGCGATGAAGATCGCAAACGCCTAACGGAAAAAATAAGAACCACCTGGGGCGAAATGCAGGACATAAATGAACAAAAAAAACTGCAAACGCAAGATTAAGTCACAGTAAAATCTTTACATAGTTGGCTTTTAAGCCATTTGGGCAAGCCCCAAAGAAACGGCTAATAGCGAAACTATACCTACGGCAAGAAATATTGAAACGGCGCCAACAACTAAGCTTTTGGCCTCAATCTGCTGTGGTTTGTTTGGATTGCGGATTTTCATGACTGTTTTCCTTAACTCAAAATGTGTCTGTTGATGAGATAATGGCAAAACAACCCTGAACGTGTGCTGAACCAGTGAGCGGTGGCCCAAATACCTGCAATATGGTATTATTGTTCAGTCAGTTAACTGATGGCATTTATACTCAGCTATCCTCAGGAGCGCGCGATGAATGAGATAAATACCAATAAAGCAAACCTCCCGTTACCTACCATCGAAACCCGGAATGTGACCAAAACTTATCATACTGGTTCGCTGGATATTGATGCGTTAAGTGGCATTAATATATCTCTTTTTGAGGGCGAGATGGTGGTTTTTCTAGGTCCCAGTGGTAGTGGAAAATCAACTTTGCTAAATATACTGGGCGGTCTTGATAGGCCCAGTAGCGGACAGGTTATTTTTCGCGGCCAAGAGCTAACCAGTTTTGATGATCATGCCCTGACACTTTATCGCCGCGATAATGTTGGTTTTGTGTTTCAGTTTTATAATCTTGTTGCCAGTCTAACCGCCATTGAAAATGTTGCGTTGGTTACTGAAATTGCCCACAACCCCATGTCTCCAGCAGAGGCATTAAGCATGGTTGGTTTAAATGAAAGAATGGATCATTTTCCATCAGAACTATCCGGTGGTGAACAGCAACGCGTAGCAATTGCAAGGGCCATTGCAAAACGCCCTGAAATTTTAATGTGCGATGAACCAACCGGTGCATTAGATAGCAAAACCGGCATACGAGTGCTGGAAGCAATAGAAAATACCAATCGCAATCTTGGAACCACAACAGCAATAATTACTCACAATGCAATTGTTGCCGATATGGCAGATAGGGTAATTATTCTGGCTGATGGAAAAATTTCAGAAATTCGTGAAAACACCCAACGAAAGAAACCAAAAGAACTTTCATGGTGATTAGATGCTATTTAAATTTTTAAAACCGCTTGATCGAAAGCTTGTTCGCGACCTAATGCGTATGTGGGGGCAGGGGCTGGCTATTGCCCTGGTCGTTGGTGCGGGCGTTGCCATGTATATAATGAGCGAGGGAATGCTTAGGTCTCTAACAGATACCCGTGATGCATATTATGAACGCTATGGTTTTGCAGATGTGTTTTCAACACTAAAGCGCGCCCCTAACAGCACCATAAAAAAAATACAATCTATACCCGGTGTGCGCCAAGCCGAGGGGCGAATTTCAAAAATGGCAACCCTTGATATGCCGGGTCTTATGGAGCCAGCACAAGAACGTATTATTTCTTATCCGCAAAGCGGCCACCCTGCAATTAACAGTCTTCATCTGGTTGCGGGTGGGTGGTTTACCCCTGGTGTTTCTGATGAGGTATTGGTTGCCGAAGCTTTTGCTATTGCCCACAATCTTAAACCCCTTGATACGGTAATTGCCCTTGTAAATGGTAAAAAAAGAAAACTAAAAATTGCAGGAATTGTTCTTTCACCAGAATTTATATATACGCTTGCCCCCGGCGCCATGTTTCCTGATGATTTGCGTTTCGCCATTATGTGGATGGCCCGCCCACAGTTGGCAGGAATTTTCAATATGGAGGGAACGTTTAACGAGGTAGTTATAAAATTAGAACCCAGTGCGGTTGAGGATGACGTCATTGCAAGAATGGACACCGTGCTTGACCCTTACGGTTCCACCGGTGCGCTTGGGCGTGACCGTCAAATATCAGATTGGTTTCTTTCTGGTGAAATGAAACAGCTTGCCAATATGGGGCGGATAATCCCCCCAATTTTCTTTGCAGTTGCCATATATCTTTTGAACATAACCATATCTAGATGGGTTGAATTGGAAAGATCGGAAATAGGACTATTAAAAGCCTTTGGTTATTCTACCCGTGCAGTCGCGGTTCATTATCTTAAATTTGTAATAGCCATAACCATAATAGGTGTTTTCATGGGGTTTGCGGCTGGAACATGGCTTGGCTGGGGATTGGCCATAATGTATAAGGAGTTTTTTCATTTTCCGTTTTTATATTTCAACCTTGATGCAAGCATTTATGTTATTGCCGCTGCAATAAGCTGTATCGCCGCCTTGTTGGGTACAATCCGCGCTGTCGGGCGCGCAGCAAATACATCGCCGGCCGAAGCAATGGTTCCACAACCGCCCACGTTGTACCGACGAGGAAAATCAGAACGGTTGATTAAGGGTGCGTTAGGGCCAACCAGAATGATTGTAAGGCACCTGTTGCGATGGCCCATGCGCTCGGCTCTTACTTGCATGGGCATAAGCCTTGGGGTTGCGGTTCTTGTTTCTACAATATTTTTTCAAGATTCGATCGATTCTATGGTTGAAACGCAATTTTCCATGATTGAAATGCAAGATGCCACCACCACATTTGGCGAGATTAAATCATCGTCAGTATTACAAAATATTGAATCCATGCCCGGCGTTCTTATGGCGGAGCCATTTAGATATGTTCCGGTAACTATAAAATTTGGTTCAAGCGAACGCCGTATGGCCCTAAATGGCGTGCCTGTGAACGCAAGGTTAAACCGTATTCTGGATGAAAATTTGTCCCCAGTTTCAATAGCAACCGAAGGTATTACCTTATCATCTAAATTAAGCGAAATGTTGGGTGCTGGACTGGGTGATGTTGTTAGCGTCAAGGTTCATGATGGCCGCAGACCGACGCTTCATTTGCCAGTAACCATGATTTCACAAACATATATTGGTAGCCCCGCATTTATGGATATTTCCGCCCTTAACCGCGCATTAAAAGAGGGGGAAAATATTTCCGGTGCCCATGTAATGCTTGATAAATCATTATCGGATGATTTTTATTCAGCGATAAAGGCAACCCCTTCAATTGCGCAAGTGGCGGTAAAGGAAACCATGTTAAAGGCATTTCGCGATACCATGGCCGAAAACATAGGCATAATGAATTTTTTCAATACCATCTTTGCCGTGGTTATTGCGGTTGGGGTTGTTTATAATGCGGGCCGAATTTCTCTTTCCGAACGCTCGCGCGAGCTTGCAAGTTTGCGGGTATTGGGTTTTACCCGGGGCGAAGCATCATACATTCTGTTGGGAGAGCTTGGCATTTTGTTGGTTATGGCTCTGCCCATTGGGTCAATGTTGGGGTATGGTTTGGCATGGATTTGGTCATTAACATTGGATACAGATCTTTATCGGATGCCGCTGGTTGTATCCAGCGCAACATTTGGCCGTGCTATTTTGGTTGTTGTTTTGGCGGGTATTGCGACCGCAATTGGTACACATCGCCAAATTATAAATTTAAACCTGATTGAAGCGCTTAAAACACGAGAATAACCACAACAAGTTTGAGGAACAGTATAATGGCCAACGAAAAAATTAAATCTGCAACCACAAACAGTCGCATGGCGTGGACGGCAGTTGTGGGTGTGTTGGGCATTTTTCTTGTTTGGGCATTTTGGCCCGCCGCGATAGCTGTTGATATTGAAGAAATACACAAAGGCAAGATGAGCGTTTATGCCGAAGGCGAAGGCCACACCAGAGTAAAAGATATTTACAATATTTCCGCCCCTGTTTCTGGTCGGGTATTGCGTATTGAGGTTGAACCGGGTGACATGGTAATAGCAAACAAAACAACGCTTGCTGTTATTGAACCTGCGGACCCATCATTTCTTGATACCCGGACTAGAGCCGAAGCTGAAGCCGCCGCTCAGGCAGCAGAAGATGCCCAAGCACAAGCACATGCGGCGCTTGAGCAATCTCGCGCCCAGTTAAAATTTGCCAAAGGAGAACTAGATCGTGCCCGCACACTTGCGGCTGAAGGCACGGTTTCAAAGCGCGCCTTGGAAAAAGCGGAGCTAGATTGGGCCACTCACATTGCAGAGGTAAAAAGCTCTGAGGCAACCTACAAGGTAAGAAGTCATGAATTGCAAACGGCAAGCGCAAGGTTAATTGCACCAAGCGCAAGCCATTCTGATAATGGAGATTGTTGTGTCGAGCTTAAATCGCCAATTGATGGAGCGGTATTGCAAGTATTGCAAGAAAGCGAAGGTGTGGTTGCGGCTGGCACCGCGTTATTAGAGGTTGGAAACCCCAGCGATCTTGAAATTGTGGTTGATCTTCTTACAACCGATGCGGTTCGTCTTAAAGAAGGGGCAAGTGTAAAAATTGAAAATTGGGGCGGATCTTCTTTGACAGGAAACGTTCAACGGATTGCACCGTATGGTTATGCCAAAGTTTCAGTACTGGGAATCGAAGAGCAAAGAATTAATATAGTAATTGATTTTTCCGATGATCAAAATATTCCTCGTGAACTTGGTCATGGTTTTAGGGTTGAAACATCAATAATGGAATGGCAAGGGGATAATGTAATAATGGCTCCTATATCCGCCATGTTTAGAAATAAGGGGGAATGGTCTGTTTATATATATGATGACGGGCGGGCTTTACTAAAAAACATAAATGTTGGCCATATTAATAAATATGTGGCCGAAGTATTAGACGGACTTAATCCGGGCGACAAGGTAATTGCTCATCCCGGCAACAAGATAGAAGACGGCATTAGGGTTTCGCCCAGAAAAAACTAACCTAAAGAGGTGTTTTTTTAGAGCTTTGTGCATAAAATTATTAATCATACAACCAATAGAAAGGGCCGCAATACATGCTTTCAATAGAAAGACTTTCACTTGAGGACTCTCAGGTCTTAATGGAAGGCGCAACCGAAAAAGCGAACGAAATTGGTGTGCCCATGTGCATCTCCATAGTTGATGAAAGCGGGAATCTTGTAGCTTTTCATCGAATGGATGGCGGCAAAATACTAAGCGTTCGTTTGTCACAAGATAAGGCCTTTACTGCGGCGGTATCGCGCAGGCCAACATCTTTTTATAATGAAAACGCTGTTCCCGGAAACCTTAATAACGGCATTCAAAGCACATGGGATGGTCGCTTCTCTACCGTCGGCGGTGGAATACCGGTTGAGGCAGATGGCACCATAGTCGGCGCTATTGGTATTTCTGGCGGTATACCAGAACAAGACATAGAATGTGCTGAAGCGGCAATTGCCTATTTCAACGCAGGCTAAGTTTAACGCAGAACAAGATATTCTGGATTTAGTCTGCCCATGGAAAGAAGAAGCTGATACACGGCAACACGCTCATCATATGCGGACGAAGTATAATTTATTTGGGCGTTGTTAACTTCATTTTCGGCATCAAGCACATTGATTATGGTTTCTTTTCCTGCTTCGCGTAGTTTATTTCTGGAAGTGGCAACTTCTGAAGCAATATTCACGGCATTGCCTAAAAGATTTTTTCTTTCACCGGCTGTAAGCAGTGATTGCCAAGAAAGAGATACCTGCTCAATTACTTTGCGTGTGGTATAATCGTAATTTTCCATGCTGGCCTGATAGTCGAAATTACTTTTTTCTGCTGATGCCTTGGATGAAAACCCGGAAAAAATGTCCCAATTGGCCGTCATTACCACTGAATAATCTCGTCTAATTCCCAATGTTGCCTGATTATTTTTTTCAAAATTAGCATTTCCAACAAGATCAATAACCGGAAACAACTTTGACGTTGTTTGTTTTTTTCGTTCGCGAGCGACCTCAATCGCAGTTGAGCTATTTATCAATGCAGGATTTTCAGACAAAGCAATTTCAATCGCCCTTTCTCTGCCGCTTGGTATTACTTCGGCCGGCGGTGACGGGTCAACCATGGTGGCTATGTCAGGGGCATGATTAAAAACCTGAATATATCGACTTATAGAATGCTGAAGCCCGCCTTCGTAACCAACGCGGCGCTCCCTTGCAATTTGCAAACGAGATTTGGCTTGCAACACATCGACGGTAACACCAGACCCACGGCGTACGCGCTCATCTTCAAGATTAAGCTGTTGTTGAATGGTGCGTTCATTTTCTAACGCCATCTCTACCAAGCGGCGCTGACGCAATACATCGATGTATGATTTTGTCGCCTCGAACAATACATTTTGACGCGCGCCTTCAAGTGATATTTCAGCAATTTCACGATTTATTTCTGCGGTACGAACCCGCGAGCTTGTAAGGCCGCCATCAAATATATTTTGGGTAAGCTCGGCAGTTACTGTTTGCCGAGTTTTTATCCATGGTTGTGCATCAGGATCGTTTGATCGTTCCGTTGGGCTGTCAATCATGTGCGGGCCGGCATCACCGGAAAGATTTAAAGTTGGAAAATATGCTGAATTCGCTATATCAACTTCTGCATTACCAGATTCAAGAGCCATTTCTGCTTGTTTGATTTTAGGGTGTGTAGCCAGCAATTCGCTTAGCTCTTTTTCCAATGGCTGGGCTTCAGCCAGTATGGGCATAAAATTAACCAGAGCCACACTTAACGCCACCGCAATAGACGTATGCGCAACTTTATCGCGTGAAATGTAATGGCTAATTCTCAAAACAAAATATCTCCAGCAATACTTGCAATTATATATGGGCAAAAGGTCCATATTTTAGTGCTTATAGTACGGGAAATTATTTACCATATCTTTGCTTAAACAACAATTTACGTATAAATCATGACCATAAAAACCCACTATTTAGGTAAAAAACCACCCCAAATGCTATGGTGGCGTTTATAGGGGGGCGGAATTATAGGTATTTTGTGATTTAGGCCCACTATATCATCGGTAAATTATCTGTCTGGGTCGCCGCTTGCTTCGCTTATATCTATTTCTTCATTAAAATCGATTCTTATAAGAGAATTAATTTTTGATGCTTTCATTTCTGACAATTCATTTTCCACGTAGTTTGCTTTGGCTCCATAACCTGATTTAGCAAAGCTTTGTTTGTAAATGCCCAGTAGGCCAACAACCGAATTTGCTGCTGAATTTGCCGATGCGTGGGTGCTGGTTGCAATGTCATCGGCAAGCGCGATCTTGCTGAATGAAGCTTCACCACCTACGTTTACGGATACAGAAATAGGAGAGGCAATAAACATCATTGCCACAATAATAATCAGCATGGCAGAAACCACATCGTATGAAATATTGTGTGTATTTATGTAAGAGTTCATGATTGCTCTCCCAGTCACTCTATTAGTCATTCTGTGCTCATCATTATCATTGTGCTATTATTCTGTTGCATCAATATGGTTTTGCAAGTGACTGAGGTCACATAGGCAAGTAATATTTTAGAAGTGATGGACATCGCACTTAAGACAAAGTTAAGCTATTTAGCTAGCAACTCTTAAAAATTGGTATTTACGCTATGGCTATATGGGGAAAAATAATTGGTGGTGCGGCTGGTTTTGCGCTGGGCGGCCCATTGGGGGCGTTGTTGGGCGCGGCGGCAGGCCACGCACTTGACCGCAAACACGACAGCGTTGATTTTGGTGGAGCCGATCACGATCCCAGCCATGATCAGCGCGAAATTGCCTTTACTCTTGCGGTTATCGCGCTAAGTGCAAAAATGGCAAAGGTTGATGGGCAAGTCACCCGTGATGAGGTAAATGCTTTTAAGCAGCTTTTCCACATTCCGCCAACAGAAATGAATAATGTTGGCAATATTTTTAACGAAGCAAAAAAATCATCTGATGGGTTTGAACAATATGCTGAACAGGTGGCGGCGATGTTCAAACATCAACCATCGGTATTGGAAGAACTGCTGGGCGGGCTTTTTCATATTGCCAAAGCCGATGGGTTGGTTCATCCGGCGGAACTGCAATTTTTGCAAAAAGTATCCCACATTTTTGGCTTTGATGAGCATGGCTTTGAGCGTATTCGCGCAAGCCATATTCCAGACAAACAAACAAGTCCCTATGAAATATTGGGTCTAAATCCAAACGCAGACGATGACGAGGTGAAGTCAGCATACCGCAAACTTAGCCGCGAAAACCACCCCGATAGCCTTATGGCGCAAGGTATGCCGCAGGAATTTGTCGATATAGCGAATGAAAAAATGGCGGCAATTAATGCTGCCTATGATGCGGTTTGTAAATCGCGCGGCCTGAAATAAAATATGAAATAAGATATAAAATAATGAATATTATCTCATCCAATTTTAATGACCGTCAAATGGGTCAGTGCATAGATATGTTGGTTATCCACTATACCGGCATGGAAAGCGAAAAAGCGGCCATAGATAACCTTTGCAATACTGATTCTGGTGTAAGCGCACATTATATTATTGGCGAAGATGGTTCCGTAAATAGACTGGTTGATGAAGACAAGCGTGCATGGCACGCGGGTGTCGCATGGTGGCGCGGTGCGTTGGATATTAATTCTCGCTCAATCGGTATTGAGCTTGTTAATCCGGGGCATGAATTCGGGCTTAGGCCTTTTCCTGAATTACAGATGGAGGCCCTTATTGGCTTGGCGCAAGCAATATCGCGTCGCCATCATATTCCGGCCCGCAATATAGTCGGTCATTCAGATGTTGCGCCCGCGCGTAAAACCGATCCGGGCGAACTTTTTAACTGGCAACGTTTGGCTAAATCAGGCATTGGCCTGTGGCCCGATGGCGCAGTGCCCGCAAGCGCGCGGGATGAAGACGTTGTCGCAATGCTTATGTCCTTTGGCTATGATACGGCTGATATGCCTGCAACCATAAAGGCTTTTCAGCGCCATTTCAGGCCTGAACATGTGGATGGCGTTGCCGATAATGAAACCATTGGCCGCTTGATAAGGCTTCTTGATATTACGGCAGCAGAAGATCTAATTATCAAGCCAGCTTGATTTTATTCATTTTTGTATTAGGTTGAGCGCGGGTCAGATGGTCGGATGGCCGCCCTTGGAATCTTTTGATTTTGGGGGAGGAAAGTCCGGGCTCCACGAAGACACGGTGCCGGCTAACGGCCGGCGAGGGCGACCTTAGGGAAAGTGCCACAGAAAGCAAACCGCCTGTATTTATTGCAGGTAAGGGTGAAAGGGTGCGGTAAGAGCGCACCGCAGTGTTGGTAACAACACCGGCATGGTAAACCCCACCGGGAGCAAGACCGAGAAGGACGGCCAGGGGCTTTGGGCCTCAGGTGTGTTTTTGCACCGTCGTTCGGGTGTGTCGCACGAGGCGTATGGCAACATGCGTCCCAGATGAATGGCCATCTATCGCGCTTAATGCCCTAAAGGCATGCAGTGCGTGGACAGAACCCGGCTTATAGGCCATCTGACCTATTTTTTTATAATTGTCTATTATCGGTACAATTATTTATCGCATATATCCCCTTGGAGTACGTACCATGAATAAGGTATGGTATTGTCTCCTTAACAAGTCAGGGGGAGAATCTCAGGTATGCATTATATTTGGCGAGCCGTGCGTTGGTTGCTCTGGGTGGTATTGATGGCCTTGGAGATTCTTGACCTACCAGAACAAATTGCGGCCCTGCCGGAGAGGTGGGCCTACATTGAGCCGTGGATAACGAATGACAATATTCGGTTTGCCGTTCTTCTGTTGTTTGCCGGCTTGATGCTTGTCATTGATGGTTTTGATATATACGCATGGCACGCAGGGAAAAAGCTTGATGCCAAATTTGATAAATATGAGAAAGCGATGGAAATCATCCTTGAATATGCCGATGCTAGTGGCGAAGAAGAAAAATTGCAGGCGTTCGTGAAAAAAATGAAAAGAAGAATACACAAATCTAAGAGTAGTGAAAATGTCCCAAGGTAAACACCTAAGTCTCGAAGAAGCCCGAAAAGCTGGTCTTTTAGACCGCTTTGCCAAAGAGCATCCTTCCGAGGGTGAAGAAGATGTATTTGACCAATTACTAGAACGAATGGCTAAATCGAAACCTGAACAGAAAGAACCCCCGGATAAATGAGGACTGCCCAGACCCAGTCAGTTGGCCTAGAATTAGATATGCCGTTAGATGCAGAGATTGCTGATACTGTGCATCTTCTTCGCCGAGAGGGGATAGAAACAATTGAATCATGTCAAGGGGGCGAGGGACATGTGTTTCCTGAACCAACGGTTCGTTTTTGTGGCGGTCGTGGCGAAGGCTTTCGGGCGTATTCGGTGTGTATCAAATACGGTCTACCTGTCTATAGCATTCGACGTGTATGGGGAGTGGATGATGAGGAATTGACGGGGCCGTGGTGGGAAATCGTTTTTTATACCAAGCCCCGTCGAGAGTAATCCTTATTAAAGCCGTTTGCAGTGGTCACATTTTGGAAGACCGCCAGTACCCGATTTGCGATTTTCTTTTTCAATATTATTGCCTTCGGTACATTTATCATTGTCATGATGTACTTTTGTTCCGGACAATTTTGAATGGAATGGTGAAACCTTAGCCATAATTCTCGCTCCTGTTCTAAACTATAACGAGAAAAACAATGAACTAATGCTACCCATGAGTCAATCCGGCTTAGGAAAGGCCAATAAAAGCAGTTCAAACATCAATTCTGGAGACTTCCGAAGATTAAAGCGGTATTCCATTTCGCCTAAATAGTTCGGTAAATGCTTTTTAGAAACCCAAACATGAGTGCCGCTAATCTGGCGTTTCATCCATGCCCAAAAACCTTCGATTGAGTTTGTGTGAGCTAAACCGCGCACATATTCTTTTTTAGAATGGTCAACCGTACCGTGGCGGTAGCCTTTAAAGGGTAGCTTTGAATATGAACGGTGTTCATCCGTGGCTATGCGAGTGCCGGGGATTACATTTTCCTCGATGTGGGGCATTAAGTTGAACTCGCTTCTGTTGGGAACTACACGAGTGATAACCTCGCCACCACGTTCAAGCATACCAAAGACTACGGTTTTGCCTTTGCCGCCTTGGCCACCTTTCTTGAAACCACCAATAAAGGCTTCATCGGCTTCTACGATAGACTTGCCGCCTAAGGGTGCGTCTCCATCAACTTGTCCCATGTACTTGCGTATTTCGTGGCCGATGCGCCAAGCACATTTGTAGGTAACACCTAACTGGCGTTGCAATTCCTTAGCGGCTACTCCGTTGCGGGTCGTGGTAAATAGATACATGGCATAAAACCATTTTTGCAGGGGAGTGCGTGAACGCTCAAACGGAGTTCCAGCCATAGGGTGGATATGGTGGCCACAAGAAGGGCATGAATAGGCTGGCAACTTCTTGAGCCGAGCAAAACGACCTTCTTTGCCACATTTAGGGCAAACGACCTTTTCACCGTAACGGGTAGCCATAAGGTGGTCTAAACAGGCCTCATCCGTAGGGAATCGGGCAAAGAAATCAGTAATTGTAAAGGTTTTGGTCATTAATTATCTCCTATGACCTAAATATACCAAAAGAGGTTACGTACGTCAAGGGGATATATGCCTTATTTATTCAACAAAGAACAAAAAAAGAACATTTGTATATTGTTGAGCTATAATTCCAGAAAAATACAAGAAAAATTCCAGCAAAATAAGGCTTTTTTTACCTTCTTGCCCCACAAGTGAGAAGTCCCTAGTTGGGCTGGCAATAACTGGATAATCCGCAATAATACTAAGCAAATACAATGGTTTCCATTGACGACCATATAAGCCCATGATATCCCATGATATCCCATTAATTTCCAAAAAGTTGATGGGAGGTTCCGGGCGCGTGGAGAATACCCGGAAAATAGAAGGGCAATATTTTAAGGGGGCCGTCATGGCGCTGTTGGTGGGCAGACACCTCAACAAGGTTGATAAAAAGGGTCGGGTTTCGATCCCTAAGCAATTTCGCGATGCGCTGGTGGCAAGTTCTGGCGCAAGTGGAATTGCCCGTGTCTATATTTTTCCATTTTTTAAATACCCGGCACTGGAAGGTGCAGGCGAAACATTTATGAACCGCCTATCCCAAAGCCTTGATGATAACCTAGATCTTTTTTCTGATGACCAAGAAGACCTTGCATCCATAACGCTTGAAAGCGCACATCAGCTTTCGTTTGATTCCGAGGGTCGGGTTGTTTTGCCGGGCGAGTTATGCACCCACGCAGAAATTACAAACGAAGCACTTTTTGTCGGTCGCGGTTCACGCTTTCAAATATGGTCTCCTGAACTTTACGAAAAACATCGCGGTACCGCGTTTGCCCGGGCCCGGGAAAAAGGCACAACACTTAATCTTGGCCCCGCCCGCGGGCCAAAACCATCCGGCGGGCAATAACCATGACCATAGCCAGCAGCCAACACACCCCGGTCATGCTAGGCGAAGTGCTGGAGGCGCTATCTCCCAAAGATGGCGGAATATATGTCGATGGAACATTTGGAAATGGTGGCTATACGCGCGCAGTTTTAAATGCTGCTAGTTGCAGCGTTTATGGAATTGACCGTGACCCCAGCGTGGTCAGGCATGCACGTGAAATGGAAGACGAATTTTCCGGACGTCTTACAATAATTGAAGGACGCTTTGGGTCGATGGCAGAGCTTCTTAACCAACGTAGTATTGGCCCAGTTGATGGGGTTGCATTAGATATTGGTGTTTCATCAATGCAGATAGATACGCCGGAGCGTGGCTTTTCATTTCGTAGCGATGGCCCGCTTGATATGCGAATGGAATCTGCTGGCACAAGCGCATCTGACATCGTAAATGATATGGACCAAGACGATCTTGCCAATATTATTTATGAACTTGGTGAAGAAAGGTTCTCTCGCCGGGTCGCCGCCGCAATTATAAGCGCGCGCGAAGAAGAGCCAATTAATCGCACACTTCAATTGGCTGATATTATTCGCCGGGTTGTGCCAAAATCAAAAGATGGGATTGATCCTGCTACCCGCACATTTCAGGCGTTGCGTATTTATGTAAATGATGAGCTGGGCGAGGTTGACCGTGGTCTTGCCGCCGCCGAACAGGTTCTTGCCCCCGGTGGCAGGCTTTGTGTGGTTTCATTTCATTCGCTGGAAGATAGGCGGGTAAAGAAATTTTTCAAAACTAGAAGCGGCGATGTCCCGTTGCCATCAAGACACATGCCCGCACCAACGGCATCTGCGCCTGAGCCGACGTTTAAGCTTATATCACGAAAAGCCATAAGCCCCAGTGCTGATGAGCAACGCATTAATCCACGCGCCAGATCAGCCCATATGCGTTTTGCCGAGAGAACATCTGCCCCTGCATGGAAGCAGGAGGCGGAACAATGAAAAAAAGAAAAGGATTTGTTCGCCATACAACAGTTTTGTTTTTGTTACTTGCCGGCGGCATAAGCGTTGTTCTTTTTTCGGTAAAATATCAGGTTCAAGATTTAGAAGGCGAAAGAATTTCCCTAATAAATGAAATCAGAAAAGAAAAACAATCAATACATGTGCTGAATGCAGAATGGAGCTATCTAAACGATCCATCTCGTTTAGGTGAAATGTCTACGCGCTACCTTGATCTTGGTCCGACTATCCCAAAGCAATTATCTGGATATAGTATTATTAAAAAAATACCACAGCGCAATGATGGGGGCGATTAATGAGCAAGCCATCATCTATACAGACAGCGTTATTTGACCAGCTTGACCCCGATCGCATCCGGATTGAAAGTTCACGCAAGCTTGCTCTGGAAATGGGGCGAACACGGCTTATGGTTACGGGCGTGGTTCTGGCCATGGCATTTATGGCACTAGGTGTGCGGCTTGCAGAATTAACTGCCTTTGGCAGTCCTGAAAATATAAGACTGGCATCTGCTTCTCCGCATTTGGAATCAGTGGTCGCACGGGCAAACATTCGTGATCGTAATGGCGTGGTTATTGCTTCTAGCCTGCCAACCCAATCGCTATACGTCGACCCCAGAGAAGTAATGAATAGCGCTGAAGCGGCACAAAAAATAAGCGAAGCTCTTAAAACAATTACAGCCAAAAGCATATTGGAAAAACTTGATCAGGGCGGACGTTTCCAATGGATTGCTCGCAACCTTGCACCGGGTCAGGTTTATGCCGTTAATCGGTTGGGATTGCCGGGTTTTGGCTTTCGCCCGGAAGAAAAACGCGTTTATCCATTTGGCCCTATTTTTGCCCATGTTTTGGGATACACCGATGTTGATGGTCGGGGCATATCGGGCGTTGAAAGCGCATTTGAAGAAAAGCTAAGCGCCCCAATAAAAGGACGGCTTGATGCATCTGGCGAAGTATCAAGCAAAGGCCTTGATTTGTCTCTGGATATACGAATGCAGTCAATACTTCGCGAAGAATTGTTGAAAGCAAAAAACCGTTTTAGTGCAATCGGTGCCGCAGGTGTGGTGCTTGATGCAAAAAGTGGCGAAGTGTTGGCTCTGGTGTCGTTACCTGATTTTGATCCCAACACATCTAATGGTGATTTGGGATTAAACGGATTTAATCGCGCAACTAAAGGCGTTTATGAAATGGGTTCAACGTTTAAACTATTTGCCACGGCAACTGCGCTGGATGCAGGTACGGTCGGTATTAGCGATGGTTATAATACGTCTGAACCAATAAAAGCTGCGCGGTTTACCATAAATGATTTCCACGGCAAAAAACGTTGGCTTTCGATACCCGAGATACTTGTTTATTCATCAAATATTGGAACGGCAAAAATGGCGCTTGATACAGGCGCCAAAATACAAAAAGAATATTTGAGAAAATTTGGCATGTTAGAATCGGCTAGCATTGAAATACCCGAAGTAGGAAAACCACTTTTCCCAAACCGTTGGGGCGAAATTTCAACAATGACAATTTCATATGGTCATGGAATTG
>CBFDBQ010000037.1:0-22423 GCA_965603095.1 uncultured Thalassospiraceae bacterium | reverse complement strand
TGCCCCGGTTTTAGTAACTGTAATTTCTGGAATGTTTCTGGGTGAGCACGTTGGGCCGCGGCGTATTGTTGCGGTGGTTATTGCATTTATTGGTGTAATGCTGGTGGCCCGGCCGGGTTCTGGTGTGTTGGGTTGGTGGGCATTACTGCCGCTAATAACCGCATTTATGCTGGCCATTTATATGGTAATGACAAGATTAATTCGAACCAGAGATGACCCGGCGGCCACAACATTTTATTCAACCGCCGTGGGCGCAGTTATACTTTCAGTAGCAGTTGCATTTCAATGGCAAGACCTAAGCGCGCTCCAATGGTTGCTTATGGTAACAATGGGGGCCGCTGGTGCCATGGGTCATTATCTTTTGGTAAAGGCATTTCACAGCGCCGAGGCATCGATGTTGGCACCATTTACCTATTCACAAGTTATTGGCGCAATCGCATGGGGGTATATTGTTTTTGGCGATGTTCCCAGCACATGGTCAACCGCCGGTGCCGCACTTATTATCGGTAGCGGAATTTATGTTTGGTACCGGGAAACCCAATTGCACAGGGCCAGCAAAGCTTTGGCTAATAAAAAAACTGGTGCCGATGCGCGGATTTGAACCGCTTTCTCAGTCTTTTTGCTGTTGCTTTTTGTCTTTCATTGCATGCTTGACCATTTTTCCAAAAGCCTTATCCCGTGACCTGCGCTCTGCAAGACTTTCGGTGTTATAAGTTTCTTCTGCAACCAGCTTACGCCAGCGTTTCAAACGGTCTGCATCAAGGCTGCCCAATAAAACAGCTTCTTGAACGGCGCAGCCAGGTTCGGTTTCGTGCTGACAACTGTTGAAGCGGCAAAAGCCTGCTAGGGCGACAATATCGGCAAACACTTCATCAAGGCCAGAGCGTACGTCGGTCAGTTGTAATTCACGCATGCCGGGGGTGTCCAAAAGCCAACCTCCAGCGGGCAGGCGATGAAGTTCGCGGCCAGAAGTGGTGTGGCGTCCTTTGGCATCATCTTCTCGAATGCCTTGGGTAGCGATGTCGGCAATGCCGATTAATGTGTTGATTAGTGTTGATTTTCCAACCCCTGAGGAACCGACCAGCGCAACGGTTTGTCCACGTGTACACCAGGGGCTAAGATGGGTGACACTGTTTGCATCGCGTGCATCCAATGCTTCAACCATCAGGTTTGGCAAAAGTTTGGATGCTGCTTTGATATATTCATCTGTTTTAATTGTTAAATCGGTTTTGGTAAGAATGATAACGGGTGTGACGCAAGCCTCCTGCGACAATGCTAGGTAGCGTTCAAGTCGTGCGATGTTGAAGTCTTGATTGCAAGACGTGACAATAAATAAAGTGTCAATATTTGCGGCAATGAGCTGCAATTTTCGCCCTGTTCCTGCGGCCCTGCGCTTGAACAGGCACTTGCGTTTTAAAAGACGCTGAGGTCGAAGCGTCTCACGTTCAAGCAACAGCCAGTCTCCCACAGTGGCGACGGATTCTTCATCCTCAGCATTGGCAATGTATGCGGGTATCGATGTGTCGATGTTGGGGCCAGTGACCTGTATGGCGCCACGATGAACGGCCATCACCCTTACGGGGGTAGTTAGGGCAAAATCATCGGGCTCAAGTTGAGAGGTAAAAAATGCATTCCAGCCAAAATCAGCGAGTTCGGAAATATCAAATGTCATTTGTCATACACCTGCTTTGTGCGACGCCACGGGCGTGGGCACAGAAAACAAAAAAACGCGCCATAACATTGCCTAATTAAGTAATTGAAATAATGGTGCCGCCTGGGTGATTTGAACACCCGACCCCCGCATTACGAATGCGATGCTCTACCAACTGAGCTAAGGCGGCACATGTTTTTTTATCTCAAATAGCGGGCAATTTTTAATCCCAGCTCATCGCCCAGTCAACCACAGTCAACCATTATGCGAAATTGCAAGCGGGGCATCATCATGGCCAGCGTCTTGACCAGCGTCTTGACCAGCGTCTTGAGATGAGCGCCAACCGGCACTATCTAACCCACCACATGATGGGCAATAGGGCTGCCACTGGCTATCAACATGGCCGCAATCAGCACAGACCCAGGCCGGGTCCGCATGCGCCGATGCGGCAAGGTGAAGCCAGTGTTTTGCGCTTTGGCTATCTTGTTTTTCTTCTTCTTCCAGCGATGCCTGCATCATATAAAGCCGTCTTGTGGCCACGCCTTTTTCCATTGCACCATCAAGATTAGTCCGCGCCTGACCCCAAAATTTTGCTTCCAATGCCGCGGCGGCCAAGGCCATGAACGATTCTGGATGGTTGAGGTTGGTGCGGATAAGTTTTTCCGTTGCTTTTACTTTTTTAATCCCATCAACCGCACCACTGGCGCGATAATACGGTTCCAACAATTGCGGGTTGGGGTTTAGGGCCCATGCCTTTTCAACCACGGATGTGGTTTTACGGGGGCGATTATCATCGGCATAAATAGATGCCAACCTAATGGCCGCTGGCACAAGTCCGGGATAGGCACTAACTGCCTTTTCCATCCATTTTGTTGCGGCCCGCATATCACCAATATTTTCTGCTTCTAACGAGCGACCATAAAAAACAACAGCCCGCCTGCGCGCCTGATCGGAGACATCGTCAATGCCAGATTTTTTATTTATTTTTTCTAGCTGCTTAAGCGATTGCGATGCAAGCTCCCAATGCCCGGTGCTGGATTCTAATTCGAACAAAACATCTGCCAACCATTCGCTTTTTGGTTTTATTTCTTGCGCCCTATGCGCTATCTCAAGTGCGGTTTCTTTGTCGCCCGCTTTCATGGCCTGGCCCAAAAGACCGCGAAGCCCAAGAAATTCGGTTTCTTCATTTTTTAACATTGCCTTGAAAAATTCTTCAGCCGCTAACTCATCGCCATTTAATTGCGCTGCTTGCGCTTTTAACAATAGCGTCAATGGCGGGTCGCCCAATAAACCGTCGGCGCGTTTTACCTGACGGGCGGCCTCGACTGCATCGCCAGCTGCTACCGCCACCATACCTTGGGTTAATGCAATATATCCTTTGCGTGAGCGACGCTGCTTCATGGCGCCGCTTACCATTTGCGGTGCACGCGTAACAAAAAGCCAAATCCGGTAAACCACCGCCACAACCGCAGCAAAAAATACCGCCACCATGGCCAATACGCTAGCGGAAGTATCTATCCGCCAACCGCCCCAGTTAAGTGAAACCTGGCCTGGGTTATCGGCAACCCAAACCACACCCCATGAAGCAAGGGCAACAATCACTATGAATAAAACAAGACGTATCATTTTTTAAATAATTCTCTTTTTATTAATTTTGGGTGCCGCCAAGTTGCGCAAGGGCATAATTGTTAAGGGTTTTAAGGGTGCTTTGCGCCAATACTCTAGCGCTCGCATCGCCCAACCATGGTGCGGCAACGGCGCCTGCATCGCCCTCGATAGAACTAACCGCCTGAACGGCCTCGCTCAACGCTCCAACCTCAAGCGCTGCTTCGGCCATAGCAATTGCGCGCTCAACCGGGTCGGTTGTGGTTGCGGGATCGGTCCGTCTAATGGTTACTAGGCTTCCAAATTTATCTTTTATTTCGCCCATCCATCCAGTTTCATTTCCTTTTAACCGCTGACGCATAATATCCTGCGCCACGTCATTAAACTGTGCGCGTAATGTTGCGGTGGTAGGAATGCCGGCATCTGCGTGGGGGCGTAACTCACCAACAGCCGCAATTACAATCTCGCTTTGACCTGATACTTTTTCTAACACGTTAAGTTCGGCCGTAAACGAACCTTCACCGCCAAGACGGGCGGCAAGCTGGGTTGTGGCCAGCACCAATACCTGCGCCGTTGATGTGGGGTCGCGGGTAAGCTGGGGCCTGTTTTCAAGCTCGTTTAAACGCTGTTCTATGGCCACCAGTTTGTTTTGAATATTTGCCAATGCATCGGCAATATTATTATCTGCTTCAGGTGCGAACGTAGGTAAAGACGCAGGTTGTGGTTGCTGATCACTAACAACTGCTGGGGTGCCAAGCGCGGTAGGCGGTGCGGGCATTGCCGGTGTCGGGGCAAGCTCTTCCGGCGTTGAAATTCCTCTGACCTTGGCAATTATGGGTTTTACGCTAGGGCCAATTTCAGGCCAAAACGCCCAGCCACCAACGCCTATTATGGCAATAAAAACCACCAGCCAGATAAAACCACCACTAGAAGTTGGCACGGTTTCAGCCGGCGCACCGCTATCATTATTTGTTTTTTTGCCCAATTTGGGTTTTGTATCTTTTTTTGTATCTTGTTTTGTATCATCGCTCATGAAAAGCTTTTCCTTAGAATAACCATTTAAAGCCCTAGACAAATCTTAGCACTTTTAGAAGCACTTCTGAAATAACAACTGCTAAAAAACTCCAAAGAAATTAGTTTTTTAACAATGCCAATAAAGAAGACTGCTCCGGTGCGTTTGCTACCTTTATTTCCCGCCAACCTAAGCCCGCAACCATGTCGCTAACGCGGTTAGAAAGACAATATGCGGCCATACTGCCCAGCTTTTTATCTAGACCTGCTTTTGTTACAAGATTGGCAAATGTTTTTGCTGTGCGCGGTGAATAAAATAAAATCCCATCAAGGCTTTGTTGTTCAATGGCATTTATGGCATTTGTCGGAAGCACGTCCGGTGTTTCGGCCCGGTATAAAACTGAACGGCTATATTTAAACCCCGCACTTGAAAGCATGCCTTCAAGGTCGCCCGCAACACGCGAACCTGCCACGTGCAATAATTCATCATCATTGCTTTCAAGGCGGTGGATGACAAGGGTCGCTAGCGTATCAACATCGCCTGATGCGCTTTCAATATTTTTAAAACCATGCGTGTTAAGTTCGCGTGCGGTGGCATCGCCCACGGCCATTGCTAAAATGTCGCGTGTCTTTGAACGTCTAACAAATGCCCGCACCCCATTGGCCGAAGTAAATAATAATGCCTGTACGTTAGTAAGATTTAAATCAGGGCCGTCCTCAAAAATAATTTCCAGTAACGGTGCGCTAATGCTTTCAATGCCCATATTCGTTAGCACACTGCCAAGGGCGGTGCTATCGGGTTCCGGGCGGGTAAGCAAAATACGCAAATTTAATAAACCCCGTTTAGTTATTCTTTAACTTCAAAAAAATCAGACCCGATGTTTCCTTTAAGTTCGAACCCAGCATCACGACCCATACTTTCAGCAGATGTTACCGCCGCCGGACCAGAACGGATTGCTTCAAAGCTTTCCGTACCATCGGGGCGTAATATCTGGCCATGAAACCGAAGGGTGCTTTCGCCATCATACCATGCGTGCGCCGCAATGGGTGTACGGCACGAACCATCAAGCACAGTTAAAAAAGCACGCTCGGCGGTAACACGAACAAAAGTTTGTTTGTGATTAAGTTCAAGCAAAAAATCATTAGCGCGCTCATCATTAATGCGACACGTTATGCCAATGGCACCTTGCCCGGGGGCGGGTAAAAATTCTTCGGTGCTTATTGCTTCGGTAACAACGTCTTCCATGCCCAAACGCTTTAGGCCTGCCAATGCCAACATGGTTGCATCCACATCACCGTTGGCCAGTTTTTTCAAACGGGTTTGTACGTTGCCGCGAAATGTTACAACTTTTAGATCGGGGCGGCGATTAAGTATAAGTGCTTGGCGGCGAAGTGATGCGGTGCCAACAACGGCGCCGATGGGCAAATCCCAAAGCCGTTCTGTTTTATTTGAAATAAATGCATCACGAACATCGCGTCGTTCCAACATGCACGGCAGGTGAATACCATCGGGCAACCACGTCGGCACGTCTTTCATTGAATGAACGGCAATATCAATATCGTTATCCAACATGGCATCATCAATTTCTTTGGTGAACAGCCCCTTGCCGCCAACCTCGGCCAAGGGACGATCCAAAATGGCATCACCGGTGGTTTTAATAACCATAATTTCTATGGCATCATCGGGGGTCAATTCGGGAAAAGCCGCTTTTAGCTTGTCCCTGGTTTCATGGGCCTGGGCCAATGCCAGCGGGCTTCCACGAGTGCCAATGCGAAGGGGTGGATTAATCATGTTTATTCTTTTCCAGTTTTTAGTGTGGCCTTAGAAGTCATGTGATAAGGGTAAAGTGCATCACGGTCAAAACAAGGCTCTTTATATATGATTGTTCTAGGTATCGAAACCAGTTGCGACGAAACAGCCGCCGCCATTGTGACGGACGAGGGAAAAGTGCTGTCCAACGTGGTTTTAAGCCAAATTGAAAGCCACAAGCCCTATGGCGGAATCGTCCCCGAAGTTGCCGCCCGCGCCCATATGGAAACAACCGATGGCATCATAGATCGGGCAATAAATGAAGCTGGGCTGGGGTTTGGCGACCTTGACGCCGTTGCCGCCACCGGGGGGCCGGGGCTAATAGGTGGTGTAATCGTTGGCGTAATGACCGCCAAGGCCATAGCCCTTGGGCAAAATATTCCCTTTATCGCCGTCAACCATCTGGAGGGCCACGCCCTAACCGCCCGGCTAAGCGATAAGGTGGATTTTCCGTATTTATTATTGCTGGTTTCCGGTGGGCATTGCCAGTTGCTGGTGGTGAACGGGGTGGGAAATTACCAGCGCCTTGGTACCACCATTGATGATGCGTTGGGCGAAGCATTTGACAAAACCGCCAAGGTTTTAGGGTTGGAATACCCCGGTGGCCCAGCCATTGAAACATTGGCCAAAAATGGAGACCCGACGCGATTTCCATTACCCCGACCCATGAAAGGGCGGCCCGGTTGTGATTTTTCTTTTTCCGGCCTTAAGGCGGCGGCCAAAAGAAGCATCGATGCATTACCACCCGGACCATTAAAAGCACAAGATGTGGCAGACATGGCGGCATCGTTTCAGCGTGCTGCCAGCGAATGCATTAATGACCGCACTAAAAATGCCATTGCCATGTTTAAAAAAACCCATCCCGGGGCTGGCCACATTGTAATTGCTGGTGGTGTTGCCGCCAACAAGGCGCTTCGCACTGGGCTGGAAGAACTGGCCACCCAAAATCAAATGACGTTAGTTGCCCCGCCACCCGCCCTTTGCACCGATAATGCGGCGATGATTGCATGGGCCGGAGTTGAAAAATTACAAAAAGGCGACACCAGTGGGCTTGATTTTGCGCCTAGGCCACGCTGGCCGCTAGACCCGGATGCACCCAAAGCTGTTGGGGCGGGGGTAAAAGCTTAAAGTCGGTTGGGGCTGGGGCGAAGGCATAATAGCCGATAAATACTGCAAAGTTTATCATTGCTGATAGACTGCCAAACAAGTGCGTTAGAAAAAAATTATTAGAAAGGTTTGTAATGAACACAAGAACTATTGCGATAATTGCTATCATGTTATGGGCTGTATCGGCTGCATTTTTTGCCACCAAATTTTTTACGGGCACTACAATTGCCGACAAAGATGGGCGTGATGCAATCATCCTTGAAACTGCCGAGCGCGATTTTATTCTAACTGAAATGCGTGGAATGTTGGCCGCAGTACAATAAATTATTGCCGCAACCAACGAAAACGACATGCCCGAGGTTAAAAAAATATCTCACCGGGTTGGCATGGCCGAGGTTGAAAGCGTTCCCCCACAAACAATGCTTAAACTGCCTATGGCCTTTAAAAAATTAGGTCGCGCAACCCACCAAGGATTTGACGAGATTGGCCTTGCCGCAGATATGGGGCCAGCTGATGTGCTGGAGGCGTTGGAGGTAAATCTAGGAAGATGCGTCGCCTGCCATGAGGGCTATCTGCTGAGCACATCAACGGGTAACAACTAATATTGCATTGTGATTTCCTGTATTAAGATTATTCTTAAGCGGCGAATATTATTGCAAAGGTGATATCAGGCATGAAAAAAATAGGTGTTATCGGTGCAGGTGCATGGGGAACGTCGCTAGCTATTGCCGCTGGCCGGGCGGGACGCGATGTTTCGGTTTGGGCGCACGAGCCAGAAGTTGTAAGCGCAATAAATGAGGCCCACGAAAATACAACGTTCCTAGCTGGCATCAAACTAGACCCGGCCATAACCGCCACCAGCAATATTTCCGAAGCATTAGATGCGGATGCGGTGTTAATGGTGCCCCCCGCTCAGCACGTTCGTGCCATGTGTGAATTGGCAAAAAACAGCTGGAAGCCGGGCACGCCAATTGTTTTATGTTCTAAGGGCGTGGAAAAAAATACCCTTTTATTAATGAGCAAAATTGCCGAAGAAGTTTTAGGTGACGCGGCCCCCATAGCAATTCTTTCCGGGCCAACATTTGCTAAAGAAGTCGCAAACGGATTACCAACTGCCATAACGCTGGCCTGTGCCGATGAGGAACTGGGCCAACAACTAATTGACGCAATAGCATCTCCAACTTTTCGTCCATATTATTCAGGCGATATTATTGGCGCGCAGCTTGGCGGTGCCGTTAAAAATGTATTGGCAATTGCATGTGGCATTGTCGAAGGCCGCGGCATGGGTGATAACGCCCGCGCCGCACTTATCACCCGTGGCTTGGCAGAAATTGTTCGCCTAGGCAAAGTTCTGGGAGCTGAGCCCATGACATTAATGGGCCTATCAGGATTGGGCGATTTAACATTAACCTGCAATGCAATGCAGTCGAGAAATTTTTCATTGGGGTATGAATTGGGCCAAGGAAAAAAGCTTGCCGATGTTTTAAGCGAGCGCAACACAGTCGCCGAAGGCGTGCCTAGTTCCACCAGCGTTGTTGAGCTAGCGCAAAAAAATCAGGTTGATATGCCAATTTGTCAGGCGGTTTATGCCATACTAAATGTTGAAGCCGATCTAGATTCTATAATTCTTGGGTTGCTAAGCAGGCCGCTCAACGTTGAATAAGCATGTTGAATAAAAATTAATATGGGAGAATAAAATAATGCTGTTTGCAATTTATGCAACCGATAGGCCCGACGCATTAGAAACCCGCATGGCAGCAAGGCAAGCACACCTTGATTACGTTAAAAGTGGTTTTAACGATAAAATATTAACCGCCGGGCCGCGCCTTTCAGAAGACGGTGAAAAAATGATAGGCTCGCTTATCGTGATTGATTTACCTGACCGTGCGGCAGTGGATAATTTTTGTAAAAACGATCCTTATTCCATTGCTGGGGTTTTTGAACGGGTTGAAATAACCGGCTATAAAGCCGTGTTCCCCATGAACGATTAAGACAACGCAAAATAATGGTGCTTAACTAATGGTAAGGGCAAAACCAATCTGCAGCATTGATGATATTGCGTTAGACGAAAACAATATCGGTCAGGCGGCAATTGAAACGAAAATTAATGCGAAAAAAGTTTTTCTCATTGCCGTGCGTAAAGGAGACAATGTTTTTCTTTATAAAAATTCATGCCCACATATCGGCAGCCCACTAGATTTTGAAACAGGTAAATTTCTTAACCCCAATAAAACACATATAATATGTTCAACCCATGGTGCATTATTTGAAATTGAAAATGGCGACTGCATTCACGGGCCATGCGCGGGCGACAAGCTAACGCCCATACCCTGCCGGGTTAAGGGTGGCATGGTGTGGCTTGCCTGATGCATTAATATGTTTGATAATATTTACTCCCTTACGGTTCATAATTAAAAAATGCCAATAATTTCAAGGCACTTCACCACAGGCAGGAGCTAGCAATCATGAGCGACGCACACATATTTCCCGTACCAACAGACCTAGCCAAAAGCGCATGGGCCGATAATGACAAGTACAAGGAAATGTATGCCCAGTCCGTAAACAACGGCGAAGAGTTTTGGGCCGAACAAGGCAAACGAATTGATTGGATAAAACCATATTCTAAAATCAAAGACGTTAATTTCAATGCGCCCGATGTTTCTATAAAATGGTTTTACGATGGCACGCTTAACGCATCAGCCAATTGCATTGACCGCCATTTGGCGACCCGTGGCAACCAAACCGCAATTATCTGGGAAGGCGATGACCCAGAAGTTTCAAAAAACATTACCTATCAAGAATTACACGACGAGGTTTGCAAGCTATCCAATGCCATGACCGCGCGTGGAATTAAAAAAGGTAACGTTGTTACAATTTATATGCCGATGGTTCCCGAAGCAGCTTATGCCATGCTGGCCTGCACCCGTATTGGCGCAATTCATTCGGTTGTGTTTGGTGGATTTTCCCCCGAAGCATTGGCCGGGCGCATTAGCGATTGCAAATCAAACTGCGTTATTACCGCAGACGAAGGCCTGCGCGGGGCAAAGCCAATACCATTAAAAGCAAACACCGATGCGGCCATTGAAAAATGTGGCGGGGTCGATACCGTGTTTGTGGTTAAGCGTACTGGTGGCGATATCGGCTGGGTTGATGGCCGCGACGTTTGGTACGACGAAGCAACCGCCAACGCCGACACAACATTTACCCCGGTTGAAATGAACGCCGAAGACCCAATGTTTATTCTTTATACATCTGGTTCAACCGGCCAGCCCAAGGGCGTATTGCACACCACCGGCGGTTATATGGTTTATGCATCCATGACGCACCAATATGTTTTTGATTACCATGATGGTGATGTTTACTGGTGCACCGCCGATGTTGGCTGGGTTACCGGGCACAGTTACATTATTTATGGCCCGCTTGCCAATGGTGCCATTACGTTGATGTTCGAAGGCATACCAACCTACCCCGACAGCAGTCGTTTCTGGCAAGTCTGTGACAAACACAATGTAAATATTTTTTACACCGCGCCAACGGCCATTCGTGCGTTGATGCGAGACGGCGACGGCCCGGTTAAAAAAACTTCGCGCAAATCACTTCGCCTGCTAGGAACCGTGGGCGAGCCCATCAACCCCGAAGCATGGCTTTGGTATTACAATGTGGTTGGTGAAAAGCGCTGCCCAATTGTTGATACATGGTGGCAAACAGAAACCGGCGGCATAATGATTACACCGCTGCCGGGCGCCACGGCCATGAAGCCGGGCTCAGCCACGCGACCATTTTTTGGCGTGCGTCCGCAAATTGTTGATGGGGATGGCAACGAACAAGAAGGCGCCTGCGAAGGCAACCTTTGTATTGTTGATAGCTGGCCCGGACAAATGCGATCCGTTTACGGCGACCATGAACGTTTCGTACAAACATATTTTTCTACCTATGCCGGAAAATATTTTACCGGTGACGGCTGTAAACGTGACGAAGATGGTTATTATTGGATAACCGGACGGGTTGATGATGTTATCAATGTTTCCGGTCACCGCATGGGCACGGCCGAGGTTGAAAGCGCACTGGTCGCCCACACCAAAGTTGCCGAAGCCGCCGTGGTTGGCGCGCCCCACGAAATAAAGGGCCAAGGCATTTACGCCTATGTCACGCTGAACGCAGGGGTTGAGCCATCGGACGAATTAAAGAAAGAGCTGGTCGGTTGGGTGCGCAAAGAAATAGGCCCTATTGCGTCGCCCGATTGGATACAGTGGGCACCGGGCCTGCCAAAAACCCGTTCTGGCAAAATTATGCGCAGAATCTTGCGGAAAATTGGCGAAAACGATTATTCCAATTTGGGCGATACCTCGACCCTGGCCGATCCGGCGGTAGTGGAAGATTTAATTGAAAATCGCCAAAATCGTTAGTCAGAACCGTTAGATAAGAACCGTTAATATATGTTATAACCAATACAACAATCCCCCTAGGCGGCCTGCGCTTGGCGGTCCCAAGGTGGCCCACAATTTAAAAGACGACGAGGGTTTTCCTACAGACCTTCGTCGTTTTTTTTGGTTTTTTTTGGGTTTTTTTTCAAAAATCCGTACAGCGGCCTTTTTGTTCCCAATCGCCATAACGCGTTGGTTCCGGGCCAGCCGGGCCACCAAATTCCTTAGCTAATTTTTGGGCTAATTTTTGGGCTAATTTTTTAGGCGCGTCTTTTTTAGCCTCTGCCTTGTTTTCAGGCTTGGCAGTCTTTGCCGCCACCTTGGGATTTGGGCTATTTTTTTGCTGTTCCATGCAAACAAGTGTAACTCCATCTCGCTTCGTGGTATAGGGGGTGCAAGTTCAAGAACCTTAGAGGAAGTAATATTTATGCCCCGCAACAGTGCCGTAGAAATAATCGAAGCCGTAATAGACCGCAAACGCGCCCTTGATGAAGCCGAAAAAGGCGTCAGTAGCTTTGGCAATTTAAGTTCCCGCGACCGTGCGCTGGCCATTGCCATTGTAAAAACCACCCTTAGGCACCTTGGCGAAATTGATGCCATTATCGATGCCTACTTGGAAAAACCATTAGGCAAAAAATCTGGCAACATTCGCCATATAATAAGAACCGGCCTCGCCCAATTTTTATTTTTAGGCATACCCGAACACGCCGCAGTTTCAGAAACGGTTGATCTCTGTGTTGGCTCTGGTGGGATGCCCTATAAAAAACTGGTCAATGCAATTTTACGCCGGGCCACACGCGAAGGCCGGGCATTATTAGAAACGCTGGACGCGGCAAAATTAAACACGCCCGCATGGTTATGGGACAGATGGGTCAAATCATATGGCGCTGAAACCACGCGCGCCATTGCCACTGCCCACATGAACGAACCACCACTTGATTTAGCGGTAAAAGAAGATGGCCCCGGTTGGGCGGAAAAATTAAATGGTGAATTTTTGCCAACCGGTGCGGTGCGCATAAAGCCCAAGGGTATCATTAGCGAAATCGAAGGTTTTGATGAGGGCGCATGGTGGGTACAAGATACCGCCGCCCAATTACCGGTCAGGCTATTGGGTGACGTTTCTGAATTAAATGTAATTGATCTTTGCGCAGCGCCGGGTGGAAAAACAATGGAGCTAGCGGCCCTTGGGGCGCGGGTGACAGCGGTGGACCGTTCGGAAAAAAGATTGGAACGGGTAAGTGAAAACCTAAAACGAACCGGACTTTTTGCCGAAACCGTAGCCGCCGATGCGGCCACATGGCGGCCCGAACATTTGGCCGATGTTGTGTTGCTTGACGCGCCATGCTCATCAACCGGAACCATTCGCAGGCACCCGGATATTGCCTATACAAAAAATACTACCGATGTTGATAACCTGGCGGTTGTGCAACAACGTTTATTAGAATCCGCAGTAGAAATGGTAAAGCCCGGTGGAATTATTGTTTATTGCACTTGTTCGCTAGAACCCGAAGAAGGTGAAAACAGAATTGCTCAATTAATTGCAAGCGGTGCCGGGGTAAAAGAATTGCCGGTCACAAATATTGAGGCCGGAGGATTTACCGAGCTTTTAAATGAAAACGGCCAGTTAAGAACCCTGCCTAGCCACATGATTGATATTGGCGGAATGGATGGTTTTTTTGCCGCGCGCCTTAAGAAATTATAAGTAAAAATTATAAGTAAAAACTTTAGTGGAAAAACTTTTAATGGTTTTGGTGCCAATAAAAAAATCAAACACTGACAAAAAATCCCATGGTGGATTTGTTGCAAGCGCACTTTATCGTTGGCTCATTACCAGCCCCATCACCGGGCCAGTAACAAGCGGGCGGGCGGGCAAGGCAATTCCAACCATGTGGCCGGGCAACCCGGAACGTGGCCGCGAAATATTGAGCGAGCTTTTTGAACATTTGGGCGAGACCCACCACATTTCAATTGCCGCGGCACTTCCTGAACAGGCATCAAAAAATTGGCTTAGATGGTTTCATTCCTTTGCTTGGCTTTCAGATTTAAAGGCCGTTGGTGACAAAGAAACGGCCCAGTTTGCTGTAATGCGCACCAGCGAATGGATAGAAGCCAACAAAAACTGGAGCGAACATTCATGGGATAGGGCCGGGGCCGCAACCCGAATTTCCAACTGGATGATTAATTGGGATTTCATATGTGGGGAAAGCTCTGATCCCGAATTTAAAAAACGCGCAGTAAAAAGCCTAATTCGCGATACCAGACATATAATGAAGGGCACGCCATCGGCCAAGGCGGGGTTTAAATACCTGCACGCATTAAAAGGTTTTGTTGTTGCGGCCCATGCATTGTTTGGTAAAGCACGGCTTAAGGACGAAAGCATGAAGCGCTTTAAGGCCGCAGTGGCAAGCCAAATATTACCAGATGGCGGGCACGTTGAACGCAACCCACAGGTACTGGCACTGGTATTAAACGACCTAATCGAAATTAAAAATATGCTGGCGGCCCTAAGTGAAGATGTGCCCGGATGGCTACAAAATGCCATTGATAGGTCGGCACCCATGCTGCGTATGTTGCGCCACCCCGATGGCGGGCTTGCGCTTTTTAATGGTGGCGCTGTTGGCGATAATGGATTTCTTGATCAATTACTTTTACAAAGTGGCTCCACCGCAAACACGCCATCCAGCGCACCACACACGGGCTTTCAACGGCTTTCATCCGGCGCCACCCACATAATAATGGATACCGGCATCCCCGGCGGTTTTGGTGGTGCAGAAGTAAACCACCATGCCGGAACATTAAGTTTCGAGATGAGCACCAACAACCAGCGCATGATTGTAAATTGTGGTGACCGCGAAGATGATGGCGGGCCATGGCGGGCAGCACTTTCGGTCAGTGCCGCGCATTCAACCATGGTTGTAAATGACACATCTTCATCGGCTGAACGGGGCGGTGGCGGCAAGCGACGGGGACCGCTAAATGTAACGTGCAAACGTGGCGAATTAGCAGACGAAGGAATTGTTGTTGAAACCAGTCACGATGGTTACGCCAATATTTTTGGCCTTGTTCACCAGCGCGCATTATTTTTAAGCCCCGGTGGCGGTGACGTGCGCGGCGAAGACAGATTAATTGGAACCGGAGGAGAACAATTTACAATTCGTTTTCACCTGCACCCCCGTGCCCATGCGTCATTATTTTCAGGCGGCGGGGGCGTTTTGATAAAACTGGGTAAAAAAGAGCTTTGGCGTTTTCATTCATCAAGTGGAGAAATTACCCTTGAAGAAAGTATTTATGCCGGCAGGTTGGGCCTGCCTAAACACAGCGAACAAATAGTCATAACCGGGCCATTATCAGGCAACGGGGTGCTGGTAAAATGGGCGTTTTCCCGCGAAACAGCCCGATAAGCATCACAGCGAACAAACCAATATACAGGTATAAATTAAATTACCATGATGCAAGAAACTAAAAATCAGAACATAGCTACCGACGCCATTAAAACCGTCTCTATTATTGTGCCGTGTTTTAACGAAGAAGCAACGTTGGAAAAACTTATTCGTCGGGTTCTAGCCGCGGATAGTTCCGGCCTGACGGTTGAATTAATAATTGTTGATGATTGCTCAAGCGATAAATCATTTGAGCTTGCAACGCAGTTATCTGAATTAGAGCCACGCATAAAAGCAATTCGCCATAATGCAAATATAGGAAAAGGTGGCGCGTTAAGAACGGGCTTTGCCAGTTCAAGCGGTGACATTGTAATTGTGCAAGATGCAGATCTTGAATACGACCCGGATGAATACCCACTACTATTTGCGCCCATACTAAACGGTAAAGCAGATGTTGTTTATGGTTCGCGTTTTAAAAATGAACTACCCATCGAGGCTAAATACATAAGCAATGTAATTGCTAACAAATTTTTGACCTTGCTTTCAAATATTCTTAATGGCCTTAGGCTTACGGACATGGAAACCTGTTACAAGGTCTTTCGCGGGCCTATTATTAGGGGCATTAAATTGCAAGAAAATCGTTTCGGCATAGAGCCGGAAATGACCGCCAAAATTGCCGCCCACCGGCCCAAACTGCGCGTAGAAGAAATAGCCATTTCATACCAAGGGCGTACCTTTGAAGAGGGTAAGAAAATTGGCTGGAAAGACGGTGTCAGCGCAATTCGTTGTATTGTGCAGTACAATTTATTTGCCAAGTTCTGATTTGCTAGCTTCAATAAATAAGCTATAAAACTGCCACTTCCGCTTATTTCAGTTTCCCTGCTTAAAGGATCTAAAACCCAATGTCACAGCCCATTCGCCGCGCACTTCTTTCGGTTTCTGATAAATCCGGCCTAGTTGAATTTGGGCAGTTTCTGGCCGAACAAGGGGTTGAAATACTTTCCACCGGCGGCACCGCTAAAGCATTGGTTGATGCCGGCGTTGAGGTGACCGAGGTTTCAAAACACACAGGCTTTCCTGAAATTATGGATGGCCGGGTAAAAACCCTACAGCCAAAAATTCACGGTGGCATATTGGCCATTAGGAATAACGCCGAACATAGCCAAGCGATGAAAGACCACCACATTTCCGCCATCGATCTTGTTTGTGTGAACCTTTATCCGTTTGAAGAAACCCGTGCCCGCGGTGCCGGGTTTGATGAAAGCGTTGAAAACATTGATATCGGCGGCCCGGCAATGATGCGGGCGGCGGCTAAAAATCATGGTGACGTTACCATTGTTGTAGAGCCAGAGGACTACACATTAGTGAAACAAGACATGTTGGCAAATGGCGGAGCGACATCTGATAAATTGCGCCTAGAATTAAGCGCGCGTGCATTCGCCCGCACCGCATCATACGATGCCGCCATTTCAGAATGGCTGGTGGGTGAGACCGATGGGGCCAAAGAAGGAAGCTGGCCCAAGCGAATTACATTTGCCGGCGAATTAAAACAAACCATGCGTTATGGCGAAAACCCCCATCAAAAAGCGGCATTTTATTCCAACAGCGAAAACCGCCCGGGCGTTGCAACCGCGACCCAATTACAAGGCAAAGAGCTTTCCTACAACAACCTAAATGATACCGACGCGGCATTTGAAATTGCGGCTGAATTTGAAGCCAAAAATTATGGACCGGCTTGCGCCATAATAAAACATGCCAACCCATGCGGCGTTGCGGTTGGCGGCACATTGGTTGATGCTTATAAGCGGGCTTATTCATGCGATACCGAAAGCGCGTTTGGCGGCATAGTCGCCCTTAACCGTACGCTGGATGCAGAAACCGCGACAGAGATTATAAAAATATTTACCGAAGTTGTTATTGCGCCCGATGTTGATGAAGCCGCACGCGCGATATTAGCTGAAAAGAAAAACATTCGCGTGTTAACCACCGGCAACATGCCAGATGCAACCGCAGGCGGGCTTATGGTAAAAGCGCTGGCTGGTGGTTTATTGGTGCAAGGTCGCGATAACGAAATTTTTGCAGACCTAAAAGTAGTTACCAAGCGTCAACCAACCGATAAAGAAATGGAAGACCTAAAATTTGCTTTCACAATTGCCAAGCACGTAAAATCAAATGCAATTGTTTATGCTCGCGATAACATGACCGTCGGTATCGGTGCCGGACAGATGAGCCGGGTTAATTCATGTCGCATAGCGGCCTTTCGTGCAGAGCAAGCGGCAAAAACAGCGGGCGATAGTGAAAGCTGGGCCAAAGGATCAGTTGTGGCATCAGATGCATTTTTTCCATTTTCAGATGGATTGTTAGAAGCAATCGAAGCAGGCGCGGCGGCGGTTATTCAACCGGGCGGGTCAATGCGTGACGCAGAAGTAATAGAAGCGGCCGACAAAGCAGGCATTACAATGATAATGACCAGCATGCGTCACTTTAGGCACTAATACACCTAACCCAGAAGAAACATTTTTTCCCGTTTAAACCACCTAGCGGCCAGCCAAAAAATCAAAGCCGCGGCAATGGAAGTTGTGGTGGTTGCGGTTAAAACCTGTGCAATTGTAATGGGTTCGCTAAGGGCGAGGCGGCCAAGCAACAGCATTTGTCCAAACACCGGGACCGCAACATCCCACGCCCCCGGTGATATTGGCTTAAACACCATTATCATTCCCGGTAATGCCGGAACCAACGGCAGCAGGCCAAGATAAATTTGCGCTTCTTTCATTGAGCGGGTGATAACCGCAATGGACATTTGCAACGCAACCGCAATTGCCATCAGCGGAATTGATACTACAAACATGGCGATAAACATGTACCACGCAGGCGGCTGGTCGAGATGTTTAGAAAGCGAAGCCGCCCAGCCACAAAAAACATAAAACGCGAAAATGTTTATAAACGAAGTTATGGCGGTAAATAAAAACGCCGCCTTAGATTTTGCCAACAACAATATCCAGCGCTCAACCGGGGAAAGCAGTAATGGCTCTAACGAGCCGCGCTCACGCTCACCCACGGTGGTATCGATTGCCAAATGAACGCCGCCCAAAAATATCATAAAAATTATTAGTGGTGGCATCATGTTGTAAAAAAATACGGCGATGTTGGGCAGGCGAGTAACGCTTACGTCTTTTATTTTTATTGGTTTTGCAAAATCTTCTTCTAGGCCCGCTTCGATCAACCTTTCTTTGCTAAGCTCGACGTTGAGCAAATTTATAACCCGCTCTAATCTGGCGGTCAGCCTAAGGTTGCTAACCCGGCTAAGGTTCATCAACATCTGAACCGTAAATCGGTTTTCACCTTCGGCATTTTCAGGGATGACTAGTCCCACCGGCATATGGCCATCAAGCATTAATTTTTTTGTTTCTTCTAACGAGGCCATCTCAACAATTGTGATTTCGTGACCCGCAAGGTGTTCCATCAGCAATGGTGAATTATCCGCACCAATAACTGCAACATCAAATGCTACTGCGGTTCTTTCTGACTGGATTGTTGATCCGGCAAGATACAGCCCACCCGCCACAAGCAATGGTGCCAATAGCGGATAAATAAGCGCAAGCAAAAGCGTGCGCCTATCGCGCATATGGTCGCGTACTTCTTTTTTAAATATGGCCATCAAGCGCAACATGCGCCCATTTGTTTTGCCCGCTTTGTTATAATCCGGTGCGCTCATAATGACCCACCTTGTTCTTTAATAACGGCGCGAACAAAAACTTCTTCGATATCATCGGCCCCTGTTTGTTGGCGTAATTCATCTGGCGTGCCGGCGGCAATTGCGTGACCGTTTGCTATTATTACAAGATCATCGCAAAGGGCCGCGACTTCGCTCATTATGTGGCTGGAAATAAGTATGCAATGTCCAGCGTCGCGCATTTCTTTTATTAAATCCCTGACCGAACGCGAGCTCATAACATCCAACCCATTGGTTGGCTCATCCAATATTAAATTTTTAGGCCGGTGAACCAGCGCACGACCAAGGGCAACTTTTAATTCCTGTCCACGGGAAAAACCCTTGGCCCGCCTGTCTGCGAATTCTTCCATTCCTAGGCGTGATATTAAATCATCAATATCGTCTTCCAGTGCTTTGCCACTGGCACCATGAAGCTGGCCAAAATATCTAATGTGTTCGCGCGCGGTTAGGCGGGGATAAAGCCCGCGCACATCGGGCAACACCCCCAGTACACGCTGGGCCTCCATTCGATCCGAGCCAACATCAATACCATCAACGCTGGCGCTGCCGCTATCTGCCGTAAGTAGGCCATAAACAATACGAAATGCGGTGGTTTTGCCTGCGCCATTGGGGCCAATAAGCCCGGTCACCCGGCCATCGCCCGCTTCCAACGAAAGCCCATCAAGGGCCGTTACCTTTTCTTGGCCTTCGCCAAATATCTTTTTTAAATTCCGCATTTTTATCATGGGGAACTCCGCCCAGAATCAGTAGGATCTGGCAAAGGTAATAATAAAAGCGCCCCAACAACAAGAAAAACGATAATACTGGCCATACCTGCGCGCTGGCTATCAAATGTTACGCTAAGCCAGCCAAGCAAAGCCGGGCCCATAAACGCCGTTGCTTTGCCGGACAGGGCATAAAGGCCAAACATTTCTGCTTCCATTTTTTCCGGAACAAGGTTTGCCATATATGTTCTGCTGGCGGCCTGGGCCGGGCCAACAAAAATTCCCAAAGGAACCGCAAATACCCAAAACATGGTTTTGCTTTCAATAAATAAAAGCGCTGTGCCTAAAATACATAGGCCGCAAATGGCAATAAGCACCGTTTTTTTAGGGCCGATAAAATCATCAACCCAGCCAAATACAGCCGCACCAATGCCGGCGGTTACATTAATTGCAATGCCAAACATAATTAGTTCGGAAAAATCCATACCAAAAGTACCAACCGCGTAAATACCGCCAAATGCAAACAGGGTATTGATGCCGTCCGTATAAATCATTCTTGCCAGCAAATATTTACCGACTGTGGCGTGTTGCTTGATATTTTTTAATGTCTGATAAAGCGTGCCAACACCACGACGCACCGCCGTGCCAAAACCAATACCGCTTGATGGTTTATCGGGTGTAAATAAAAAAATCGGCAATGAAAAAACTATCAGCCAAGCAGATACCAACAATGTGGTTGCCCTGATATTAAGCGCATCGTCTTTGGGTATTCCAAACCATGGTGTGTCGGTTTGCACAAAGGCAACTAATGCTAATGCTAGGCAAGATAGCCCACCAGCATAACCAAGGCCCCATGCCCATCCGGAAATACGGCCCATAATTTTTTTTGGCGCTAACGCTGGCAACATGGAATTATAAAAAACCACGCCCATTTCAAATGCAAAGTTTGCAAGGCCCACCAACACCAGCGCGTATAATACCCAACCGCTATCTGGTTCAACAAACCACAACAGCCCGGTGGCAATGGCGCAAATATATGTGAAAGCCATCAACCACGGTTTACGCACGCCCCCATGGTCGGCAACCGCGCCCAACACCGGGCCAACAATTGCAACCGCCAACGCAGAAATAGCCATGACCGCGCCCCAGTCGCCCGTTGCTGATACCGGGTCAGCGGCCACCGCCTTGGTAAAATATGCGGCAAAAACAAATGTAATTATTACGGTCGGAAAGGCAGAATTGGCCCAGTCATAAATTGCCCAGCTAATGCGTGCCCGCCGTAGTGCGCCCCCGCCATCGCTCATGCGCTATCTTCCACCAGTGCCCTTAATGATTGGGTGGCAACAGAAATCATCGCGATATCGTTGATGTCGCTAGTGCGTAATTCGTTCAACAATTGGTCTGAACGCTCAACCGCACCTTGGTGAATGCCTGCCCAATTTGGTATTGCTTTTGTCGGATCGGTCTCGCCACGGGTTGTGGATAATACGTTGCTGGTAATTTGTGCCTGCAATTGAAATAAATCATCAATAAGCGCGCCAACGGCAAGTTTTTGCCAATGGCTTTGGCTTTCAAGCCCTTCGCATGCGGCACGTAAACGACCAAGGCGGAATCTTGCGCCGACTTCAAAATAGAGTCTGCCCACTTTGCTGACCGGCAATTTATGGTTTTGGCTAATGCGAACAATATCCGGCCCCGATGCAAGATTTATCAAACCGGCAATTGCGTTGGCCAAATCTTTGGGCACACCTTCGATAATATATTTTTCGGCTCTTTTTATTAAATCTTCGCGATAAAATTTAGGGATTGTTTTTTCCAATCCATTTGCAAACGATTTCATATCGCCAGCAATGGTAGATACCTGCGCACCGATGGATGAAATATCAAGATTACGCAACGCCCATGCGGTTGATCGGTCAAGCAAGGAGTTAATATCTAACATCATTGCAATCTGCACATGGGCGGAAACTTTGTTATCCAGCGCTTCAATTTTGTTCCATAATTCACGCACCGAAAAAATTTCGCGAACAATAATATAGGCAGATGCAATTTCAAACGGGCGCATCCCGGTTTTTTCTTGCATCTGAGTAACAAATGTTCCGCCAACCCGGTTAATAATGGAATTAGTAACGCAGGTAGTAATAATTTCTCGGGCCAAGCGATGGCTACAAATTGCATCCATATGTTTTGCCCGTAACGGTCCGGGGAAATAATTAACTAGATCAGTTTCTAGATATTTACTGTTAGGCAACTCGCTCGCCAGTATTTCGTCATAAAGCCATATTTTTGAATATGAAAGCAGCACAGATATTTCAGGGCGACTAAGCCCACCACCTGCCATGGCCCGCTCCGACAATGTTTCGTCATCGGGTAAAAATTCAACATCACGGTTAAGGCGGCCGCTTTTTTCAAGGCCGCGCATCAGGCGAATTTGATGGTCGACCAAGTTTACGCCGCGGGTCTGAATGACCGACATGGCCTGGGTCTGGAGATAATTATCACGTAAAACCAACGTGCCGACCTCGTCGGTCATTTTGGCAAGCAGGGTATTACGCCCGGTTGCGGTTAGTTTTTTTCTAGCAACTAGCTGATCTAAAAGGATTTTAATATTCACTTCGTGATCGGAACAATCTACCCCGGCTGAATTATCAACCGAATCCGTGTTTAACCTGACGCCAGATAACCCGCATTCAATGCGGCCCAGCTGGGTAACGCCAAGATTTGCCCCCTCGCCTATTACCCGGGCCTGGACTTCACGCCCATCAATTCGAATTGCATCGTTTACCCGATCACCGGCATCAACGTTTCCTTCGTGTGTGCTTTTTATATATGTGCCAATGCCGCCAAACCATAAAAGATCGGCCCCCAGCATAAGTATCATCCGCATAAGCTCTACCGGGGTTGCACGGTCGGCCGTGGTATCGAATAGTTTTTTCATTTCAGGGCTAAGCGCAATCCATTTTGATTTGCGGTCAAACACTCCACCACCTTTGGATAT
>CBFDBQ010000036.1:0-22945 GCA_965603095.1 uncultured Thalassospiraceae bacterium | reverse complement strand
GTCGCATGATGCAAGTTAAGGGTGGGGGCAAAGCCTATCGTTATGGCGGCGAAGAATTCACCATATTATTTCCGGGCAAATCCCTTGATCATGCCCTAACCCATCTTGAAGGCGTGCGTAAGTCTATCGCCGAAAGCTATTTCCGTCTTCGGGCCGATGATAGGCCAAAGGAAAAGCCAAAAGAAAAAACCGGAAAAAAATCATCACCCTCATCGACCAAGGCCAGGCAAGATAAGGCCAGGCAAGATAAGGTAAGCGTTACCATATCCATCGGTGCCGCAGAGCGCATGGATGGACAAGATCCCATGAAATCTCTAAAAGCGGCTGATGAGGCCCTTTATCGGGCCAAAGATGGTGGGCGTAACCGGGTTTCTCGTTAATATATCACCCATATGGGGGTCGTAATTGAGGATGAATATGGGGCTAGAATAGCATTCCCATGGCGGCTATCATCAGATACATAAGGGATGTTTTTGAGAATAAATAAGCAATAACATAGGGGTCTAAGGTAAATGAATACCACCGCCGGCGAAGGACACACACCGCCGAAAGAAATTGCCAAGGTAATGGTTAAGGATGAAAAGCTGTTGTGGTTTGACCACCCAGATGCTTTATCATATGCCCAAACAAAACTTAAATCCTTGATGATGGCCGTTCCATTTTTTGTTTTTTCCGTTATTTGGTTCAATGTTTTTCTTAAACCTACCATGCCTCCTTACATGGGGGTTATTGGCTGGATATTTGCGGGCTTTGGCGTATGGCAGTTTATTGTTCCACTTTGGGCATTTATCGTTGCTAAATTTTTTATGTACTACGCCATTACCGACAGCCGCTTGCTGGTTATTCAGTTTTATCCAAAAAGCAAAGTTAAGATAGTTGCCATAAAGGATTTGGTTAATATTCTCAAACTGCAAGGTGGCGGAAAATCTGGAACCCTTATTTTTGAGGTAGCAGACTTGACCAATAAGAAGGCGACCAAAGAAGGCCTGTTTGTAAAAGCGGTAGGCACATTTCATGGCGTTGATAATGTTGATCGTATTGAAGACGCAATTAATCAACTGCGCGGGGTAAGGCCCGTTCCGTCCGGTGCCCCAGCTGCACCTAGGACAAAATAGTGGGGATAAAACCTTCCGCTAAAAATCCCCTTACATAATTTTTATTTCTGTAAATTACTGGCATATAAGGGTTTTATCCAAAGCGTTGGCCTGTTGAAAAGGTGTGGAAAAGCTCGCGTTGAGCCATAGCCATCAAAAGCGATATCATTTATCTGCGCAATGCCGGGGCGCGTTATAAATACCGCGCGTATTTTTAGCTTTCATAGCAATATGGGGCCTAAGTACGCGGGCCGGGGGGCCAGCAGGGCGAAGCCTGCCTTTCGAGGCAAAAGCATTAACCCGTTAGCAAACACCCCCATTAGGCTGTGGTCCAACCATATGTAGCTTGGTTCGCACACATAAGATTGGACAATGCTTGGGGGGCCTTCGGGCCCCTCAAGTTTTTTTGGCAAGTTTTTTTGCCCAAATTATATTGGTTAAGTATTTTTTGAAATTATCTCGGCAGGTCGGTTTTACCCATTAGGAATTCATCTACCGACCTTGCGGCCTGCCGGCCTTCGCGAATTGCCCACACAACCAAGCTTTGCCCCCGGCGCATGTCGCCTGCGGCAAAGACTTTATCCATGGATGATTTATAATCATCCGTATTGCCAAGAACGTTGCCGCGCCCGTCTTTTTCCAGGGCTAATTCTTCAATCATACCTTCGTGCACTGGGTGAACAAAACCCATGGCAAGGAAAACTCGGTCGCAAGGTATTTCAAATTGGGAACCCGCAACTTCGCTCATTTGCCACTGGCCTTTGTCGTCTTGCTGCCACGCAACCTTCACACAAAGTGCGGCCATTACATTGCCATCCTCGTCGCCAATAAATTCTTTGGTGGTTACCGACCATTTGCGCTCGCAGCCTTCTTCGTGGCTGGATGAGGTGCGTAATTTGTTGGGCCAGTTTGGCCAGGTTGCTAGCTTGTCTTCTTTTTCCGGCGGTTTAGGCATAATTTCGATTTGGGTAATTGATGCGGCATTTTGCCTGATAGATGTACCAACGCAATCTGAGCCCGTATCGCCACCGCCAATAACTAAAACGTTTTTATCGGTGCTTAGGATATCTTGTTCAGCGTATTTTTCGCCCGATACCCTGCGGTTTGATTGGGTTAGATATTCCATGGCGAAATGAACGCCATTTAAATCCCGTCCCGGCAGGGGAAGATCGCGGGGTTTTTCTGAACCACCAGTTAAAACCACGGCATCAAATTTATCAAGCAACACCTTGGCTGGTTTGCTAACACCTATGCGGGTATTGGGTTTAAATTCAACCCCTTCGCCCTGCATTTGTGCCATGCGTCTGTCGATTAATTTTTTAGCCATTTTGAAATCTGGTATGCCATAACGCAACAGGCCACCGGCCTTGGCATTTTGTTCGTAAAGGGTAACGCTGTGTCCGGCCCGGGCCAATTGCTGGGCCGCGGCCATGCCAGCGGGGCCCGCGCCAACCACCGCAACTGATTTGTCGGTGCGACTTTTTGGTTTTTTCGGTTTTAACCAGCCTTCGCTCCAGGCGCGGTCAACAATTGCACATTCAATAGATTTAATTGTAACCGGATGATCGGTCAGGTTAAGCGTACACGATGCTTCACACGGTGCCGGGCAAATACGTCCGGTGAATTCGGGGAAGTTGTTGGTTGAATGAAGTATTTCAGACGCACGTTTAAAATCATCCTGGTACACAAGATCATTAAATTCAGGAATAATATTCATCACCGGGCAACCGTTATGACAAAACGGAATGCCGCAATCCATGCAACGTGATGCCTGATTGGTTAGTTCATCAGGTTTCAGCGCAACAATAAATTCGTTGTAATTATCAACCCGTTCGCCGACCGGTTGATAAGAACGATCATGACGGTCTATTTCAAGAAATCCTGTGGGTTTGCCCATAATTAATTACCCCCTACTGAGGTTACGACGCCTTCGTGTTCGGCGGCTTGTGTTTTTGCCTGCATTTCCAAAAGAGCACGGCGGTATTCAACCGGCATAACTTTCACAAATTTAGCCCGCATGCTGTCCCAGTTATCAAGAATATTCTTGGCTCGGGCGCTGGCGGTGTAATGCAAATGTTTTTCAATAATGCCTTTTAGGCGCTCTGCATCAAACCGGGTCATGTCATGGCTTATATCAACCCGGCCATGAGCTTCAAGGTCGCCACCTTGGCCGGATGCTTCCATTACTGCTTCTTCTGCGGCAACGGGCTCTAATTCAACTTGGGCCATGTTGCAGTGGGCATCGAACGTACCTGCTTCGTCCAGCACATACGCTATGCCGCCGGACATTCCGGCTGCAAAATTACGGCCCGTATCACCTAGTACCACAACAATACCACCAGTCATGTATTCACAACCATGGTCGCCAACGCCTTCGACCACCGCAGTGGCGCCGGAATTTCTAACCGCAAAACGTTCGCCACCAACCCCACGTAAAAATGCTTCGCCTGCGGTGGCACCGTAAAGACAGGTATTGCCGACAATAATGTTATCTTCGGCCACCAATGGGCTTTCGTCGGATGGGCGAATAATAATGCGCCCACCGGCTAGACCCTTGCCGACATAATCGTTGGCATCGCCTTTTAAATCGATGGTCATGCCCGGCGACATGAACGCGCCAAGGCTTTGGCCCGCGGTGCCTGTTGCATCAATATAAATGCTGTCATCAGGCAAACCTTTTTTGCCATATTTTTTGGCAATTTCGCCTGAAAGCATTGCGCCAATGGTGCGGTTCACGTTTGCAAACTTGGCTTCAATGCGAACCGGCTTGCCACCATCAATGGTAGCTTGGGCCTGTTTGATGAAACCATTATCCAATGCCTTGTCGAGGCTATGGTCTTGGGTTTCTGAATTGAAAACCGCAACCCCGGGGCCGGCAACTGGCTTGGTCAAAAGACGTGTGAAATCAAGACCTTGTTCTTTCCAGTGGCTGATTGCAGGTTTCATTTCCATGCAATCGGAACGGCCAATCATTTCTTCCATGGTTCTAAAGCCAAGCTCGGCCATTAGGATGCGAATTTCTTCGGCCATGAATGTGAAAAAATTAACAACGTGGGCTGGTTCGCCGGGGAACAATTTACGCAATTCTTCGTTTTGTGTGGCGATACCAACCGGACAAGTATTTAGATGACATTTACGCATCATCAAACAGCCCTGCGCAACAAGTGCGGCAGTAGCAAATCCAAATTCATCGGCGCCCAATAATGTCCCAACAACAACGTCACGGGCTGTGCGTAAGCCACCATCAACTTGCACCGCAATGCGGCCACGCAAACGGTTCATAACTAGCGTCTGGTGGGTTTCGGCAAGGCCAATTTCCCATGGGCTACCTGCATGCATGGTTGATGTAATTGGTGATGCACCGGTACCGCCATCAAAACCAGAAATGGTAACGTGGTCGGCGTGGGCTTTGGAAACACCAGCGGCAACCGTACCGACACCCACTTCGGAAACTAGCTTGACCGAAATGCGCGCAGTTGGGTTAACGTTTTTCAAATCGTGAATAAGCTGGGCTAAATCTTCGATAGAATAAATATCATGGTGCGGTGGAGGTGAAATTAAACCAACACCCGGGGTTGAATGGCGCAAGCGTGCAATCCATTCGTTTACTTTGTGCCCCGGTAATTGCCCGCCTTCGCCCGGCTTTGCCCCTTGGGCCATTTTAATTTGAATGTCGTCGGCATTGACCAGATATTCAGCCGTAACCCCAAACCGTCCCGATGCAACCTGCTTAATGGCAGAGCGCATGTTTTCGCCTTTTTCGTTGGGGGTAAAACGAACCGCTTCTTCGCCACCTTCGCCGGTGTTTGATTTACCGCCGATGGCGTTCATGGCAATGGCAATGTTGGTGTGGGCTTCCCACGAAATGGAACCAAAGCTCATGGCCCCGGTGGCAAAGCGTTTACAAATTGCATCTATGGATTCAACTTCATCTAACTGAACTGATTTGCCCGTGCCTTTTAATTTAAACAGGCCGCGCAGATACATTGCTTTTTTATCATGCCTATTCATTGCCGCCTCATAACGGCGGTATTCAGCTCGGTCGCCTTTGCGCACGGCGTGTTGCAACGATGCTATAGTTTCAGGTGACCATGCGTGGGTTTCGCCCCGATGGCGCCACGCCAGTTCGCCGCCAACTTCTAGATGTTTTTGCAATAACGGATCATTACCATAAGCCGCACTATGACGTTTAACAGTTTCGTTAGCTACTTGGTCAAGGCCGATGCCGCCAACCTGTGATGCAGTTTTGGTAAAGAAGCGGGCAATGAAATCATCATTTAATCCCACAGCATCAAAAATTTGTGCGCCACAATATGATTGGAATGTGGAAATGCCCATTTTTGAAAATACCTTGAGCATGCCTTTTGAAACTGCCTTGATATAACGCTCTTGGGCGTCTTCTAGCGACACATCGCCCAGTTCGTCAGTCATATCGGCAATGGTTTCAAGGGCCAAATATGGGTTAAATGCCTCTGCGCCATAACCAGCCAACAGACAAAAATCGTGAACTCGGCGGGCTTCGCCGGTTTCAACCACCAAACCAACATCGGTTCGCAATCCCGCCCGGATAAGATGATGATGCACGCCAGCCGTTGCCAGCAACGCTGGAATTGCAACGTGTTCGGCATCTACACCACGGTCAGAAAGAATAATAATATTGTGGCCTTGGGCGACAACTTCTTCTGCCTTGGCAAACAATTTTTCTAGCGCCGCTTCCATTCCGGCGGAACCATTTTCAGCGCGGTAGGTTATGTCTAGGGTTGTTGCTAAAAATGCACTTTCTACATGGTTTTCAATGTGGCGAATTTTTTCCAGCTCAAGGTTGGTAAGCACCGGTTGGCGTACCTCAAGACGTTTTTGTCCGCCCGCATGGTCGGGGTCAAGCAGGTTTGGCCGTGGCCCAATAAGGCTAACCAAGCTCATCACCAATTCTTCACGAATAGGGTCAATGGGCGGATTGGTAACTTGGGCAAAGTTTTGTTTGAAATAATCATAAAGCATTTTTGATTTATCAGACAAAACCGCTATGGGGGTATCGCGTCCCATTGAACCTATTGGGTCTTGCCCAGTGGTTGCCATGGGTAGCAGATAATGTTTGGTATCTTCTTGGGTGTAACCAAATGCTTGTTGCATATCCAAAATGGTTTCGTGTTCGGGCAGCATTGGTGCAACGTCATCGGGCAGGTCGGTAACATGTATCTGTGATGCATCTAGCCATTTTTGATATGGCTTGGACTCTGATAATGATGCTTTGACCTCGGTGTCATCAATGATGCGGCCTTCGTCAAGATCGATTAGGAACATCTTGCCCGGTTGCAAGCGCCATTTTTTAATAATTTTGCTTTCGTCAATACCCAAAACGCCAACTTCGGAACCCATGATTACATGGTCGTCATCGGTTACAACGTAGCGCGCCGGGCGCAATCCATTACGGTCTAGGGTCGCACCGATTTGTTTGCCATCGGTAAAGCAAACCGCAGCTGGGCCATCCCATGGCTCCATCAGGGCGGCATGGTATTCATAAAACGCACGACGTTTGGCATCCATCAGCGGGTTGTTGTCCCATGCTTCGGGGATCATCATCATCATTGCATGGGCAAGGGTGTATCCGCCGGCAACCAATAGCTCTAGCGCGTTATCAAAGGTGGCTGAATCAGATGCGCCATCACCGATAAGCGGCCATAGTTTATCTAGGTCTTTACCCAGCACATCGGATTCCATGGAATTTTTACGTGCCGCCATCCAGTTAATGTTGCCGCGAACCGTATTAATTTCGCCGTTATGACAAAGATAACGGAACGGTTGAGCCAATTCCCAACTGGGGAATGTGTTGGTGGAAAAACGTTGGTGCGCCAGTGCCAATGCAGATTCGGAACGTTCATCGGCAAGGTCTTTGTAATAAACCGCAAGATTTCCGGAAAGCACCATGCCTTTGTAAACAATGGTGCGGGTTGAAAGCGAGCAGGTATAAAAACCAGCGTGGTCTTCTTCGGGGGTTTCGTCCCAGATGGCGTGATGTGATTGCTTGCGAATAACGTAAAGCTTGCGCTCAAACGCACCGCGTACCGGCGTGCCTTCGCCCCGACCAATAAATATTTGGCGAACAACTGGCTCATTTGGTTTTACACTTTCACCAAGGCACGAATTATCAACCGGCACATCGCGCCAGCCAAGCAACACTTGGCCTTCCCGTTTAATTACCGTTTCAAAGGCGCGCTCACACATGGCGCGAGATTTTTTATCTTGGGGCAGGAATATTTGGCCAACGGCATATTCGCCAGCAGCAGGAAGTTCAAAGCCAAGCTTTGCGCATTCTTCAAAAAGTAGCTTGTGCGGAATCTGAATAATAATCCCCGCACCATCACCAGCCAATGGATCGGCACCAACTGCACCACGGTGGTCGAGATTAACCAGAATCTGCAGACCCTTTTTGATGATGTCATGACTTTGTTTGTTTTTGATGTTGCAGATAAACCCAACACCGCAGTTGTCATGTTCGTTCGCTGGGTCGTAAAGGCCCTGACGGGGGGGCAAGCCGGCAGCTTTTCTCATATTAAAGGGTCTTTCTAAAAAGTTTGTCGGTGTGTGTGACCCGACTTAAATTTAATATTTTTTATAAAATTCCCTACAATTTGAAGGGGTGGCGACATTAGCCGAACTAAAATCAAAAGAAAAGCCGCAGAATTCCGGGAAAAAGTACCGATTCGGGACTATTTGGACAATATTCCTGTCCCATTTTATAAACGGGCCCAAAATCCTTGTGATTTCCGCTATTTGCGAGCACAAGGGAGATTAATATACAGTCCAGTTAGGCTGCCTTGGGGGGTCAAGGCTGGGGATAAAAAAGGACTATTAGACGTTGCCATTACTGCATATCGCAATTCTTGCCCTGATTCAGGGTATCACAGAATTTCTTCCCATTAGCTCATCCGGGCACCTGATTTTGGTGCCGTGGCTTTTGGGCTGGAAAGACCAAGGCCTAATCATTGACGTTGCCGTCCACGTGGGAACATTGGGCGCGGTAATGGTATATTTTAAATCTGATATTGCCGAAATGTTAACCGGGCTTTTGCGCGCGGCTAAAGGTCGGGGTTTTAACGATGGCACCCGCCTTGTAGCGTATTTGCTTATTGGCACAATCCCAGTAGTGATAGCGGGATTTTTGGTTAATTCCACATATGCCGATGGCATTCGCTCCATAACTGTAATTGGCTGGGCGACCTTTGGCTTTGGTATATTGTTATGGATTTCAGACAGATTTGGCGTGACCTTAAAAAGGATAGAACACCTAAAATTATTTGACGTAATTATTATTGGTCTATCACAGATGTTAGCATTAATTCCTGGCACATCACGCTCAGGTATAACCATGACCGCCGGGCGTTTATTGGGGATGGAACGTTCTGATGTGGCACGGTTTTCAATGTTGCTATCCATACCCACAATTATTGGCGCAGGCACATTAAAAGGCTACGAGCTTTTTCAAACTGGCGATATAAACCTGACTACAAGTGTATTCGTTGCGATGGTTCTTTCGTTCATAACCGCGTTGATAGCTATATTTTTTATGATGGCATGGCTACGCCGCGCAACCTTTACCCCCTTTGTTATCTACCGGATACTGTTGGGCGGGTTTTTATTGGCGGTTGCCTACGGATATATTGGCTGATAACAGGATGGGCTAGTATCCGGCCGTTAGATCAATTGTATTTTCAGGTTCACCACCAGCCTCAATTTTTTTTATCATTTCTGCGGTTTGCGTTGCCGCCGATCCGGCAACTGTAAGGCTAGCAATATGCGGGGTGATATATACGTTTTCCATTTCCCAATAGGGGTTGTCTGTTGGCAATGGTTCGGGCGCGAATGCATCTAGCGCACAAGCTGTAATTTTTTTGCTCTTTAACGCGGCAACTAAGTCATCATCATTTATCAACCCACCGCGTCCGGGGTTTATTATGCAGGCGCTATCGGGCAAGTTTGCAATATTTGTAGCATTTATAATTTGATGAGTATCATTGGTAAGTGGTAGCAGAGTTATAAGTATTTCTGTGCGAGCAAGAAACTGGGCCAGCTCATCATTTCCAACAAAACTTTCTATGCCTTCTATTTCTTTTTTACTCCGTGACCAACCGGCAATATTTTTAAAACCAAGGCCTTGTAACGCCGTGGCCGATGCTTGGCCTAATTCACCAATGCCTAAAAATCCAATTGCCCGCTTGGCGGTAAACGGTGGGGGAAACTCTTTCCATTGGCGGTTTTTTTGTTGGGCTGAATAAATATGAAATTGACGATGGAAATGCAAAACCCAATAGGCGACATATTCAACCATGCCCGATGTTAAAAATGGATCAACCAAACGAACGATGGGGATATTTTTTGGCAATGATTTATCTTGTAACAATGCATCAACACCCGCCCCCATATTAAATATAGCTTTTACATTAGGAAACTTTGCTAACAACCCGGGCTCGGGCTTCCACGTTAGAATGTAATCAATTTCACCTAAATCATTTGGCGCATCATCGGGCCACAATAAAAAATTGGCTTGAGGCAAAATCTTTTCAATTTTGCGCTGCCACGGTGTAGCGTCATATGTGGATATATAAAGTATTTTCATATCATCAAACTTTATTAAATTATATCAAATGCGGCGGCCATAAGTTTTTGTGTATAATCTTCGCGTGGGTTTTGGGTTATGTTTTCGGCACTGCCATGTTCAACCACAATACCATTTTTCATAACAATTATTTCATGGGCAACCGCACGCACAACCTTAAGGTCATGGCTAATAAAAAGATAGCTGAGATCGTGGCGTTGCTGCAGGTCGCGCAAAAGCTCAACCACCTGAGCCTGAACCGAAACATCAAGCGCACTGGTCGGTTCGTCCAATACAATAAGTTCAGGTTTTAATACAATAGCGCGCGCTATGGCAACGCGCTGGCGTTGGCCGCCGGAAAATTCGTGGGGGTAACGGTCTTTGCTGGCCGGATCAAGACCAACTTCTCTCAATGCTTGGATGATTAAATTTTCTCGCTCGGGCTTACCCCGGCCAATGCCGTGCACGCCTAATCCTTCGCCAATTATCTCGCCAATGGACATGCGCGGACTAAGGCTGCCAAAAGGGTCTTGAAATATTATCTGCATTTGGCGGCGTGTTGGCCTTAGGCGGTTTTCTTTTAATTCATCTAGGCGCGAACCTTTAAATGTTATTTCACCGTTGCTTTTTTCCAACCGCAAAAGCGCGCGTGCCAAGGTAGATTTGCCCGAGCCGGATTCGCCAACAATACCAAGGGTCTGCCCCTTTTTTAAACGTATATCAATTCCGTCCACCGCTTTGACGTGGTCTTTGACGGTGGAAAATATGCCACCCCTTATGGGGAACCATACCTTTAAATTATTGGCCGACAATATTTCTGGCGCGTCCGGGTCTACTGCACCCGGCCTGCCGCTTGGTTCGGCGGCTAGTAATTTTTTTGTATATTCATGGGTTGGGTTTTCAAATAGTTCTTCAGTTGTGTTTTGTTCGACGATTTCTCCGTTTTGCATAACGCAGGCTCGGGTAGCTATGCGTTTAACAATGCCCAGGTCATGGGTGATAAATAAAATCCCCATGCCAAGACGTTTTTGCAAATCATCTAGCAATTTCAATATTTGTGCCTGAATGGTTACATCCACCGCAGTGGTTGGTTCATCGGCAATTAACAGATCAGGGTTATTGGCCAGCGCCATGGCAATCATTATGCGCTGGCGTTGGCCGCCGGAAAATTCGTGGGGCAGGGCGGAAAGCCTAGAAATTTGTTTTTCCATTCCCACTAGCTCCATTAATTCCTCGACTCGTTCTTTTGTTTTTGATTTTGAAAGGGGCTGGTGAATGGTTATGGCTTCTGCAATTTGATCGCCAATGGGGTGCAATGGGTTAAGCGAGGTTAATGGTTCTTGAAAAATCATCGATATCCGCCCACCACGAAGACCTTTAATTTTTGCAGGCCTTGCACCCATTAGCTCTTCACCATCAAAGGAGATTGAACCTGAGGGATGTTGGGCCAAGGGATAGGGCAACAATTGCAGGATGGAAAGTGCGGTAACCGATTTACCCGAACCAGACTCGCCCACCAGCGCAACTGTTTCACCACGGTTTATTGAAAACGATACGTTTTTAACTGCTTCAACCGCATTGTTGCTCACACCAAAGGTGACCGAGAGATTTTTTATTTCAAGCAAAGATCCCATTTAAGCACCCGCCTTAAATACTTTTCTGGGGTCAAACGCATCGCGTACCGCTTCGCCAATAAAAATAAGCAAGGTCAGCATAATTGCCAGTGTGAAAAAACCTGAAAGCCCCAGCCACGGTGCGTGAAGATTGGCTTTGCCTTGATTTAACAACTCACCCAACGATGGGCTTCCCGGCGGTAAGCCAAAGCCCAAGAAATCAAGCGCGGTTAGGGTGGTAATGGCACCAGATGTTATGAACGGTAAAAATGTAATGGTCGCAATCATGGCATTGGGCAAAATATGGCGAACCATTATGGTTGCGTTGCCAACCCCTAACGCGCGCGCCGCCAGCACATAATCAAAATTTCTAGTCCGCAAAAATTCGGCCCTGACCACGCCAACCAAACCCATCCAAGCAAATAAAAGCATAATTCCCAGCAGCCACCAGAAATTGGGCTCAACTACACTGGCTAAAATTATCAATAAATAAAGCGTTGGCAGGCCTGACCATATTTCAATAAATCGTTGGAATAATAAATCGGTCAAACCGCCAAAATATCCCTGCACCGCACCTGCGGTAACGCCAATAACAGAGCTAATAATGGTAAGCGTTAGCCCAAATAAAACCGAAATTCGAAACCCATAAATAAGCCTGGCCGCCACATCCCGGCCTTGATCATCGGTGCCCAGAATATTATCTGGGCTGGGTGGGCTGGGTGCCGGTACGCTTAGGCGGTAATTTATGGTGTCATATGAAAAACGTATTGGCGGCCAAATAATCCAGCCTTTTTCTTCAATCATTTCTTCGACTTCGGGGTCGGCATATTCAGTAGATGTTTCTAAAAATCCGCCAAAGGTGGTTTCCGGATAGTCATAAATAATAGGCAGATAATATTCACCGTCATAATTAACAAGCGCCGGGCGATCATTGGCGATAAGTTCGGCAAACAACGACAATATAAATATGGCTAAAAATATCCATAGCGACCAAAGCCCACGTTTATTGGCGCGAAAATTTCCCAGTCGGCGTTGGTTTATGGGGGAAAGCTGAATACCCATTAGCGATCCAATTTTTCAAAATTAATTCGTGGATCAATGACGTGGTACATTAAATCACCAAGCAAGCTAAGAATTAGCCCCAACAAGGTGAAAAAATAAAGCGAGCCAAACATCACTGGGTAATCACGTTTGATGGCGGCTTCAAAACCCAACAGACCAAGACCATCAAGTGAAAAAATAATTTCCGTTAACAATGCCCCGGTAAATAAAATACCAATAAATGCACTGGGAAAACCAGCAACAACAATTAGCATGGCATTTCTAAAAACGTGACCATACATTATTTTACGCTCGCCTAATCCTTTGGCCCGGGCGGTCATAACGTATTGTTTGTTTATTTCATCCATGTATGAATTTTTTGTCAGCATGGTAAGGCCGGCAAAACCGCCTATTACCAACGAGCCAACCGGTAAAACCATATGCCAAAGGTAATCTTTTATTTGTGCAAATGTTGAAAGTTGATCAAAATTTTCTGAAACAATTCCCCGCAATGGAAACCAATCGAAATAGCGCCCCCCGGCAAATAGCACCACCAAAAGAATGGCAAACAAAAACCCCGGCACCGCGTTACCGACAATTACAACCGAACTTGACCAAATATCAAAACGCGAACCATCACGCACCGCCTTGGAAATGCCCAAGGGAATGGAAATAAAATAAATTAACAATGTCGCCCACAATCCCAACGAGATGGAGACCGGCATTTTATCAATAATCAAATCAACAACGTCGCGGTCACGAAAATAGCTTTGCCCAAAATCAAATGTTGCGTAATTTTTCATCATCATCACAAATCGTTCGCCCATGGGTTTGTCAAAACCGTACATGCGTTCAATTTCTTTTATGAATTCGGGATCAAGCCCATGTTTACCACGCGAGCTATCGGTTTGTGTTTTGGTTTCTTCCGCCCCGGATACTCGTGCAGTTGCACTAACATCAAATCCTTTTATTTGCGCAATCATTTGTTCAACCGGGCCGCCGGGGGCCGCTTGAACGATAATAAAATTTATTGCCATTATGCCGAACAGGGTCGGGATAATTAACAAAAGCCTGCGAAGGATATATGCGGACATTATTTAATGGTCACTTATTTGGTTTTGGTTTTAAGTTGGGAAACCCCGGCATTGGTCGCCTTGGCCTTGGCCTCATCATACCACCATCTTGAAATGCGGAAACCATAGGGTAATTGGGCAGCCGGTCTCGAATATTTGTTCCAATAGAGCACTCGGTCATAATCGGCGTACCAGTGCGGTATTAAATAATACCCCCACTGCAAAACCCTATCTAGGGCACGGGTTCTGGCGACCAGCTGTTTGCGGTCGGGTGCTTGCACCAAACTTTCGATAAGCTCATCAACCACCGGATCGGAAATGCCCATATGGTTGCGACTGCCATTTTGTATGGCGGCATCTGCCCCCCAGAAATTTCGTTGCTCGTTACCGGGTGAAAGCGATTGCCCCCACGTCATGGTAACCATTTCAAAATCGTGGGTTTCTAGGCGTTTTAAATATTGCGCGCTATCAACCGTGCGCACCCGCATGGTTATGCCAAGGCGCTCAAGGTTTTTGGCAAATGGCAATGAAATACGTTCAAACGCCGGGCTTACTAGCATTAATTCAAACGCCATTTCCTGCCCAGTTTTTTCATTTATGCGTTTACCGTCTTTAATAATCCAACCAGCATCTTTTAATAATTTATCGGCAATGCCAAGGTTCGAACGAATGCGTCCATCCCCCTTGGTTGCCGGTGGATTATATTCTGACGTGAAAACCTCATCTGGCACACGTCCACGAAAACGTTCTAAAATTGCTAGCTCATCCCCGGTGGGCAGGCCCTTGGCCTCTAATTCTGAATTTCCAAAATAGCTACGGCTACGTTTGTATTGGCCATAAAAAAGATTGCGATTTGACCAATTAAAATCAAAACCATAGGCCAACGCTTGGCGAACGCGCTTGTCGCTAAACATTTTATCCCGCGAATTAAATACAAACCCTTGGATCGGTGCGGTGTTGTGGTGGGATATTTTTTCTTTAATGATAAGCCCGTTTTTAACCGCCGGAATATCGTATCCAGTTGCCCAGACCTTTGAAATATTTTCAGGCCTAAAATCAGTTGCCCCGCCTTTGAACGCTTCTGCCGCTACACCGCTATCGCGAAAATATTCATAGCGAAAGCTATCCATATTATTAAAGCCAATTTTTACGTTTAGGTCTTTGCCCCAGTAATCATCGACCCGAACATATTCAATAAAACGCCCGGTTTCGAACTTGCCAATTTTATATGGCCCGCTACCTAGCGGTGGTTCCAATGTTGTTTTTTCAAATTCGTGGGCTTCCCAATAATGCTTGGGCAAAATGGGAAGCTCACTAACCGTTAGTGGTAGTTCACGGTTACCAACCGGCTTGAAGGTAAATTTAACCGTTAGCGGGCCCTTGGCCTCAACCTTTTCAACATCGGCATAATAAAATCGATAAAACGGCGGGCCCTTGGTCGAAAGGGTTTCAAACGACCAAACCACGTCGGCTGATGTTATGGGTTTGCCGTCATGCCAACGGGCTTCGGGGCGCATAAAAAATGTAATTGATGAACGGTCTTCGGGCATTTCAATGCTATGGGCGAGAAGACCATAACGGCTAAACGGTTCATCGTCGCTGGCGCTCATTAGGGTGTCGTATAATACGCCCAAGCCATCGGCGGCTTCGCCCTTTATTATAAAGCCATTAAAGCTATCGTAGCTGCCAAAGGAACCATAACGGATAGATCCGCCCTTGGGGGCATTGGGGTTTACATAATCAAAATGTTTGAAGCCTGCTTTGTATTTAGGCTCGCCATGCATGGCTATTGCATGGCTACGCTTTGTTTGGGCGTGGGTTATGTTTGCAGAGCTAAAAAAATAAACCCCAACCAAAGCGCCAAGCGCAAGATGTAAAAAATTATTACCCGTTAAGTTTTTCAAGCGCCACCCCATGAATGTTTTTGCTGCCTGCGGCAATAACCCGTCCGTCAGAATTAATTTCAAGCGGGTTCCCATCCCAGTCAGTCATTATTCCGCCCGCACCCGCAACCACCGGAGCTAGTGCCATGTAATCATAGGTGCCTAGAGATGCTTCGCAAACAATATCAACATGACCCGATGCCAGTAATCCATAGGCATAACAATCGGCACCATAATTAGTTCGTTTCGATTCGGCGGATAATTTTTCAAATGCTAATTTATCCGGGCCAATAAACATGTCCGGTGTGGTTGCGTAAAGCCAGGCGTTGCTTAACTGTTCACATTGGCGAGTTGTGACCGGATTTCCATTCATGGTGGTGGGTGCGCCATCATAACCGATCCAGCGTTCGTTCATGGCCGGCGTATCAATTGCACCTAGCACCGGTTTACCACCGTGGGCCAAGGCCACCAGCGTTCCAAATAATGGCTTTCCGGTGACATAGCCTGCGGTACCGTCTATGGGGTCAAGCACCCAAACCCATTCGGCATCAATATTTTCAGAGCCATATTCCTCGCCCAATATTCCATGGTCGGGAAATGCATCATTTATCATTTCACGAATAACACGCTCGGCTTCACGGTCAGCAATTGTTACGGGCGATGCATCGTCTTTGGTGTCAATGTTTATGCTGGTCTTAAAATATGAAAGTGTTATTTCACGGGCTCGGTCTAGTGCGCGGGTGGTAAGATCAATAAATTCATTTTGCACGCTCATTATCAATCCGGCCCTTATTTAATTTATTTAGAAAGCAATTTTAGGTAAGCGACAATATCATCGCGTTGATTCTCTTTTTTAACACCGGAAAAAGTCATCTTAGTTTTTGGAACCATTACCCGAGGGCCTGCAATAAATGTATTAATTTCTTTTTCAGTCCATGTGCCACCAAGATTTTTAAGACCCGTTGAATAACGATATCCTTTGACCGATGCTTTGTTGCTGCCAACAACACCAAATAGATTTGGTCCGGTGCGGTTGGCGCCATCGTTGCTTATTGGATGGCAGCCCGCACATTTTTTACGAAATGTTTTGGCGCCAATTCCAGCATTTCCACTGCTGGCCATCATCGTTGGTGTAACAACAGCAGGAGCAACCTTGACCGGCTCGGGCGCGGTAATAGATGCAGTGGCTTCGGGCGCAACTTCGGCTGCGGGTGCCTCTTTCTCTGCCTCTTTATGAGACTTTTGCCCAACAAGGACATCACCCGCAAAATCGATAAACACCAACACCGCAATGGTGAAAATAACTGATCCAATAAGGGTTTTAAAAAATTCCATGGGGGCACCTGCGATGTTTGTTGTAGTTGATGATGGGCGACATATTTAAATTATGTATAAAATCTAGCCTTTAAGGCCGTTTGGTTCAATGTTGCCATTGTAAATACCCTGTAGTGATGTGCTGGACACCGGGGTGGGGAATGCTATCGTAAACGGGTAATTTACATAACCAGCATATAAAGGGCGACACGTGTCCGATAATTCCCAAAAAACTGCCCCAAAGAACCCAATTGTGGTTATTCCTGCACGCATGGCCTCAAGCCGTCTACCGGGTAAACCTCTGGCTGATATTGGCGGAAAATCGATGATTGTTCGGGTTATGGAATGTGCCCAGGCGGCAAATATAGGCCCGGTGGTTGTCGCCGCGGCTGAAAAAGAAATTGTGGATGAAATAACAAAAGCAGGTGGAAAAGCGGTTTTAACCGACCCCAGTTTGAATTCCGGCTCCGATAGGGTTTTTGCCGCTTTGTCTGAAATTGACCCGGGTGCAAAGCACGATGTGGTAATTAACCTTCAAGGCGATATTCCATTAATAAGCCCAAAAATTATAAAGGCATCTCTTTTGCCGCTAGCATATACCAACGCCGATATATCAACCTTGGTCGCCAAAATAACCCATATGGAAGAATTAACCGACCCCAATGTGGTAAAAGCAGCTGTTGGTTTTGCTAGTGGCTCAAGCAATATTGCTTCAAATATTTCTTCGGTTCTTTATTTTTCGCGTGCGGCCATTCCAGCAGGCGAGGGGCCGTATTATCATCACATCGGTATATATGCTTTCAGGCGAAAAGCACTTGAACGCTTTGTTGCGCTTGCCCCAAGCGTGCTAGAGAGCAGAGAAAAATTGGAACAGTTGCGCGCCCTTGAAAACGGCATGACCATTGCTTGTGCGCTCGTTGACACGGTTCCGTTCGGGGTTGATACTCCGAACGATCTTGAACGTGCTCGCAAAATTATTGCTGGGCAAAATTAATTTAAAAGAAGCAATAGCAATGAACGACGCGGCTACAATAACAAATCCAGAAAATACAATCGCATTTCAAGGAATGCTCGGTGCTAATTCAGACCTTGCGTGCCGAAGTGTATTTCCCCATATGCAAACCCTTCCTTGTTATAGTTTTGAAGATGCGTTTGCCGCCGTTCACGTGGGCCACGCTCGGCTTGTTATGATACCTATTGATAACACTGTCGCTGGGCGGGTAGCCGATATCCACCACCTGTTACCGGATTCAGGGCTTTATATTGTTGGCGAGCATTTCCAACGTATTGATCATCATTTGCTGGTAGTGCCCGGTGCAGTTGAAGGCGACATTACGCACATTCACAGTCACGTTCATGCACTTAACCAGTGCCGCGAACTTATCCGTCAGCTTGGGGTCGAGCCCGTTGTTCATGCCGATACTGCGGGTGCCGCACAAATGATTGCCGAACGTGGTGATAAAACTCAGGCCGCCATAGCATCAAAACTTGCTGGCGAGATTTATGACCTTTCACAACTTCGTGCCAATATTGAAGATGCTAAACACAACACCACTCGGTTTTTAATAATGAGCCTAAGCCCAAAGGATAAAGTTGGCGATGATTTGGCAGATTGCCAAAAGATGACCAGTTTTGTTTTTCGGGTAAAAAATATTCCAGCCGCACTTTATAAGGCATTGGGCGGGTTTGCTTCCAACGGCATAAATATGACCAAGCTGGAAAGTTATCTTGTCGATGGCAGCTTTCAGGCGGCGCAGTTTTATGCCGAGGTCGAAGGCGACCCCAAGGACCCTTCACTTGAAGGGGCGTTGGAAGAATTAAAGTTTTTTACCCACGAAATAAAAATATTGGGTACTTTTCCGGCATCATCGGCCAGAGCCGACCTTATTAAATAGCGGGCATAAAAGCCAGTATCAGCTAGATTTTGCTCTTGTGGGGTGGCACATAAGCCTGCTGCCTGATAGTTTATGCCCATTAGCTGGCGTTAACCGATTCGTCACCTAATTTAGGGGACTATGGCTTAATGAATTTACGATTTTTCAAGCAGACTCTGGCAAGAATGACACCAAAAGTACAAACGGTACAAAAGAGTGTGCTTATGGGCATTCTCATAAGCATTTTGAGCGCTTGTGGTGTTTCCACCACCGGTGAGCAGTCAATGTTTGTTCTGGGCTGTATCCCGGAAAGGCAGGAACTGCTGGAAGGCGTAGAATGGGACAATGTGGGCACCATTCGCATTAATGCCATCGAAGAAAATTTTCGCCCGATGGTTTTTCATTTTATTCGGGGCAAGGCATACGCGCTTGAAATTAATAATCTTGATGGCAGCGCAAATAATATCTGGGCCCCGGGCTTTTTAAAGCATGGGGTTGCGCTTCATTCCATTCAAATAGGTAATTCCCAGCCCGCAACTGGCTGTGTTAATGGTATTCGCATTAAGCCAAAAAGCAAAATACGCATACAATTTGTTGCCGCCAACGAAGGCCGTTATGAGGTCCACAACACGGTAATTCCTATAATTCCCGGCCAGATATCGGGCGGGGTATATTATGTTGACCCACCTCGCCTGAGTGTGCCGGAAAGTTAAGCAAAAAAATAAATAAAAAAATTGGCAATTTTTACCTTTTACCCACAGTTTCTTATGCGTTGTGGGCTTTGCCTCAGCCATGGACGACTGATATACTCGGCCTCGGAAGATCGGCCGTGGACGAACCTCTCGCCAACCCGGTCAGGTCCGGAAGGAAGCAGCCGTAACGAGTTTTGTTCGGGTCGCTGGCCGGTCTTCCACCTTATTATTTATCTGGTTTTTTATTTAGGGACGCTGAATTAAAAAATGTCAAAAGACCCCAATAAACCAGAAGGTGAATACCGCGTTCTCGCTCGCAAATATCGGCCCGGTGATTTTTCCGGCCTTATCGGCCAAGAGGCACTGGTTAGAACCCTTAGCAATGCAATTAAATCTGGCCGTCTAGCCCATGCGTTTATGTTGACCGGTGTTCGCGGAGTTGGAAAAACCACCACCGCCAGAATTATCGCTCGTGCCCTTAACTGTGTTGGCGCCGATGGCAAAGGCGGGCCAACCGCCGAACCATGTGGTGTGTGTGAGCATTGTATTTCAATTTCAAACGATAATCATATGGATGTAATCGAAATGGATGCGGCATCGCGCACCGGCGTTGATGATATTCGCGAAGTTATCGAAGGGGTTCGCTTTAAACCCGTTAGCGCACGTTACAAAGTTTACATAATTGATGAAGTCCACATGCTTTCAAAAAATGCATTTAATGCGCTTTTGAAAACTCTTGAAGAGCCACCCGAACATGTAAAATTTATTTTTGCCACCACTGAAATACGCAAGGTTCCGGTAACCGTTCTTTCGCGCTGTCAGCGGTTTGATTTGCGCCGCATCGATATGGATACATTATCGGCTCATTTTAAAATGGTTGTCGAAAAAGAAGGCGCCAATGTTTCTGACGATGCCCTGCAACTTATTGCCCGCGCCGCCGATGGTTCGGTTCGCGATGGGTTATCGCTTTTAGACCAAGCAATCGCGCACACTACCGATGAAGTAAATGCCGACAGCGTTCGCGCCATGCTGGGCCTAGCTGATCGCACCCAAACATTTGATTTATTTGAGGCAGTTTTTAGCGGCGATGCCGTCAGTGCTATTGAACAAATGGAAGAACAATATAAAAATGGGGCCGACCCGGTTCAGGTATTACAAGATTTGTTAGAGCTTTGCCATTGGATCACCCGCATCAAGGTATCAAGCACCGCCGCCGATACCCCCGGCATTGCAGAAATAGAACGGACAAAGGGTGCCGAACTGGCGGCCAAGCTTTCCATGGCCGACCTGACACGGATGTGGCAAATGCTTATAAAGGGCTTGGGCGAAACCCGCCAAGCCCCAAGTCAGCTACAGGGTGCTGAAATGGTGCTGGTGCGGCTAATATACGGCCTATCGTTGCCAAGCCCGGCAGACGCCATGCAGGCAATGGAACAATCTCAAAGTCAAAATCTGGGCCAAAACCCAGGCCAACCACAGACGAAACCACAGGCATCTTCCGCGCCGTCACCCACTGGTTCTGCCGGTGGTTCTACTTCTGCTCAAGGAGGAACTACAACGGGAACCACAACGGGCAGTGCGCCAAGGGTAACTCATGGCCCGGTAATGTCTGCCAGCGGTGCGACTGCTGCAATTGCAGAAAATCATGAAACTGAACCACGCTCAATGTCGGAAGTTCAATTGCCCGATCCCATGACCTTTGATGAGGTGGTGGTATTAACCGAACAAAAAGGTGAAATGATTTTGCATGCCAATCTTATTTCCAATGTTCATTTGGTAAAGTTCGAAGCAGGGCGGATTGAATATAGCCCGGCTGAACACGCACCCGCTGATTTATCTGGCCGTCTTTCACGTTTTTTAAATGACCATACACCCAGACGTTGGGTGGTAAGCGTAAGTAATATTTCTGGGGCGGCTACCATTAAACAGCAAACAGATGCTGTGCGCGCAAAAGAACGTTCCGACGCTACAAGCCATCCGTTGGTAAGCGCTGTGCTTAAAACTTTTCCCGGCGCAGAGGTTACAAAAGTAACCGATAATTCCGGCGATGCGGCCCCGTTAAAAAATACGGAAGAGCAAGATTAATCCAACAAAAACTTATTTTCACAAGCTTTGTCCCAGGCATCCATAAAACCACCCAGATGCGGGCGTTCGGTTTTTTCAACATCAATCATCGACATTACATCTTCAACCGCGCTGTTATGGCTTTCGGGGCTTATAATCCCCCGGGTTAATTGATAACGCAGATAAACCAAATAGGTATTTAAAACATCGGTTTCGCAATAATCGCGAATTTCACCCACCCGTCCGGCATCAAACATTGATGCAACATCGCTACCATCAACCCCAAATTTTCCGGGTAGGCCTAACACCGCACAAATCTCGTTTAATTTTAAACCCCTTGAAGCGGCACCAAAATCGGTCAATGCTTCTTGTAGGTCGCAATGCCAATCTTGGGCAAAGCGAGTGGTGTAGTTTTCCCATTTGTTTGATGTGTCATGAAATGTTTTGGCCTCGATGCCGTATTTCATGGCGCGGTGGCGCAATACCGGTAAATCAAACCCGCGCCCGTTATAGCTAACAAGCCGGGGCCGGGTTTTGTCTATCCATTGATAAAACCCACTTACCAATTCTGCTTCATCAGCTAGCGCGCGGCCCGAGCGAATTTCTTTAAGGCTGTAATTTTCTTTATCGCCATCACGTTCAATTTCTGCCGTTAGGTAGCTTATGGCCACAACTCGGTGAAATGGCTGGCGGGGAAAATCGTTTTTGCCGCCGGTGGCATCAAGGTGATATTGGCTTAATGCCTGGCGGCGTTCCCCAATATCTTCCGCTTCAAGACCAACCAGGCCCGGCACCGCATCGGTATCGGGTATGGTTTCAATATCAAAAACGAAGAGGCTTTTGTGCAACATGGCCTAGATGTTATACATTGGGTGAGACTATTGCCAGTGTCGGTCAGTTCGCCACTTAAGCGGTCAATTTTTGGAGAATAAATTAATATGAAAAACCTTGGCCAGATGATGAAAAAAGCACAGGAAATGCAGGGCCGGATGACGGAAATGAAGGAAAACCTTGCCGCCATGCAGGTTGATGGTGCTTCAGCAAATGGTTTGGTAAGCGTTCGTTTAAGCGGTAAATTTGATATTTTGGGAATAACCATAGCCCCTGCCGCCATGGATGGCGACGCCGAAACCATGGAGGCTCTTGTGGCAGATGCTTTTAGGGATGCCCATGGAAAAGTTGCCGTTATCAAACAGGAAATGATGGACGAAATGACTGGCGGGTTTCCGCTTCCGCCGGGAATAAAACTACCGTTTTAAGGTTTTTTAGAAAGAAAACATGTAAATGAGCAACGATTACCCTCCAACAAATGCCAGAACAAATAACAGCGCAACAGGCCCCGGAGGAATTGAAACCCTAATAGGGCTTTTGGCCAAACTGCCGGGCCTTGGTCCCCGTTCGGCCCGTCGGGCGGCGCTATTTTTGTTAAAACGTCGCGAATCGCTAATGGAGCCATTGGCACGCGCATTGATGGAAACATCTAAAAATATCAAGACCTGCTCCATTTGCCATAATCTTGATGTAAGCGACCCTTGCCAAATTTGCACGTCCCCCAAACGCGACAGAAGCGTGATTTGCGTGGTCGAAGAAGTGGGCGATTTGTGGGCGATGGAGCGGGTTGCCAGCTTTAGGGGCCTTTATCATGTGTTGGGCGGAACCTTATCTGCGCTTGATGGCATCGGCCCTGATGATTTGGCTATT
>CBFDBQ010000035.1:0-22969 GCA_965603095.1 uncultured Thalassospiraceae bacterium | reverse complement strand
CTTCATCCGCCAAAATGGCAGAATTAGATACTGAAGCTATGGTGCGCTGGGTAATGCCCGGCATGGATTAAACACCTCGGTTAAACTTTGTTACATGAACCAACAATCATTCTGATCGGCGACGCCGATCAGGTATGACTTGATCCTGTAGTTCCGAGTGGTTCGGGCTAGATGCGTCCGGCCGGACGCGAAACCTTTAAACAATTTGGAAAACCAGCCTTATAATAAGTAAGCCTTAGCTAGCTTGGTCTTTCCTCTGCTTCCTGGCCGAAAATCGATAAAATCCGAGCCGAACCCTTCGGTGGTTACTAACATAGCTGTAGGAAATTGGTTCGACAATAATATTCTTGATATATTCCTGATATATTCTGAGCATCTCATTGATTCTCTTGGCTCAAATTGCCCTAAATTGAGCTGTGGCCCTTAATGAAAAATGAATGAAATTGACCGAATATTGGCCTAAATCTAGGATAGTTAATCTGCAATTTGAATTTGAGCGTAATATGCCTATAGCTAAAAAATCATTTGTTTTCATAATATTAGCCTCGTTTATTGTGGCTTTTAGCGTTTCGAGCTCTATGGCCGAAACGCCTGCAAACGCATCAAATCCTGTGGTTAGCGACGTTCGTGTCGGCCTTCACGGCTCGAAAACCCGGGTGGTCCTTGATATTGACAGTAATGTCCAATTTTCCATCTTTACCCTGCCGGCACCGTATCGGGTGGTGGTTAACCTGCCAGAAGTTGGCTGGAGTCTGCCTAAAAGTTCAAAATTACAGAAAAAGGGTCTGATGAGCAGTTTTCGTTATGGTCTTTTTACCCCCGGCACATCACGCATGGTTATAGATGCAAATGGTCCGATGGAGGTTCAAAAAGCATTCCTTTTAAAGCCCATCAAAGGAAGCGGAGTGCAATTTCATAGGCTGGTGATTGATCTGGTCTCTACAACTGAAACAGTTTTCCTTGAGGGGCTTGCCCAACGCAAAGCCCGGGCCAAGGCGAGCCAGCCCACAGCTAGCGAAATTCAAAATGCATCCATACCGATGCCGATAAAAAAACCAAAGCCAGCAGGGAAAAAGGTAATTATGCTTGACCCTGGCCATGGTGGCGTCGACCCCGGTACCATTGGTGTATCTGGGACTTATGAAAAAAACATAACCTTGGCAATGGCCCGGGACATTAAGAAAGCCATTGAAAAAAATGGCCGTTTCAAGGTGGTGCTAACGCGCAACCGAGATATTTTTATTCGTTTACGCGACCGCGTACGCAAGGCCCGTGAAGCCGGAGCCGATTTGTTTATTTCAATCCATGCAGATGCTATTAAAAATACAAAAACCCGCGGGCTTTCGGTTTACACCCTGTCTGACAAGGCATCCGATAAAGAGGCGGCCGCCCTAGCCCACAAGGAAAATAAAGCTGACCTTATTGCCGGATTGGATCTTTCATCTGAAAACGCCGAGGTCACAAACATATTAATCGATCTTGCCCAGCGCGAATCAATGAACCAGTCGGCAATTGTTGCAAAAAATTTGGTTAAGGAACTAAAGCGGGAAGTAAAACTGCTTCGTAACACCCACCGTTTTGCAGGGTTTGCGGTATTGAAAGCGCCCGACCTTCCATCCATATTGGTAGAAACCGGGTTCTTATCCAACCGTCAGGATGAACGTAACCTGCTTAGTCGTAAATACCGCGCAAGGCTGGCCAAGGCTGTCGCCAAAGGGGTTGAGAGACATTTTGCCACCGTACAAGAGGCGCAAATACGCTGATTTAACCTTAAAAACACCTTTAAAAGACCAAAAATGATGTTATTGCCCAATATGGGCCATATTTTATCGTTAGTTTATGTGCAATAGAATTTATCCCGGACTATATTTCGCCCGGATCAAAGCAATATAAACAACACGGAAACCATACATGCGACCACTTCGTATATTATTGACGCTAGCCGGAGCAATGTTTTTGCTGGGCCTGATAGGGGCCGGCGGAGTTGTCTATGCGTTTTGGAGCTTTGGCCGTGATTTGCCAGATTATCAGCAGTTAGCTGTTTATGAGCCACCGGTCATGACCCGTGTGCATGCCGGTGATGGCAGGCTGCTGGCTGAATATGCAACAGAAAAACGCATCTTTGTTCCCATCCGCGCCATGCCTAGACGAATTATTAATGCGGTACTATCGGCCGAAGATAAAAATTTTTACAGCCACAGCGGGGTTGATTTTATTTCCGTGGCCCGTGCCGTTATTCAGAACATAAAAAATTATGGAACCGGGCGCAGACCGGTTGGTGCATCAACCATTACTCAACAGGTGGCAAAGAATTTTCTGCTTACCAATGAAGTTTCGCTATCAAGAAAAGCCAAAGAGGCAATTTTGGCATTTAGAATTGAACGCGCCTTTTCAAAAGACCGTATTTTAGAGCTTTACATGAACGAAATATATTTAGGGCAGGGATCTTACGGTATGGCCGCAGCAGCCATGAATTATTTTAACAAACCACTTGATGGACTAAGCGTGGCTGAGGCCGCATTTCTTGCCGCATTACCAAAAGCACCAAATAACTATAATCCTGTTCGTAACCCAGTTGCCGCTAAAGACAGGCGTGACTGGGTTATTTCACGAATGGAAAACGGGGGCTTGATAACAGAAGAAGAAAAAATCAAAGCTCAAGCCGAGACATTAATTGTACGTTCCCGTTCGCCAACAGAATATGTCACGGCGGACGATTTTGCCGAAGAAGTGCGCCGTGAATTGGCAGGCAAGTTTGGTGAAAACCGTCTTTACGAAGGCGGCCTTTCGGTTCACACAACACTAGAGCCACGCTTGCAAGAAATTGCCATCAAAGCTTTGCGTCAGGGCCTTATTTCCTATGACAGAAGGCACGGCTGGAAGGGCCCAATTGCAACCATAGACCCGTCCAAAATAATTGATGGCGGTTTTGCTAATGGCGGTTTTGCTAGTGCGCTTGCTCGCCTGGAGCCCCCCCGTGGTGCGGGTGAATGGAAGCTGGCCGTGGTTACCACAGTCGGTGAAGCTGATGCCAAGATATTGATAAAAGGTGGCGATGGCGGGTCTATTCCGTTGCGTGAAATTAAATGGGCACGCCAATGGATAAAAGGCGAAAAACGTGGCGCCAGCATAAAAACCTCAAAAGATGTTTTTAAAGTTGGTGATGTTGTGCTGGTTGAGGCAGTTAGCAATTACGTTACTGGCAAAGGCGAAGAACAAAAAACCACTGCCTATCCGCCAGCAACATATTCATTGCGGCAAATACCGGAAATCGAAGGATCGATTGTTGCGCTCGACCCACATACCGGACGAGTTCTAGCCATGGTTGGTGGGTTTGATTATGCCAAAAGCCAATTTAATCGTGTAACCCAGGCTAGGCGTCAGCCGGGTTCTGCGTTCAAGCCGTTTGTATATTTGGCGGCGCTTGATTCCGGGTTTACACCTTCAACGCTTATACTTGATGCACCGTTTGTTATTGATCAGGGTCCGGGCCTGCCTAAATGGCGACCAGCTAACTACACCAAGAAATTTTATGGCCCATCGACCATGCGATTGGGGCTAGAAAAATCTCGTAACCTTATGACCGTTCGTTTGGCAGAAACGGTTGGTATGGAAAAAATAATTGAATATGCAGATATTTTTGGCATTGCCAAAGGTCTTCCTGACCAGCTTTCCATATCATTGGGTGCGGGTGAAACAACGCTCCTCAATTTGACTAATGCATATTCAATGTTGGTTAATGGCGGCAAAAAAATAACCCCGGCTTTTATTGACCGCATTCAAAATCGTGATGGACAAACCATATTTCGCCATGATATGCGTCAATGCAATGAATGCCAAGCAATTTCATGGACAGGACAAGAGGTTCCGGAAATTCCTGACAACCGCGCACAGGTAACAAATCCTACTAGTGCATATCAGATGGTTTCAATGCTTGAAGGTGTGATCAAACGCGGAACGGGGCGAAGCATAAGGTCCATAGGAAAACCGTTGGCGGGAAAAACCGGAACCACCAATGATGCTAATGATGCATGGTTTTTAGGATTTTCCCCTGACCTTGCGGTTGGTGTGTTTACCGGGTTTGATGAACCAAGGTCTCTTGGCCCCCGTGAACAGGGCGCATCGGTTGCGGCACCAATATTTAAAGCGTTTATGACGGGAGCATTAAAAAATGCCCCTGTAACTCCATTTCGTATTCCACCGGGTATTCGTATGGTTCGGGTTAATGCTACGTCTGGGCTTCCGGCGCTTCCAGGTGAAAAAAGTGTAATTTGGGAAGCGTTTAAGAACGGTACCGTACCCAAAGAGCAATCCATGGTTCTTGGTATATCCGCCGAGGACAAGGCTGGTAACCCGGCGGTTGGAACCGGTGGCCTTTATTAGGATTTAAGTGCATTAGGCGCTTGCTTAAGGTAGCTGCTTGGGGCTAAAAACCTTTCAGTTTAATTCTTATTCTTTGCGGGAACACCAGCTATAATGCGGGCCGAAACAGAAGCAGACACCCAAGCCATTAAGCAGTCATTAGAACTGTTGAGGAGGCATCTTTGACTACGACAATGCTTGCCTTCGCTTGGACGAACTAAACGCATTAGCCGAAGATCCTGATTTATGGAATGATTCCGATAAGGCCCAAGCCCTTATGCGCGAACGCACCAGCCTTGATGCTCAGATAAAACAAATTGACGATTTGGCAGCCGAGCTTGCCGATAATGTTGAATTAATTGCCATGGGCGAAGCCGAAGGCGACGAAGACATAATATCTGAGGCCGAAGCGGCATTATTCGATGCTCGAGCAAGAGGCGGAAAAGCCGAACTTAAGACCCTTCTTTCCGGTGAAGCCGACAAAAACAATTGTTTTTTAGAAGTTCATGCAGGTGCCGGTGGAACCGAAGCCCAAGATTGGGCGGAAATGTTAATGCGTATGTATGTGCGCTGGGCCGAAGCCCATGAATGCAAAGCCGAATGGTTGGAAGAAAGCCAAGGCGAAGAAGCTGGTATAAAATCAGCAACCATTAAGGTATCTGGTGAAAATGCATATGGCTGGTTAAAGACCGAAAGCGGGGTCCATCGTTTGGTTCGTATTTCGCCATACGATTCATCTGCGCGCAGGCATACCAGCTTTACATCGGTTTGGGTTTATCCAGAAATTGATAATGATATTGATATTGAAATTGTAGATAAAGATTTACGTATTGATACCTATCGCGCCTCTGGTGCCGGTGGGCAGCACATTAACAAGACAGATAGCGCAATTCGCATAACCCACCTGCCAACAGGTATAGTTGTGCAGTGTCAAAGCGATCGCTCACAGCATAAAAACCGCGCTAGCGCCATGAGTATGATGAAGGCAAGGCTTTATGAAGCAGAATTACAAAAACGCGAAGAAGCTTCGCAAGCCCAGCATGATGCCAAAACTGATATCGGTTGGGGCCATCAAATACGTTCGTATGTTTTGCAGCCATATCAAATGGTAAAAGACACTCGCACCAATGTTGAAACGTCAAATACATCTGCGGTGCTTGATGGCGATCTTGATCAGTTTATGGAAGCAGCCTTGGCACACCGTGTTAAAGGCGGCGAAGCAGAAAATTAATATTATAAATTAGCGAACCAATATTTCTTTGAAAAGTACAGTTATGACTTTTTCTGGCACGATAGATTTATTTATTGAATCTATCATGCCTTCGCGAAGTTTTATTGATCCAGCCTTTCCAGAAAGATCCTCGAACGTTTGATCGCGTAGGAATTCTTGTACAGAATTAAGTATCAATGCCTCTTCGGCGATAAGCTTGCTACGCCCACTTTCACCATATACCTCTACGGTCATTGCAAAACGTATAAATGCTCTTTTTCTTTTTGCACTGGGTTTAAGGTCAACCGTAATTATTGGCATATCGTGAAATATTGATAGTTCCGGCAATTCTAGTTCTACTACTGGTGTTCCAGATAATGAATTTGAAATAGTACGACCAAAACCTGAAAAATAAATTCCTGCACCACCACCAATTATTACAATCGCCCCAACCCCGATCAATATAAGTTTTAGTTTTTGACGAATAATTGCGATTGGCCCGGTGAGCAACCCACCAGCTTCAACCTCTTCACCCGCAACCTCATCACCTTCTATTGGTGCATCTCCAGGATTTTCTGGGGTATTTTCAGTTCCCGCTTTGGGTGTTTTATTTTTTTCTTCGCTCATATTCTTGCCTATAAAATTAAAACAGTGGCTTTAATTATTTATGATACATGGTCGTAATATCTTGTGTCCATTCCTGCTCTTGCCCTTAGATCATGGGCAAAAGGTGGCTTTAGATCACCCTTAAATCTGCTTTTTACTAGCCCATGAAAATGGGAAATTGGTTCAATTTCGCGTATTTTACAAATGTGTTCAAACCACCTAACCCCAGCCCCAACATGGGATATTTCTTCCTCGGCAATTTGTTCCATGATAGCCGCCGTCTTGTCATCACCACAGCTGCGCAGTTTTATTGATGAACTAGGCGCGGTATCAAGCCCGCGAGCCTCTAACACCATAGGCACAAGCGCAAGACGAGCAAGAATATCATCTGCTGTTTTGTTTGCCGCTTCCCACAGGCCATCATGGGCTGGGAAATCACCATAGGCGGCATCAAGCTCGGCCATTCTATCGTTAAGCATTTTAAAATGCCGGGCTTCATCAATGGCGACCATTACCCAGTCATCATAAAATTCTTTAGGCAGGGCGTTACCCCTGAACCGCAAAATTATATCCCAAGCAAGATCTATGGCATTTAATTCAATGTGGGCTATGGCGTGCAGCAATACCACGCGCCCTTTTTCACCAGAGCTTCGTCTAGGCATTTTTGCAGGTTCAATTAGTTCAGGTTTTGCTGGCCGCGCTGGACGTTTGGGTGTTTGTTCTATGGTTTTATCGTCAATGGCGCATATTTCACCACTTTTCCACATGGCTCCATAGGCTTCGCTTAATCTGACCTTTGTCATTGGATCAGGTTCAAGCAGAACATTTAATGCGGCTTGGCAAAGTGTTGATGGAGCGTCCATATGATGCGCTATATTTCTTTTACGGCTGTTAAAACTTCTTCGGCGTGACCTTTCACGCGTACTTTATGCCAAATATTTGCAATTTTTCCTTTTTCATCAATTAAAAAGGTGGCGCGCTCAATGCCCATATATTCACGTCCATAATTTTTTTTCTTTATCCATACTCCATAATCATTGCACAGCGTTCCTTCTTCGTCCGACAATAAATTAAATGGAAAGCCTTGCTTTTCCTTGAAATTATCATGGCGTTTAACGCTGTCTTTTGATGCGCCCAGCACAACCGCACCGCCACGTTTAAATTTTGTGTGTAATTCTTTGAAATCAAGACCTTCTTGGGTGCATCCGGGCGTTGAATCTTTGGGGTAAAAATAAAGAACAACCTTTTTCCCTTTTAATTCGGAAAGCTTTATTTTTCCACCACCATCGCTGGGTAAATTGAATGCTGGGGCTTTATCACCCTTTTTTAGCGTCATTTTATTTCTCCAAATTATTAATCTATTTTATTGCCAATGCATCGGCTGGATGCTGAATGATTTCATCATATATTTCTACCACCGATGCGGCAGTCTTTTTCATTTTTTCTTCTAGTTCATCAATATTTTTAACGTCTGCCATCTGGCAGAATATTTTGCATAAACTTTCAGGAATTGTGTAATCGCGCTTTTCACGCAATTGTGAAAGGGTTGTTAAGCGGACAAGTCCCTGTACCGATTGCCACAGGTCAAGGGCTGAAATTAATTTTTTTACCACATCATCTTTTAATAATTTGGCATCACCCAGATTGATAAGAGCTGAGCGCGTATTAACGGAAAGAATATCTGGATTGTTGTGCGCGTGTAATAATTGTAGATATTGTGAAATAAATTCAACATCAACCAATCCGCCACGGTAATGTTTTATTGCCCACGGGGTATCGGTACCGTGTTCTTTATAAATTTGTTCACGCATGGATGCCACATCGGTTACAAGTTTTTGTCCATCACGATTTTCTGTTAAAACATCTTTAATAACCGCCGCACATGATTGTTGAAGCTTTTTCGGCCCTGATATTGGCCGCGCCCTTGTCAGGGCCATGTGTTCCCATGTCCACGCGCCATTTTTTTGATAAACTTCAAAACTTTCCAACGTAGTTGCAATTGGTCCAGATGCCCCCGATGGCCGTAACCGCATATCAACTTCATAAAGCGCACCTTCGGCTGTTGGTGCGGAAAGTGCGTTTATCAGGCGCTGGCTAAGTCTGGAAAAATATTGGCTTGGGGCCAATGGTTTTGGGCCGTCAGATTGTTCAACCGATTTGTCAAAATCGTAAACAAAAGTTAGATCAAGATCGGAAGTAGGGGTTTTTTCTCGCCCGCCCATTTTGCCAAATGCAATTACTGTCATTCCACCACCATTTATACGGCCATGGTTTATGGCAAAATCATCTTCGACTCGTGGTTGCAGGGCATGAATAAGTGCTTCGGCCACATTTGAAAGTGCTCGTTGTGAACCGTGGTCGTTAATTGTTTGGCGCAAAACCTGCACCCCAATTTGAAATTTTCTATCCTTAGCCCAGCGTCTGGTTATATCAAGGGTGTCTTCCATGCAGGTGGCATCAATTAATGCGCGCTCAAGGTCTTTGCTTAAATCATCCAGTCCCGGTAATGGGTCAAAGAAATCACTGCTTAAAACCCCATCAAGGACACCCACCTTTTGTGATAGGTGTTCTGCCAGCCTAGGTGCGGTTCCCATTATTTCCGCAATAAGGTCAAGCAAGCCTGGGTTTACTTGAAACATTGAAAAAAGCTGAACACCGGATGGCAGACGAGAAAGAAATTCATCAAAACGCATAAATGCACTATCTGGTTCGCTGGTACGACCAAAAGCGCCTAGTATTATCACCATCAGTTCTGTTAAAAGCTGTCTTGCACGGTTGGACCTAGTGCAACGGTAGCGTCCGTGGTGCCAGCCACGAACGATTGAATCTATTGCATCAACGTTTGTGAAGCCAATCCTGGCAAGTGTTTTTAGCGTTTCCGGATCGCTTTCGCCTCCGGTGAAAACCAGATTGCCGTATTCTTCATCGCCAGAACCTAATGCCAATCCCAATGAAGGGGCTTCTTCAAAAAGATTTGCATAAACAGATTCTACGGTTTGCATTGTTTTTAGCAGCTCATCAGAAAATGATTTACTGTCATCAAAGCCTAAAAATACAGCTATATCGTTTACACCTTTGTCATCATTTGGGATTGAATGAGTTTGCTCATCATCAACCATTTGCAAACGGTGTTCTACTCTGCGTAAAAATTTATAAGCACTGATGAGTTTTTCAGCATCTTCATTTTTTACTTTTCCGGCCGCGCTAAGCGCCCGAAGGGACGGCTGTGTCGGTGCGGTGCGTAAATCTCTGTTTCGTCCACCCCATATTAATTGTTGAGTTTGTGCAAAAAATTCTATTTCCCTAATGCCGCCGCGGCCAAGTTTTATATTGTGACCATAAAGTTTGATTTTTTCACCACCACGATGGGCATTGATTTGGCGTTTGATGGAATGAATATCGTCAATAGCGGCAAAATCTAGAGACTTGCGCCATACGAAAGGCTTCAAACTCTTTAGAAAATCATTTCCCGCTGCAATATCACCGGCAATTGGTCTGGCTTTTATCATTGCCGCACGTTCCCAATTTTGTCCGATTGACTCGTAATAGCTTTCAGCCGCAATGGTGGAAATTGCAGGCGGAGTTGATCCCGGGTCGGGGCGTAGCCTAAGGTCGGTACGAAACACGTAACCATCTGCTGTGCGGTCATCTAAAATATTGACCATCTTTCTTGCCAGCCTAACAAAATGGCTTTGCATTTCTTCTGGTTCTTCACATTTAACTCGGTCGGGATCGAATAAAATAATGATATCGATATCGCTGGAATAATTTAGCTCGCGTCCACCTAGTTTACCCAAGCCCAAAATTACTAACCCCGATTCCAATTCTGGGTTTTCCGGGTGCGCTAATTTTATGGCACCTCTGCCTTCTAGTGATTTAAGTAGGTGTTGGGCGGTTGCCGCAACGGCCTTATCGGCAAATTCGCTTAGAGTCCCGGTTACCCGTTCAAGGTCCCATATGCCGTTTATATCGCCAACTGCCGACATTAATTGAACTCGGCGCTTGGCAATCCTGAGATGGCTTTTTAATCCAGCCTCGTCTAATTCCAGCGCACTTTTTGTGGTGCCCGCCAGCACCTTCTCACGGCACGCCTCTGGCCCATGGGTGAAAAGCTCAAACGTAAATTCGGGGTCTGACTGCATGCAATGGCTCAAAAATGGGCTATGGGCAAAGACAGAACTGGCCAAACGCCCAGCTATGGGGTCTTTTTCGAGCAATTCCTTGAGACGGACAAGGTCTCTATCGTCCGCCACGCGCTGGCCCAGCGTTTCCCACCCGTTATCGATCCGCTCGTTATGGCTAAGCGCGGGTATATGCTTGGGATTAAAGCCGAAAAAGTGCATATTCTTATTTATCCGTTATAATTATTGTCCCGTTAGAATGCCTCGGGACTGAGGGGGAAGTCCACTGCTCAGACGAACAATAAGATCCATAATACAGATTGTAGGCGGTCTGGGTGTGGGCATTTTTATTGCCACCCTGTTTGCGGCATGGCGGCTTAGTACGGGGCCGGTATCCTTGTCATTTCTTACGCCTGTATTGCAAAGCTCGTTGAACGAATTGCATGATGGAACCATATCCATAACCCTGGATGATACCATTCTTACATGGGCGGGCTGGGAGCGAACATTAGATGTCCGCATGGTCAACATGCAGGCTTCATTAATTAATGGTGGAAATATAGCGTCGGTTCCTGAGGTTTCAGTATCGTTCAGTGCTGGTGCGCTAGTTAAAGGAATTATTGCCCCAAGAAGCATAGAATTTTTTGGCCCCGATATTTTAGTTGTTCGCGGTAGAACTGGTGAATTTGAGCTTGGCTTTGAAGGAAGCCCACAAAGCGAAGGGGGATCAGGTGCATTTGTAACAAAAATTCTTGGTGCAATGCTGCAACAAGAAAATGAACTACACCCGATGAGCTATCTTTCGCGGGTAAATATGGTTGCCGGCCAGCTTACATACCTTGACAATATGACAGGCATTACATGGCGCGCACCAATGGCAGATGCAAGAATAAGGCGTTCTACTGATGGCCTAGAAGCAGAACTTGACCTTGGTGTTGATGTGGCTGGAAAAACAGCCAATCTATCTGTTTTAGGGTCTTTTTATAGCAATCTGCATCGCATTGACCTTGGGATTAGTTTTAACTCGTTAAACCCTTCGTCGTTGGCGGGGCTTCTTCCACAAATTGAAATTGTTTCAACCGTTGATGTTCCGTTGTCTGGAACCATTATGTTAAGCACCAAAACAGATGGCAATATTGAAGGCGTTGGTTTTGATTTAAGTGGAGCTGCTGGCTATGTATCGCTTCCAGTTCCACTTGCTTCCAAGCTTGATTTATTGCCATTTGCGCAACGGATAAAAGTTGATAGCTTAAAAGCGACCGGGCGCTTTGATGGTAAATATCGAAATATTGAAATAAATAATTTTGATGTTCAATTGGCAGACGACGAAACAATTTATTTACCTTCACCGCTAGATATGGAATTGCCGTTTAAAAAATTAAGTTTGGCCGGGCGTTATATGGGCGAAGAACGCAGGGTTGAAATTGAAGGTGCCGAAATTGATTTAGGCGGCCCAGTTGCAAAAATACGGGCCAAGGTAAATGGGGTTAACTGGCCGGGCACGGTGGTTTCTGCCGAAACTCCGGGCGCAATATCGCTGGGGCTTTCTGGCGTTTTAAATAATATGTCCCTTGTGGGGATTGATCGTTACTGGCCAGCAATTGTGGCACCCGATGCCAGAAAGTGGGTTTTAGAACATATGCCAAAGGGCATTTCCCCAAAGGCCGAGATGGTTGTCTCGCTTGTTTCGGATAAAGATGGGGTGCGGTTTGATACCCTAGAAGGAAGTATCGAAGGACAAGGCGTAACTATAAATTACCTGCCGCCAATGCCAGCGGTAACCGGCGCCAATGGCGTGGCGACATTTGATGGCGATAGCTTTGATATCCATGTTAACAGCGCAGACAGCTACAATGGCGTAACCCCAAAAGTTGGCGATATTCATTTTACTAAATTAAATACCGATGATCCCATTGCTGATTTTGATTTGGATTTATCCGGGTCCATACCTGGGGCATTGACATTGATTGACCATGACCCGCTTAATTTTGCACGGGTAATTGGAATTGATCCGCAAAAAACGTCTGGAAGCGTTGATACAAATTTGAAAATTCATTTTCCGTTTAGAAAAGACCTTAATATTAATGACGTTAGCGTACATGCTACGGCAAATCTTGCTAATGCGGAATTTTCAGAAATACTTTTTAAACGCAATTTATCCATGGGAAACCTGCAACTGGAAGTAAACAACGCAGAGATGAACGCTGTAGGAACGGCACAGCTTGGCGGTGTTCCAGTTGGCTTGTTGTGGCGACACGATTTTGCACCAGAGGCAATTTTTCGCGATAAGTATGAACTTACCGGGCGCATTGATAATATTCTGGGTTTAGGCGATATGGGGATAGCTGTTCCCGAACTTATTGGCAATTACATAAACGGCGGCGCAGAAGCAAATGTAAGCTATACGGTTTTTGGTGATGATAGCAGATCTCTTTCGGCGCGGCTTGATCTTGCAAATATATCCATGGCGGCACCAGAATTGGGGTGGTCGAAAGAAGCGGGTGTTCCCGGGACTGCAGTGCTTGAATTAAGGTTAAAAGGCGAAATCCCGGTTGAGATACCTTCTTTTGAAATTAGCGCACCCGAATTAGAGATAAGTGGTTCAGTTGCATTTCGCGATGATGGCAAGCTTGATGTAATAAATATTGAAAAAGCAGTTAGCCGCAGAACTTCAATGTCAGGATCACTAGTCCCCCATGATGACGGAACATGGGAGGTATCATTTTTGGGCGATGAATTTGATGCCAGCTTGCTGTGGGATGATTTTCTAGGGGTGAGGAAAGATTCTACCGACAAAGCATTGGACGAAACTGAATTTGTTTTTTCAGGCGCTGCAGATTTTCGAACATTATGGTTTGGCAAAGATCGGGCGGTGCATGATTTTATAGGAACCATCTATCGCGAAGGTAAGCTTTGGAAAAAAATAGATATGCAAGGTCGAGTTGGCGAAAAAGAATCCATTAACATCCGGCTTGAAACCTATGAAGATAAAAATGAAAGACGCTTTGGAATACTTTCCAATGATGCCGGTGCGGCACTAAAGGCATTGGATATTTATGATTTGCTCATTGGCGGCAAATTACGACTTGAAGCCACCTATAAAGGCACCAATAAAAATGCACCGCTTTCCGGCACGCTAAAGGTTCATGATTATGCCCTGAAAGAAGCCCCGGCATTGGCAAATTTGGTAGGCGTACTTTCGCTTACCGGCGTGCTTGATGCCCTTCAAGGTGAGGGCCTCAATTTTGATATTCTTGAATTGCCGTTCTTATTGGATGATGGGGTGCTTGAAATAAAAGAGGCTAGAACATCCGGCCCGTCCATTGGCATTACTGCAACCGGCAAGGCCGATTTTGAAGGAAAACTGCTTGATATTGAGGGAACGGTGGTGCCCGCCTATGCCATTAATTCATTGCTCGGCAACATACCTATTATAGGCCAAATACTTTCCGGCCCAGAAAAAGGCAGTGGCATTTTTGCCGCAACCTACAGTATGAAAAACAAAGGCGATAAGCTTGAGATTAATTTTAATCCCATGTCTGCATTAGCCCCGGGCGTGCTTCGTGGAATATTTAGCGGTAGCGGAAAAGAGAAAGAAATAGGACCAAGAAAAACTAATTAAATTGTCCACTTAAATAGCATGCAGTAGGGCATGACGCTTTTTTCCGGAAGAAAGTTTTATAACGCCGTCTTGATTAAGGTCGGCAGATGTAATTGTATCGCTATCATTTTTTACCTGCGTGTCATTTACCCTTGCACCACCACCTTTTATTAGCCGTTTGGCCTCTCCGTTGCTGGCGCAAAGCCCAGCCCGACAAAGTGCATCAAACACCTGAATGCCAGCTTCGATATCAGCCCGTGCTATATCAAATGATGGCAGGTCACCACCAAGCTTTCCTTCTTCAAAGGTTTTTTTAGCCGTTTCAGCCGCGGCGTTTGCGGCGTCGATGCCGTGGGCCATGCGAGTTGCTTCAAATGCTAGCCTCTTTTTAGCTTCGTTTATCTCTGCGCCTTCAAGTTTTTCAATTTCGGTAATTTCTTCCATAGAAATTTCGGTAAATAATTTTAGAAAACGCACAACATCAGCGTCTTCGCTGTTGCGCCAGTATTGCCAGTAATCATACGGGCTTAACATATCAGCGTTGAGCCAGACTGCACCGTCTGCGGTTTTTCCCATCTTGGCGCCCGATGCGGTTGTCAATAGTGGGGTTGTAAGCCCAAAGGCTTCTTTGCCATCAACTCTGCGGGTCAATTCTACACCGTTTACAATGTTCCCCCATTGATCTGACCCTCCCATTTGAAGCACGCAGTTGCTTCTGCGGTTTAATTCAAGAAAATCATAAGCCTGTAAAATCATATAATTGAATTCAAGAAACGAAAGTGTTTGCTCACGATCAAGGCGTAACTTTACGCTTTCAAATGAAAGCATCCGGTTTATGGAAAAATGCCGTCCGTAATCGCGCAGAAATTCGATATAGTTAAGTTCGTTTAACCAATCAGAATTATTTACCATTACCGCATCTGTTGGCCCGTCACCAAATTTAAGAAAGCTGGAAAAAATTTCTTTGATGGATTCCATATTGGCGTTGATTTTTGCTTCATCTAAAAGCTGGCGGCTTTCATCCTTGCCTGATGGGTCGCCAACCATTGTTGTACCGCCGCCCATTAATACTATGGGCTTGTGCCCGCTTTGTTGCAGGATGCGCAACATCATTATGGGCAATAACGATCCCACATGCAGGCTAGGCGCGGTACAATCAAAACCGATATAGGCACTAACAATTCCATCTGAAGCAAGCGCATCCAGCGTATCCATATCGGTGCATTGATGCAGATATCCGCGCCCAACAACGGTTTTGATAAAATCTGATTTCGGCTCTGTCATTTATTTAATTCCGTGCCCCAATTTAAGCCCTTTAAAAGGTATCCTTGCAAGATTTGCGGGTAATTAGCACAATGCCAATAACAATACCAAACCATAATAATCAAGCTAGGCATAACGTAGCCTGCCTTAAGGAAATTTAACAAGGCCATGAACACCACCAAGCAGACAAATATTTCATCTTCTGGGCCCACTACCAGCTTTGACGGCCTTAAATTGGCCATTGGCCTGATGAGCGGAACTTCGCTTGATGGCATAGATGTGGCGGTTATCCGCAGTGATGGGAAAAAAGCCATTCAATTCGGCTCGGCCGCAACCTTTGCCTATGATGATGGTTTTAGAGAAAGACTAAGGTCTGTTTTGGGACCAGAAGGGATTAAAGGGGCTAAAAAAACTCCAGAACTGCAAGCAGTGGAAGATGAATTAACCCATCTTCACATTCAGGCGGTTATTCAATTTATGGATATGTATGACCTTAGCTCGGACGAGGTCGATATCATCGGTTTTCATGGCCATACGGTTTTTCATGACCCTAATGCTAAAATTACTCACCAAATAGGAAATGCACAGGCGCTGGCCGATGGCACCGGAATTTCCGTGGTGGCTGATTTTCGTTCCAACGATGTAGCGAATGGCGGTCAAGGCGCACCGTTGGTTCCCATATATCACCAAGCACTGGCGTACGGCATGGCTGATTTAACCCCACCGATTGCGGTGGTTAATTTGGGCGGCATTGCTAATGTTACATTTATTGGAGAAACAGAAGATAATTTATTGGCCTTTGATACCGGGCCGTGTAATTCGCTGTTAGATGATTGGGTATTTGAAAAAACTGGAAACAAATTTGATGAAGGTGGGGCGTTAGCAATAGCTGGAAAAGCAAATGACGACATAGTCGCCCAAATGCTTTCTCATCCATATTTTTCTATGCCAAATCCAAAATCATTGGACCGACTTGATTTCAATACCGATATAGTTAGCGAGCTTTCAGTCGAAGATGGCGCGGCAACACTGGTAAAATTTATTGCAGGTGCTGTAAAAAAATCTCAAACCGTGTTTCCAGCAACCCCGTCCAATTGGGTACTTTCAGGTGGCGGTTGTCATAACCACGCATTAGTTACCGCGTTAAAGGACACACTTGAGGGTAAAATAAAAATCGCAGATGAAATTGGCTGGAGCGGCGATGCCATGGAGGCGCAGGCATTTGCCTATCTTGCGCTACGCTCAGTTGCTAAATTACCCATTTCGTTTCCCGGAACAACGGGCATTGGCTCACCGCTTAGCGGTGGCAAACAATTTAAGCCGCTTTAATCCACTTGTAAGTCACTTGGGGCCTAAGCTGCCTTGGTAAGTGATTTGTCGAGATAATCTTCAACAAGGCGATTGAGCTTTTTCATGTGCTTGGTGAAAAGGTGGTCGCAACCTTGGACTACTTCATAATCAATCACGATGTTTTTTTGGCTTTTTAGCTTTGCTGCCAATTTATTTACATCTTCCACCGCAACCAATTCATCCTTGTCGCCATGAATAATTAGTCCCGATGCCGGGCAGGGGGCCAGAAATGAAAAATCATGTTGGGTTGCCGGCGGGGCAATGGATAAAAATCCGCTTATTTCCGGACGCCGCATCATTAACTGCATTGAAATCCAGGCACCAAATGAAAACCCACCAATCCAACTAGAGCTGGCACTGGGGTTGTGTGATTGCAGCCAATCCAGCGCCGAGGCGGCATCGCTCATTTCGCCGATGCCATTGTCAAATTCACCTTGTGAGCGACCAATGCCACGGAAATTAAAGCGTAGTGTTGAAAAGCCTCTTTTTACAAAGGACTGATACATGGAATAAACCACTTTGTTGTTCATGGTTCCGCCGTGCTGGGGATTCGGGTGGAGAATAAGGGCTATGGGTGCGCCGGGGACTTTTGAGTGACTGTAACGTCCCTCGAGGCGGCCATCTGGCCCATTGAAGATCACTTCAGGCATATTTTTTCCGGGGATCTTGTTGATTTCAAAGGTTTTTTAGTATTTTAAGCTATTTCTTGTATTTGGTATTTCTAATACTTGACTAAATTAGTCGGAAAACATATATTATCCATAAGTATAGTACGGTTATAGAGGTAGAGACATTTAAGCCCACCAAAAGCCAAAAAGGCTCGAGGGGGTTTATACACAGACAAGCCATACAAAGCAAACAAAGCAAAGATACAAAGCAAAGTATCGAGCAAAATATTGAGAATAATATGATTTTTAAGCATTTATACGAAGATTTGTCGTCATTTATGGCTCGTGATCCGGCAGCAAGATCGCGTCTTGAGGTTGCTTTACTATATCCCGGCTTTCATGCAGTGCTTTTTTACCGCATTTCAAATGCCCTTTGGCGGCGTAATTTCAAATTTATTGGCCGATTTATTTCTCAAATCGCAAGGTTTCTGACAGGAATCGAAATTCACCCAGGCGCCACCATCGGTAGCCGTTTTTTTATAGATCATGGTGACGGTGTGGTTGTCGGCGAAACAAGCAATATTGGTAACGATGTTACCCTTTATCAGGCTGTTACCCTTGGCGGAATTGCACCTTCGGTTGATAGCCATACCCAAGTTAATCAAAAACGCCACCCAACGCTCGAAGATTGGGTAATTGTTGGTTCCGGCGCACAGGTTTTGGGTGGAATAACCGTTGGCGAGGGTGCCCGCATTGGCGCCAACGCGGTTGTTACTAAAGACGTTCCACCGGGCGTAACTGCGGTTGGAATCCCTGCCAGAATAGTTATGCCGCGTGACAAAAAACACGCAAAAGACTTCGCCCCTTATGGCACGCCATCTGATGGCTGCCCCGATCCCATGCTCAAAACAATTGAAAACCTTCGCTCTCAGATATCTTCTCTTATGGGCAGGATAGATGAGTTGGAAGGTGAATTGGCAACCGTTGAAGATGTTATGGATATAAAGCCAAACAAAAAAAATACCGCCACTAAAAGCAAAAAAACATCATAAAAAAATAAATACCCTTTTAGGAGAAATATTGTGAAACTTAGCACCAAAGGACGTTATGCAGTAATGGCCATGGCTGATCTGGGAACAAATTCCGGTGAACAGCCAGTATCACTTGCCGACATTGCGTTGCGTCAGGAAATTTCACTTTCATATCTTGAGCAGCTTTTCGGCAAGTTGCGTAAATCAGGTGTTGTAAAAAGCGTACGCGGCCCCGGCGGAGGATACCTGCTGGCCCGTGAAAGCAGTGGCATACGCGTTTCAGATATAATTTTGGCGGTTGATGAACCATTAAGTGCAACTCGTTGCAGTAGTGGCAGCAGCGAAGGTTGCCGTAGTGATAAGGGTCGTTGCTTGACCCATGATCTATGGCAAGCCCTTAGCCATCAAATATATTTGTACCTTAATTCCATAACACTAGAGGACGTTTGCGAAGGCAAAGTTCCCGGCGCCCGTCCGGACATGTTTCCAGAAATTGATCCCGCAACGGTTGCTGCCCAATAAAAGCTGAATAGCAAAATGAACCAGATGATTTATATGGATTATAATGCGACCGCTCCGGTATTACCGGATGCTAGGGATGCCGTCATGGATGCGCTTAGCTTAATTGGTAATCCATCATCGGTTCATAAACCGGGCCGGACTGCTCACCGTTTGGTAGAAGATTCCAGAGCTGCAGTATTAGCGTTGGTTGGAGCGCCAGATGGTTCGCGCATCATATTTACATCCGGCGGAACCGAGGCAAACTCCCTCAGCTTATTAGGGTGTGGCCGCGAACGTATTATTGCCAGCGCCATCGAACACCCCGCAGTACGCAGCGTGAAAGAAAACCTTGAATTTATTGCCGTTAATAAAGATGGGGTTATTGATCTTTCGGCTCTTGAAATAGCGCTGGGTGATGATGGGAGCGATACAATTGTTTCTGTTATGCTGGCCAACAACGAAACGGGCGTTATTCAGCCATTAAAACAAATAGTTGAAATTGCCCATAAAGCGGGCGCACTGGTTCATAGCGATGTTGTGCAGGCGGCTGGTAAAATAGAAATAGATTTTGCAAACCTTGGCGTTGATTATATGTCCATATCTGCTCACAAATTTGGTGGGCCCAAAGGTGTGGGGGCGCTTATTACAAAGCCCGATGTGCCTTTGAAAGCCCTTGTGTCCGGTGGTGGGCAGGAAAAAGGTCTGCGCGGTGGAACCGAAAATGTTTCAGGCATTGCTGGCATGGCCGCCGCCGCCATTGCGTCTATTGATATGATAAAAGACGAAGCCGTTAGGCTTTTATCCTTGCGTGATAATCTAGAAAAACAAATTAAAGAAATAGAACCAGCCGCCCATGTAATTGGCGCGGATTCAGAACGTTTACCAAATACATCATTTATTGTGATGCCGGGTGTTTTGGCCGAAACCCAGGTGGCCGGATTTGATCTTGCCGGTATTTGTGTTTCTGCCGGTTCGGCGTGCGCTTCGGGCAAGATAAAACAAAGCCCGGTGTTGGCCGCCATGGGCATAGATGAAGATGCAGGAGCTAGCGCAATAAGGGTAAGTCTGGGTCACGATAACACCCAAGACCATGTAAACAGATTTGTCAGCGTGTGGAATGAAATAAGAACACGGGCAATAAAGGCAAATGCTGCTTAAATGACTTGTGCATAAGCAAAGCAAACACCATTTAATGTATAGATAATAAAAATTAAACAGGTAATAAAAAAATGACAACAAACAACAAAACCGGATGGAGCCAAAGCGCACCGCTTTATCTTGATTATCAGGCCACCACACCAACCGACTCACGCGTGGTTGATGCGATGATGCCATATTGGACTGATAAATTCGGCAACCCACATTCGCGCAACCACCATTTTGGCTGGGAAGCCGAAGATGCAGTTGAAAAAGCACGCGAACAGATGGCGGAACTTATTGGTGCCAGTCCAAAAGAAATAATATTTACATCGGGCGCAACCGAATCAAACAACCTTGCAATAAAGGGTATCGCACGTTTTTATGGTGATAAGAAAAACCACATTATTACCTGCGTTACCGAACACAAGTGCGTGTTAGAAGCATGCCGTTATCTTGAGCAAGATGGGTTTGATGTAACTTATCTGCATGTAAAAGAAAACGGCCTTATCGATTTGGATGAGTTGAAGGCCGCAATCACCGATAAAACGGCACTGGTTTCCATAATGGCGGTTAATAATGAAATAGGTGTTATTCAGCCATTAAAAGAAATAGGCGCAATTTGCCGCGAGGCTGGTGTGTTTTTCCACACCGATGCGGCGCAGGCGGTTGGCAAAATTCCGCTTGATGTAAACGAAATGAATATCGATTTGATGAGCGTTTCCGGACACAAATTTTACGGCCCCATGGGCATTGGCGTGCTTTTCGTGCGCAGGAAACCTCGGGTTAGGTTGGTTCCCTTAATTCACGGTGGTGGGCAGGAACGCGGTATGCGCTCGGGCACATTGCCAACCCCGTTGGTGGTTGGTTTTGGTGTTGCTTGCGCCATTGCATCCAAAGAAATGTCGGCAGAAGCCGAACGTTTACACGGGTTGAGGCAAAGAATGCTAGATGGGCTGCAGGCACGTTTGTCAGAAATATATGTAAATGGCGACATTGAAAACCGCATCCCCGGAAACCTTAACATCAGCTTTGCCTATGTTGAGGGCGAGGGCCTAATGATGGGTATCAAGGAATTGGCCGTGTCATCAGGTTCTGCCTGTACCTCGGCATCGTTGGAACCATCATATGTTTTGCGTGCCTTGGGCGTAGAAGAAGAAATGGCCCACACATCATTGCGTTTGGGCATTGGTCGTTTTACCACTGCCGAAGAAATAGATTATGCGGTTGAAAGAATTGCCGATGAGGTAACCAGACTGCGTGAAATGAGCCCGCTATGGGATATGGCCCAAGCTGGAATTGATATCAAATCTATCAAATGGGCAGAACATTAATATTAAACGTTATTACAACTGGCGAACGGCCCCGCTATAAGAAGGTCGGTAAAGGAGAACTAAAATGGCATATAGCAAGGAATTAATCGATCATTACGAAAATCCGCGCAATGTTGGATCGATGAGCGAAGACGACGGCGATATCGGAACCGGTTTGGTTGGCGCACCTGCATGCGGCGATGTGATGAAACTGCAAATCAAGGTTGGTGCCGATGGCATTATCGAAGATGCCAAATTTAAAACGTTTGGCTGTGGCTCAGCCATTGCTTCTTCGTCGTTGGTAACAGAATGGGTCAAGGGTAAAACCCTTGATGAGGCCGCAACCATTAAAAATACCGACATTGCCGAAGAGCTTGCGCTTCCCCCAGTAAAAATACACTGTTCGGTTTTGGCCGAAGACGCTATTAAGGCAGCCGTTAGCGATTACAAAGAAAAAACAGGTAAAAAAACCGAAGCCGCCGAGTGAATAATAATAACTACGCAAAAAAGTAACGCTGCAATTTCAGGAAACAGCAAAAAATGAACCAGGTAAGTGCACAACCAAGCCCGATAGAAATTACGCCAGCTGCAATTTTGCAGGTACGCGCGTTACTGGAAAGTCGTGGCAAGCCATCGCTGGGCATTCGCATAAGCGTTCGCACCAAGGGTTGCTCGGGCATGTCATATACCTTGGAATTTGCCGATGAAAAAGGCGACTTTGACGAAGAAGTAAAGGTTGATGACATAACCGTTCTTATCGACCCCAAGGCGACCATGTTCATTCTTGGAACTGAAATGGATTATGTCGAAGACAAGCTTGAATCAGGTTTTGTTTTTAACAATCCCAATGAAAAAGGTCGCTGCGGTTGCGGTGAATCATTCCACGTATAATGAATGTTACAGCAGACATACCCAAACAGGTTGTTCCCTGCTGGTCGTGCCATGGCCCGTTACAGGCCGGTAGTGCATTTTGTTCAACTTGTAATGCGGTTCAACCGCCAGCGGGTGTTGATCATTTTACCCGTTTGGATTTGGACGTTTATTTTGATATTGATACCATCGCATTAGACGGCATTTATTTTGAATTACAGCGCGCGCTTCATCCAGATAGATTTGCAACCTCCACAGCAAAAGAAAAAGCATATTCACAAGCACAGGCCACAGCCATAAACGATGCCTACGAAACAATAAAAGACCCATTAAAAAGAGCAGATTACATTATTCACATAAAAGGGGTGAATGTAACGCCCGATGGCTGCAACCTGGTTAACGATCCATCTATTTTGATGGAAGCAATGGAGGTTCGTGAAAAACTAGCCGCTGCTGAAAAAATTTCCGATGTAGATTTAATTGCCGCAACCGCCCGCGAAGAAATTAAAGATATTATCGAAGGAATATCCCTTGCGTTTAAAGGCGATGATATCGAGGGTGCCTGTCAGTTAACAACCCGGCTTAAATATTTGACCAAGCTTTTGGACGAGGTGCGCCAGCGTCGTACCCAGGTTTTATGATTATGGTAATTTTATAATGGCTACATTATTGCAAATCCATGAACCGGGCGAAACGCCCGGGCCACATGAAACCAAAAGCGAATTGGCAATCGGTATCGACCTTGGCACAACCAATTCGGTTGTTGCTGTTTCTGGCGATAACAAACCCAATGTATTAAAAGGTGATGACGGCACCACGCTTGTGCCATCCATTGTTGCCTATGCCCCAGATGGCTCAGCCATTGTTGGTGCGCTGGCCAAAGGCCTGTTGCTTTCACGCCCATCTGCGGTGGTTAGCTCCATCAAACGTCTTATGGGTCGCGGGGCGAGCGATATAAAATCTTTGGCCGGGCAGCTTCCGTATGAAATAGAAAAT
>CBFDBQ010000034.1:0-23257 GCA_965603095.1 uncultured Thalassospiraceae bacterium | reverse complement strand
AGGAACGGATTGTTTATTGTTGTAGGTTTCGGCGATTGGCCCTTCGTTGGACGCATCGTCTGCTGTTTGGTTTAAGCCCTCGGCTTCATCGTCCAAGGGTGTCTTATTGATCCCAGTCTGGTCAATCCCAAGAGCAGTTTTATCAACCCCAAGACCAGATGCAATTTCACCGTTGGGGTCGATATTTTTTTCAAGTTCGGATTGCAGGTCAAATGATTTTGCGTCGGTAATTTGTTTTTTTATATCGTCAAGTTCGGCTTCGCGTATTATTTCATTTACGCCACCCTGAAGTTCGCTTGCCATGGCGCGTGCTTTTCTGATCCACTGCGATACGGTGCGAACTGCTTGTGGCAGGTCTTTTGGTCCCACAACAATAAGTGCGAGAATTCCGATAATAAATATTTCCTGCCATCCGATATCGAACATGGCCGAATACCCATCATCCCAAAAGCTTATTAAAAGAAAATGCCAACTCGCCCTACGTAATTATTGTCGGGGACATGGCGACGGAAGTTAATTAAAAAACCAAAAATACCGATATTTGTTTTAGTCTTTTTTATCGGTCTCATCTTCGATTGGTTTTTTTTCATCGCTATCGGCAGCTTCGCCCTCGCCGTCTTTAAGCCCCTTTTTAAATGAGCGTAGGCCCTTGCCAAAATCACCCATAAGAGCAGAAATTTTACCGCGACCACCAAAAAGCAGAAGTACTATTGCTAGAACTACAACCCATTGCCAAATACCAAACGCACCCATTGTTATTTCTCTCTTTTCATCAATTACTTAAAATCTTGGCGGATAATGACAGATTGCCTCTTGTGGAGCAATATGGCCATCATTTTTCATGCTAGGCTTCGTCGGAATCTTCGTCAGGGTCTGCTGTTTCCCGCTCCATGGCCTGAGCGGCGCTTTTGACCGCATCGGCCACCGCCCCCATGGCATCATCCAGTGCGGATGATGTTTTGACAGATTTTTCACCTACGGCCTTTGCCGTAGCATCGGCCTCGTTTTGGTGGCTTGAGGCCATTAGTCCTGTTTCACCGCTGGTTTCGTCGCTATCGGTCATTTCTGCATCATAGTCTTCGTCTGACCTTTCGGCCCTAACAACGATTGATTCTGAAATTTCAACTTCGCCACCATCGACAGAACTGGTTCCAATGTCACCGCGCACACTATAGGCCTCAAGCGCAGGACGGGCATCAAGCAGCCCCATTGAGCGAAGCTCTTGTAAACCTGGTAGATCCTTAACGCTCTCAAGCGAGAAATTATCTAGAAACTCGTCCGTGGTCCCCCATTGCATCGGGTGGCCGGGAACGTCTCTTCTGCCGCGTGGTTTTATCCAATCTTCATCAAAAAGAAGGTCGAGCGTGCCCTTGCTTAAAGATACTCCGCGAATTTCTTCTATCTCGCCACGGGTTACCGGTTGGTGATAAGCAATGATGGAAAGCGTTTCAATGGCGGCGCGTGAAAGTTTGCGCCCAACATTTATTTCAACGTTTAGCTGTGCGCCCAAATCATGTGCGGTTCTAAATGCCCACAGGCCACCGCGACGAACAAGATTGACTCCACGACCTTCATAAAATTCAAGAAGCGATTTAAGCAAAGGTTTTATACTTGCGCCATCTGGCAACCTGCGCGAAAGAGCGCGCTCAGTCATTGGTGCGTTTGATGCAAATAATGCCGCCTCGAGCAAGCGAACATGTTCAGGGTCAGTCTTTTTTAAATCCTGTTTTTCGATATCATCAATGGCATCATCGGCCATTTCATCAAAATCTGGCTCAACAGGTTCTGGCTCTGTGTTGGTATTTGTGGCGTTGTCAGTTGTGTTCATATCAGGTTGTCTAATTCCGGTTACTGGTTTTATTCTTGTTCTTCGGTTTCGATATCATCTAGTTCGTCATTTGGTGCATCCCATCGGTTGGTTGTAAGCATTTCAATTGGGCCGAATGTTTTTATCTGGCGCAATTTAATTCTTCCTTCCTTTGCAAGCTCAAGCGCCGCCACAAAGGTAGAGGCGGTTGCCGAACGACGGGTAAGTGGGTTGGCAACGTCATCGGGTAAAAAGCTAAATAGATGCTGCCAGTCTGGTGCATAACCAACCATGGCACGCAATCTTACAACGGCATCTTCAACCGAATGCAAATCCCATGACGCTTCAATATGAAGGGATTTACCTCTTTCTTTGCGTAAGTGATTAAATGAATAAGCAGAGATAAGATCATGTAGTGTAGATTCAAAAACAGGGTTTGCAGTTGTGGTGAATTTTTCTGGCTCACCCCGGGCAAAGAAATCGTGTTTCAGGCGTGGCAGTTGCATAAGATTGCTACCTGCCTCTTGCATTGATTGCAGGCGTTGTAATTGAAATTGCAACGCGGCCGCCAACTCAGCCCCGGTTGGTTCTTCTTCATTGGAAAGATCTGGCAATAAAAGCCTAGATTTCAAATAAGCAAGCCATGCGGCCATAACCAAATAATCAGCCGCTAGTTCCAGATTTGTTTGCCGTGCCTCAGCCACAAATTCCAAATATTGGTCTGCCAGCTTAACAATTGAAATGTGAACAAGGTCTACTTTTTGATCGCGGGCCAGCGTAAGCAAGACATCGATAGGGCCTTCAAAGCCTTCTACGTCCACCATAAAAGGCAAAAGGCTCGATCCCTCGGGAATTTCTATTTCTTCAAAATCTGGCACGGTTGGTTCTTCGGTTTGCATCTTGGTACTTAAGCTTTCAGTTAGGGTGGCAAAGTAAGGTAGTCTTTTAAACTAGTCCGGTAATCCATGCTATGGCGCTTATAATATGTTCTGCGGGTACCCCCACCAGCCACCAAATCACGTTGAGATCTAATCCGATTTTGCCACCAATCCACGGAAGTATAAACAGCGCGAAGATAATAATCAGAAAGCCCATCTTCTCAAGCCTAGAAATTAGCCCTGAAAATGGCTGTGGTAGTATGCCCACGGCTATACGCCCACCATCTAGCGGCGGCAAGGGCAATAGATTAAACACCGCCAAAATTACGTTAATATTCATTGAAATCAGCAAGTTAGATGCCGCCCAAGCCACATAAGGTTCGGGAAGCAAATACGCCCAATTAAGCAAAAAAGCTGAAATAGTGGCAATAATAATATTTGCCCCAGGGCCGGCTGCGGCCACCAAAATCATGTCTCGGCGGGGCCGGCCTAGGGCTGAAAAGTTAACGGGGACCGGTTTTGCGAATCCAAACATGTATTTACCGCCCGATGCCATCAGCAACATGACCGGCATAATTATGGTTCCGAACAGGTCAATATGGCTAATTGGATTAATTGTAACCCTGCCCGCGCGTTTGGCAGTATCGTCACCCAATTTCCATGCGACCCAACCATGGGCTGCTTCGTGCAATGTTACGGCCAGCAAAATTGGTAAAACCCAAACCGAAGCCGTGACCATCATGGCAGAAAAATCAGTATCACCCATAATATCACCCATTGGAATTTAGCTCCGTGGCCATTAATTTATCAAAATTGTTTTTTGCTTTGGCCAAATCAAATATTTTGCTTTCATCTTCTTTGTCCTCGATGCCTGCCAAGTGACGTTGCAAATTAGCAAGGGCAAACCGTGCCCACACCGGCCCCGACATTTGCCTGCAACCGGATGCGACTTCAACCATTTCGCTCATCTCACCATTACAATGTAGTACCGCATCGCAACCAGCGTCCAATGCTTTGCTGGTGCGCTCCTTCATGGAGCCAACAAGTGCCTTCATTGACAAATCATCTGAAATTAAAAATCCGCGAAAGCCAATTTGTTTGCGAATTACATTTTTAATAATTTCAGCAGAAAGTGTTGCTGGATTATCAGGATCAATATCTGTGTAAACAACGTGTGCGGTCATTGCCCACGCCATGTAATTTAATGCTTTAAATGGAGCGAAATCTTTTTCAAGTTCGTCTTTTGTAGCTTTCACAATTGGGAGCTTTTCGTGGCTATCAACCAAAGCGCGGCCATGACCCGGTATATGTTTGATTACAGGTGCAACACCAACATCCATAAGCCCTTCGGCAAATGCGCGGGCCAAATCAATTATTGTGTCAACGTTATCACCAAATGCACGGTCGCCGATTATTGGGTCGGCGTCGTCTTGGGGTAGGTCAAGCACTGGGGCGCAATCAACCGTTATTCCAACTTGATGAAGCTCGTGACCGATTAATTGCCCGCCAAGAAATGCGGCTTTAATTCCATTTTCTTTATTTTGTTTATATATCCGAGCGTAAGTTACGGCAGGCGGAAATGCTGGCCAATCAGGGGGTGATAAACGAGCTACCCTGCCGCCTTCTTGATCAATTAATACTGGTGCATTTTCACGCCCCACGGTTTCACGCAATTCAGCAACCAGTGCCTTTAGCTGTGTGGGGTTTTTTACGTTGCGGGAAAAAATAATAAAACCAAGAGGATTGGTTTCTTTAAAAAATGATTTTTCTTCTGCGCTCAAGCTTGTGCTGGCACAGCCAAACAATGCCGCCATTGGGCGATTTGTTTGTTTTTGTTTTTTAAGGGGCAATTATCAAACATCCAAGCTTGCGGGTTGCAAGTTTAGCACACACGCCTTCTGCTGATTTTCTGTCGGGCAAGTATGCTGCACGAAGACGCCAATAAACACCCTTGGCCCCAAGGTCGGCGCGTTGAATATTCATGGAAAGGGCGCCAAGTATGTCGGCGTTTTGTTTGGATATACGTTTCCATTCTGCTTTGGCGGATTCTTCGGTTTTAAGTGCTGAAAGTTGCACCATGTATCCCTGCTTGGCTGTGGGCGCTGGTGATGCTGGTGCTGGTGGTGCAGGTGCGGCGGCAACTGCTTCTGGCTCTTTTGGTTGGGCTGGGGCCGCTGGGGCCATAACTGGTGATGGAGCTGGCGCAAGCACCACTGGAGCCTCTGGTGCGGGCGCAGGCATTGGTGTCGGGGCCGGTGCGACAACCTGTTCTTCTTCTTTGGCTATTTCTTTGGCTTCTTGTGGTGGCGCGGTCTCTACCTTGTTTTCGGTTGGTACCTCGGTTGGTGGTTCTAGTGGTGTTTCCGGTGGCGGTAGCAGGCGTTCAAACTTTGGCGCATCAGCCGTTCCGTCAATGCGGCCATAAACTAATTTATCACGGTCAGGAACCGCCATGCCGCCGGGATTTTCCGGGCGTACTTTTACATCACCCGCAGGCGGTAAAATAAGCGGAACTGGCCCATCGGAAACTTCACCAATATTTCCGCCACCCATATATAAAAATGCACCAGCGCCCACGCCTGCCAGCAAAATTGCCGCCACAATGCCCATGGCCATACCACGACCAGAGCCGGAGGATGATTTTGCCATTGGCTCAAAATCCAGCAATTCGGAAGCATTGGGGGTATTGCCCCCGTTATTATTAGAATCGGTTTCGTTCATGACATCCTTTGTAGCGGAAAAACCTTAACGCATTTCTTCTTTTGGGGTTATGCCAAAAACCCCAAAGCCTGAGGCTATTACGGTGGCCATGGCCCGTATCAAGGCCAAACGGGCCATGGTAAGGGGTATATTATCATTAATTATAAAGCGTAATGTGGCGTCATCTTTGCCTTTATTCCACAACTGATGGAACAGGGCGGCAAGGTCGTACATATAAAACGCCATGCGGTGCGGCTCATGGGCCTCTGCTGCGCTTTCCACCAAACGGGGCCATGTAGCCATCATTTTTATCAGCGACATTTCAGCTGGGTCCTTCAGCAATGAAAGGTCTGCGTTCAATACCTTGTCATTGCTAACCGCATCCGGGCCAAGTTCATCCGCCGCCATTCGCAACACCGAATAAGAACGGGCATGGGCGTACTGAACATAAAAAACTGGGTTGTCTTTTGATTGTTCGCGGACCTTGGCAAAATCGAAATCAAGCCCGGCATCATTTTTTCGCGTTAGCATTATAAAACGAACCACGTCTTTGCCAACCTCATCAACAACATCGCGCAACGTTACAAACGTTCCGGCGCGTTTGGACATTTTTACCGGCTCGCCCCCATCCATCAGGTTGACCATTTGGCAGAGCTTGCAATCAAGTGTGCCTTTGCCATTGGTTAAAGCCTTGACCGCTGAGCGCATACGTTTGACATAGCCGCCATGGTCAGCCCCCCAAACATCAATCATGTCTGCAAAGCCACGATTAAATTTATCAAGGTGATAGGCCATGTCGGTGGCAAAGTATGTCCACGAACCGTCTGATTTTTGCACCGGACGGTCAACATCGTCGCCAAAATCGGTTGCCCTGAACAATGTTTGTTCGCGTTCTTCCCAATCGTCTGGCAATTTACCTTTTGGTGGTTCCAGCACGCCCTGATAAATCAGGCCATTGTCGGTTAGGAATTTCAACGCTTCATCAACCTTGCCTGCGCCAACCAATTTTTTCTCGGATGTAAATACGTCATGGGTAATTCCCATGGCGGCAAGATCAGTTTTAATTATGTCCATCATGGCATCAATGGCGAATTCACGCACAGGTTCCAGCCATTCGCTTTCGGGCGCGGCTTTCCATTTATCGCCTTCAGCTTTAGCAAGGGCGGCGGCAGGTTCTTTTAGGTATTCACCGGGATAAAGACCTTCGGGCATTTCGACAATATCTTCGCCCAATGCTTCGCGGTAACGCCGGTGTAACGAACGGGCCAGCACATCAACCTGTGCGCCGGCATCATTTACATAGTATTCTCGGGCCACATCGAACCCGGCCTTTTCCAGCAGCGATGCCAACACATCACCAAATACCGCGCCGCGGCCATGACCAACGTGCATTGGCCCGGTTGGGTTGGCGGAAACGTATTCGACATTTACCTTTTGCCCTGCCCCCATTGTAGATGTGCCATAATCGGTTCCGGATTTTAATATGTCTGCCAGACGTGCCTGCCAAAAAGCATCATCGATTTTACAATTAATAAAACCGGGCCCAGCTATTTCTGCGCTGGTTACACCGTCTATTTTTTCAATTTCAGTTTTTAATATTTCAGCCAAGTCACGGGGCTTCATATTTGCGCCCTTGCACAAAACCATGGCGGCGTTGGTGGTGATGTCGCCGTGGCTGGCATCACGCGGGGCCTCGACCGTTAAACGCGACACATCAAGGCCTTTTAGTGCGTCAATATTTGCACAAATGGCTGATACTTCGGCGGTGAAATGTTTAAAAATGTTCATTGTATTATCTTTAAATCTTTTTCATGTTGTCATTTGCCATACCTTGAAGGTCAAACAGGCGGGCGTGTTCATCAAGGGCAAAACGGTCGGTCATTCCGGCAATATAATCGGCAACCAATCTGGCAGTCTGTTCTGTTTCTGGTTCGCCTGCCAGAATAGACCACTCATCGGGCAAGCACCCCGGGTCACGCAAAAATAAATCAAATAAATCACCGACCACCCGTCTTGCCTTGGTGGTCATGCGATTGAGTTTGTAGTGCCTATACATATTATTGAACAGGAATTCTTTTAATTCCTTGTCGTTTTTTTTCATAGCGTCAGAAAAATCAATAACTGGGGCATCAAATGCACGTATATCACCAGCAGATTTAGGCTGAGCATCTAAAATACGCATTCTAGATTCAATTAAAATGTCTTCGACCATTTCACCTATTAGGCGGCGAACGGTTTCATGAATAGTGCGCGACCTATCAAGGCCGGGATAGGTTTTTTCCACATTGGCAAAAGCTTTGCCAACAAAATCAACTTCGCGAATATCGTCTATGGAAAACAACCCGGCACGCAGGCCGTCATCAATATCATGATTATTATAGGCAACATCATCCGATACGGCGGCGGCTTGGGCTTCGCCCGATGCAAATGCATCAAGCTCAAGGTCTTGCAATTTAGCATATTGAGAAATTGCCCACGGTAATGGCTTGGCACCTGCAAAGCCAATTAACGGCCCGTTGTGTTTTACAAGTCCTTCTAGGGTTTCCCACGTAAGATTAAGCCCATCAAATTGGGCGTAGCGATGTTCAAGCGCAGTTACCACCCGAAGCGACTGTGCGTTATGATCAAATCCGCCGTAATCTTCCATCCGGGCTTCCATTTCGTATTCCCCGGCATGACCAAATGCGGTATGGCCAAGGTCGTGGGCCAGCGCCAAGGTTTCTGCCAAATATTCAGCCAAGCCAAGCGAACGGGCGATTGAGCGGGCAATTTGGGAAACCTCTAACGAATGGGTAAGCCGGGTGCGAAAAAAATCACCCTCGTGGTTTACAAAAACTTGGGTTTTGTATTGCAGGCGACGAAATGCGCCAGCATGGATAATGCGGTCACGGTCACGCTGAAAGCACGTCCGGGTCTCGCTTTCCGGCTCTTGATAAAGGCGGCCACGGCTGGTTTCTGGCGTACAGGCATAAGGTGCCAAACCTGAAATTGTATCTATCATGGCCGAAAACTACCCTCCTTGAGCCCCCTTAACAAAGGAGAAATTGACATTTGGCCCATGAACATTACATCTAGGGGGTATATGGGCTATAATCGACCCATAAAATGGCACTGAATATGCCAGCGAAGGACACATAAACCAATGCCAGATACCGCTACAGCGACCGATTCCATTCAAATAGGCCAAGGCGCGGTTACGCGCATAGCCCAACTGATTGAGGCCGAGGGCAAGCCCGACCTAATGTTGCGGGTTGGCATAACCGGCGGTGGCTGTTCTGGATTTCAGTATCAATTCAGCCTTGATGAAAAAATAAACGATGATGACCGCATCTTTGAAGAAGGCGGCATCAAGGTGGTAATTGACGAAACCTCCATACCGTTCGTTGCCGGCGCAACGCTTGATTTCAAAACCGATCTTATGGGTGCCTATTTTGCAATGGAAAACCCCAATGCCGACAGCACCTGCGGGTGTGGCTCATCATTTTCTGTTTAAAGAGCCGGGTATAATCAATTGAAAATTGCTACCTGGAACGTTAATTCCCTAAAGGCACGGCTTGAACACCTGCTCAAGTGGTTGGGCGAGTTCGAGCCAGATGTTGTGCTATTGCAAGAGCTCAAAGGGCTAGAAGAAATTTTCCCGCAGATGGAAATAAAATCTGCCGGATATGAAACCGCCGTAGTTGGACAAAAAACATATAACGGCGTCGCTATTCTTTCCAAACACCCCATCGATGTCACCCAAACCAGCCTTCCCGGAAACAAATCGGACGAACAGGCGCGATATGTTGAGGGCATAACAAATGGTGTTCGTGTTGCCAGTATTTATCTGCCCAATGGTAATCCGGTTCCGGGAGAAAAGTTCGATTACAAACTTGAATGGATGGGCCGCCTGTTGGCCCACACAAAATCTCTTTTAAAAGACGAAAGCCCATTGGTGCTGGGTGGTGATTACAATGTAATCCCAAGCCCAAATGATGCATACAATATAGAAAAATGGAAACGCGACGCGCTATTCATGCCGCAATCTAGAAACGCATTTCGTTCAATAACAAATTTGGGATTAACCGATGCCCTTTCATCCAAAGGAATGGCTGGGCATTATACATGGTGGGATTACCGGGCTGGCTCATGGCCACGTGACGAAGGATGCCGCATTGATCACTTATTATTAAATCCAGCGGCGGCAGATATGTTGGCTGATGCTGGTATCGACAAAACTCCGCGCGGATGGGAAAAACCATCCGATCACACACCCGCATGGTGTGAGCTTAAGCTTTGATAATTTTAAGCGTTAAATGCGGTGCGGGTAATTGTATCTAGCAGATTGTGGGCATTAACAGGCTTTTCTAAATAAGAATAAATGTTTAAATCCGTTGCTTCGTTTTTCAGGGTGTCGATGGAATAGCCGGTCATCATTACTACTTTTGAAGGCAGGTTCATTTCTTCTACCTTTGCAGCAAATTCAGTTCCGGTCATTTCATCCATCACCCAATCGCACAAAACCACATCGGCTGGACGGCGGGATAAAAGCGCAAGGCCATCTTCTGCTGATCCGGTTACTTCAATATTTGAAATGCCGACTGCTTTTAAAATTGTGCTGATAAGTTTGCAAAAATTAGGATTGTCATCCACCAGCAAAACACGCAGGAAACCCCATTCATTAAATGGAACGCTGCTGCCATTAGCTTGAATAAACGGTACCATACCTGCTTCGTGTGCGGCCTCTTGGTTATCTATGCAAATATTGCGGTATTTTACATCTTCGCCAAGAATGTGTTGGGTTAACCAACTTTTTAAAAAACTACGCACGTCTTCGATATTAATGCTTTCACGGTCAGCTTCGAAGCTGTGATAAATAGTCCTAACCTTATGAAAAAGTTTTGCGTGAACCGCTTTGTGTTCTTCGATATTTGAATACCCGGCAAGCTCCATCAGCTTTTCTTCGCGGGTAAAATGATATTCGGTGTAGCTGACAAGAGCCTCTAGGGCGCTACCTAGAACGGTTGATTCTTCTTGTTCGGTGATGCAGTCATCCACCTGATTGAGAATATTAATCAGCACTTTGTGGTCAGCGTCCACAAAAGGCACGCCAATTTCTAGGTCTCCTGACCATTCTATTAACAAATTTCAAACCCCCTCTTAAAGCCCAGCTTTTTTAAGCTTTTTTTATTTTTTACAGCTGGCTTTATGGCATTATTGTTAATGCTCTTTCCAGTTGCGCGGGCCGCCCTGATAAATAACCATAACTTATTTATGGGTATATAAAAAGGAAATAATGCGCACCAATTAATTGAACTTAATTGTTAGATTACAGCTTGGCGTAATAAGATTTTTTTAAATATAAATTTTTTATATTTAACAGCTAGATGTAGCGCACAATTAATTAAATATTATTTGCGTTCAACCTGCGATACATCGCGCACCGCACCACGGTCAGCACTGGTTGCCAGTGCCGCATAGGCCCGAAGTGCCGCCGTAACCTTGCGTGGGCGATCTTTGACTGGTTTCCATGCGCCCGCACCCTTTGCATCCATTGCGCTGCGACGTTTAGCAAGTTCATCGGCCGAAACGTCAACATCAATAGAACGGTTGGGGATATCGATAATAATTGTATCGCCCTCTTCGACCAAACCAATGGCGCCACCTTCGGCCGCTTCGGGTGAAACATGACCGAGGGAAAGCCCGGATGATCCGCCGGAAAAACGTCCATCGGTTAAGAGCGCACATTCCGCCCCCAACCCCATGGATTTTATATAACTGGTTGGGTAAAGCATTTCTTGCATACCGGGGCCGCCTTTTGGTCCTTCGTAACGAACCAATACAACGTCGCCTGATTTAATGTCGCCGCCTAATATTTTTTCAACAGCTTCGTCCTGGCTTTCACATATGCGTGCCGGGCCGCTGAATTTAAGTATGGATGCGTCAACCCCTGCTGTTTTAACTATGCAGCCTTTTTCGGCGATGTTGCCATATAGCACCGCCAGCCCGCCATCGGTTGAATAGGCATGGGCCACATTGCGAATGCATCCTTTTTCACGGTCCGTATCAAGGCTGGGATATTGTCTGTTCTGGCTAAAAGCAACCTGAGTTGGAACCCCGCCCGGCGCGGCACTATAAAAAGTTTCAACATCGCTATCGTTTGATGAAATAACGTCCCATTTGTCTATGGCGTGGCCGAGAGTTTCATCGCCAACCGTGGCAACCGAGCGGTCAATTAATCCAGCCCGGTCAAGTTCAGCCAAAATACCATATATGCCGCCTGCCCTATGCACGTCTTCCATGTGATATAGCGGGGTTGACGGTGAAACCTTGCAAAGGTTTGGTACCTTGCGGCTAAGACGGTCAATGTCGCCTAAATTAAAATCAATTTCAGCTTCTTGGGCAACGGCTAAAATATGCAAGACCGTATTGGTGGAGCCGCCCATGGCGATATCCAATGTCATAGCATTTTCAAATGCAGTTTTGCCGCCAAGGTTGCGCGGAAGAACGCTTTCGTCATTATCCTCGTAATAGCGTTTGGTTGCTTCAACAATTGTGCGCCCAGCACGAAGAAATAATTCTTTCCTAAATTCATGGGTGGCAAGTAACGATCCGTTTCCGGGAAGCGCAAGGCCCATGCCTTCGGCCAAGCAGTTCATGGAATTGGCGGTAAACATGCCTGAGCATGACCCACAAGTTGGGCAGCTAGAGCGTTCATAGGCAAGCGCTGTTTCATCATCCACATCGGGGCTGGCGGCTTTTACCATGGCATCGATTAAATCAATCGAGTGTTCTTCGCCATCAATTATCAACTTGCCGGCTTCCATCGGACCGCCGGAAACAAAAACCGTTGGGATGTTAAGGCGCATGGCGGCCATCATCATGCCCGGTGTTATTTTATCGCAGTTTGAAATACAAACCAGCGCATCGGCACAATGGGCGTTGACCATATATTCAACGCTATCTGCAATTATTTCACGGCTGGGAAGCGAATAAAGCATTCCGTCATGGCCCATGGCAATGCCATCATCAACCGCAATGGTATTGAATTCTTTGGCTACTGCACCAGCTTTTTCAATTTCACGTGCAACCATTTGCCCCATGTCTTTTAGGTGGACGTGACCGGGAACAAACTGGGTAAATGAATTGGCAATAGCAATTATTGGTTTGCCAAAATCATCATCACCCATTCCGGTTGCACGCCATAATCCGCGAGCGCCAGCCATGTTACGACCGTGGGTGGAAGTCCGTGATTTATATTCGGGCATGGAGACTTATCCTTGAATTCTTTTTATTACTTTTTCCGTTTCAGCGGGCTAGAACCCGGTAGGGATAGTTTAGCCCTTGTTTTGCCCTTTGCGCTAGCCTTACTGCCACTAGGATTTCCATCGACCTTGGCGGCAGACCTTTCCTTGCGGGATTTTTTGATCTTGCCCTTACCTTTGCCTTTGCCGGGTTTGAATTTTTTTGCCTTTTTTTCCCATGGTTTATTTTCTGTTGGGCTATCGGCTACGTCTTTTTTCTCGTCAGGTTTCTTAAAGGTACTGGTTTTTGGTTTTTCAAATTTTTTATCCGCAAACGACCTTTTTTTCTTTTCATATGGGGGCTTACTTTTCTTTTCGTATGAGGGTTTTTCACGCTTATCAAACTGTTTTTCCCCTGATGGTTTAGGGGTGCCCCTTAGGCGATCAACCGATATTGTTTTTTCCATTTTACGTGATGGACCAAGTTCCTCAAGAAATTTATCTACACACCCAGACGTAAGCTCCACATGGGTATCTTCTTGATTGATCTTTATGGCGCCAATGTCACGCTTGGTTATGCGCCCGGCACGGCAAAGCATGGGCAATATCCAGCGTGGTTCGGCATTGTGCTTGTGTCCAACCGAAAGCGATATCCACACGCTATCTTTAAAATCGTCACGCTGTTGTTTACTGTCGCCGCGTTGTCTGCTTTTGCTTTCAGCCGGGCCGCTATCAAGCAATTCTTCGGCGGCGGGCTGTTCTTTGGCATGCAGTCGCATAAATGCGCCAGCAATTTGTTCTGCGCTGTAACGAGTTAGCAATTCATTGGTAAACGCTTTTTCATCATCGTTTAATGGGTTGCTTAAAGTGGGGTCTTCAAAAATGCGTTCACGGTCACGCTTGGCAATATCATCAACCGATGGTGGCTTGGCCCATGTGGCATCAATGTTTGCATTGCTTAACAACCGTTCGGTGCGTTTACGCCATGTGTGTGGAACAATAAGCACACTAACGCCCTTGCGCCCGGCCCGGCCTGTGCGGCCACTTCTGTGCAATAGACCTTCGCGGTTTTTAGGAATGTCTGCGTGAATTACTAATTCAAGGTTTGGTAAATCAATTCCGCGTGCGGCAACATCGGTTGCAATACAAACCCGCGCCCGGCCATCGCGCATGGCTTGCAATGCATGGCTACGCTGAGCTTGGCTTAATTCACCTGAAAGTGCGACTACCGAAAAACCGCGGTTGGTAAAACGTGCGGTCATGTGGTTAACGGTTGCACGGGTTGCGCAAAATACGATTGCGCTTTTAGCATCAAAATACCTGAGCAGGTTGATGATGGCATTGTCCCTGTCATTAGGGGCAACGGTTAATGCGCGGTATTCAATATCAAGATGTTGCTTGCTATCTGATGCGGTGGCAATGCGAACCGCATTTTTCTGATAACGTTTAGCCAACGTTCCAATTGATTTAGGCACGGTTGCCGAAAACATTAATGTTCGACGGTCCTTTGGTGCAGAATCAAGAATATATTCAAGGTCATCTCGAAAGCCGAGATCGAGCATTTCATCTGCTTCGTCCAGCACCACACCCTTGAGCGCCGATGTATCAAACGAGCCACGCTCAATATGATCGCGCAGACGACCGGGCGTTCCAACCACAATATGTGCGCCACGCGCTAGGTTGCGACGTTCATCGCGCATATCCATGCCGCCAACACACGATACAACGATTGCCCCAGTATATTCGTACAGCCATTCCAGTTCGCGCTTGACCTGCAACGCAAGTTCACGGGTTGGGGCAATGGCCAATGCTACGGGGGCCTTAGTCTTAGAAAAACGCTCGGCTCCATCTAAAAGAGTTGGCGCCAGCGCAATACCAAAGGCAACCGTCTTGCCCGAACCGGTTTGAGCAGAAACAAGCGCATCAGCACCCTCCATCTCGGGGACGAGCATATCTGACTGCACAGGGGTAAGCACTTCATAGCCACGCTTGGCAAGAGCTTTGCTTAGTGGCGGGATTATCCCTTCTATTTCTGTCATTTTATTCTCTCTGCAATAGGGGCTGAATGCTGGCTTTTAAGGGCCTGCGTATGGCCTTGTTGGCTGTGTTGTACATAGAGCCATGACCCGCGTAAACCGACATTTTCAAATACTTTAAATGGGGCCCCAAATAGGGCCAAGAAAAACGCGACTAAACTACAGGCCCATATCCAAATAAAGACCCAAGAATAGCCGCGTTTTAGCTTAGATTTAGCCTAATTATTCTATTTAAAGACTGGCTATAACCTCTTTCAACATATCGCGAACTTCGCCCGCAACTGCACCCAAATCGGGGTTTTCAATGGCCATCATGGAGGCGGCTGGATCCACGGCTGAAACTTCTATTTTTCCATCGGCGGTCTGTTGCACAACCACATTGCAGGGCAGCATGGTGCCAATTTTGTTTTCAGACTGAAGCGCCTTGTAAGCATATGACGGGTTGCAAGAACCAAGAATGGTATAAGGGTTAATATCCTTGTCTATTTTTTCCTTCATGGCTTTTTGCACATCAATTGTGGTTAGCACGCCAAAGCCCTTTTCCTTTAGGGCGGCGGTAGCATGTTCGATTGCCGCGTCAAATTCCATATCTACGGTAGTGGTGAAATGATAGCTCATTTAAGTAAATCCTTTGATTGTGTTGAGTTTGGACAATAAATGGGTCTGTCAGGACAAAAAAGCAAGTCTTTACTGATATGACCACAGGCTGTTAATCTTGCCATCATGGGCGCAGACGAATTACACATTTTATCAAATTATAATAGGTGGGCAAACCGCAGGATTTTTTCCGCCGTGGCAGAATTATCCGATGACGCTTACCGCAAGGATATGGGTGCGTTTTTTGGATCAATTCACGCCACCCTAAACCATATTTTGGTTATCGACAGGCTATGGACCAGCCGGATAATGGGTGAATACCACGGCATCAAAGGCCTAGATCAAATACTGCACGAAGATTTAGCTGACCTAACAAAAGATCGCGAAATAATGGACGAACATATAATTCGTCTTGTTGGACGCCTGACCTCTGGCATGGATGGCGGGTTGGATCGCGAGGTTTTTTACCGGATGCTAAAAGGTGGCAAAAAACACATTTCGCCTGCGCGTCATATTTTGCTAACGCTTTTCAATCATCACACCCACCACCGCGGACAGGTTCACTGCATGCTGAGCCAATCTGGTATAACTGACATACCACCGTTGGACGTTATTTTTTATTTACGGGAAACCGATATTGAACAATAGGGTTAAGGTTCAGCCAGACGTTCTAACGCCTCACTCAGCTTTTCGCTTTCAGCTTTCGTTTCCGCCAGCTTAACTTGCAATTCATCCACCACTTTTTTAGGTGCCTTGTCGGTAAAGCCTTTGTTGGAAAGACGTTGCTCAAACTTAGCTACCTCGGCATCAAGCTTGCCAATTTCTTTTTCAAGCCGTGCGCGCTCGGCCCCAACATCAATGGCGCCAGCCAACGGAAGAATAATTGTTGCTTCATCAATTACGCTTGAAACAGAACCTTTTTCAACCTCGCCTTCCATTGCCCCGCTTTGTTCAATGCGGGCCATGCGATGAATAAGGTCACGATTATTTTCAAGCCGAGAAATTGTACCTGCTGAAGCATCCTTGAAATAAAGATTAAGCATTGCTTTCGGCGGTACATTCATTTCAGCGCGAAGCGCACGAACCGACGTAACAAGCCTTATTACCCAGTCAATTTCCGTTTCGGCCTCTTTATCGGCAAGGTTTGAAAGTTCAGGCCATTCGCTCAACATCAATGCGCTATCGCGTGTAGATATTTTTTCCCAAAGCTCTTCGGTAACAAACGGCATAATGGGATGAAGTATCTGCAATATGCGATCAAATGCCCATGCCATGGTGGCACGGGTCTCAGCCTTGGCCGCTTCATCATCGCCAAAGAAAATTGGTTTAGAAAATTCAATATACCAATCGCAGAAACTGCCCCAGGTAAAATGATAACCGGCATCGGCGGCTTCGTTAAAACGATATGCATTAATAGCGCGCTCAATATTAGCGGCGGCCTCGGCTGTTTTGCCGACTATCCAACGATTAAGCATTAACTTGCACCCAGATGGGTCAAACCCATCAACCGGTTTGCATTCATTCATTTCAGCAAAACGGGCCGCGTTCCAAATTTTAGTTACAAAATTGCGATAGCCTTCAATCCGGCTGGTGGAAAGCTTTACATCCCTGCCCTGCACCGCTTGTGATGTCATGGTAAAGCGCACTGCATCGGCACCGAACTGATCGATTAGTTCCAGCGGGTCCATCACATTGCCCTTGGACTTGGACATTTTTTGCCCTTTTTCGTCACGAACAAGGGCATGAATATAAACATCACGGAACGGAACCTCATCCATAAAATGCAGGCCCATCATCATCATGCGTGCAACCCAAAAGAAAATAATATCAAAGCCAGTTACCAAAACATCCGTTGGATAATATCTGCTCATATCATTCTTGGCTTCTGGCGTTTCATCGGGCCAGCCCAATGTTGAAAACGGCCACAACGCAGATGAAAACCACGTATCAAGCACATCGGGGTCACGGGTTATTTCAACCTGTTTGCCATAATGTTTAGCGGCGGCTGTTTGTGCTTCACCCTCGGTGTGTTCAACAAACGGTGTGCCATCGGGGCCGTACCATGCTGGTATCTGATGACCCCACCAAATTTGGCGCGACACACACCACGGCTGGATGTTGCGCATCCATTCGAAATAAAGATTTTCATAGGATTTAGGATGAAAGGTGGTGGCGCCGTCTTCTACTGCCTTGATGGCGGGAGCGGCCATTGTTTTTGCATCGACAAACCATTGGTCAAGCAACCACGGTTCAACAACCACACCGGAACGATCGCCATAGGGAATGGTCATGGGGTTGTCTTCGATTTTTTCTAATAAACCCAAACCTTCCATTTCTTTTACCACCACATCGCGGGCTTCAAACCGATCAAGGCCATGCAAATGTTCAGGTGTGTTTTCGTTCATACAAGCGTTGTGGTCGAGAACATTTATAATCTCAAGGTCATGTCTGCGACCAACTTCAAAATCATTGAAATCATGGGCCGGGGTCATCTTAACCGCGCCCGAACCTTTTTCAGGGTCGGCGTAATCATCGGCAACAATGGGGATTGAACGATTTGCTATGGGTAACATTACCCGCTTGCCAACCAAATGCTTGTAACGATCATCATCGGGGTGAACTGCAACGCCGCTATCGCCCAGCATTGTTTCCGGCCGTGTGGTGCCAACGGTTACAAATTTATTTTCCTCGCCCTCGATGGGATATTTGAAATACCACATCTTGCCGTTTTGTTCGCGGTTTTCGACTTCTAAATCGGAAATGGCGGTGTGAAGTAATGGGTCCCAATTAACCAAGCGCTTGTCGCGGTAAATTAATCCTGCCTTGTGCAATTCAACAAAAACTTTTTGCACAGCTTTTGATAGACCTTCATCCATTGTGAAACGTTCACGATCCCAATCGCACGATGCACCAAGACGGCGAAGTTGTTGGGTGATGGTTCCGCCGCTTTCTTCTTTCCATTTCCAAACACGTTCGATGAATTTATCGCGGCCAAGATCGTGACGGGTAATGCCTTCGGCTTCCATCTGGCGCTCGACAACCATTTGTGTAGCGATGCCGGCATGGTCGGTTCCCGGTTGCCATAAAACATCCAAGCCCTTCATCCGCTGATAACGAATAAGTATGTCTTGTATTGTGTTGTTGAGAGCATGCCCCATATGGAGCGAGCCAGTCACGTTGGGTGGCGGAATTACAATGGTATAGGTATCGCCATCTGGGCGCGTGCCACAGGAAAATGCGCCCGAGCTTTCCCAGCTGGCATATATACGATCTTCGACTTCTTTGGGCTGGTAGGATTTATCCAGCATTTCTATGGATCGCCTCAAAAATATAAAAATAATTGTCTAGCTGATTGTTTAACGAAGCCAAGCCCCAATGGGAACAGTATTGTTTAAAAAAAACCGCCCCCGGATGCATTCCGAGGGCGGTTTGATGTAAATATCTAAGGCAGTTTAGCTGTCGAGGCGCTCTGCCCGGTTAATCATAAGGTCAATTTCCTTTTTAACCAGACGCTCAATCAAATATGGCAGGTTCTGGTCCAGCCATTCTTTGAGCAATGGGCGCATCATTTCGCGAACCATGCCTTCTAGGGTTATATCGCTTCCGCCAACCTGTAATTCACGTTGGCCAAGTATGGCCCGAGCCAAATCGCCCAAAACATCTGTCGATGCCCTATATGTTGCAGTAGAAACAAGCCCTTCTGTACCTTCGGGAACTGATGTGATCATTTCTCTGGTAAGGTCGAGAATTGATGAAATATCTGGTTCACCGCCGGGTCTTGCCGGTGGTGGTGGTGGTGGTGCAGCGGCAACAACGGGTGCGGGTGCGGGAACGGGAGGTGGTGGAGCCGGTTCTGGCTCATCCTCTGCTAGCTCAACTTGTATTGGCGCGGGAGCAGGCTTTTCTTCCTCAGCTTCCATTGATTCCATGGCAGCTGCCATGTCCATTTCTTCTTCGGGTTCTTCTGCGGCGGCTGGTTCTTCTGCTTCCATGGCCTCCATAGCGGCGGCCATATCGTCTTCGGCTGGTGCCTCAGGTTCTTCTGCGGCGGCCATTTCTGCCATGGCGGCGGCCATTTCATCTTCGACAGGCTCTTCTGCGGCGGGCGCAGTTGCAGGCGCGGCTGCTTCGCCTTCTCCTGCTGCCTCTTCGTCATCTTCCGACAAAATACGTCGGATAGAAGCGAGAATGTCTTCCATGGACGGCTCTTCGCCCGGATTCTCCTGAGTTTCTTCGCTCATTATTTACTCTCTATTAGCCCCCTAGTGTGGGCCCCCTGCAGGATTCAACTATTGAGAATCGAACATATAAACTAAATCTAAGGTTACGGCAGAATAAGTTACTAATAAGTCAACATTTCGATTGTTTTAATCATTTCAATCAATGCCAGCGCCAAACATCTTCCACCTAACGTCCCGATAATGCCCTTCTGCGTCATACAAATCCACAGGCAGTTGCAATTCCTTAGCGGTTAACCTGCCTACAGAAGACAGTAACGTCAAGGCGGAAACTGTTGCATCCCTTTGAGAACTAACAAGATTTACCCGTGCATCAAGCAATTCCTGCTCTGCATCAAGCACATCTAGTACGGTTCTTGAGCCAACAGATGCCTCTTTTTCTACGCCTTCAAGTGCTGTTTCCGATGCTTTTACCTGTGTTTCAAACGCCCCGATTCGCGCTAAGGCTGTTAAATTACTTTCCCATGCCCGATGAATTTCCTCTGTTACGTCCCTTAACGCCTGATCAAATGCAAGACGGGCGGAGGCGGCCTGGTGACGAGAGCTCCTAAGGCTGGAATAAGCGGCACCGCCCTGATACAGCGGCACAGACAACGTAAGCATCCCGGTCAACTCATCGGATTCATAATTATCTTGCACCGAATCAAAGCTACGTTTTGCGGTTCCGCTAAGGTCTATGCTAGGCATCAATTCTGCCTTTGCCACATTTGCCGATTCCCGCGCCGCTACCTCATCATATTCGGCGGCAATAACAATGGGATTGCCTTTACGGCCTTCGTTCAGGGCAATTTCCAAAGATTTTGGCAAGTTCAAGTTTAATTTGGGTGCGTTAAAATCTTCACCTACTTCACCAACGACATTTGCATAAGATGCTTTTGATGTTTCCAGCTGTCCTTGGGCGGCGATTCGCTCTGCCTTGACCCGGGCCAAACGAGCCTCGGCAATATGAACATCGGTACGGGTAATTTCACCAACCTTAAAACGATCCCTTGTTGCTTCAAGTTGGCGGCCAAGAACCTGTTCGTTGTTTGTGTTGAGGTCCGTAATCGCTTTGTTTCTTACAACATCTAAATAAGCAGTTGCCGTTCTCAATAAAATATTCTGTTCGGTGCTGAGCAATCTGGCGCGAGATGCCTTTACGGTGCTTACGGCTTTGCGCAAGGAAGACAGTGTTCCCAAGCCGGAAAATATTGATTGGGTAACGGTCAGCGACATTGTTCTGGGCGAAAGGTTTGTGGTTACGCCGGGGGCAAGGTTGGTTTCTTTTTCATATTCGCTAGCGGTGCCTGTTGCAGAAATGCTGGGGCGAAAACCAGAAAGCGCATAAGGAACCCCTTCGTCCGTAGCCCGAAGACCAGCGCGTGATTGCTGCAATGTCGGGTTTGCGCTGTAGGCCTTTGCCAAGGCGTCCTCAAACCCGCCTGCGTGGGACTGGCCGGATATAACGCCACTAGCAAGGATAACGGCCAAGAACAGGCCCGGTTTTTTTATATTTGTATTGCTGGGCAAATGAAAAATCCTAAAATGAAAAAGTGGGTGCCTTGGTAAACTCGGGCAATCCGGGGATATTAGCATCAAATACCTGTCGCTCTGATACAACGCCATCAAGTTTAGTTACAAGAGTTGCTTTACCGGGAACTGCACCGGCTGGGGCAATAACCGCCAGCAGGCGCCCGCCTTCGGCAAGTTGATTAATCAACGTTTCGGGGGCTTCTGAAACTGCGCCGTTTATCAATATTACATCAAATGGTGCTTGGGCAGGATGGCCCTTGGTTACGTCGCCCTTTAAAACTGAGACAGTATCTGCGCCAATATTTTTTAATACCTCTTCCGAGCTGGCGGCAAGATCAACATTGCTTTCTATTGCAACAACCGCGCTTGCCATGGTTGCCATACATGCGGCTTCGTATCCTGTTGCTGATGCGGCGACCATACATAAATCGGTTTCTTTTATTTCGGCTATTTCTAACATGCGCGCCAGAACCATCGGCTCCATCAGTATGCGCCCAGGCGCGACATTAATGTCTTCGTCTATATATGCGCGGGCTTTTAATGCTTCGGGCAAGAACTCTTCTCTAGCGATGCTATCCATGGCATCAACCAAAAGGGTATTGGTAACCCGGTTTGTTCGTATCTGTCCTTCGACCATAAAATGTCTGGCAGCGGCAAAATCCATTTATTATGTCCTTGTTTAGATGTGTAGATTAAGGCTTATTAATCAGGGCTTTAAAATAGCCCTTCCGGGCCTTCTGCACAATAACCCCATTGTATCCACCGAATGTCCCAATTAATTCAAATACTGGGCATATTTGACAAATGTGGCCCTTGACCGGGGCTAGACAAAAGTTTTAAGTTCCAGCGCCCTCGCGAGGAAAACAAGCCAATTTCCCTCATGGTAAAACGAGGGCGCGGTGGCGGAGTGGCTACGCAGCGGCCTGCAAAGCCGTGTACACCGGTTCGATTCCGGTCCGCGCCTCCATATCACGCTGATCCGGCGTAGCTCAGTTGGTAGAGCAGGCGACTGTTAATCGCCTTGTCGCAAGTTCGAGTCTTGCCGCCGGAGCCATTTAAAAACAAGGGGTTAGCCTATAAACGGTTAGCCCCTTGTTACTTTGGAAATGGTCATAGGTTCCGTATAGGTTCCGTTTGGGCTTAAAAACCGTTCTTTTTTTTGGCCTGACAAAAGTCTGCAATAGGCCCTTTTTACAATGTAAGAAAACCCCCACTAACACTGGCCAAGAAACTCTCTTTTATTAAGGGGAAATATTACTGCTGGGACTTTACCAGAGCCAAGCAATTATATTTAAGGCTTGTTTCGCAAGACGGCTGGAACGGAACAATTATTTTTGATCCAGCCCTGCGTTTCGGGGCAAAGCCACTTTAACAAAGCCATTGTTTCTGAATAGAACCCAGATAGATTTTCATTAATAAGCGGCTCGTGGTGGAATATCCTATTCCGAATATCGAGGGGTTTATTTATTTTTGCATATACTTGCCTGTGATCGACATCTAGCGGTAAACCGGGGAAAACATCTGATAAGCGCCTACTCCATAACTTAGGATAATATCTTGGAGCCAATAACCCGACCCAAAACCCAAAAGTCAAACCAGCAACCATGTCGTCTACAGTGACGGTGGTTACCCTTCTAGCCACCCTGTCTTTTGTTTTTGCAAGGTCATCTATACGCCGCTGGTTAAAAAACGTGGGTGCAGTTTGGACTTCCCACCATCCGTCCCCACATTCATCGATCAGCACCTTATTGATACCATTTCGTAGCGACACCTCTAGACCCTGAAGTGGGAAGTGGAAACTTTGACCGACTGCTGCATTCCACAGGTATAATGCCATCGTCCTGTCATTATCATGCCCCGCAGCTTGTAGGTATGGCCTAAGCCGTGCAGAAGAATGCGTAAACTCAATAGCGTCCATTAACTCTTTAGTAACAATAGGTTGCGATAATTGTTGAAGAATTGGCATTATTGTTCTACCCTATATATGCACGCCGGAATTCGCCACTGCTTGCAAGCGGCTCCGGATAGTTTAGATCCCCGGGACAGCCGCAAGGCCCTCCCGGGGTTTCGCTTTTGTACCACTAAATCCACAAATCGCTTAGTTTTTCGCGCAAGGGTAGCGCGAAATTCTCCTTTTGTCTGTTTAGGTTTTGAATATTTTACGTTGGTTTAGTCCTGCATTAAACCAACTTCATTGAAGTCAAAATGATTATCAAGGTTGCAAGGGGCGCTGGCGCTGGCCAAGAAACTCTCTTTTATTAAGGGG
>CBFDBQ010000033.1:0-25116 GCA_965603095.1 uncultured Thalassospiraceae bacterium | reverse complement strand
GCATTGGTTTATGTAATTCAACCTGCTGAATTTTCTCATTGGGTGTCGGTTGGCGATTTAATGCGCGAAGAAGCCCGCCAAGAAGCAGAAGACCTTATGTCTGGTGTTTCAAAGGGTGTGCAGGACTGTTCCGGACTTATGCCTGCGGTATATATACGCGAAGGAAATATGGTCGAAGAGCTAATAAGCCTTATTGATGAAGAAAAAAGCATTTCCCTTTTGGTTCTTGGTGCAGCCGCCGGTGATGATGGCCCCGGCCCATTGATTAGCTATTTCATGGAAAAAGCTGCTGGCAAATTACGCGTTCCCATTACCGTTGTTCCCGGCAATTTAAGCAACGAAGAAATAGATTCCATAACTTGATATTTAAGAGCGCTGCAGTAGCAGCGGCGTACTCTTGTACGCTGAGTAAGGGCTTTGCAGTGGACTTGGCCGCTAGCACACAAGCGTGTGGCCTAAGCGAATGCACGCTCTTATATAATATGGCGCACTTAACAATATACTCTATCTAACAATCATTACTGAATTGTGTGCGTTTTCCATAACCTTGAACGCGACCGAGCCCATGAAAAACCGTTCCAAACCAGATTTTCCTGAATCTGCCAAAACAATTAAAGAATAATCGGGGCCTGCTTCAATTATTTCATCTACCGGGTTACCAACCTTGATTATGGAATCAACCACATCAATGCCCATTCCTTTTAATTCTGCCCGCGCGGCTTCAACATAGCCTTTTGCCTCTTGTTTGCTTTCCACATCTTGAGATACGGAAATTAGCGATATGGGGCATTCACAACGGCTGGCCAAATAAGCATCAGAACGCACCGTGTGCATGGCCGCTTCGGAACCATCGGTGCAAATAAGATGCCCGTTCCCTGCCTCAAGGTCGCGCGCAATAATAACCGAGCATGGCGCATGAACGACAATTTTTTCTGCTACTGCAGGGTCCCAAAAACTTTTGAACCCGCCTTTCCAACGGCTAGATGCACCAACTATTATTAGGTCATATTTTCCAATTTCCCATTGGTCAAGAACACCCGATGCAATATCGGTTGCAACTTTTAATTTAAGCACGACCTTGTTTCCGTTTTTGGAAATATAATCAATTTTATTATCACCCAACGTAGTGCCGGAAACATCTGAATGAAAATGTTGCTCTTCCCAGTCTTCGCCCAGAATGCCCTTTTCAACTAAAAGGTCGCGACCTTTTTTAAGGTATTTAATTCCAGGAAGTTCAATCCCCCAATCGAGCAAGTTTGAACGCGCAACATCAACCTGCAACCCGCCGGAACGAAGGCCTTGGTCTATGGGGCGCACGTAAAGCAATACAATATCGGCATCAATCCCACCGCCTAATTTTGCCGCATAGTTGAGGCCGCGATAAGATTCGTCAGAGCCATCAATGCACACCAAAATACGGAAACGACTCTCGTCAATCTCGTCCTGCTTTGTGCTTTTCTTGTCATTCATAGGCTAGCTCCAGCTGATTGTTAAAATTAAACACCAATCAGGGGCCAATAAACAGTCGCCCCCAGTAACATTAAAATGGTTGATACAACCGCCATTTTCCACCCAACTTTTAGAAAATCGGTAGTTTTAAGGTAACCCGAAGCATAAACAATGGTGCTGGCGGGTGTTCCCACCACCGTAAGGTAGGCAAAGGCTGACGAAATGGCCGTAATATAGCCCATAACTATGGGGCTTTCGTTTGCCGCAACTGCAAGCTTAAGCACAATTGGCCCCAAAACCGCCACGGCCGCACCGTTGGACATTGTATTGGTAACCAGCGTTGTTAGGGCTGAAACAGCCGCCCACAAACCAATGCCACTATCGGCACCAAGGGGGGCCAGCAACGCCAAGAAATGCTCAGCAATCCATATGGCCGCACCTGTTTCCATCATTTGCAGGCCCAGCGAAATGGCCGCGCCATAAAGCAACACAACACCCCAGTTAACGCCAGAATTAACGTCTGGCCATTTAACAAGCCCCGCCACCAAAAAGGCGACCGCACCCATTATGGCGATTGTTCCCATGCCATAATCACTGGAAGCAAATATCCAACCCAACAAGGTAAGGAAGAATATAACTATTGCCGACCAGTCGCTTATTTTCATCTTGCCCTGCTCTTCTACTTTGTGGCGTAGCTTAACAATAGCGCGGGAAAGGTCTTTATATTCAGGCTTGAACGTAACCAGCAAAATCATGGTAACGAAAGGAAGTTGAATTAAAAACATTGGATATGCGTACATCATCCAATGCACGTAATCGATAAGAAATATAAATGTATCAGGGTTGGTTGGGTCGTAGAAAAATTCTTTCCAGTAGCCAATCATGATTGCATTTCTGGCCCCGCCCGATGGCGTACCAATACCGGCAACTGAGCAACCGTATGAAATTGAAAACAACAATACAGCCGCCAAATTGCGAACCTTTTTTGGGTCATCCGATGTAAGCTGAATAATTGTAATACCAACTGGCAACATCATTGCCGCAACGGTGTGTTCACCAATAAATGATGCAAGCAGACCAGAAACAACCGAAATACCAAAAGCTATACGTGCGGTTGAGGTTCCGGTAACGCGCACCAAAAGCCACGCAATTCGGGTGTCTAGTTTTTGTTTCACCACCGCAACTGCCAACATAAGCGAGCCCATAATGAACAAAACTGAATCGCTCATCATTGATTTAGCCACTTCTTTGGAATCGATTCCCAAAAGAAATACTTGCCCAACAATAATCATCAGGGCAACGGTCGGAAGCGGAACTGGTTCGGTAACAAACAGTATGGTGGCGACCACGCTCATGGTCAGGATTACCATTCCCTGTTGGGTTAGGCCATCTGGTACGGGCATAGAAAGAAGGCCCCAGCCAACTGCAAGAGCAATGAAAAACCATCTTTTTTGCCAAAAATAAAGATAGCTACTTCGCTTCTTTAGCGCGCGCGGAACTGCCTTGCCAATTGTTCCCGGAACCACCCTTGAGATGGCACGAGGAACCTTAGCTATTTTACCTACGTTTCCTAACCTTTTTATCATCTAAGCATCCTGATAATGGAATATAAAAAAATAAAATATATTTAATTGCTTAAAATAAAAAATGCTTACGATAAAAAATTATTAGGATGAGTATGCGTCACGAATTGCCTTAATAGTTGCTACGTAATCATCGCCTTTAAATACTGCGCTACCTGCAACCAAGCATGTGGCGCCCGCATCAACAACAGATTTTGCAGTAGCGGCATTGACGCCACCATCAACCTGAATGTCTATGGGGCGACCATTAATCATTTCTTTAACCGCACTTATTTTATTTAATGCCGCCGGAATAAAGCTTTGTCCGCCAAAACCGGGGTTAACGCTCATTATTAAAACCATATCCAACTGGTCTAATACATTTTCCAAAACATTGACCGGGGTAGACGGGTTAAGCGAAACACCCGCTTTTTTACCTAGCCCTTTAATTACCTGAATTGAACGGTCGAGATGCTTATCTGCTTCGGCGTGAACCACAATTTGATCAGCGCCGGCTTTGGCATAATCTTCCAAAAATGGTCCGGCTGGATCAATCATTAGGTGCACATCAAAGAATTTTTCGGTCCACGAACGTATGCATGAAATAACCGGTGGGCCAAAAGTAAGGTTGGGAACAAAGTGACCATCCATAACATCAATATGAATCCAATCGGCACCAGCCTCATCAACCGCTTTGACCTCTTCGCCAAGACGGGCAAAATCGGCAGATAAGATGCTGGGGGCAATTTTAACGCTGTCTGTCATTTTGTTCTCCGGAGATGAATAAAGTGTAATCCGTTTCTACATACATTTTGTAGTTATTACTAGCCAACTCCAAGCCTAAAGGCCCGAATGGATGATTTTATATTTATTTAAAAAGACCCCCGCCCTAGTGGGCAGGGGTCTGACGGGAGTTTTGGGATAGTGCGAGCGGACCTCCCCAGGTTTACTCGGCAACCAAACCTCCCGTGTAATTTTTACATGTTTCAAGTGTCAATATACCGCTAGAATGGTCATAAACAAACTGATTTATCCTAATGATTCATATAAAAAAAACTTATCATTAGTACCATTAACTACTTGTTTTTACATGATTAAATTTATTTGGTAATAGACACAAACATCTGAAGAAGCTTCTCTGGCAGGCGCTCGACCTTATCCACAACACCAAATCGATTCCCAAAAATATCACCCACATAATCATCGGCATCGGCATCAAGGGTTATACAAAATGTATAAATACCATCACGGTCAAGCTCCTGTACCGCCTTGCGTGTATCTTCGATTAGGGTTCTTTCGTCATTAACGTCGATATCCGAAGGTTCGCCATCACTTAACACCAGCAATAATTTCTTTTCTGCTTTGCGTGCTTTTAGATAATGCCCGGCATGACGAAGGGCCGCCCCCATTCTAGTTGAATATCCCGCCTCCATGGCCGCCAAGCGAGACTTAACATCATCGTCCCAGTCTTCGTTATAGCCTTTTATATGTTGGTAGCGCACTTCGTGCCGGGTGTTAGATGAAAACCCAGCTATGGCAAATTCATCGCCCAGCCTTTCTATGGCCCAGCCTAAAATTGCAACCGCCTCTTGGCTTAGCTCTAAAATACTTTGGCTTGAACCTTCCGGTATATCGCCAACCGATTGTGATAAATCTAAAAGCAACATTACCGCAATATCGCGACCATCATGACGATGCGACATGTTTATTCTTGGGTCCGGGGTTGATCCGCTTTTAAAATCAATCAATGATTTTATGGCAACGTCTAGGTCAAGCTCTGATCCTTCTTCCTGATACCTAACGCGAACGTACTGTTGTGGTTTAAGCAAATCCAACAACTGTTTGATGCGTTTGGCCAGAGCAGAGTTTTTTTGCAGCAGTTTATCAATAAATGACGCATCGCCCGATGGATGTAAGCTTTCATAAACACTTACCCAGTCCGGACGATAGGTTTTGGTCTGGTAATCCCATTCCGGATAATGCCTTGGCGGTAGACCTTTGTTTTCTTCTTCGTTTTCGACTGCGGTTTTTTCCCTCTCGTCGAACATTTCCTCTTCGTCGCCAAGTTCATAAAATTTCCATATGTGGCGATTATCGTCACGATAATCGACCTCGGTATCGTTGAAATATACAACCGCCGACTGGTCTTCTTGCCGCCTAGTACGCGCAACAAATGATGATGCGAGAGATGCAATTTCTTGAGTTGAACTTTCACCATTTTCCATCAAGTCATGGAATTTTTTAACAAATTCATTAATGTCGGGGTTTTTATATCCATGCTCGTCATCAAGAATGGCATACGAAAGCATTGCCATGCGGTGGCGTACGCACGATTGTGTTGCTGGGTCACAATCTTCTTCAACTGGTTTTGGGTGAAGCTTTTTCCATATACGGCGAAGTCCGGGGTATTCACGCATGGTAAGGCATTCGACCCGGCTGTCTTCTAAAAATTCAACTGCCAAGCGTTGAAACGGACTGAAGTTATCGGCGAAAATTGCTTCAGACCAGCGCTGATGTGCCGCCATGTGGGCCAACATTGCAAGGTAACGACAAAACCCGGTTACACCATCAATGTCATCAAAAACATCTGGAACCCGTATGCCCAGTTCATCAAAATACGGTTGTGGTTTTTTTAGTTGATCAAACCCGGTGGAATAAGGAACAAAATGCTCTTTCTTTTTCCACAGCGCATGCATATACAAAACCAAACGCCTTTCCACATCGGCAAAAAGAGTTCCGTGGCGTTCGCGCTGCATAACCGCACGGCTGTCGGCTGATTGCATAGCAAAGTAATCTTTTTGCCTGTCAGGGTTATCGCTGTAATAGGCAATGCCATATTCAATCCAGTTGCTTAATCCTTCGAGCGACAATTGATTAAGCAGGTACGGTATATTTGCCAACAAACTGGGTAATCCCGGACTGGGAATTGTAGTGTGAAAACCATGAATAGACCCAGTGGTGCGGTCCATCATTGAAAAAACCATTTCTATGTATTTATTGAGCAACTCTTCCGAGCCAAGCCTTCTAGATGCCTCACCGATTGTTTGTAAAAACGGCAATATGGCTTTGCCGTTAGGAGAACGCGACATCTTCCAAACCGATTGGGAAACGAGCAGCAAGGTGTTTTCGCCTAATCGCTCGGCAACCTCGGGCATTTCTTCCAGATAAACCAACACCGGCTCGAACCCGCGCCCTATCATGCACACCAATGATGCGCCTTCGAGGTAGCCTTCAATCCCATTGGGCGACAGCCTATGGGCCGCCTCCTCCATGCAGTCAGCAAAAACGTTATCGAGCTGATCAAAGCTGCACGTTAGTTTTTCACGGTAGACTGCAAGATGGTCTTCGCTGATGGTCACAAGGAGTGCTCCCACACGGGGTGTGATAAAGGGCGAAACTACTGAGGCTATTAGCCGAACACGGCATCTATGGCGTGATTAAGGGTTTCGCGAATATCGCTATCGTCGGTTATTGGCGCAACCATGGCCATGCGACAAGCGTCCTTTGGTGCAACCCCGGTTTTGATAAGACGTGCGGCATACACCAACAAGCGGGTTGAAATTCCCTCATCCAAACCGTGCCCTTTGAGGTTACGCGCGGCTTCGGCAATTTTTACCAATTTGGCTGCCGTGCCTTTATCCGATTCGGTTTCCTTGGCAACTATTGAAGCCTCTAAATCAGCGGGCGGATAGTCAAAATCCATGGCGGAAAAACGTTGTTTAGTTGACTGCTTTAAATCTTTCATAAGGCTCTGGTATCCGGGGTTATATGAAATAACCAATTGGAAATCGGCGTGTGCGTTTACTAGCTCGCCTTTTTTATCCAAAGGAAGATTGCGCCGATGATCGGTCAACGGATGAATAACCACGGTGGTATCTTGGCGTGCTTCGACAATTTCATCCAAATAACAAATTGCGCCAATGCGCGCGGCAGTGGTCAGCGGGCCGTCGATCCAGCGCGTCCCATTGGCATCAAGCAAGTATCTGCCAACCAAATCAGACGCGGTCATGTCTTCGTTGCACGCTACTGTAATTAACGGCTTTTGCAGTTTCCACGCCATGTATTCAATAAAGCGAGATTTTCCCGAACCGGTTGGGCCTTTTATCATTACCGGCAAGCGCTCTGAGTATGCCGCCTCATAAAGAGGTATCTCGTTACTCATGGCTTGATAGAACGGTTCTTCGCTTATTATGTACTGCGCGTTATCCGACATGATTAGAATCCTTCAAAAAATATTCTTAGAGAAAAAAACGGCCGGAAGCGGAACTCTACCACCCCCGGCCGTTTTATCTAAATCGATTTAAAAATCGATCCTAAATCTACCAAGCGTTTATTTGTGAACGCCTAGTTTATCACGCCATCCAGGGAAGATGCTATCGGCATCACCAGGGAAGCTTTCGAATGCGCGAGCAAATTCTTTATGATCTTTCGCAAATTCGATAGGATCGGCGCCTTCGAGCCAGCATTCGTATGCTTGACGAAGTGAAATTGCACCAGCCGCTGGGCTGTCGATGTGACCGTAAGAACCGCCACCTGATGTATTAATCAGGTTGCCATGGCCTAGGTTTTCAAAGAAGCCGGGCAAACGCAGTGCGTTCATGCCACCAGAAATAATTGGTGTGGTTGGTTTCATGCCATACCATTCCTGATGGAAGTACGGGCCATCGGCGCTATCGCGTTCAATCATGTAGGCGATGTTCTTGTCGTCGTTTTCGCCTTCCATTTTGCCGTAACCCATGGTGCCTACGTGGATACCAGAAGCACCTTGCAGGCGGCTCATCTTAGCCAGAACAAACGCGGTGTAACCGCGCTTAGCCGAAGGTGAAGTTACCGCACCATGTCCGGCACGGTGATAATGCAAGTACTGGCCTGAGAAGTTACGCCGTGCGGTGGTAACCATACCGGGGCCACCAACATAACCATCAACCAAGAAAGCAACCTTGTCGGCATCGGGGCCAAAGGTTTCGAGCACAAATTCACCACGGGCGATCATTTCGTGATGATCATCTGCGGTAATGTTGGCGGAAAACAATTTTGCTTCGCCGGTTTCGTCTTGGGCACGCTTCATTGAATCGTAAACAAGCGGCAAGGTTTGCTTCATCGGGGCAAAAGTCTGGTTGCCTTGGGGTTCATCATTTTTGATGAAATCGCCGCCAAGCCAGAACTGATAAGCCGCTTCGGCAAACTGTTTCGGGCGAAGGCCAAGCTTTGGTTTAATAATGGTACCTGCAATGTAACCACCATCAACAACCGGGCGACCAAGAACGCGCCACATATCGGAAATATCTTTGGATGGGCCATCAAACAACTGAATGGCGCGGGGTGGCATCCAGAAATCGTGGATTTTGGCGTGTTCAATATCACCCATGCCCTGGTTGTTACCGATAACAAGGGTCAAGAACGAAACTATCATCATGCGCCCGTCAAGAATGTTGCGATCGAACAGATCCAACGGATAGGCTATTTTCATGAGGCCCTTGGCTTCATCTATTTCATAAACCAATGCATCAACGCTTTTGGTGAAGTCATCGGTGGTGGAAACCTCAACGTTGGTACCGGTGGAGCTTTCAGCGGCAAAGTGGGTAGCGGCCTCAAGGTAACCGTAACCGGTCTTTGGTTGCATAATATAGGCAACCAAAATGTGGTCCCCCCCTTTGATTAGATCGTCTTCTTTGAGGCTGAGATCTGAATAACGTGCTGATTGGTCTAAACCCATTGGCTTTAGCTCCCTTATTTAAGTTGAAAACTCCGTATCCCTACTGGCCTGTCGTTAGGTTGGCCAGCTGGGCGTTAACTCATGAGCAGGACTATACTTTTGTGCTTCATATAAATAAATTCATTTATCTTGATAATCATCATAAGTTTTGGTTATAATAGGCAGGTAACTGATTGATTTTAAAGGTATTAAAGGCATGCATTTAACACTTAGACAACTTAAGGCCTTTGGTGCGGTTGCGCGCCACCTCAGCTTCACCCGAGCCGCCGAAGAATTAAATCTATCCCAACCGGCCGTATCCATGCAGGTAAAACAGTTGGAAGGTCAGATCGGGCAGCCGCTTTTCGAGCAGATGGGAAAGAAAATATACCTTACCGAGGCCGGACGCGAGGTTTATCACTACGCCAAGGAAATAAGCGGTGAAATAGGCAATATGGAGGCCGCCCTTGCTAGCCTGCAGGGTATTGAGCACGGCACATTGAGCATATCCGTTGCCACCACGGCGCATTATTTCGCGCCAAAATTGCTTTCAATTTTCTATAAACGCTTTCCCGGAGTCGATATTCGCCTAGATGTGACTAACCGCGAAACCTTGCTTTCTCAACTTTCGGAAAACGTGGTCGATATGGTGATAATGGGTCAACCACCAAGGGGGATTGAGGTTGAATCCGGTGAATTTATGGAAAACCCGCTGGTGGTTATAGCACCACCCGACCACCCCTTTGCCAAAGAACGTTCAATCCCGGTAAGCCGTCTTAGCGCCGAAACGTTTATTGTCCGCGAAAAAGGGTCGGGAACCCGTTCAGCCATGGAACGGTTTTTTAAACATCATAAAATGGAGCTTAAAACCGGAATGGAGGTTAGTTCCGATGAGGCCATTAAACAAAGCGTTCAAGCGGGGCTTGGCCTTAGCATTATGAGCCGCGATGCCACCCAGATGGAGTTGCAGTTAGGCCGCCTATCCATCCCCGATGTTTTACACTTTCCCATTGTTCGTCACTGGTATGTTGTGCACCGCAAAGGAAAACGGCTTTCACCCGTGGCTGCGGCGTTTAGGGATTTTCTGTTAAACGAAGCAGCTGCAATATTAAAAAAATAAAGCCAGTTAATCATGCTCGCTTGAGATTGATGGCGGAACCGGGGCATCAATGGGCCCTGCCCCAGAAATTATGCTGGCCTTTGCATTTTGTAGTTTTTTTATCTTTATCTCGCGCATTACCAAGTATATTCCGCTGCTAACCACCACCAATGAACCTATCCAAAAACTTATCCCCGGAATATGGTTCCATATTACAAAACCCAAAAACGTTGACCACAGCAATGCCGTATAATCAAACGGTGCAATAAGGCCAACCGGGGCAATGGAAAATGCGCGCATCATACAATAATGACCAGCAATAACCAAAACGGTTATAACCATGATTGCACCCCACCCATTAGAGCTGAATTCAAAAAGAATTGGTTTTAATTGTTCGTCGTTAATGCCGATTAAAACAACAAGGGTGCTTACCAAACCTAGCCATGCATGAAAATAAAACAGCATCTTAAGCGTTCCTTCGGTATTACCGATAAGACGCGTAATAAGTATCATCAGCGAGTAACTAATTGCGGCACAAAGGGCATATATAGCTCCAAGGTTAAGCATGTCGCCATTGGGGTTTGTGGCAATAATAATACCAATAAAGCCAACAATGATTGAGCTCCACCTATGGATACCAACTTTTTCTTTAAGTATGGGAACCGAAAGTGCGGTCATTATAAAAGTTGAAGAAAAGAATATAACCGTAGCTTCAGGAAGCGAAAGAATGTTTAGGGCATTGAAAAAAAAGAACGGTGCGCCAAAACCAAAAAATACCCGCAAAAAATGCAATCCCGGCTTATGAGTTTTTAATTGGCTAAAGCCGCCGTTAAATAACATCCAAATCACAAGAAGCGGTAATACCAACCAGCTACGCATGGCTAGCATCTGCATAACTGAAATCCCACTTTCCAGTATCAGTTTTACGGTGGCATCCATTGTTGAAAGAATTGCCACACCGAGCACAATTAATATTATGCCCAGAGTATTTGAAGATAAATTAAATGGATTTTCAGTTTCACGCATGAGAGTAGCTTATCAGGGATAACGCCCGCGTCCAGCAAGGTATTGTCACCATTATTGTCACCGTTACAACCAAGAAAACAAACAAAAAGGGCGAGGTTTCCCCCGCCCTTTTCATTCTATAAGCCCCTAACTGGGGAACTTACTTACTTTACTTTAGCGTCAAGTTCACCAGCCGCATATTTAGCAAACATTACTTCAAGCGAAGTAGCTGTTATTTTAGATGCGTGTCCGGCAGAACCAAACGCTTCATAACGATTTTTGCAAATTTCCATCATGCCATTGGTGGCTTCTTTGAGAAATTTACGTGGATCAAAATTAGATGGGTTTTCTTGCAAATGGCGACGGATTGAACCGGTTGATGCCATACGCAAATCGGTATCGATATTTACCTTGCGCACGCCCGATTTAATTCCTTCAACGGTTTCTTCGGTAGGTACGCCATAGGTCTGTGCCATGTCACCACCAAAATCATTGATGATTTTCAGCCAGTCCTGTGGAACTGAGCTGGAACCATGCATAACAAGATGAACAGATGGAATGCGTTCGTGAATTTCTTTTACCCGGTCAATACGCAAAACCTTGCCCGTTGGTTCTTGGGTAAACTTGTAGGCACCATGGCTGGTACCAATGGCAATAGCCAACGCATCCACGTTTGTTTTCTTAACAAAGTCGGCGGCTTCATCTGGATCGGTTAACATCTGATCCATTTCAAGCTTGCCTTCGGCACCTTGGCCGTCCTCTTCGCCAGCTTCACCGGTTTCAAGTGAACCTAAGCAACCAAGTTCGCCTTCAACCGAAACGCCACAGGCATGTGCCATGTCCACAACCTTGCGGGTAGTGTCGACGTTATATTCGTATGATGAAGGTGTTTTGCCGTCTGCTTCGAGCGAGCCATCCATCATCACGGAAGAAAAGCCAGACTGAATTGAACGCTGACATACATCTGGCGATGCGCCGTGATCTTGGTGCATGCAAACTGGAATATGCGGATAGCTTTCAATAGCCGCCAAAATAAGGTGCCGCAAAAATGCTTCACCGGCATAACCACGGGCGCCGGCAGAACCTTGCAGGATAACCGGGCTGTCAACCGCATCGGCGGCTTGCATGATAGCCTGAACCTGCTCCATGTTGTTGACGTTAAATGCTGGCAGGCCATAACTATTTTCTGCCGCATGATCTAGAAGCTGACGCATTGAAACGAGAGCCATTGTTTTTTTCCTCCCTTGGAAACTAAATAGAAATTAAAAGTTTTTTCAATTAAAGCCGGGCTTTCGCTTCGGCAACTACGTTTTCGGCGGTAATGCCGAAATGTTTATAAAGTTCTGTTGCCGGTGCAGATGCGCCGAAAGAATTCATACCAACAAATCCACCTTCGGGACCAACATATTTATCCCAACCAAAGCGCATGGCGGCTTCAACTCCGACCTTAACCGTGCCTTCGCCCAAAACAGAGGCGCGATAGCCAGCATCCTGTGCATCAAACAATTCCCAGCACGGCATTGAAACAACAGCAGTTGGAATACCGTCTGCCTGTAACATATCGCGTGCCGCGGCCGCGATTTCAACCTCGGAACCGGTAGCCAAAATTGTTACCTTGCGCTCGCCACCCTCGGCGTCATGCAATACATATGCGCCTTTGGCTGAAAGGTTTTCGTCCGAATGGCTGGTACGTTGATGAACCAAGCCCTGACGGGTAAGAATCATGCCAGTTGGGGTTTTGCTAGATTTCAATGCAATTTCCCAACATTCGGCAGTTTCAACCACGTCACAAGGACGCATGGTGTTGAAATTTGGCATGGAACGCAACATGGCCAACGTTTCCACCGGTTGATGGGTTGGGCCATCTTCGCCCAGACCAATTGAATCATGGGTCAAAACATAAATCACGCGTTTTCCCATTAGTGCCGAAAGGCGAATGCCGCCCATCATGTAGTTTGCAAACATAGCAAATGTTCCAGCATAAGGAATAAACCCACCATGTAATGAAAGGCCATTCATAACGGCACTCATGGCGTGCTCGCGAACACCGTAATGAATGTAACGCCCGCTGAAATCTGTATTTAAAATAGATGGGGTTGATGAGGTTTTGGTATTAACCGAACCAGTCAAATCAGCCGAGCCGCCAATCATTTCAGGAATTGCTTCGGTTAAAACTTCCAAAACTTTGCCCGATGCCTGACGAGTTGCCAACTTAGGGGCCTCTGCTGCCATGGTTTTCTTAAACGCATTTAATTTTGCTTCCCAACCTGCGGGCAAATCGCCAGCATCGGTGCGGGTGAACTCTGCCTTGGTGGTGGCATCAAGTGCGTTCAAGCGCCCCTGCCATGCTTCGCGTTCGGTAGAATTTTCTGACATTGCCGCGCGCCATGCACCCAAAACATTTTCAGGAACTTCAAACGGTGCTGAATGCCAACCGAGACCTTCGCGCATACCTTTGATTTCTTCGTCGCCTAATGGTGCGCCGTGAGTATCGTGGGTGCCTGCCTTGGTCGGTGCGCCGTAACCGATGGTTGTTTTGCATGCAATCATTGATGGCTTGCCAGACTTGCGCGCTTTTTCTAATGCCGCTTCGATGGCCGCCGGGTCATGACCATCAATGGTCTGCGTATCCCAGCCGCTTGCTTCAAAACGCGCACATTGATCGTCTATTAATGTAAGGTTGGTATTGCCATCGATACAAATTTCGTTGTCATCCCACATTACAATTAATTTGTTCAGCTTTAGGTGTCCGGCCATTGAAATGGCTTCTTGTGAGATACCTTCCATCAGGCAACCGTCACCGGCAATGGTATATGTGTAATGATTGGAAATATCGTCGCCATAACGGGTCGACTGCATTTTTTCTGCTAGCGCCATACCCACGGCCGTTGTTATGCCTTGGCCCAATGGGCCGGTGGTAGTTTCAATTCCATCGATGTGGCCATATTCAGGATGGCCAGCGGTTTTAGAACCCATTTGGCGGAAATTGCGAATATCATCCATGGTAATGTCATCAACGCCTGAAAGATAAAGCAAAGAATACATCAGCATTGAGCCGTGACCGGCAGAAAGCACAAAACGATCACGGTCTGCCCATTTGGTATCTTTTGGGTCAAACTTCATGAACTTGGTAAAAAGTACCGTGGCCACATCAGCCATACCCATTGGCATGCCGGGGTGTCCGGATTTGGCGGCTTGTACTGCATCAACCGAAAGAAAGCGGATAGCGTTGGCCATTTCGTTATGTGTTGCGGTCATTAATATTCTCCCTGAATGAAAATTTTAAATTGCATGTTGGCCAAGTGCTGCCTTGACCATGTGATAGGTAATTAATAGTTCGGAAAGAGCCAAGGGATGGCTCAGTGACAAATGATTATCTGCATCGCGAAAGCTACCAACATTATCCCGAAGGTGTTGTGCCTCTGGAATCAAATTCCATAATAAATCCTCTACCGAGCTTGCCCTTTTGTCGGAGATATCGCCGGCAATGTCCAGCACATCTACAGGTTTTCCGTCTTCGTCACGGGCAAGTTCCAGACGAAACCCTTTTTTTGCAGCGCCAGCTTCAAGCACCGGAGAAAGGTCCGGGTGTGGCAAAGTCGGTCTTAGGGTGTGACGAACATTAAGGTGCGCGCCAGTTTCCGTATTATTAGCACCGGGCGGATAAAAAGAAACCACCATATCAGCATATCTTCGTTGTGGCTGAATAAATGTTTCGCTGTCTTCTCTCCGCTTGGCCAATACTTCCATCACTCTTTCTTCGGAATAATTTCTTACCTTGGTGTCGCGTTGGATTTTCCATTTTGTGCGCAAGCCTTCTTCCGGTTCCAAAAACAACTTAACATCATAGCAATCGCGCATTGATCTGGTTGCGTAGCCCATAAGCCCTTCGAGAATTACATATTCACGCGGCTCCACATGCTGGCATGGCCCAAAAGTGCCGGAAGCGTGGTCATAAAATGGTTTTAAAATTGGCTGGCCTTCGCGCAAAAGACCGACGTGTTGCTCAAGAATATCAATGTGATTTGCTTCGGGGTTAAGTGCGGTAATTCCGCGCTTGGCACGTTCTACGCGGTCAATGCGGTGATAGTCATCGGTGCAAATGCAAACTACTTTTTCCGGGCCGAGGATTGCTGAGATTCCGTCAGCAATGGTGCTTTTGCCGGACGCTGAATCGCCGACAACTCCCAATATAACCGGACGCTTTATGCGCTTAAACGGCATTTTATTTTTTGCTTCCCCTTTGGCCTACCCGACCATCACCGAGCATTATAGACACAACAAACTCTGGGTAGGTTTTCAGCAGTAATAAACCCCAACGCATGGGCAAGGCGAAACACCCTCAAGGGGGTTATTATTATTTCTTTTGGGTGGGATTTTACCCACACCTTATGATGGGTAAAAAGTGCTTTAACAACAATACCTAACAAGCTGATTTATAATGATTTTGCTAAAACCCACTAGTATTAAGGTAGCAAGCAACCGCTTGTGCCCGGTTTTTAACATCAAGCTTGCCATAAAGGTTTTTGAGGTGAAATTTCACCGTATTGAGCGAAATGGATAGATCGCCTGCTATCTGTTGATTTGTTCTACCTAAGGAAAGCGATGCCAGCAATTCCTGCTCGCGCGACGTAAGCCCTGAAAATGGATCATTGCTTGGCCTGCTCATATCCATAAATGGGAAAACCATTCTCCCCTCTGCAACGGCTAGAACCGTTTCCAAAAGCACGCTTGGATGGTCTGTTTTTGGGCAAAAACCCGCACCACCAAAGCGCATTACCTGGCGTGGAATATCCGGAGATCCATTACCGGTAAATATAATAACACGAGGGTTTTTTTCTGATTTTTGCAATGCCTGTAGAACACCCTGACCCGAAAGGTAAGGCATATTCCAACCAATTATTCCAATATCAAAACTAAGCCTCTCCACCGCCTCAAGGAACCGTTCGCCGTCGGCAGCGGTAGCCACAAGATGAAAACGCTCATCCTGATCGAACAATTGGACAAGCCCGGAAAGTATCAATGGCGACTTATCGGCCACCACAATATCTACGGTTGCCCTAGGTTGGCTGGATTCGGTATTCAAGTAAGTCCCTCGTTAGCTTTTGATTATTGCACCCCCGAATGGGTAGGAATTGATTTATCAGTTTCCAATATTAAAAGCAAAGCATCATTTTGGTTGCTGGCTATTTAGGTAATTCACACAACGAACGTATGTTATTGGTTTCTAATAAAAAATCCTTGTGTCAGTTGATATTTAAAACCATAAAATTATGTAATTTGTACACAATTTTTTGTGTGTTAATGAATATACACAAGGCGAAGCTAATTTGTAGCGCCATAATCAGGGGACCTTAAAAAAGGGGAGTTTAAAAAATGAAAAAAGCCCTTCTAACTACTGCATTGGGTGTTGCGGTTTTATTTACAACACCTGCGCTGGCAGGTGGTGGCGTAGCCACACCAAGCACCGGAAATTTAAATTCTGAATTGCTGGTTTCAAACTGCGTTGTTTGCCACGGACAAGGTGGCGATAGCAATGGGCACATACCACCTATTGATGGTCTAAATAAATTCCAAATGGTAAATGCCTTGATGGAGTTCAAAGCGGGAACTCGTAAAGGCACGATAATGACGCGCATCGCACCGGGATATACCGACGCCCAGATCGAAGCCATCGCCAACGAGATTACTGGAAATTAAGGGGAGGATGAAAAATGTCTAATACAAAATATAATAAAACTTCACGCCGTGATTTCCTAAAATTGGCAGGCGCCACCGGTGCTGTTTCTGCATTTGCCATTAGCGGTTGCGCCATGGGCCCATCAGGTACCGGGCCACGGGTTGTTGTTGTTGGCGGCGGGTTTGGCGGTTCAACCGCAGCGCGTTACGTTAAAAAGTTTGGGCCTGACTTTCGGGTTACACTTATTGAACCCAAAACCAGTTATGTCACCTGCCCTTTTTCCAATCCATATCTTGGCGGTTTGGTTGACCTAAAAACCATTACCCACGGATATCGCGGGATACAAAAAGCCGGCGTTCATGTTATACATGACATGGTTACCGGATTGGATGCGGCCAACGGAACCATTTCCCTGTCATCCGGTGCAACGGTTGAATATGACCGTCTTGTGGTTTCGCCTGGCATTGATTTCAAATGGGGCATGGGTTACGACGAAGCAGCAAGCCTTGTTTCGCCGCACGCATGGCAAGGCGGAAGCCAAACAGTTATGCTTAAAAAGCAACTTGAAGCAATGGACGATGGCGGCACGGTTATTATCGCACCACCTGGAAACCCGTTTCGTTGCCCACCTGGGCCATATGAACGTGCATCGATGGTTGCACATTATCTAAAAACGCACAAACCACGTTCCAAAGTTTTGATTCTTGACCGTAAAGACAAGTTCTCAAAACAGGGTGCCTTCATGGAAGGTTGGAAGAAAAATTACACCAACATCGAATGGGTTAAAGCAACGGATGCGGGTACAATTACCCATGTAGATGCCGCTGCCAGAACCATTTCAACAGAAATGGATACCCATAAAGCAGGTGTGCTTAACTTCATACCCAACCAAAAAGCCGGCAAGATAGCACACGTCATGGGTCTTACCGGTGGTGGTGACTGGTGTCCGGTTGATCAAATTACATTTGAATCATCGGTCATTCCCGGTGTTCATGTAATTGGTGATGCGGCTGTGGTAAAAGGTATGCCCAAATCAGGTAATGCCGCAAACTCTGAAGCAAAAGTTTGTGCCTGGGCTGTTGTCCAGCTACTTTCCGGAGTATCAGAAGTTGAGGCGGCCATTACCTCAAACACCTGCTATTCACTGGTTACGCCTGAATATGGCATTTCAGTAACTGCCGTGTGGAAAGGAACACCAGAAAAATATGCAAAAACTGGTGGAGGTGTATCACCTGCAAACATGGATGGTGAATTCCGCAAAGCCGAGGCAGATTATGCCCACGGCTGGTACGCGAATATTACCCATGATATTTGGGGGTAAACATTATCCATCGTTAAAGTTAGAAAACGGGGCTCCGGTAATAGGGCTCCGTTTTTTATTGTTTATATTTTTGATAAACCCATCACACGGTAAAGAGACTGGCCGTCGTTTTTAACCAAGGGCTCTAATCTGTATGAACACAATGACATGTAATCACGCGACAGCAGCAACACATCCCTGCCCTCAGCAATATAATTGCTTAACGCGCTTAATGGTTTCCATCCGCTTCCGGCCACATAAATTTTATTAGTCCAGATATTATGCCAGACAAAGTTTTTTAAGATTTTTTGCAGTCGCATGTTCATTGACGGGGTATGCCATAACCCGTGTGCCATACCACATTCTGGTAGCGTGCAAATATGAGTTCCAATTAAAATAGCATTTGGAAATTTATCCAGTTCTAGACTAATGGCGGCCATATCTTTTTTCTGCTCGTCCCTGTCTTTATCAATTACATCAATACTAAAAAACATCACAGCAACAGCAAAAAAAACGGCTGCACCAAGAATATATGATAATAATCTATTTTTAAATGCGGCATCTAAGCTATCCATCATGTTTGAGCGAAAAATCCAAATAACCCCAACAAAAGTAATAAATGATGTCGGCAACAGGTAGCGTGGACTAAAATGTTTTAGGACCAGTGCCGTTCCAACAAGTGAAATAATAAATAAAACACCCGGAATTATAAAATCAGGATTTATAATTTTTTTATTTTTAATAAATGACTTAACTGAAACTACCGCCAAGGTAGCGGCAACCATATAAAACAATGCATACTTCCATAAAAGAAATATCGCGTTTTCTGGTAGCGAAGAAAGATTAATTCCAACCTTCTCGCCGGCTCCATATCTTTCTGATGAAACGATTAGTTTTAAAACCCAGTCAATATGTTCGCCAAATTATGGCCATGCCGGTATTGTAAAGAATAAAAATCCGATAATGGTAAAGACCGCACCAATGACAATGTGTTTTTTTGATTGCAAAAGAAGTAACAGCCCAAGCAATGGTAGAAAAGTTAGTTTTACCGCAACCCCAAAACCACAAACAATACCAACACCAATAGATGATACGTTATTATTATTATTATTTTTAGCAAAAAAACTGGCGCAAAAAGAGCTATCAACACCAACGACGCAGCTATTAATAATGCTTCTGGTGAAAAATATACAATTCTTACCGCAACTGCACGAAATACCAGTGGTGTACTTTGAAACAGCATTGCCGCAACAACGGAACCGCTAGCATTAAAAACTTTTTTACCAACATAAATATCGGCTAACACATTTATTGCTAATAATGTAACCGAGACTGAATATATATATGTTTCATGATTTTCAAGCACTGCGCATATAACATCACTCCCCGCCCCGACAACCAACCAATGTATATATACGACAATGGCTGCCAAAACTTGTAATGGTGTTCCCGGATGATCAGTGTGATCAGGCGGGTTGCCATCAAGCAACGTAAGGGCATTGAATAAATAAGTGTAAACCGGGTCGTGGTTATAAAAATGCCCACCCGCAAATGCTGGTGATATGTGCGAAAGATACACAAACCCCACAACCGCCATCGCCACAGGGAAAAACAGCAGCAACCATACGCTGTGTGTTTTGGTAGACGCTTCAGACACTATCCACCCTATCCTCCAAATAATTTATCAAAATTACTATTCTATTGAGATTACTGGATTATTATTTATATTCAATTATCTTGAATCAGATTCAAACATTTAAGGAGATTTATCCATGCGATTAATACTCGCCATTCTTGTTCCATGGTTTCAATTTTTTACCATTGGCCGCCCAATTGCTGGCATAATCTGCCTTGTTTTACAGCTTACACTAGTTGGTTGGATTCCTGCGGCAATTTGGTCGGTATACGCCCTTAGCCAATACAAGACAGATCAAAAAATAAAGGCCGCAACCGGCGGTTAGCATAACTAATTAAAAAATAAATTTTTGGAGCTTCCTTATGGCGAAGATGGATTTTAAAAAATACCGCGTCCCAGTTGTTAAGCTGGTGGTTATATCGCTTCTGGTCGGCATGATGTTGGCATTTTTCGATATGAAACCGGAAGAATTGCTGGCCAGTTTAGGAGATACGGTTAAATCAATCTTCCAAGTAATGGTCTCATTTGTTGAATGGATGGTTCCATATATTCTTTTAGGTGCCGTGGTTGTTATTCCTATATGGGTAATAATTTTGGTCTGGCGTTATTTTCGCAGCAAAGATGAAAATAATTAATACATCAAAACCACAACCACCAACCACATAAAAAAAGCCGCAACGGGCATTACCGCTGCGGCTTTTTTATTTTCGATTAAAAAATCAGCGTTTTTTCTTAGCTGTTTTTTTCTTAGCTGTTTTTTTCTTAGATATCTTTTTCTGGGCTGTTTTCTTAACGACTTTTTTAGCAGAAGTCTTTTTTGTTGCTACTTTGTTAATTCCGCCTTTATCCGAAACCATCCTGCGCAAAATTGGCGTAAAGATAAGCTCCATCGCCAGACCCATTTTTGCACCGGGAATAACAATTGTATTGCGCCGTGACATAAATGAGTTTTGTATCATCTGCAGCAGAAACGGGAAATCAACCCCGCCTGGTATTGTTTCTGGTTTACGAAAACGAATAACAATAACGCTTTCGTCGGGGCTTGGAATGTCGCGAGCGATAATCGGATCAGATGTATCAACCACAGCAACCCGCTGAAAGTTAATGTCCGAATGCTTAAACTGCGGCACAATGTAATGAACATAATCATGCATACGACGAAGAATGGTATCCATAACTGCTTCTTCTGAATATCCGCGGGCTTGTGTATCGCGATGAATTTTTTGAATCCATTCCAGATTAATTACTGGAACCACGCCAATATTCAAATCTGCAAATTTTGGGACGTTTACCTCGTCGTTAACAACCGCGCCATGCAATCCTTCGTAAAATAGCAAGTCAGTTCCCTTGGGGATGCCTTCCCATGGGGTAAATTCGCCGGGTTTAAGCGGCGCATATGGTTCTGCTTCTTCGTCGCTGTGCAAATAAAGACGGCGCTTGCCTGTTCCGGTTTTGCCGTATGTTTTAAAAAGATCTTCTAATTTTTTAAATTCATTTGCTTTAGGGCCAAAATGGCTAAAATTATTATTACCAGCAGCTTCAGCGGTCAAAACAGCGCGCTTCATTTCGGCGCGATTAAAGCGATGAAAGCTATCTCCCTCAATAACTGCAGGGATTAATCCTTCGCGACGGAACATGTGTTCGAACGATTCTTTAACTGTGCTGGTTCCGGCGCCGGAAGATCCGGTAACGGCAATTACGGGGTATTTTTTTGACACTGCGCTATTCCTTCTCTGTTCATGGCCCTGTTCGTGAGGAGGTCCTGATAGTGGGGTGGCTGACCGGAATTGAACCGGCGACCCTCGGCATCACAAGCCGATGCTCTAACCAACTGAGCTACAGCCACCACATGGACGGGCGACGCTGGCCCAGTAGTGAAGTCGCCACTTAACTAGAGGCATCACTGGCACTCGTCAAGGGCGGAAAGGTAATAATAAGCCAGCACCCAAGCCAAATAGACAATCTATTATAAGCATAAAGAGGTGATTATTTTAACGCCAATTGCTTAATTTTTAGGCACATTAGAATGGAAATAATTTGCTAAAGAGCAGATGTGGATAACTATTTATCTATATTTTTCAAAGAGTTATATACAAAAAAACAGACTGGCACGATAGATGCTTTATGTTTATCAATTCATTAGATTTTAAAATTCTGATGGTCGGATTACCCCTAAGGTATTCAGAGACCATTTTCAGAAGATCAGGGCGGAGAATAAACAAATGAAAAAAATCGAAGCCATCATCAAACCGTTTAAATTAGATGATGTAAAAGACGCGCTCCACGAAATTGGCCTTCAGGGCATAACGGTTGTTGAAGCCAAAGGCTTTGGTCGGCAAAAAGGTCATACCGAACTTTACCGTGGGGCTGAATACGTTGTTGATTTTTTGCCTAAGGTAAAAATCGAAGTAGTAATCGACGATGAAATGGTTGAGCGCGCAGTCGAAGCCATACAACAGGCCGCCCACACCGGACGCATCGGTGATGGTAAAATATTCATACTTCCTGTAGAAGACGCCATCCGGGTTCGTACTGGCGAGCGTGGCAGCGAAGCAATTTAAAAAGTTTAAGCCCTAAAATAATCACACCCACTTGTACTTGAGGATTTAAAACATGTCTTTGAATTTCAAAACCCCCGACGACGTTATAAAATTTGTAAAAGCAGAAAGCATCGATTTCATCGATCTTCGCTTCACCGACCCACGCGGAAAATGGCAACATCTGACCATGGTTTCAGAATTTGTTGATGCAGATGCTTTTGAAGACGGTATCATGTTTGACGGTTCATCCATCGAAGGCTGGAAAGACATTAACGAAAGCGATATGGCGCTTATCCCAGATGCCACCACCGCAGTAATGGACCCCTTCTCTGCTCAACCACAGCTAATTCTTTTCTGCGATATTAACGAGCCATCTACCGGACAAGGCTACAACCGCGATCCACGCTCTGTAGCAAAAAAAGCCGAAGCCTATCTTGCCAGCACCGGCATTGGTGACACGGCATACTTTGGTCCTGAGCCAGAATTTTTTGTCTTTGATGATGTTCGCTTCGACGTACAAATGAACAAATGCTTTTATGAATTTGATTCCGAAGAAGGTCCCTATGTTACCGGCAAAATTCTAGAAGAAAGCAATACTGGCCATCGCCCCGGCATAAAGGGCGGCTATTTCCCAGTACCACCAGTTGATAGCGCCCACGATATGCGCGGTGAAATGGTAACTGTGATGAAAGAAATGGGTCTCGAAATGGACAAACACCATCACGAAGTTGCCCCTTCACAACACGAATTGGGCATGACCTTTGACACCCTTACCCGCACCGCCGACAACGTGCAGATAAACAAATATTGCACCCACATGGTTGCGCACACCTACGGCAAAACGGCAACATTTATGCCTAAGCCTGTTGCCGGTGATAACGGTTCTGGCATGCACGTTCACCAGTCCATCTGGAACAAAGGCAAGCCATTGTTTGCCGGTTCCGGTTATGCCGACCTTTCAGAAATGGCACTTTATTACATTGGCGGCATTATCAAACACGCCAAATCACTAAACGCATTTACCAACCCCTCAACCAACAGCTACAAACGCCTTATTCCCGGCTTTGAAGCACCGGTTCTGTTGGCATATTCGGCCCGTAACCGTTCGGCATCTTGCCGCATTCCGTTCTCGTCCAACCCCAAGGGCAAGCGTGTTGAAATTCGCTTCCCTGATCCAACCGCAAATCCATATTTGGCATTTTCGGCAATGATGATGGCTGGCCTTGATGGTATTCAAAATAAAATCCATCCCGGTGATGCCATGGATAAAAACCTTTACGATCTTCCGCCCGAAGAATTGGCAGACGTTCCAACGGTTTGTGGTTCACTTCGCGAAGCGCTGGAAAGCCTTGATGCTGACCGTGAATACCTGAAAAAGGGTGATGTATTTGACGATGATATGATCGATGGCTACCTCGGCCTTAAATGGGAAGAGGTTTATAACTTTGAACACACCCCACACCCGGTTGAGTTCAAGATGTATTATTCCTGCTAACGTACTTAGCATTATCCAAACAAAAACCCCGTCGCTGAAATTAGCGGCGGGGTTTTTGTTTTTCTATGTGTTAGTTAGGGCAGATAGAAAGCGTTAATATCTTGGTGGCTGAATTTAGCCTGACCCAGACCTCGGTATCTTTTCCAATTTTGTTTCGCAAGTCATCGCTGGTAATTGGGCAGCCCAGCTTAGCTATGGCAAATTGCTGCATCCTGCTGACGGACGCTATTTTATTTAAATCGGATTCCGATATAACGCGCATATCGACCACCAATTTTTGGTCATTCTCGGCAGAGATTTTTATGATTTCCCACCCCGTATTGAGCGGGCTGTTCAAATAGTAGCTTTTTAATGATTTTATGCTGTCGCTAACCTTTGGCGCATCTTCACCGCACCCGGTCATCAGCACCGCTGTGGTTGCTATGATAAATATAACCAACGATGATTTTATTGAATTTTGCAATTTTTGACGCCTCTGTCATAAGTTCAATTAAGCATCACTTAGTAGCAAATCTATATCATTGCGCGCGCAAAAAAACCACCCCACCGCCCAACTTGTATTTCACGGGCTATGGGGTGGCTTAATTTAGAGGTGGATATTTATTTAATCCTGAAGAGAGAAAATAAACTCGTCGTATTCAACGCCTTTTTCTTTAAGTATGCCAACAAGGGTATCGAAGGCTTCGTTCATTCCTTCTTTGCTGTTGGCGTGGCTATTTTCAATATCTAACAATTGTTTATAGAGAGGTATAATTACATTATCGATAACTTGGCGTTTAGGCACCCGACGGTTAGAGTGGTAGCCAGTTATCTGTCCATTGCTATCGCGAGACGGTGTGGCATGCGCCAAAACCCAATAATGATCGCCGTTCTTGGACATATTTTTAACGTAAGCAAAAATTTCTTTGCCTGCGCCAAGGGTATCCCACAAAAGTTTAAATATGCACCTTGGCATTTCTGGGTGACGAACCATGGAATGGGGGTTTCCTAAACATTCGGATTCTGCCCCACCATAAAGGTCAAGAAATACCGGGTTAACATATGTTAGGCGTCCTGTTGTGTCGGTTTTACTTACGATGATTTGGCTTTCATCAAAAAAACGTTCCACTCCGGTTGGGCTTACGTCTCGTGCCATTTTGTTTTCCTCTCTTTAAGAGACCAAGGGGTCTTCGTATTTATTGGTATTAAGTTTGTATGTGGGACGCTCCGCAAGGCATTGCAAGTATTTAAATTGATGAAAGTTATAATTCATCCAACAAAAAAGGCCCTAAAAAATAATAGGGCCTTTTATACAAAATTTTTGTAAATTATATATCGCGCTTAATGCGCTCAACTATTGATCCCAACGCCTGAAACCTTATATATGCGCCGGCAATAATCATTCCGACGCCTAACAGGCACCATAAAATGGGATGCATCTTTCTTTCCACCGAACTGTAGAAATAACCGCTGGCCGGTTCCAGCAATAACGAAAAGGATATGTAAAAAGTGGCAAACAAAATAACCAAAATACCAAATCGCAGCAAAAGCATGGTTACCCACCATGTTGATGGCCAATAAATCACAATGGTATTCTCTTTCTTGCTCTGCCTGTGCATATAGCCACCAATAAGCTGGATGGAAAAAATAAACAACTTTCAAAATTTTAAAAATGA
>CBFDBQ010000032.1:0-25274 GCA_965603095.1 uncultured Thalassospiraceae bacterium | reverse complement strand
CAACATACCCTCAGCACACAAGGAAAAAATAAATGCTGTATCTGTTCGCAATATCAAGCTTGGGTGTTTATGGAATATTGATGGCCGGTTGGGCTTCCAACTCTAAATATGCGTTCCTTGGCTCGCTTCGCTCAGCCGCGCAAATGGTTTCATACGAAGTTTCCATGGGCTTTGTAATTATTTCTGTTTTGGTTGTTGTCGGTTCGCTTAACCTTTCCGATATTGTTATGGCACAACAGAATATGTGGTTTATAATACCGCTTTTACCCATGGCGGTAATTTTCTTTATATCAACGCTGGCTGAAACAAACCGTCATCCGTTTGATTTGCCCGAAGCTGAGGCCGAATTGGTTTCCGGCTATAACGTTGAATATTCAGCCATGACGTTCGCGTTATTTTTCCTTGGTGAATATGCCAACATGATTTTGATGTGTGCCATGACCACCATTTTGTTCCTTGGTGGCTGGTTGCCGCCGTTTGATATTGCACCGTTTAATTTAATACCCGGTCCCATATGGTTTATCTTCAAGATTTGTGTGTTGTTGTTCATATTCATTTGGATAAGGGCATCATTTCCGCGCTATCGCTACGATCAGCTTATGCGTCTTGGCTGGAAAGTATTTTTACCAGCATCGTTGGCCGCGGTTGTGGCCGTATCCGGGTTTCTTGTCGCATTTGACATGCTTCCACAGGCCGGGGGCTAAGGTGATAATATGACATTCATACAGCGCACCATTCGTACCATATTTTTATTAGAACTGCTGAAAGGCATGGCGCTGACATTGCGCTATATGTTCAAACCGACGGTAACAATTAATTACCCCCATGAAAAAGGTTACCTCTCACCACGTTTTCGTGCCGAACACGCGCTCAGGCGTTACGAAGGTTGTGAAGAAAGATGCATTTCGTGTAAATTGTGCGAAGCAATTTGCCCGGCCCAAGCAATTACAATTGACGGTATGCCGCGTGATGATGGATCGCGCCGTACGCTGCGTTATGACATTGATATGACCAAATGCATTTACTGCGGCTACTGCGAAGAAGCCTGCCCGGTAGATGCAATTGTTGAAGGCCCTAATTTTGAATTTGCAACAGAAACACGCGAAGAACTTATGTATGACAAAATGAAACTTCTTGATAATGGTGCGCGCTGGGAAACAGAACTGGCGAGCCGACTTAATCAAGATAAAAAGTACCGCTAAGGAGGCGGCAAAAAGGCATGATTGAAGCCTTAGTATTTTATATGTTTGCGCTCACGGCAGTTGCGGCTGGGATAATGGTTATCTCATCCAAAAACCCGGTGCATTCGGTGCTGTTTTTGATACTGGCGTTCTTTAACGCGGCCGGGCTATTTGTGTTGCTGGGGGCGGAGTTCCTAGCCATGCTGTTGGTTATTGTTTATGTCGGCGCAGTTGCGGTGTTGTTCTTGTTTGTGGTTATGATGCTCGACATCAACCAGAGCGAGCTTAGACAAGGTTTCCTGCAGTATCTACCAATTGGCGTTGTCATCGGCGGAATTATGGTGGTGGAACTAATCCTTATTGTTGCCGGCTGGCAGTTTGCACCTGATGTTTCGGTTTCAATAGCCGCCACCGCACCCGAACCGGATCAGGTTTCAAATACTCGCGCGTTGGGTAATCTTATATATACCCGCTTTGCCTATTTGTTCCAGGTTTCCGGTCTTATTTTGCTGGTTGCGATGATTGGTGCAATTACGCTGACCCATCGTCGTCGTAAAGAAGTTAAAAAACAAAACATCGCCGCTCAGATTGCACGCGAAGATTCTGTTGAAATGAAAAAAGTTGAATCGGGGAGGGGCATCTAATGTTTGAAATAGGCTTGAGCCACTACCTGACAGTTGCTGCGATTTTATTCGCAACCGGAATCTTTGGTATATTCCTCAATCGTAAAAACATGATTGTAATAATGATGTCCATTGAATTGATGTTGCTGGCGGTAAACATAAACTTTGTTGCCTTTTCAGCGCACCTTGGTGACCTGATGGGGCAAGTATTCTCAATATTCATTTTAACCGTTGCCGCAGCCGAGGCCGCCATTGGCCTCGCCATATTGGTTGCGTTTTTCCGCGCACGCGGATCAATCGCGGTTGAAGACATTAACGCGATGAAAGGTTAGGGGGCTAATTATGATACAAGCAATCGTATTCCTGCCCCTTTTGGGCTTTGCAATTGCCGGACTTATGTCATTTATCGACACCGGTGAGGATAAACACAGAAAACATCGCCTCGACCTTATGGCGCAGTTTGTTACCTGCGCTCCGATGTTGGTTTCAATGGTTTTATCGTGGTTCATATTTAATGATGTGGCATTGCAAGGTAATGCTTATTCCATACAGGCATTGACGTGGATACAGTCTGGTGATTTGGAAATTAACTGGGCGTTTCGGGTCGATACCTTAACCGCGGTAATGCTTGTTGTGGTTACCACCGTATCGGCAATGGTTCATGTCTATTCAATTGGCTATATGCATCACGACCCTGATGTGCCGCGTTTTATGGCGTACCTTAGCTTTTTCACCTTTGCCATGCTTATGCTCGTTACTGCCGACAATCTGGTACAAATGTTCTTTGGCTGGGAGGGTGTTGGGCTGGCATCATACTTGTTAATTGGATTTTGGTATTCAAAACCAAGCGCCAATGCCGCCGCCATAAAAGCATTTGTGGTTAACCGTATTGGTGATTTTGGTTTCATCCTTGGTATTTTTGCCACCTTCATTATTTTTGACACCGTCAACCTGAGCGAGATTTTTGCCCGCGCCGGCGAAATGACAAAAGTCAACATTTCCATATTCTCTGGTGAATTCCACGCCATTACCGTTATTTGTTTATTATTGTTCGTTGGTGCCATGGGTAAATCTGCACAACTGGGCCTACACACATGGTTGCCCGATGCTATGGAAGGCCCAACGCCAGTATCGGCTCTTATTCATGCCGCCACCATGGTTACGGCTGGTGTGTTTATGGTTGCTAGAATGTCACCGTTATTTGAATATTCAGATCTGGCACTTCAAGTGGTAACCATAGTCGGTGCATCGACAGCCATATTTGCGGCAACCGTTGGCTGTACCCAAAATGATATTAAACGGGTAATCGCATATTCCACTTGTTCACAGTTGGGTTATATGTTTTTTGCCATTGGCGTTTCGGCATATTCGGCCGCAATTTTTCACCTTATGACCCACGCATTTTTTAAGGCGCTTTTGTTCCTTGGGGCCGGTTCGGTAATTCACGCCATGTCCGACGAACAAGACATGCGTAAAATGGGCGGTATCTGGAAATTGATCCCGGTAACGTATGTGTTAATGTGGATTGGTTCGCTATCGTTGGCTGGTGTTTGGCCGTTTGCCGGATACTATTCAAAAGACACAATCTTAGAGGCCGCATGGGCCGCCCACACGGCCGTGGGTGGATATGCTTTCTGGCTTGGTATAACGGCCGCATTCCTGACCGCGTTTTATTCATGGCGGCTTATTATAATGACATTTCACGGGCCTGCCCGTGCCGATGAAACCGTAATGGCCCATGTTCATGAAAGCCCTAAATCAATGATCGTGCCATTGATGGTGTTGGCGTTTGGCGCATGTTTTGCCGGCATTGTCGGTTATGGCTGGTTTATTGGTGAAGGCGCGGGTGAGTTCTGGGCCAATACCATATTCATCCTGCCGACACACACCGCATTGGAAGATTCTCATCATGTTCCAATGTGGGTTAAATATCTTCCTCTGGCGGTTGGTGCCTTGGGCATAGCAACTGCATACGTAATGTATATGTTCGTGCCGACGCTACCTGCAATGGTGGTAAAGGCCATTCGTCCGGTTCATAAGTTTGTTTTCAACAAGTGGTATTTTGACGAACTATACAATGCAATATTTGTTCGCCCCGCATTTCAAATAGGTCGCGAACTATGGAAAACTGGTGACAAGACCATAATAGATGGTATTGGCCCCAATGGTGTGGCGAGCACGGCAGACGAAACTGCCCAGCGCGTCAGTTCAATTCAATCTGGATATCTATATCATTATGCATTTTCTATGCTGATTGGCGTTGTGCTTATGGTTTCCTGGTATTTATTTGCGCACGCGGGGTGATGGGGCATGAGTAACTTTCCAATCCTTTCAATCCTGACGTTCCTGCCATTGGCCGGTGCTGCATTTATTTTAATTATGCGTGGCGAGGATGAGGTGCTGGCAAATGGCGCCCGCAAGATGGCGTTGTGGACATCGCTTATCACGTTCGCGCTTTCGCTATTTTTGTGGTTCAACTTTGATCAAACCACCGCCGCTTTCCAGTTTGAGGAAAATCACGAATGGATACCCGGCTATAGCATTAGCTATCACCTTGGTCTTGATGGCATATCGTTGCTGTTTGTGTTGCTTACTACATTGCTGACACCAATTTGTGTGCTTGCCAGTTGGGAAAGTATAAAAACCCGGGTCAAAGAATTTATGGCGGCGTTTCTTGTTCTTGAAACCATGATGATAGGAATGTTCTCATCGCTTGATCTTGTGGTGTTTTATATTTTCTTCGAAGCAGTTCTTATACCAATGTTTCTTATTATTGGTATTTGGGGCGGGCCAAACCGGGTTTATGCATCGTTCAAGTTCTTCCTCTATACCCTTTTGGGCTCAGTCTTAATGCTGATAGCTATTTTGGTTATGTACCTAAATGCAGGCACAACCGACATACCGACATTGATGGCATATAATTTTTCACCTGATTTGCAAAAATGGCTATGGCTCGCATTTTTCGCCTCCTTTGCGGTCAAGGTTCCCATGTGGCCAGTTCATACATGGTTGCCCGATGCTCACGTTGAAGCACCTACCGCTGGTTCTGTAATACTGGCCGGTGTTTTGCTTAAATTTGGCGGTTATGGTTTCCTTCGTTTTTCATTGCCCATGTTCCCCGATGCAACGGTTTATTTCACGCCACTTATGTTCAGCCTTTCGGTTGTAGCCGTGATTTACACATCACTGGTGGCGTTGGTACAGCACGATATGAAAAAGCTAATTGCCTATTCATCCATCGCGCATATGGGCTTTGTAACGGCGGGCACATTTACCCTTAACGTACAGGGCGTTGAAGGTGCAATTTATCAAATGCTTTCTCATGGTGTGGTTTCGGCCGCCCTGTTCCTGGTGGTCGGCGTTATTTATGATCGCATCCATTCGCGTGAAATAGCCGATTACGGCGGGGTTGTTCACAAAATGCCAGCTTATGGGCTGGTATTCATGGTGTTTATGATGGCCTCAATTGGTCTTCCCGGTACCGGTGGTTTTGTTGGCGAGTTCTTGGTGCTGGTCGGTATATTCAAGGTAAATACTTGGGTTGCGGCATTGGCGGCGCTGGGGGTTATTTTGGGTGCGGCTTATATGCTTTATCTTTATCGCCGGGTTATTTTTGGTGCATTGGAAAAAGAATCTCTGTCCAAGCTTAAGGATTTAAACAAACGCGAAATCGCGGTATTTGCACCATTGTTGATTTTAACATTATGGATGGGCATTTATCCGGTTTCGTTCTTGGATTTCATGCACGTGTCTGTGGAGAACCTGATATCGCAGGTAAACGTGGCAGTTGATGCGGCTAAGGTCGTAACGATTGCCGGTAATTGAGCTTTTAAGGAGTTAATGGTTAATGCCAATAGCTGAAGTTCCAAACCTTGCCCCGGCATTGCCGGAAATATTCCTTGCCATTTCTGCCATGGCAATGCTGATGCTGGGCGTGTTTCAAAACACATCTGGGCCTGATGGTGTGCTGAAAGCATCGCGCATGACATCCAGCCTCAGCGTTGTAATGCTGGTGTTGGTATTGGCTTTGGTTATTACCGTTTCTGGTGAAAAGCTTTTAACCTTTGATGGAATGTTTATTTCCGATCCGTTTGCAACATTTTCCAAGTCACTGATACTTACGGCGGCAACCTTTTCTGTAATTATGGCGCAAGACTGGATGGAAAAGCAGGGCTGTCAGCGATATGAATATGTGGTTGTTATATTGTTTGCCACCCTTGGCATGATGATGATGGTTTCGGCCAACAGCTTAATATCTCTTTACCTTGGCCTCGAGCTACAATCGTTATCGCTTTACATATTGGCCGCCTATCAGCGCGATGAAGTTCGCTCAACCGAAGCAGGTGTTAAATATTTTGTTCTGGGGGCGCTGGCATCGGGCATGCTTCTTTATGGTTCAAGCTTGGTTTATGGATTTTCCGGAACCATGAGCTTTGATGTATTGGCATTGATGTTTGATTCTGGAACCGAACCGTCGGTTGGTCTTATCGTTGGTATGGTATTTATATTGGCGGGGCTAACATTTAAAGTTTCCGGCGTTCCGTTCCACATGTGGACACCCGATGTTTACGAAGGCGCACCAACACCCATTACCGCATTCTTTGCCGTGGCCCCAAAGGTTGCCGCACTAGCGTTATTTATCAGGGTAATGAGCGGCCCATTTGGCGGTCTGGCCGACCAATGGCAACAAATTATTATTATGATTTCCATAGCGTCAATGCTTTTAGGCGCCTTTGCCGCCATTGCACAAACCAACATCAAGCGCATGATGGCCTATAGCTCAATCGGCCATGTTGGCTATGCCCTTATTGGTTTGGCCGTTGCTAATGAAGCTGGCGTTCGTAGCGTTTTAATTTATATCGCCATTTACATTGTAATGAATATTGGCGCATTCGCCTGCATCATTTCAATGCGGCGCGAAGACCGTTCGGTTGAAAACATTTATGATCTGGCGGGGCTTTCTAAAACCCACCCGGGAATGGCTGCGGCGCTTTCCATATTTATGTTTTCCATGGCGGGTATTCCACCGTTGGCTGGATTTATTGGTAAATTTTATATTTTCATGTCGGCGGTTGAGGCTGGGTTATTTACCCTTGCCATTATTGGTGTTCTTTCAAGCGTTGTTGGTGCGTTTTACTACATTCGCATAATAAAAATAATGTATTTTGATGACCTTGTATCCGAACCCTTGGATACGCCATTACCAAAACCCATAGTCGGCGTGCTGGTCATAACATCGGTATTCATACTTACGTTTATAGCCTTTCCCAACCCGGTTATTAACGGGGCCGGAGCTGCTGCCAGCGCACTTTTTTCAGGGTAAACCCTAATCATTATGACAGCGCATACACACGCGCCGGAACTTCCCTCACCATATCAACTGGTTCAATTGGCAGGTGTTGACAGCACCAATATGGAAGCTCGCCGTCTGGCCGAAGGCGGCGCACCTGATAAAACCGTAATCTGGGCAAGCAGTCAAAGTGTCGGACGGGGCAGGCGTGGCCACAGTTGGTCGTCGCCAGTTGGCGGCCTATATTTTTCAATACTTATTCGACCTAAATATCCGGCAGAACAAGTCATGCAGTTGGGATTTGTTATGGCCAATGCCATAGCAGATGCTGCCGAAGGTGTTTTATCAAAAACCGCTAGCATTCAGGTCAAATGGCCCAACGATGTTATGGTGAACGGTAATAAAATATCTGGAATATTGCTGGAAAGCGAAAGTGCCGGCGATAATACTGTCCAGTGGGTCATAATCGGTGTTGGTATAAATATTGAGGTTCACCCCATGGGCACAGAAACTGAACTTGAAGCAACATCGTTGGCAGTCGAAGGTGCGGACGCATCTATTTCGGAAATGTTATCAGCCATAATAAAACATTTTGATACAGGTGTTGAGCAATGGCTAGAGCATGGTTTTGCACCCGTTCGCGAGGCATGGCTTGACCGTGCAGTGGGTCTAGGCCAGCCTATTAGCGTTCGCTTGCCAAATGAAACCATTCCCGGCACCTTTAAAGCGTTGGATAAAAATGGCGCACTTGTTATGGCTGTTGAGGGCAAACAAGAAGACCGCATTATTACCGCAGGTGATGTATTTTTGTCGCCAACTGCGGACAAGGTGGATTAGATATGTTATTGGCAATTGATGTTGGAAACACAAATATAGTATTTGCCGTGTTTGATGATGATGGAAACATTGCTGGCCAATGGCGACTTTCAACCATTCCTGGAATAACCGCTGATGAATTAGCTGACTGGCTTGACCGTGAACTTGCATCTGCAGAAATTGAAAAAAATAAAATTAGCAGTGCAATAATTTCAACCGTTGTACCAGCAATGTTGGACGAGTTGAAAAACCTTTGCCGTGTCTATATTGGGGCCGACCCAATGGTGGTGGGTGAGGTTGGCGTTAACCTTGGCATTGATGTGTTGGTTGATAACCCGGATGAAGTTGGTGCCGACCGTTTAGTAAATGCGGTATCGGTAGCTACAAATTATAAACCCCCATTAATTGTGGTGGATTTCGGAACCGCAACAACGTTTGATGTAATTGATGAAAACGGAAATTACGCGGGCGGAGTTATTGCACCGGGAATAAACCTTTCGCTTGAAGCATTGCATATGGCGACGGCAAAATTGCCACGGGTCGAAGTTGTAAAACCAGCAAATGTTATTGGCAAAGCAACAAAGCCCGCCATGCAGTCGGGGATATATTGGGGTTATGTAAGCATAATCGAAGGTATTGTAAAACGCATAAAAGACGAGCTTGGCATTGAAATGGATATAATAGCCACGGGTGGACTTGCTGGTTTATTCAGCGAAGGTACCGAGGTTATAACTAGCGTTGATGATAATCTGACCATTAATGGCCTTTATGCCATTTGGAACAGGAACAAGTCTTGAAAGGTTAATTAATGTCGGGCGAAGAATTAGTATTTCTTCCACTTGGTGGCGCCGGTGAAATAGGGATGAACCTAAACCTTTATGGTTTTGGCCCACCCGGCAATCCAACCTGGGTGATGGTTGATCTGGGCATTACCTTTGGCGACGGCACCCATCCCGGTGTTGACGTTATTATGCCTGACCCCCAGTACATTGAAAGCCACAAAGATAACCTTGCGGGCATTGTTCTGACCCACGCCCACGAAGATCATCTGGGCGCGGTTCCTTATTTATGGGAACGCTTTGGCTGCCCCATATATGCAACCGGGTTCACCATATCTATCCTTAAACGAAAATTGGCAGATGCTGGTTTGCTTGAAGCTGTAGAAATCATTGAAATACCGCTTAACGGTAGCTTTAGCGTTGGCCCGTTTGAAATGGATTTAATAACAATTACGCATTCTATCCCCGAACCCAACGCAATTGTAATTCGCACCCCATTGGGGACGGTTCTGCATACGGGCGATTGGAAACTTGACCCCAACCCGGTAATTGGCGAGGTAACCGATAAAGATGCCATTCGCCGCGTTGGTGACGAGGGCGTGTTGGCAATAGTTTGTGATTCAACCAATGTATTTAACAAAGGCACCAGTGGTTCCGAAGGCGACTTGTTAGAAAATTTGACCAAGGTTATATCTGGTTGCAAAAAAAGGGTCGCGGTAACGTGTTTTGCTTCAAACGTGGCAAGGCTTGATACCATAGCTCGCGCCGCGTGCGCCAATGGGCGAGATGTTGTTATGGCTGGGCGCTCTATCGAGCGAATGATTAGCGCCGCAAAAGAAAATGGCTACCTTAAAGATACCCCGCCATTTTTAGACGAAGAAATGGCAGGATTTCTTCCCAATGATAAAACCTTAATCATTTGCACCGGATCCCAAGGCGAACCACGAGCGGCACTTTCACGAATTGCCGCGGGCGACCACCCGCGGGTATCATTGGGTAAGGGCGATACGGTAATTTTTTCATCTAGGGTAATTCCCGGTAATGAAAACTCTATTTCCCGTTTGCAAAACAGAATGGTTAGGGCGGGGATTGAAATAATCACCGACAGGGATAGCCACATTCATGTTTCTGGCCATCCGGCACGTGATGAGTTAGTTGAAATGTATCAAATGGTAAAACCGCAAATAGCGGTGCCGGTTCATGGCGAGCTTAGGCATTTGGCCGAGCACGCACGCCTTGCCAAAGAATGCCAAGTAAATGAAACGGTGGTTATGGAAAACGGTTCCATGGTTCGCCTGGCCCCGGGCCCGGCTGTTATAATCGAACAAGTGCCAAACGGAAGATTAACGCTGGAAGGAAACCGAGTTGTTCCGCTGGATGGCGAACTGGTGCGCGGCCGCGTTCGGGCGCTGTTTAATGGCACGGCCGTGGTGTCGGTAATAATTGATTCCAAGGGGGGCTTGATGGTTCCGGTGCAATTATCGACCACCGGCTTGGTTGAGATTAACGAAGAAGAAATCGAACAGGGCGCTATTGAAGCCGCCCATACGGCGTTGGCAAAACTTAGCCGCAAAGCGCTTTTGGATGATGATCAGGTATCAGAAGCCATTCGTATTGCGGTTAGGCGGTATTTCCGTGGTAATCTTGATAAAAATGCCATTACCAAGGTACATCTTACTAGGATGTAGTTAGTTGTGATTTAATTTATGTTATTTTTCGGGTAAATTAAGAACATGATTAAAAGCTTAAATCATATTGCCATAGCGGTTCCAGATATTGCCAAAGCCGCCAACCAGTACCGCGAACGTTTGGGCGCGGCTGTCTCTGAGCCAACCCAACAGCCGGAACACGGCGTTAGCGTAGTTTTTATTGAACTTGAAAATGCCAAGATAGAATTACTTGAACCGCTGGGCGAAAATTCACCCATTGCAAAATTTCTTGAACGCAATCCCGAAGGCGGAATACACCACATTTGTCTAGAGGTAGACGACATTGCCACCGCCTCTGAAAAGTTAAAAAGCGAAGGTGTGCGGATACTTGGCAGTAGTGAACCTAAAATCGGTGCCCATGGGAAGCCCGTTTTGTTTTTACACCCAAAAGATTTTTTCTCTACCCTTATTGAGCTCGAAGAAAAATGAACGACGCCAAGCTACAGCATGAGAGCTTCGAAGAAGAAGCTATTGATGTAAGTGATAAAAATGTTCGCCTGCATAATTTGCCGTTAAATGAACGCAAGATGAAAATTAATCTCAAATGGGCAATATGGATCGGAATTATACTTTTGATTCTTGTTACGATTGAGGGGGGAATGATGACGGTTATTTTTATGATGCGCAAAGGCATGTGGTGATGTCATCTTATTGTGATACGGCCCCCGGTCACCTCATACATGGCAAATACCACGATAGGGAATATGGTTTCCCCGGAAAAAATGAAAGCCAACTACTTGAATTATTAGCATTGGAAATTTTTCAAGCAGGTCTTTCATGGGAAATAGTATTAAAAAAAAGACCAACCACGTTTGAAGCATTTGATAGTTTTAATGTTGATATGGTTGCGGCATATAAAAAACGTGAAATTAACCGACTTTTGAAAGACCCCGGTATAATTCGTAATCGGCTAAAAGTTGAGGCAATTATTAATAATGCCAAAGTCATAATAGAAATGCGTGAAACCAACGGTGGGTTTGTAAAATGGCTATCGGTTAATCATCCATTACCGCACAAAGAATGGGTAAAGCTTTTTCGCAAAAATTTTTCATTCACCGGGCCGGAGGTGGTCAATGAATTTTTAATGAGTACAGGATACCTTCCCGGTGCGCATTCTAAAAAATGCCCAATATATAAAAAGATAGCTTCCAAAAAACCACCATGGATGAAAGCAGATCAGGCAATTTACGAAAACAATCCAAAGATATAGCCAAAGGTCTGGGGGTAGGGGGGGCGCTTAATATTGCCACATTATTACGTCACTTATTACGTCACGTTGCCACAGATGAAGCCATCGCCTAGAGTTCATCATCGATTCTTTTAAGTCAGAAAGGCTGCCCGAAAATATGTTCTCCGCTTTTGAATGGATGTTGGCCATGCGCTATCTTAGGGCGCGTCGGCAAGAAGGATTTGTTTCCATAATTGCGTGGTTTTCCCTGCTGGGTATAGCCTTGGGGGTTTCTACGCTTATTATTGTAATGGCGGTAATGAACGGCTTTCGGGCTGAATTAATGAGCCGAATTCTTGGCCTTAACGGACATGTCAGTGTTTATAACCAATCACGGGTGATGACTGATTTTGACGCCCAAGCTGATATTGTTCGTGGTGTTCCCGGTGTTATAAGTGTTACCCCAATGATAGAGGGCCAAGTAATGGCATCTGTCGGCAGCACATCGCGTGGTGCGGTTGTTCGGGCGTTGCGTTCAAGCGATATTCAAAAAAGGAAAATAATTTCTGATAATATTGAATATGGTTCGCTTGATGCATTTGGGCCAGATGACAGCGTTATCATTGGTGCAGAACTTGCCAAACGATTAGGCCTTTTTGTTGGTGAAAAGGTAACCCTTATTTCGCCCCAGGGCCACGCCACAGCATTTGGAACGGTTCCCAGAATGCGCGCCTTTAAGGTGGTGGCAATTTTCAAGGTGGGAATGTTTGAATACGATTCAGGGTTTATCTTTATGCCGCTTCATGCGGCTCAGGTTTATTTTTCAAAACCTGATGCGGTGACTAATTTAGAAGTTTTTGTTAATGATCCCGACGAAACAAAGCCAATTGGTCATGAAATACGAAAAGCAATTGGCGTCAAGGCTCGGGTTCATGATTGGCAACAAGCTAATTCAAGCTTCTTTAACGCCATTCAGGTTGAACGCAATGTTATGTTTTTAATACTTACTCTTATTATAGTTGTAGCGGCGTTTAATATTATCTCCTCCATGATAATGCTGGTTAAGGACAAGGGTAGTGACATTGCTATTTTGCGCACCATGGGGGCAACTCGTGGCATGATAATGCGTGTATTTTTTCTGGCAGGTGCCTCTATCGGAGTTATCGGAACATTTTCTGGAACCATGTTGGGGTTATGGGTTTCAACCAACATAGAAACAATTCGCCAAACCATACAGTCCCTTACCGGAACCGAACTGTTTGCCGCTGAAATATATTTCCTTACACAGTTGCCTGCAAAAATTGATCCGGTTGAAGTTATGGCCGTTGTATCTATGGGGTTAGGGCTGTCGCTTTTTGCAACCATATATCCGTCATGGCGTGCCGCCAGAACCGATCCGGCAGAGGCGCTTCGATATGAGTAGTCCGGTGCTAGAATTACCAGTCCTAGAATTAAAAGGAATTAATCGTGTTTTTCGCCAAGGGCGATCTGAATTGCATGTGTTGAATGATGCAAATCTTTCTATCAAACAAGGAGAGATTGTTGCGCTGGTTGGGCCGTCTGGTTCGGGCAAATCAACGCTTTTGCATATTGCAGGGTTGCTAGAAAGGCCCGATGATGGCGATATCTTTATAAATGGCGAACAATGTAACGGGTTAAAAGATGACCGCCAAACCGAACTGCGCCGTCAGCACCTTGGTTTTGTTTATCAATACCATCATTTGTTGCCCGAATTTTCGGCTCGGGAAAATATAATTATCCCACAAATCATTGCCGGAATGAAAAAAAGTGATGCCGGGGTTCGTGCCGATCAATTATTAGAAATGTTGGGCCTAAGCGATAGGTCTACTCATCGTCCAGCCCGACTTTCTGGGGGCGAACAACAGCGGGTTGCTATTGCCCGCGCACTGGCCAATGCGCCTGATTTATTATTGGCGGATGAACCAACCGGCAACCTTGATCCCGAAACAGCGGGCGAGGTATTTAAAATGCTATTGGGCCTTGCCCGTGGGGCCGGATTAACCGCCATAATTGCTACTCATAACGCGGAACTGGCTGGTAAAATGGATAGAATAGTCCGCCTTGAAGGTGGCCACCTGACCGAAGATTAGCCCCCAAATTGTGGATAAAATATCCAAAAGAATTAATCCATCCACTAGCCTATGGGCACCGGGTATGGAATTCTGTTTAAATGTCCAAGGCCGCATCACACGCAGAATTTGTTCACCTTCGGGTTCATTCTGCCTATTCATTACTTGAAGGCGCAATCCAGCCAAAGGATATTGTATCGCTTTGCGCTGATGGCAAGATGCCGGGCATTGCGGTAACCGATACCAACAATCTATTCGGAGCCCTTGAATTTTCTTTTGCTGCCGCTGAAAAGGGTGTTCAGCCGATAATTGGTTGCCAATTATCGCTTGAGCGCACCGATGCTAAACAGCCACAGGCAAAAAACTTGCGTGAACCCGATCCCGACCAAATTGTTTTGTTGGTACAAAATGATGCTGGCTATCGAAATTTGTTGAAACTATTTAGTCGCGCATACCTTGAAAGTGACGACGCCGAAGACCCCAAGGTTTCAATTGATGATTTAAAAAATCATTCCGCTGGGCTTATTCTTTTAACTGGCGGGGTAAAGGGACCAGTTGGCAGGCTTTTGCTTGATGGGCAAAACGATGATGCCAAACAAATGCTGGAAAATCTGGCAAGTATTTTTCCTAATAATATTTATGTTGAATTGCAACGCCACGGTCTAAGAGATGAAAACGCCATCGAAGGGCGAATGATTGATCTGGCTTATGAGCTAGACCTTCCAATGGTTGCTACCAATGAAGTATTTTTTGCAAATAGGGAAATGTTTGATGCCCAAGATGCGCTTATTTGCGTAGCCGCAGGTGCCTATGTCTCAATGGAAGAACGGCGCCGTTTAAGTGTTGAGCATTACTTTAAAAGCGCAGATGAAATGACCGCGCTTTTTGCAGATGGTCCAGAGGCCATAGCAAACACAATAGTAATTGCCAAAAGATGTGCTTTCATGGTCCCAAAAATTGACCCAATTTTACCTCCCTATGATTGTGGTGAGGGATTAAACGAAGAAGACGAACTAAGGAAGCAGGCCCACGTTGGCCTAGATGAGCGTTTGCGCGTTCAGGTATTTACGAAAGATATGGACGATGGTGCTCGTAAAAAAGCAGAAAAACCATATCGCGAAAGGCTCGATTACGAACTTGATGTAATTATTGAAATGGGTTTTTCCGGATATTTTCTTATAGTTTCAGATTTTATTAAATGGGCAAAATCGCACAACATACCTGTTGGCCCGGGTCGTGGTTCGGGTGCTGGTTCGGTTGTGGCTTGGGCGCTTTTGGTTACCGATCTTGATCCGCTTCGCTGGGGCCTGCTGTTTGAACGCTTCCTCAATCCCGAACGTGTTTCCATGCCAGATTTTGATATTGATTTCTGCCAAGAAAGACGTGACGAAGTCATTCGCTACGTGCAGGAAAAATATGGCCGCGACCATGTGGCGCAAATTATTACCTTTGGTAAATTACAAGCCCGCGCGGTGCTGCGCGATGTTGGGCGCGTTTTGGAAATGCCTTATGGTCAGGTTGACCGTATTTGCAAGATGGTCCCCAATAATCCAGCCGCCCCGATGACTTTGCCTGAAGCCATTAATTCAGAACCACAAATTCGCGAAATGATACGCGACGAACCAGAGGTAAAACATCTGGTTGATATCGCCAAACAGCTAGAGGGGCTTTATCGCCATGCCTCAACCCATGCCGCAGGTGTGGTTATTGGTGATAGGCCACTAAGCGACCTTGTTCCGGTTTATCGCGACCCACGCTCCGATATGCCGGTAACCGGATTTAACATGAAATATGTTGAGCTAGCGGGTCTGGTAAAGTTTGATTTCCTTGGCCTTAAAACATTGACCGTTCTTTCAACCGCTATAAAGCATGTTGCCGATGGCGGGGTTGAGGTTGACCTTTTAACCATTCCCCTTGATGACGCAAAAACGTTTGAAATGTTTGGTCGGGCCGAAACCCAAGGCGTGTTCCAATTGGAAAGTGCGGGCATGAAAGATGTTCTGCGCCAACTGCGCGCCGATAAATTTGAAGACATTATTGCTGTGGTGGCGCTTTATCGTCCCGGCCCCATGGAAAACATTCCTAGCTATATTAAACGTAAACATGGCGAAGAAGAACCAGATTATCTGTATCCAACGCTGGAACCAATTCTAAAAGAAACTTTTGGCATTATGATTTACCAAGAGCAGGTCATGCAAATTGCACAGGAACTTTCCGGCTATTCATTGGGAAGTGCTGATTTACTGCGCCGTGCCATGGGTAAAAAAATTCAATCTGAAATGGATGAGCAACGCGCAACTTTTGTTGAAGGCGCAAAAGCCCGTGGCGTTGATAAAGCAAAATCTAATCAGATATTTGATCAGGTAAATAAATTTGCCGGCTATGGTTTTAATAAATCACATGCCGCCGCTTATGCGCTTGTGGCATATCAAACCGGGTACATGAAAGCTAATTTCCCGGTTGAATTCATGGCCGCTTCCATGACGTTAGATTTGGGCAATACCGATAAATTAAATGCCTATCGTCAAGAATTGGAAAGAATGGGCATCGATTTGCTGGCGCCCGACATCAACCGTTCGGAAGCAACCTTTAAGGTCGAGCGCGATGATAATGGCAAGGCTGTTTCCGTTCGTTATGCCCTTGCGGCATTAAAAAACGTTGGCGAAGGTGCAATGGAAGCATTGGTGGCGGAACGAAATGAAAATGGGCCATTCAAAGACATATCCGATTTTGCCAAAAGGGTTGATGCCCATCAGGTAAATAAACGCCAGATGGAAAACCTTATCCGTTCTGGCAGTTTTGATGCATTGGTTCCTAACCGTCGCCAGTTGTTTAGTTCCCTTGAAACCGTATTGGGCACGGCGCAGGCCGCCCAACATGAACGCGAAAGTGGGCAAATAGGTTTATTTGGTGGCGACGATGCATCCGATCCCGGAATACGTCTGCCCGATATTCCAGATTTTTCACCCATGGATAAATTAAAAGAAGAATTTGATGCCCTTGGGTTTTATCTTTCCGCGCATCCGCTCGATTCTTACACCAAAAGCTTAAAACGGCTTGAGGCCCAACGTTTTACCGACATCATGGAAAACGGACGCTCCGGTATTGTCAGCATGGCCGGAACGGTAATTTCAAAAAAAGAACGCATCTCGGCCAAGGGTAACCGCTATGCCTTTGTTCAGTTTTCAGACACCAGCGGCGCATTCGAAACGGTGGTGTTTTCTGACCAACTTGCTGCCGCCCAAGGTGTGCTGGAACCGGGGCAATCGCTTTTCATTCGTGCCAATGCCCAGTTTGAGGGTGAAACCCTTCGTCTTTCGGCCCAGTCATTAAAACCGCTGGACGAGGTCGCATCGCAAACAGCCGCTGGCCTGAACATAATTGTCGATAACGACAAGGGTCTTGATGGCCTGAAAGAGGTTTTGGCCGGGTCCGCTCAGGGCAGGGGCAGGGTCGGCATAATCGCCCGCATTCCCCCGGCACGTGAGGTAATAATTGCGCTAAAGGGCGGGGTTCGGGTAACGCCTGAGCTGCTTTATGCCGTTAGGTCTCTTCCGGGCATTGCCGAGGTTCAAGAAATATAGTTCTCGGTAAATCATACAATAGTATTCATGATGTCCATCACAGAAGATAATTGGTGGATGAATTATAATTGTTTCATAAATTAAACCAGATAAAGATCCCTTAGGGTCTAGGAGGTTTTTAATGAAACGTAATTTATTCAGCAAAATCAAACAGTTTAATGGTGATGAACGTGGTGTTACGGCCATTGAATACGCCGTCATATTGTCATTTATTTCTGGCTCACTGCTAATAGTATTGCCACCCACAGGAATTGCCCTTGCCAGCACGTTTGACAGCACAAGATCGGTGCTTCAAATGAGCAATACAGCCGATAGTCAGTCAATTATGCAATCAGGCCAACAATCCACACCTGCCAAGGGTAATTGTCAAAAATCAGGCGGTAAATCAAGCAAGGAAAGCAGTAAAAGCTGGTGGAGGTAGATTTTTATTGATTTAGCCATTTTTGCTGGCTTTATCAGCTTTTTCCCTTGCCAGCAGGCCTTTTCCGGTCTAAATATCGCCCACGCTCTTCATTAGTGAAGGGCGAATTCACACACGGGCTTTGCGGCCCCGGCGCAAATTCGCCAGGAACCGCTCCGGTGTTTTCCATAGAAAACAGCAGTTCGTGGACGTTTAAACCGGAAAAAGGATACCAGGAAGATGGCTCTTCCCTCATTTACAATGCGCCAATTGCTTGAAGCAGGCGTTCACTTCGGACACAGCACCCGTCGCTGGAACCCGAAAATGGCACCATTTCTATTTGGTGACCGCAACAAAATCCACATCATAGACCTTGGTCAAACGGTTCCTCTGTTGAGCCGCGCCATGGAAGCAGTACGCGAAGTTGCCGCCCGTGGCGGACGCGTACTTTTTGTTGGCACCAAGCGTCAAGCCCAGGAAAAAGTCGCTGAAGCCGCTAAATCATGCGGTCAGTATTATGTAAACCATCGTTGGTTGGGCGGAATGCTAACCAACTGGCAGACAATTTCAGGCTCCATCAAGCGTTTGCGCGAACTGGAAGCTATTTTTGATAGCGCCGAAAAAACTGCCGGCCTTACCAAAAAGGAGCTTCTCCAGCTTACTCGCGAACACACCAAGCTGGATTTGGCCCTTGGCGGCATCAAGGACATGGGCGGCGTGCCTGATATCCTTGTTATCATCGACACCAACAAAGAAGAAACGGCCGTTGCCGAAGCTGTAAAGCTTGGCATTCCTGTTGTTGGCGTGATTGATTCTAATTCCAACCCTGCAGGCATTGATTACCCAATTCCCGGTAATGATGATGCTATCCGCGCTATTTCTACCTATTGCGACCTTATTTCTGGTTCCGTTCTTGACGGTATCCAAAGCGAAGTAGCAGGGCGTGGTGGTGATGCGGGTGCGGCGGCTGAACCTGTGGCGGAAGTTATACCAACTCCTGCTCCAGCAGAAGCAGCCCCGGCAGAAGCAGCCCCGGCAGAAGTTAAGGTTGAGGCTCCGGCTGCAGCTGTAGCTGAGGTTACGGCTAGCTAATCGGAATAATTTTAATTTAAATAATTAGCGTATTTTCAATACGTTACATTATTACCTTATGAATGAGGTTTAAGAAAAATGGCAGAAATTACTGCAGCGTTAGTCAAAGAACTGCGCGAAACATCCGGCGCCGGAATGATGGATTGCAAGAAGGCGCTTTCTGAAAATGATGGCGATATTAATGCGGCGCAAGACTGGCTACGTACCAAAGGCCTAGCGTCAGCTGCTAAAAAGTCTGGGCGAATTGCATCCGAAGGCCTTGTTGGCGTTGCCACCGATGGCAATAAGGGCGCTGTGGTTGAGGTAAATTCGGAAACTGACTTCGTTTCGCGCAACGAAACCTTTCAGCAGTTTGTTAAAACTTTGGCCGAGCTTGCGCTTAAGGGTGGAAACGACATAGACAGCCTGAACGCTACGGATTACCCGGGCACCGGGCGCACCGTGGCCGAAGAGCTTACCCAGCTAATCTCCACCATTGGTGAAAATATGAATATTCGCCGGGTTAGTCTTGAAACCATTGATGGCGGTGTTATTTCCAGCTACGTCCATGGCGCAATCGCCCCCGGACTTGGAAAAATTGGCGTTCTTGTTGCCGTATCAGGCGCCGATACATCGCCCGCTGATGCTATCGGTAAACAGGTTGCAATGCACATCGCTGCCACCAATCCACAATCTTTAAGCCAAGATGACCTAGACCCAGCAATTGTTGAGCGGGAAAAGACCGTTTTGACCGAGCAGGCACGGGAATCAGGCAAACCTGAAAACATCATTGAAAAAATGATCGAAGGTCGTATTCGCAAGTTTTACGAAGAAGTCTGCCTTTTGGAGCAGACTTTCGTTATTGATGGCGAAAGCAAGGTAGGAAAGGCGGTTGAAGCCGCTGGTGATGGCTTGGCAATTAAGTCTTTCACCCGTTTCGGCCTTGGTGAAGGCATCGAGAAAAAAGAAGAAGACTTTGCCGCAGAGGTAGCCGCCGCGGTTGGCGGCTGATAGGTCTAAAAAATCAGGGGCAGTTCCTTAATTGGTTCTGCCCCTTTTTTAAAGGTCTAATAGGCATGTAATAGGCTATTGTCTCACATAGAATCATAGCGTGAGGGGCAAAACAGGGGTGAATATGGCAAAGCCAGTCAAATACAAGCGTGTTCTGCTAAAGCTTTCCGGCGAAGGGCTTATGGGTGACAAGGCATTTGGTCTTGATGCTCCAACTGTTGAGCGTATAGCCATGGAAATTAAATCAGTCCATGACATGGGGATTGAGTTGGCGCTGGTAATAGGTGCTGGCAATATCTTCAGGGGTGTTTCTGCCGCCGGAAATATAGAACGCACATCAGCCGATTACATGGGGATGCTTGCCACCGTTATGAACGCCATCGCCATGCAAAGCGCACTTGAGTCCATAGGCGTGCATACCCGGGTTCAGTCAGCAATTCCAATGGATATGGTGTGTGAACAATTCATTCGCAGACGCGCCATAAGGCACCTTGAAAAAGGCCGAGTGGTTATTTTTGCCGCTGGAACCGGAAACCCATTTTTTACCACAGATACCGCCGCCGCCTTGCGCGCAACTGAAATGGGATGTGATGCGTTAATTAAAGGCACGCAGGTTGATGGTGTTTATTCGGATGATCCTAAAACAAACCCGGACGCCAAACGCTATGAAAAACTTAGCTATCAAGAAGTGTTATCGCAAAATCTTCGTGTAATGGATACATCGGCCATTGCCTTGGCACGTGATAATGACTTACCAATTTTGGTGTTCTCACTAAAAAATTCCGGTGCATTTGCAGATGTAGTTAATGGCAACGGAACATTTACAATTGTTGAGTGATTTTTTTGGAAGGAATCGGAAAAGTGGCTGAAGCTGACATAAAAGGACTGAAAGATGACATTGGCAGGCGCATGGAAGGCGCGGTCGAAGTATTACACAAGGAATTTTCAGGACTAAGAACTGGTCGTGCTTCCATTAGCTTGCTTGATACGGTTGCTGTAAATGCCTACGGCTCGGATATGCCGCTAAATCAAGTTGGTTCGGTAAGTGTTCCCGAAGCAAGAATGATTTCAGTTCAGGTTTGGGACAAGGGAATGGTTAAATCGGTTGAAAAAGCGATTATCGATTCCGGCCTTGGCCTTAATCCAGCTGTTGATGGACAGTTAATACGTATTCCAATCCCCCCGCTAAACGAAGAACGTCGTACCGAGCTTGCTAAAATTGCTGGCAAATATACCGAAGAAGCCCGAGTTTCAGTTCGTAATGTTCGCCGTCATGGAATGGATGAGCTGAAAAAAATGGAAAAAGATAACCACATTTCAGAAGATGCTCAACACCAGTATTCAGATGAAATTCAAAAATTGACCGATGATTTTATTAAAAAAATTGACGATACCTTGGCGCAAAAAGAAAAAGATATAATGCAGGTTTAGGTGAAGGTCTTAACCCAGATGTCCGCAAAACCAGAATCATCCGCTAATTTAAGCAAACAAGAGCCAAACGAACAAAGGCTAGGCGAGTCTTGCCCGGTTCATGTTGCCATTATTATGGATGGTAATGGCCGCTGGGCGAAAGCTCGTGGCCTTCCACGCAGTGTTGGACATCAACGGGGCGCAGAGGCCGCCCGCAAGGCAGTTCGTGCGGCAGCCGATGCTGGAGTTTCTTATCTTACATTATTTGGGTTTTCATCTGAAAATTGGAGCCGCCCCGATGAAGAGGTTACGGACCTTATGGGTCTGTTGCGGTTTTATCTTAAGCGTGAGGTTAAATCGCTGGAAAAAGACGGTGTGTGCCTTAGGGTAATTGGCAACCGTCAGCTTTTGCCGGGAGATATACAGGAGCTTATTTCCGGCGCCGAAGACAGAACCAAGGAAAATAAAAAAATAACGTTGGTTATCGCACTTTCCTATGGCGGTCGCGCAGAAATAGTCGAAGCCGCTAAATCAATCGCCATAAAGGCCAAGGGTGGCGATATTGATATTTCGGAAATTAATGAAAATATGTTTCCTGAGTTTTTGGAAACATCCGACATTCCCGACCCTGACGTTTTGATACGAACATCAGGCGAAAAGCGAATAAGCAATTTTCTTTTATGGCAGACCGCTTATTCAGAGTTTATTTTTATAGACACTTTATGGCCTGATTTTTCGGCTGAGGATTTTAATGCCGCGCTTACCGAGTTTGGTGCGCGTGATCGTAGGTATGGCAAGGTTCGTGGCTGAAAAAACAAAAAATACAATCGTTCTTCGGATTATTTCCGCAGTTGTTCTTGCCCCCATGGTTTTGTGGGTGGTTTTTACTGGCGGCATTGTCTTTGAATTAATGGTAACTCTTGCCGCCATTATATTGGTTTATGAATGGACAAAGATGGTTGGTCGTAACCAAATATGGATAATGCTCGGCGGTATTTATATAGGCGCAGCAGTATTTGCTCTTTGGTGGTTGCGTGAAGGAAGCGAGCAGGGCCTTTTCCATTTTGTTTGGTTGCTTGCAGTAGTTTGGTCAACCGATATTGGCGGCTATCTTTTTGGGATGACCTTGGGCGGGCCAAAATTGGCACCATCCATTAGCCCCAACAAAACATGGTCGGGTTTTGTTGGCGGGGTTGTGCTTGCAATTATTGCCGGGTTTTACGTTCCGATATTTTTTGGCCAGCAACAAGAATTGCCAAACTCCATGATTATCATAGGTATAACCGCAGGAATTTCAGTTGTTTCACAATTGGGCGATCTGTTTGAAAGCATGGTAAAGCGTCGTTTTGGGGTTAAGGATTCAGGAAACGTAATCCCCGGTCACGGCGGGTTATTTGACCGGGTTGATGGTCTGATGTCGGCTTCAATCGCATTGGTTCTTTTAAATTTTACTTTCACTGGGAGCGTTATTTAATGGCCTTAGCGCAAGCACCACTTAAAAACACCCAAACCAGCCCTCGCAGCGTTAGCGTGCTTGGCTCAACCGGTTCCATAGGTTGCAACACAGTTGACCTGCTTGAAAGAAACCGAGACGCATTCACGGTTGAAGCATTGACAGCCGGAAGCAACTGGAAGCTGTTGGCCGAACAAGCCATCAAGTTAGATGCATCTATCGCGGTTATTAACGATGAGAGCGCGTATGATGATTTAAAAAATGCACTTTCAGGAACAAAAATTGAATCCGCCGCAGGAGAAAACGCGCTGGTTGAGGCAGGGACAAGGCCATCTGATGTGGTTGTTGCGGCAATTGTTGGGGCGGCAGGGCTAAAACCAACCATGGAAGCTGCTAAAAATGGAGCTATGGTGGCGTTGGCCAACAAGGAATGCCTTGTTTCAGCAGGTGAGTTACTTTTAGCTGAAGTAAGCAAAAACGGCGCAACGCTCATTCCTGTCGATTCAGAGCATAGCGCAATATTTCAGGTATTTGATTTTGATAACCCTAAAAGCGTTTCTGGCATAACCTTAACCGCCTCTGGTGGGCCATTTCGTGAATTTAGCCTCGCTGAAATGGAAAACGTTACGCCCGAACGCGCCCTAAATCACCCAAACTGGGATATGGGCGCCAAAATATCCATCGATTCAGCCACCATGATGAACAAGGGTCTTGAAATAATAGAGGCCTTTCATTTGTTTCCGGTGGCACTTGAGGAAATTGATGTATTGGTACACCCGCAATCGGTTGTGCACAGCCTTGTTTCGTACATTGATGGCTCGGTTCTGGCGCAAATGGGTACACCTGATATGCGAACACCCATAGCCTACGCCCTTGCCTGGCCCGGCAGAATGGCGGCACCTTCAGAAAAGCTATCTCTGGCTGACGTAGGTAGGTTGGATTTTGAAACCCCCGATGAAGAGAGATTCCCGGCCCTTAGGCTTGCACGCCAAGCCTTGCAAACTGGCGGAAGTGCGCCCACAATCCTTAACGCAGCTAATGAAATAGCGGTTGAGGCCTTTCTTCGAGGCGGTATTGGTTTTTTACAAATAGCAGGGATTGTCGAAAGAGTTCTTGAGCAGGTAGATGCAAGCGCTATGGGTAGCCTTGATGATGTTTTGGCCGTCGATGATGAGGCAAGAAATGTAGCTATCAGCCTCATTAATACTTAATGAACAAGATTAATTAATAACAATAATAAGTTGATTTCATGGAATTATTTAGTTTTATCTGGGAATATGCAATCCCCTTCCTGCTGGTTCTTTCGGTACTAATTTTTGTTCACGAATTAGGCCATTTTTTAGTTGCCCGCTGGGCGGGTGTAAAGGTCGAGGTCTTTTCCATCGGTTTCGGTGGTGAACTGTACGGTTTTGAAGATCGCTATGGCACAAGATGGCGCATTTCTGCGGTTCCCTTGGGCGGATATGTCAAAATGTTTGGCGAGGGCGATATCGTTACCGGAGTTGACGACACCGACGATAGGCCCATGACTGATGAGGAAAAAAAAGTATCCTTTCATCACAAGCCACTTTCCAAAAGAGTTGCCATAGTTTCGGCTGGTCCTCTGGCCAATTTCCTCTTTGCCATCGTCCTTTTTGCGTTTATGAGCGCGGCTTTGGGTCTGCCCAAGCCATACGCCGTTATTGGCGAGGTGATGGACGATAGTGCTGCTGAGCAATCAGGATTTATGGTCGGCGATGCTGTAATCGCCATAAATGGAAATCCAATCCAGTGGTTTGAGGAGTTGAGCCAGATTGTGGCGGTAAACGCTAATAATCAGATGATTTTTACCATCGAACGCAATCAAAAGGTGCTTTCTATTAAGGCAATACCAAGAACCGTGTCCATGAAGGAATTTGGCCAAAGGCTGGGCATTGAAGAAGATGAAGATGAAGAAGATGAGGACGACGATAAAGAAAAACACACGGGCGAAGTAGAAAATAATAACGTCCATGAAGAGGTAGAATCTCGGGGGTTGCTTGGTGTTAGGCCGCATCCAGAATTTGTTGAGCAGGTTCGCACTGACCCACTTACAGCAGTATGGGTAGGGATAAAGCAAACATACATGATTAGCGCACGCATACTTGGCGTGGTTGGGGAAATGATATCGGGCGAGCGTAGCGCCAAAGAGTTGGGGGGGGTTATTTCAATAGCCCAATATTCCGGCGAGGCTGTACAAAACGGCGCTATTACAATACTCACGTTCATGGCGGCCTTGAGCATAAATCTGGGTCTTATTAACCTTTTCCCGGTCCCCATGCTCGATGGTGGGCACCTTGTATACTATATATTTGAGGCACTTAGGGGCAAACCCCTCAGTCAACGAATACAGGAATATGGGTTTAGGTTTGGCATGATTTTAGTCTTTATGTTGATGATTTTCGCCACTTGGAACGATTTTGAGAGAATTCTTGAACGATTTGGAATGAGTTAACCATTTTTGACATAAAGTCCTGAAATAATAGGCAAAAGGGTTGTTTGGCCCTATTGTGCCAAAGTAAGTTTGTACCATGTTTTGTTTGCATGTTCCGCCAAAAGAAGCGGAATTTTAAAAGTTGGGGGTTTTTGTTGCCTAGAGCCGTTTTTGTTATGATTTACGTTTTTGTGGCCTTCATTCCGATTTTAATTATTACCGCGTACAACCCGCAAT